>NZ_LR215729.2:0-740000 GCF_900682675.2 Pseudomonas marincola | reverse complement strand
CTGTCAACACCTCGTTTTCTACCGCTTTCGATCACCGTGGCGATCACTCTAAAAGGCTTTCAAACCACCCTTCAGAGCCCGGCGCATTCTACACAGCTTTCGCTGCTTTGCAACCCCTCTTTTTAAGCTAACTTCTTGTTTTATAAGAAGTTTTCCGAGAGGTCGCCGCCGGGAGAGGTGCGCATTATAGGCACCTCAGTTTTGCCGTCAAGGGTTTTATTCGGCTTTCAGGCTAATCCGTGCAAATGACTTCTTACCGGCCTGGCAGACATGAGTTGCGCCCAGCTTGAACAGGAAGGAGCGATCTACAACCTGACCATCAACACGCACACCGCCAGAACCCAACAAGTCACGCGCCACTGCCGCGTTCTTTACCAGGCCTGCCTTATTAAGGAGAGCGGCAATCGGCATGTCTTCGCTCGCAGCCAATTCGACCTCAGGAAGATCTTCCGGCAGCTCGCCATCCTTCATGCGGTTACCCGCAGAGCGATGAGCGTTTGCAGCCGCCTCTTCTCCGTGGAAGCGCGCAACGATTTCTTCTGCCAGCTTGATTTTGATGTCGCGCGGATTCGCACCGTTTTCGACATCCAGCTTGAACTGATTGATTTCATCCATTGAACGGAAGCTGAGCAGCTCGAAGTAACGCCACATCAGCGAGTCGGGCATCGACACCAGCTTGTTATAGATAGTGCCCGGTGCTTCCTGAATACCGATGTAGTTGCCCAGCGACTTGGACATCTTCTTCACACCATCCAGACCTTCAAGCAACGGCATGGTCACGATGCACTGCGAAGACTGGCCGTAAGAGCGCTGCAATTCGCGCCCCATCAGCAGGTTGAACTTCTGATCGGTACCGCCCAACTCGACATCGGCCTGCAAAGCCACAGAGTCATAACCCTGCACCAGCGGGTAGAGGAACTCGTGAATCGCAATCGGCTGATTGGTGGTGTAGCGCTTATTGAAGTCATCACGCTCAAGCATGCGCGCAACGGTGTATTGCGACGCCAGTTTGATGAAGTCGGCAGGCGTGAGCGTCTCCATCCAGGTGGAGTTGAAGGCAACCTCGGTCTTGGCTGGGTCCAGAATCTTGAACACCTGCGCCTTATATGTCTCAGCGTTGGCCAACACCTGCTCGCGCGTTAACGGAGGGCGCGTAGCGCTCTTGCCGCTCGGGTCGCCGATCATGCCGGTGAAGTCACCGATCAGGAAGATCACCTGATGACCCAACTCCTGGAATTGACGCAGCTTATTAATAAGCACCGTATGCCCCAGGTGCAGATCAGGTGCCGTTGGGTCGAAGCCCGCTTTAATGCGCAACGGCTGACCGCGCTTGAGCTTTTCGACCAGCTCGGACTCAACCAAAACCTCTTCTGCGCCGCGCTTTATCAGCGCCAGCTGCTCTTCAACCGACTTCATGGCAGGACTCTTAATCACTCAAAACGAAAGGGAACCAACGATACAAGATAACGGACAAATAACAAGTTTTGCCAACAGCTAGTCAGTCTGCGGCGTGATAGCACTGTAACAGGGTTGCCTCACAGGCATTTTGGTTATATTTTATACAGTTAGTGCATATTCATCATGTAATTCATCTTTTCCATATTTTTCTTTTCATCTCTTCAAAGTCAAAAGTAGCCATATGACCCATAAAATAAGCACGGCGCCACCCCTGTACCCCAAAACCCACATTTTGGCTGCCAGCGGTGTCGCCGCTGTGCTGAGCCTCGCCTTGTTAGTGTTCCCCACACGTGAAGTAGAAGCCAAGAAGACCTATCTGGGCCTTGAACTGGACGCCCCAACAGAACAACTGCTTAATAATGAAGACCTGCCAGAAAAGCTTGAGGCCCCAATCCTCGCCTCGCCTTTCGCGCAGATAGAAGGCGATTCAGCAGATGCAAAAGAAGTCGCCCTCAAGGAAATCACTCCAGAGCCGCCTGAAGACCCCACGCAAAAATCCATCACCGTTGCGAGTGGCGATACGCTCTCGACCATCTTCGAAAAAGTTGGCCTGCCCAACAGCACGCTGCATGACGTGCTGCAAAGCGATAAGAACGCCAAACGTTTCGCCAAGCTGAAAGTAGGCCAGACCCTTGACTTCAAACTGACCGAAGACGGCCAGCTCGAAAGCATCGAGTGTCAGGTAAGCCAACTCGAAACCATCCGCATGGAAAAGAGCACGAATGGCTACGCCTTCAAGCGCGATATGCTCAAGCCGGAAGTCCAGTCCGCCTACGCCCACGGTGTAATCACCGATTCGCTGTTTGCCTCAGCCCGTCGCGGCGGTCTTTCGCACAACCTGACCATGGAACTGGCGAATATTTTCGGCTACGACATCGACTTCGCGATGGACATTCGCAAAGGCGATGAGTTTGAAGTGATTTACGAGAACAAGGTGGTAGACGGCAAGAAAGTCGGCACCGGACATATCCTCTCGGCACGCTTCAAAAACCGCGGCAAAACCTACACAGCTGTTCGTTATACCAACCAGCAAGGCAACACCACCTATTACACAGCCGATGGCGGCAGCATGCGCAAGGCCTTCATCCGCACGCCAGTCGACTTCGCCCGCATCAGCTCGCGCTTTTCCAACGGTCGCCGCCACCCAATTCTGAATAAGATCCGCGCCCACAAAGGCGTCGATTACGCAGCGCCTCGTGGCACCCCGATCAAAGCGACTGGCGATGGCAAGATCGTACTTGCGGGTCGTCGTGGCGGTTACGGTAATGCTGTAATCATTCAGCACGGCCAACGCTACCGCACGCTTTACGGCCACATGCAGGGTTTTGCCAAAGGTATTCGTACTGGCGGCTCGGTCAAGCAGGGTCAAATCATCGGCTATATCGGCACAACCGGCCTCTCTACCGGCCCACACCTGCACTATGAGTTCCAAGTGAACGGTGTACACGTCGACCCGCTCAGCCAAAAGCTGCCGATGGCAGACCCGATTGCCAAAAAAGAGAAGGCACGTTTCATGAAGGTCAGCCAACCGTTAATGGCGATGATGAACAAAGAGCACGAAACCATGCTCGCGCTTAACAAGCGTTAAGTTCATGCACCGCTATTTCGGGGTCATGTCGGGCACCAGCCTCGACGGCCTGGACATTGCCCTGATCGAACAGGGCAATTCCACTCGCTTAGTTGCCACCCACTACATCCCGATGCCGAATCAGCTGCGCGCAGACATTCTCGCTCTGTGCGCAAGCGGCCCGGATGAACTGGCCAGAGCGGCACTCGCCGAACAACAGTGGGCACAGCTTGCAGCGCAAGGCATTGGCGCAATACTCCACGAGCAGAACCTGAACCCTGAAGATGTCCGCGCCATTGGCAGCCACGGCCAGACCGTGCGCCACGAACCGGCACGCGGCTTCACAGTTCAGATCAGTAACGCTCCTTTGCTTGCAGAGTTGACCGGTATTTGCGTGGTCAGCGATTTTCGCCGGCGCGATGTCGCCGCTGGCGGTCAGGGCGCTCCTTTGGTGCCGGCCTTTCATGAGGCGGTGTTCAATGCGGCGGGCGGCTTGCGCGCAGTTCTCAACATCGGCGGTTTCAGCAACCTGACGCTGCTGGCACCTGACGCCGAGGTTCGTGGCTTTGACTGCGGCCCCGGCAATGTTTTGCTCGACGCCTGGATTGGCCGACACCAGAACGCCAGTTACGATCAGGACGGCAACTGGGCGGCCACAGGGCAGGTGCAAGCGCAGTTGCTCGACGCCTTTTTGCAGGACAGCTTCTTCGCCACCCAAGGCCCCAAAAGCACCGGCCGTGAGCTGTTCAATATCGAGTGGCTGGATCAGCACTTGAGTCGACTGCCATCATTTCGCCCAGAAGATGTGCAAGCCACGCTGCTTGAGCTGACTGCTCAAACCATCGCCAAAGCCTTGCTCAGCGCTCAGGCTAAAACCGAACAATTACTGGTTTGCGGCGGCGGCGCGCGTAACATCACGCTGATGAACCGCCTTGCAGCCTTGCTGCCAGACTGCAGCGTTTGCGCGACCGATACCCACGGCGTTCCTGCTGACTGGGTCGAGGCGATGGCCTTTGCCTGGCTCGCCCATTGCTGCCTGGAAGGCATACCCGCAAACCGCCCAAGCGTTACCGGTGCCAAAGGCTTGCGGATACTCGGCGCCATCCACCCGGCCTGAGCTTTATTACCCCACATACAAAAACGCCGCACTGATTAGCGCGGCGTTTTTGGTGTGACTCAAGCAAGCATAATCAGATCGAGAATGAAGAACCGCAGCCGCACGTAGTGGTTGCATTCGGGTTATTGATCACAAAGCGTGAGCCTTCCAACCCTTCCTGATAATCCACTTCGGCACCTGCTAGGTATTGAAAACTCATCGGATCAACTACCAGGCTAACGCCTTCGCGCTCAATGATGGTGTCATCATCTGCGACTTCTTCATCAAAGGTGAAGCCATACTGGAAACCAGAGCAGCCGCCACCTGTAACGAATACGCGCAACTTCAGACGAGGATTTCCCTCCTCATCGACCAGGCTCTTCACCTTGCTCGCTGCACCTTGGGTAAACAGCATTGCTGTAGGGGTGAAGGTTTCGACGCTCATGCTGACTATCTCCCGGCGCCAGGCGCCATACTGCATTGATGCCGTGCATTATCCGCTTACCCTACAAATGCGGTCAACTATTCTGCGATTTCTAGGCTCTCGGGTAATTCTAACGGCTTTACATGTTCTTTCAGGTGGCAAAGATTACCTTCGATTTGGGCGCCCATTGCCATCTCCATCAGACCATAATAGAGATTACCGCATACGCGTGCACGCGCGCCGAGCTCGAGATGCTCGCTGGCATAAACATCGCCAATCACTTCACCGTCAATAACTATATGGGGTGCGCGAACCTCACCTTCAACCTTGCCTTCGACACTGACGCGGATCATTCCCTCAGTAGTCAGTAGATTCCCTTCTACCCGACCATCAACCTGAACAGCTCCCATAAAGCGCATTTCGCCAGACAACGATGCACCCGCGGCTATGAGGCTGGTTTTGCCAGTAAATCGCTGCACGTCAACCTTCTTCTTTTCTTTGTTCCACATGTGGGCCACTTACTCTTAATCGATCCATTTGAATGTGCGTTCCAAAGGTTTCTCACCTTTGACTTCGGCGCGCACTCGAACCTGAGCGGGCACGAAGCCTTCAGGTATTTCCAACTCGGCGAAGCGTCCTGCCTCGGGAATTGACTTAAAGTGTTTGAAGGTGAAGGGCAGCGACTTGCCATCGAACTGCCCCGCCGCCTCTGTCGTCAGCTCGGACAATTCAAGCTTGGCTGACTTGCCAGCCTGCTTGCCCTCAACCGTAATCCGCAGTTGGCCGCTTAAGGGTTTGTCATCCTTACCCACCCGACTGAGGAGTATCTTGTAGCGATAATTGCGTGGCTTTTCCGTGGACTGCAGCTCAAAGGTGCCAATTCGCAAGCCGTCTTGACGACTATTGGGCGCCAGCACTCCTTTATAGGAAGCCAAATCCTGCTGCAGTTTGAAAATCTGCTCTTCAAGAAGCTTTATCGACAAGCGACTTTGCTCATTGGCCTGCAACGCAACCGTTTCGCCACTGGCCGCTCTGGCCAGGCTCTGCTTCAACTGCTCGATCTCGGCGTCTTGCTGGGCAACCCGCTCTTGCAGCGGTTTTACCTGATCGTTCAGGGCCTGCATTTGCTCGTCATGCCAATAGGCGCCGACCATAAATGCAGCCGGGATCGCCAGCAGCGCAACCGTTAGCGCAACGCGCAAGCGCCCAGTACGACGGGCGCCACGCGGATGAACCTCCCAGCCTGCCATCAGGGCAACATGGCCGCATGCGCAAGGCCGGCATTCTCTTCCAGGCCAAACAGAATGTTCATGTTCTGCACGGCTTGACCAGAAGCGCCTTTGACCAGATTGTCGATGACCGACAAGATCACCACCAAGTCACCATCTTGCGGACGATGCACGGCGATGCGGCAAACGTTGGCGCCACGCACGCTGCGTGTTTCCGGATGGCTGCCAGCTGGCATCACATCCACGAAGGGCTCATTGGCATAACGCTTTTCGTACAGCGCCTGCAGATCTACCGAACGATCGACCACGGTTGCGTACAGCGTCGCGTGAATACCGCGAATCATCGGCGTAAGGTGCGGTACGAATGTCAAACCAACCTCATGCCCCGCAGCGCGGCGCAGGCCCTGACGAATTTCTGGCAAGTGACGGTGACCTTTGACGCCGTAAGCCTTCATGCTCTCGCCCGCCTCGCTGAACAGCGAGCCAACACTGGCGCCACGCCCTGCTCCACTGACGCCGGACTTGCAGTCGGCAATCAACCGATCGGTATCAGCCAGCCCTGCTTCAAGCAGCGGCAGCAAACCCAACTGAGCCGCCGTCGGGTAGCAGCCAGGCACCGCAATCAAACGAGCTTGCTTGATCGCGTCACGATTGACTTCCGGCAGGCCATAAACCGCCTCACCCAAAAGCTCAGGAGCGCCATGCGGTTGGCCGTACCATTTGGCCCACTCATCGGCATCGGCCAGACGGAAATCGGCAGACAGGTCGATAACCTTGGTGCCAGTGGCCAGCAAGTCAGCAGCCAGTGCGTGCGCTACGCCATGCGGGGTTGCGAAGAACACCACATCACAGGCGCCCAGCGTGGCGACGTCCGGCACACTGAACGCAAGCGTTGGATAATGGCCGCGCAAGTTCGGGTACATCTCGTCCACTCGCATACCGGCTTCGGAGCGCGAAGTAATGACTTCAACCTGGGCCTGCGGGTGCTGCGCCAACAGACGTAACAGCTCGACGCCGGTGTATCCGGTTCCACCTACAATCCCAACCTTGATCATTGCTTGCCCCTTACGATAGCGCTGAAAAGATGCTGATGATAAGGCCGCAGCCGCCGCGGGCCAACCGCCATTGATGACGGATGCCGTACAGGCCTCTACTATCTGCCTATCTATTTGCCAAGGTGTTACCCAATGCTCTATTTGTGGCTCAAAGCTCTGCACATTATTGCGCTGGTCTGCTGGTTTGCCGGACTGTTTTATTTGCCACGCCTGTTCGTCTATCACGCCATGAGCGACGACCAGATCAGCCGCGACCGTTTCTGCACCATGGAGCGCAAGCTGTATCGCGGCATCATGACCCCTTCGATGATCGCAACCGTGCTGCTGGGCATCGGCCTCATCAGCCTCAATCCCGGTTTCTACTTTAGTCAGGGCTGGATGCACGCCAAACTGAGCTTGGTCGTGTTACTAGTGATCTATCACTTCATGTGCGGCGCACAAATGAAACGTTTCGCGCGTGGCGAAAATCAGCGCACCCATGTTTTTTACCGGTGGTTCAACGAAGCGCCGGTTCTGGTGCTGCTCGGTGTGGTAATCCTGGTTGTGGTGAAACCCTTCTAGGCCGCGTCGCGCTCATTAACCGCCGCCAAAGAGCAACTATTCACAGACATTGAAGGAAACTTTATGACTTTGCCCGCCTTGCTCGAAAACAAACTCCGTCTGCCTCTGGTCGCAGCGCCGATGTTTCTGGTGTCGAACCCGGACCTGGTGCTTGCCTGCTGCAAAAATGGTGTCGTTGGCAGCTTTCCCGCACTCAATCAGCGCGAAAGCGCCGGCTTCAAGCAATGGCTTGAGCAAATAGAAGCGGGCCTTACCCCAGACAGCGCGCCTTATGCGGTCAACCTGATCGTGCACAAGAGCAACCCACGGCTGCAGGCTGATCTGGCCATTTGCATCGAACACCAGGTGCCCATCGTGATCACCAGCCTGGGCGCAGTCAAAGAGTTGGTAGATGCGGTGCATGAATATGGCGGCTTGGTTTTCCACGATGTCACCACGCGCCGTCACGCCGAGAAGGCAGCCGAGGCCGGAGTTGATGGATTGATTGCAGTGGCTGCCGGTGCGGGCGGGCATGCCGGGACCTGGAGCCCGTTTTCGCTGATCGCCGAGATTCGCCAGTTCTTCGATAAAACCCTGTTGCTTTCGGGCTGCCTCAATCATGGCCACGAAATCCTCTCCGCACAGTTGCTCGGCGCCGATCTGGCCTACATGGGCACCCGCTTTATTGCGACCACCGAAAGTGACGCGCAGCCTGAATACAAGCAGATGATTCTCGGCGCCAAAGCGGCAGACATCATCCATACCCCGGCGGTGTCCGGCGTACCCGCCAGTTTTATGCGCCAAAGCCTGGAACAAGCTGGTTTTGACCTTAACCAATTGCAGAACAAGGGTGAGATCAATTACGGGGAGAAACTCAAACCCATCAGCGATGAAGCAAAAGCCTGGAAAACCGTCTGGTCTGCTGGTCAAGGCGTTGGCGAAATCAGCGATGTTCCCGACACGGCAGAGTTGATTGCACGACTGGATCGTGAATATCAGGCCGCGCTCAACCGTGCTCTGGCACTCAAGGCTGCGCACTGAAACTAACGACTTGAGTTGATGGCAATCTGCTACATTTTATCGGCTGCCGACAACCGTCCAGCGTTACAAACCAGCGGTGCCATTACCGCTGGTTTAGCATCAAGCAATCACATCAATAGAGTTCTGCCGCAGAGAAGGATGCTCTTATGAATCAAGCCCGTTATAAAATTGTGTTCAGCGGCGAGCTTATGCCTGACGCCTCGTTGGACACGGTGAAGGAAAACCTGGCCCGGCTGTTTAAAAGTGACGTCAGTAAAATCAATGACCTGTTCAGCGGCAGGAATGTCGCGATCAAACATAATCTCGCCGAAAGCGAAGCTGATCAATACATCGGCGCCTTGCAGCGTGCCGGTGCAAGGGTCCGCAAAGAGCCTGAACTCAGCGAAAGCCTCAGTTTAATGGCAACCGATGATCATGGCGCGCCTGCAGCGGCGGCCGAGTCAGCCGAGCAAATGACCTGCCCCAAATGCCAGCACGTTCAACCCAAAGCGGACGAGTGCAGTGCCTGCGGCATCATCATCGAGAAGTATATCGCCCGCCAGGCAACCCTGACCGACAGCGCCCCGGCGCAGAGTAGTGAGGTCTCGGCAGTAGCGCCCGCCTCGCCTTACGCACCGCCAAAGGCCAACGTCAGTGACAACATGCCCGAGTTCGGCCAACTCAAAGCCTTCACCACCAATGGCCGGATTGGCCGCCTGCGTTATCTGGCATGGACGCTGGTCATGCTGCTTGCCAGCACACCGCTGCTGGGTGTTGCGGCGGCAGGCTACGCCATATCCGATCTGTTCGGCAGCCTGTTGGTTGTACTCGCGACTATTGCCGTGTTCGTAATCGCGATTCAGATAGGTGTGCAGCGCCTGCATGACATTGGCTGGTCTGGCTGGCTCTTGCTGATCAATATTGTGCCGGTGGTGGGCAGCGTGTTCGCCCTGCTGATGGTGGTAATGCCCGGTACCAACGGCGCCAATCGCTACGGCCCAATGCCGCCGCCCAATAGCACCGCAGTTAAAGTACTGGCCTGCTTGTTCTTGCTGGTACCGTTGAGCGGCATTATTGCTGCCATCGCCATGCCAACTTTATTTTCCGCCTATGCGCCTTAATCGATAAGCTATGCACTGTCTCCATTTGGAGGGGGACGCCCCGAACAGGGTTAAACCAACTGCAACATGGAGACAGCATGACTCAGTACGCACTTGTTACAGGTGCATCCAGTGGTATTGGCCTGGCACTGGCCGAGGCGCTCGCAAGACGCGGGCGCAACTTGATTCTGGTCGCCCGCAAACGCCCTGCCCTTGAGAGTATCGCCAGCGAGCTGGCCATGCGTTTCTCGGTCGAGGTTCTGTTTCGCGTTTGCGACCTCAGCGAGCCACAACAAGTCACCGGCCTGCTATTCGAACTGGAAGAACAAAACCTGCGCATCGACCTGCTGGTCAACAATGCCGGCATCGGCACAGCTGGCGCGTTTGTCGCTCAGGACTGGCGCCGCGAGCAGCAATTACTAGAGGTCAACGTACTGGCACTGGCGCGCCTGTGCCATTCCATTGGCAACATCATGGCCGGACAGGGCAGCGGGCAGATACTCAATGTGGCATCAGTCGCCGCCTTCCAGCCGGGCGCGTGGATGAGCAACTATTACGCGAGCAAGGCTTACGTGCTGCACTTCTCCGAAGGCTTGCGCGAAGAACTCAGCCGCTACGGCGTCAGCGTTTCAGTGCTGTGCCCCGGGCCGACTAAAAGCGCATTCTTTCGCAGCGCAGAGCTGGATGTCAGCGGTATTGAAAACAGCAAGTTGATGATGAGCTGCGAAGAAGTGGCGCTGATTACCGTCAAGGCACTGGCAAAGCGCCGGACCATCATCATTCCGGGCTGGCGCAATCGACTGCTGGCACTCTCGCCGCGCTTTGCCCCACGTTGGCTGGTGCGCAAGATCAGCGCGAAGATCAACCAGCGCGTGGGCAAGATCGCTTAGCGATACCGTTCAACCATCGGCGCTCACCGTTCTGCCACGCGCCCAGTCACGCAGCGCCGTGATCTGCTCGGCCATCACCACCGAAAGCGGCGCGGTTGCCTGAATCGCCTGCACCAGCAGCGCCTGATCGACCGCGCGCTGCTGGGCTTGCGCCATATACAGCGCACTGACAATCACCTGCTCAATCTCGGCTCCGGAAAACCCAGCGCTGGCCGCAGCCAATGCAACCAAATCGAATTCAGCCGCGGCCATTTCGCGACGCTGTAGATGGATGCTGAAGATCTGCTCGCGTATCGCACTGTTTGGCAGGTCGACAAAAAACACCTCATCAAACCGGCCTTTGCGCATCAGCTCCGGCGCCAGCTGGTCGATGGCATTGGCGGTCGCCACCATAAATACCGGCGCCGTGCGCTCCGCCATCCATGTCAGCAAAGTGCCCAATACCCGCTGGCTCACACCGCCATCGTTATCGCCGGTCGCCAGCCCCTTCTCGATTTCATCGACCCACAGAACGCAGGGCGACATTTGCTCGGCAAGCTTCAAGGCGTCGCGCAGATTACGCTCGGTCTCGCCAAAGAACTTGTTGTACAGCGCAGCAATATCCAGGCGCAGTAGCGGCATGCCCCACATACCCGCGACGGCTTTGGCGGCGAGGCTTTTACCGCTGCCTTGCACGCCGAGCAGCATAATGCCCTTGGGTAAATCGGTGGCCGAGGCGCTCAAAAATGCGCTTTGCCGGGCTGCCAGCCAACTCTTCAGATTGCTCAGACCGCCCACTTCGGCAAAGCGTGCGGTTTCATACTCGAAGCTCAACACACCATCGAGATCGAGCAGTTTGAATTTGGTCTTGTTCAGTTCGGGCAAGTCTTCCTGCGTAATCGCGCCGTCATCGCAAATCACATTTCGCGCCAGCACGCGCGCTTCGGCATGGCTCATACCGCGCAGATTCTTCACCACCTGCTGCAAGGTTTTATTGTCGGTGCGCACCCGCACATTACGGTTGCGCTCGCTCCAGCTCGCCGCCTCCTCTCGCACAATTGCCAGCAACTCATCTTCCGATGGCAAGGCCAAAGCAAATCTGGCGGCATAACGCTGCACTTCAGCGGGTAACTTACAGGCATGTGAAACCAGCACCAGCGTGGGTTTATGCGCGTCCTCGCTCATGGCGATTTCTTTGAGCAAGCGCACCAACTTGGGGTTATCGCTGAGAAAGGGATGCAGATCGCACATCACATAAAGGGTTGGCTGCACATCGGCCTTGATCAGCCGCAGCGCCGCCTCCGGCTCTGTACTGTTGTGCTGATCAGCGCCGTCTGCGCCAAAGCCAAGGCGCTGTAAACCCTCAGTAACGGACCAAAGCACAATACTCAGCGCGCGCCTGACGGCTAGACTGGTAAGGGTTTCAAGGACGCGACGCTCATCCCATGACTCGATCAAGATCAGTTTGACCTTGGAATCCAGAACTAAACCAAGGTCATGAATATCGTTTCTCAAGCTGAAATCCTTAGCTGGCGGTGGCTCGCACGTGCGATCTGCACGGCGGTTTAAACCCAAGTTCCTAACAGCCCGGGAGGTTTTTATGGACTGTCTGTTCTGCAAGATTGTCAGCGGCGACATCCCTGCGCAAAAGATCTATGAAGACGATCAGATACTCGCCTTCAACGATATTAGCCCGCAAGCGCCGGTGCACTTTCTGGTTATCCCGAAAAAGCATATCAGCACGCTCAATCATCTGACCGCAGATGATAAAGAGCTCGCCGGGCATATTCTCCTGACGGCTCAACATTTGGCAAAAGAGTCAGGGTGCGAAGCGGGCTTCAGGGTTGTGATGAACTGCGAAGAGCACGGTGGCCAAACGGTTTACCACATTCATATGCACGTGCTCGGCAAGCGTCAAATGACCTGGCCACCTGGCTGATTGCTCAGCCAGGAGCACGCCCACTCACGGGCAGGCGCTGATCTCGATCAAACCTGACGCGCGGGTTTAGAGTAAACTGTGCGCTGTTGTTTTCGTCGGAGATATTCTCATGGCCCAAATGCGTCACTACTCCCCAGTCGACCGCCTGCTGCTGCAAGCAGATACGGCGCTGCGCACGTTGTTGCCATTCAGTGGCCAGCCAAGCCGACCTTCACCCGCTATCGTGCAGCCCGAAGCACAGCTTGATGCCGAGCAAACCCAGCATATTGCCGGGCTGATGCGCATCAATCACACCGGCGAGGTGTGTGCTCAGGCGTTGTATCAAGGCCAGGCATTAACCGCCAAACTGCCACATGTGCGTGAAGCCATGGAACAGGCCGCCGATGAGGAAATTGATCATCTGGCGTGGTGCGAGCAGAGAATCCGTCAACTGGGCAGCCACCCAAGCGTACTCAACCCGTTGTTTTACGGTTTGTCGTTTGGCATCGGTGCATTTGCAGGGCTGGTCAGTGACAAAGTCAGTTTAGGATTTGTTGCTGCCACTGAAAATCAGGTGGTGAAACACCTCGATGATCACCTGCAACAAATTCCCGCCACAGACGAGAAGTCTCGCGCCATTCTTGAACAGATGCGTGAAGATGAAGAACATCACGCCTCAAGCGCAATTGAGGCCGGTGGCTTGCGCTTTCCTGCGCCGATAAAGCTGGGCATGTCCCTGTTATCCAAAGTGATGACCAAAAGCACTTACCGCATGTAATCATCGACGGGCTCAGGACTGCCTGAGCCCGCCCTGAAACTTCGTGATTTCTCGTAGTCTTTTTCCGCACAACTGTTATAGCCCGCCCTGACCCCGCCAAACTCTCTACCATCGCCCCTGTTAATTATTACAGGGAGTTTCAACGTGTCTGTAAAACATATTCAGCAGAAACTATTCATCGCACTGCTTATCGCGATGCCTGTTCATGCACTCGCCAGTGGCTGGAGCTACGCAGGCCAGAACGCACCAGAGCATTGGGCAGATATAGACCCGACAGGTGGCAGCGAGGCTTGTCTTGCTGGGGAGGCGCAATCACCCGTGGATGTAGATCTACACAAGCTTGCGCATCAACCCGGCTTAGCCAAAGACCTGACCATCAACTACCAACGCAGCGCGCTGCAGTTGGTCAATAACAGCCACTCAATCCAGGCCAACCTGCAACCAGGCAACTCTCTGATATTCAAGGGCAGTAGCTACAACCTTGTGCAGTTCCATTTTCATACGCCGAGCGAACACCAGTTCAATGACAAGAATTTCCCGATGGAAATGCACCTGGTCAATCAGGCTGAAGACGGACGACTGCTGGTAATGGCGGTGATGATCAAACAAGGTGAAGCCAACACTGAACTGGATCACCTGTGGAAAATGCTGCCACAAAAAGCCGGTCAGGCCTTCGACATCAGCGAGCCACTGGCACCTGACCTCGCGGCCATATTGCCGAGTAATAGCAAGCATTTGCTGTATACCGGCTCGCTGACAACACCGCCATGTACCGAGGGCGTACAGTGGGTGTTATTCGAGCAACCGATTGAGATGTCCGCCGCGCAGATCAAGGCATTTCAACAGCTATACGCCGACAACCACCGCCCGATAAAACCGCTCAACTCGCGCCAAGTGATTGAAGACTAATCGCTCCAGGGCTGCTGGCCGTTAACCTGAGTTATTCATGACCACAAAAAAACCCGCCGAAGCGGGTTTTTTATGCTGCTGCAATTACTTCCAGAGGTTGCGCGCGTAGAAAATCTCGAGCATCTCATGGCGAACACGGTCTTCGACCAGTTGGCGCTGTTCAGGCGTCAGGCTGCTGGTCGCATCGCCGAACAGGTAGTTGTCGAGGTCGAACTCTTTGAGCAGCATTTTGGTGTGAAACAGGTTCTCCTGATACACGTTAACGTCGGTCATTTGATACGCCGACTGCGTGTCTTCGGACAGGTAGTTCTGAATGGAATTGATCTCGTGATCGATGAAGTGCTTGTGGCCTTCAACGTCACGGGTGAAACCGCGCACACGGTAGTCAACGGTGACGATATCCGAGTCAAACTGATGAATCAGATAGTTAAGTGCTTTCAGCGGCGAAATCACGCCACAGGTCGACACGTCGATATCGACACGGAAGGTCGCAATTCCATCTACCGGATGGATTTCCGGATAGGTATGGACGGTGATGTGGCTTTTATCCAGGTGCGCGAGAATAGTCTCTGGTAACGGACCAGGCGACTCCTCAATCTGGCTTTCTGTTGGCTCAACCGGCTGCTCGGAAATCAGGATGGTTACGCTGGCCCCTTGGGGGTCGTAATCCTGACGAGCGATGTTGAGGATGTTGGCACCGATAATGTCTACAACATCAGTGAGAATCTGCGTCAGGCGCTCAGCATCGTATTCCTGGTCGATGTACTGAACATAAGCCTGCTGGTCTTCCGGCGTTTCCGCGTAGCAGATGTCATAGATGTTGAAGCTCAAGGTCTTGGTCAGGTTATTGAACCCATGGAGCTTGAGTTTGCTTTTCACCGTTGTAGAACTCTCTTTATAAGCGGCAACGCCGCGTGGTCGAGCATGCCCGTCAACCGTGATGTACCCGGTTGCGTAGGACGGTTTACACCTCTTCGCATTGCGATTTTGGTTATTGGTTCCAAGAGCGCGGCTGCGCTCAAAAGGGGCGCCATTATGCAGATTGATGCCCATGCCCGCTAGAGCATGCAGCATACAAATGATAAAGGGATTGCAGTGGCAAACATTTTGGCTGTTGCAGCCAGAATGGACTTACTCCGGAACAAACCAGGGACACTGGTTTATCCCGGAAAACACTTGTCTTTAGATTGGAATTAACCCAATTCGACGATCTCATAATCGTGGGTAATTTCAACACCGCCACGGCCGAGCATTATCGAGGCCGAGCAGTACTTCTCTGCTGACAGCTCAACGGCCCGCTTAACTTGTGCTTCTTTCAAGCCGCGACCTTTAACCACGAAGTGTAAATGGATCTTGGTGAACACTTTTGGCTCTTCGCTTGCACGCTCAGCCTCAAGAAAAGCCTCACAGCTTTCTACCGCTTGTCGCGATTTTTTTAGGATACTGACTACATCAAAGTTGCTGCAGCCGCCCAAGCCGATCAACACCATTTCCATCGGACGCACGCCCAGATTACGTCCACCACTCTCTGGCGGGCCATCCATTACAACCGCGTGGCCACTGCCCGACTCGCCTAGAAACAGGGCGTCTCCGGCCCATTGAATGCGCGCTTTCATTTGCAAGCCTCCGCTAGAAAAAGGGCCAGCAGCTTATCACAGGCAAGTCCGGGATAAGTTCCGTCGAAATAGCCGAGAAGTTGCAAATAAGGTGTTATCCAGGTCGCAAAACATTATCTCGCAACACTCTGCCTGTTAAGATGACGCCGGATTACTGGCACACTGAATGCGACTACTAATAAGAAAGCGTCTGTCGCACAGGCATAAATTTTTTAATTCGGGACTCGGGAATGGTCGCTATAACCCTTACACCTAAAATAAAGAATCTCGATAAGATCTTGGCACATTGCCATCGCCGTCGTTATACGGCAAAGAGCACGATTATCTATGCAGGTGATCGTAGCGAGACTCTATTCTTTATCGTCAAAGGCTCTGTCACCATCCTCATTGAAGATGACGACGGGCGCGAGATGATCATCGCCTATCTCAACAGCGGAGACTTCTTCGGAGAGATGGGTCTATTTGATAAAGTGGGCGCTGAAAAGGAACGCAGCGCTTGGGTAAGAGCTAAAACGGAATGCGAAGTTGCAGAACTCAGCTACACCAAATTCCGTGAATTGACGGAACAAGATCCAGACATCCTTTACGCACTCGGCAGCCAGATGGCTGAACGCTTGCGCGCCACAACTCGTAAGGTCGGTGATCTGGCCTTCCTTGATGTGACGGGTCGCGTTGCACGTACCCTGCTCGATCTGTGCAAACAACCGGATGCGATGACGCATCCGGATGGCATGCAGATCAAGATCACTCGTCAGGAGATTGGCCGCATTGTCGGTTGCTCACGCGAGATGGTCGGCCGGGTTCTCAAGTCGCTTGAGGAACAGGGTCTGGTCAACGTCAAAGGCAAGACCATGGTGGTATTCGGCACACGCTGAGTACCAGGCATAAAAAAACCGGCATCGATGCCGGTTTTTTTATGCCTGCGATTTAGTCAACATCGGGGCTGTAGGCCACACGCTTGCGCGTCGGGAAGAACAGTTTCTCCAGCTCCGTACCTGGGTTCTCGGCGCGCATGAACACTTCGCCGACCAGAAACGCGTAAACGTCGTTGATTTCCATCAGCTCGACATCAGCCCGATTGAGAATGCCGCTCTCAGTGACGACATGACGATCCTGCGGCACCCGGGTAATCAGGTCGAGCGTGGTGTCGAGGCTGACCTCAAAGGTATGCAGATTACGGTTATTGATGCCGATAAGAGGCGTGTCGAGCACATTGAGTGCGCGCTCCAGCTCATCGCTGTCGTGCACTTCAACCAATACATCCAGATCGACGCTTTTGGCGGCTGCAGCCAGTTCGGCCATGCGAACATCATCCAAAGCCGAGACGATCAGCAGTACACAGTCGGCGCCCAACGCCCGGGACTCGATGATCTGATACGGATCAATCATGAAGTCTTTACGGATAACCGGCAGCGAACAGGCGTTACGCGCTTGCTGCAAGTAGGCATCAGATCCCTGAAAGAAGTCGATATCGGTGAGTACCGACAAACAGGTCGCACCACCGGCTTCATAGCTGCGGGCGATTTCAGCGGGGTCAAAATCCTCGCGCAATACGCCTTTGCTTGGCGACGCCTTCTTCACCTCGGCAATGACCGCCGCTTGCTTCTGCGCGATTTGGGTTTGCAGTGCACGGGCAAAACCACGCGGCGCATCAGCGTTTCGCGCCTGTGTCTCAAGCTCCGCCATACTTGTTACGGCACGGAGGGCAGCGACTTCCTCGGCCTTGCGCGCAAGAATCTTCTCCAGAACAGTTGGCAAGCTCAACCTTCATTCTCCTGTTTGAAAACAGTGGTAAACGACACCAACTCTTCCAGCTTCTCGCGGGCCAGTCCGGTGTGTAGCGCATCATGCGCTCGGGCTACGCCCTCTTTCAGAGTAGCCGCCAAGTCAGCCGCGTACAGCGCTGCACCCGCATTTAGAATAATCATTTCGGCAGCCTTCTGTCCGGCCTCGGTTTTACGCTTGCCGAGTGCGTCCAGCACCAGATCCAGCGAAGCCGCCGGGCTGTCGACAGACAACCCGATCAGGCTCTGGCTCTGCAGGCCAACATCTTCCGGCAATACCTGGTACTCACGAACCTCGCCATCTTTGAGTTCGGCCACATGTGTTGCGGCGGCCAGACTGAACTCATCGAGGCCATCACGCGAATGCACCACCAGAATGTGTTTACTGCCCAAACGTTTGAGCACCTCAGCCAACGGCCGGCACAGGGCCTGGCTGAATACGCCAACAACCTGATGCTTGACGCCAGCCGGATTGGTCAGCGGGCCAAGCATGTTGAACAGAGTACGCAAGCCGAGTTCGCGACGCGGGCCTGCCGCATACTTCATGGCTTTATGGTGCACCTGAGCAAACATGAAACCGACGCCGACGCTGTCGATGCAACGCGCGACTTGCTCAGGTTGCAGGTTCAGGTAAATACCGGCCGACTCCAGCAAGTCGGCGCTGCCGCTCTTGCCCGAAACGGCGCGGTTACCGTGTTTGGCAACCTTGCCGCCCGCCGCCGCAACAACAAACGAGGCAGCAGTGGAGACGTTGAAGATATTGGCGCCATCACCGCCGGTGCCCACCACATCAACCACATGCTCAAGGGTTGGCAGCTCGACGTGATGCGCCAACTCGCGCATCACCGAAACCGCACCGACGATTTCGTCGATGGTCTCGCTCTTCATGCGCATGCCCATAAGAAATGCACCTATTTGGGCATCGGTGCATTGGCCGGTCATGATTTCACGCATGACGTCCTGCATTTCTTCGGTGCTCAGGTCGAGCTGGTTAACCACACGATTCAGCGCTTCCTTGATATTCATGCGCGCATACCTCCTTGTTGCTTGAGGAAGTTGGCAAACAGTTCGTGGCCTTGTTCGGTCAGAATCGACTCGGGGTGGAACTGCACGCCCTCAACATTCAGGGTCTTGTGACGCAAGCCCATAATCTCATCCACCGAGCCGTCTTCATGCTGAGTCCATGCGGTCAGCTCAAGGCAATCGGGCAAGGTTTCACGCTTGACCACCAGAGAATGGTAACGGGTCACGGTCAGCGGATTGTTCAAGCCGTTGAATACGCCCTGATCATGGTGATAAACCGGGCTGGTCTTGCCGTGCATGACCTGACGCGCACGGACCACATCGCCACCAAAAGCCTGGCCGATGCTCTGGTGTCCCAGACATATGCCGAGCAGTGGCAGCTTACCGGCGAAATGCTTGATCACTTCCAGCGAAATGCCCGCCTCATTCGGCGTGCACGGCCCCGGCGAAACCACGATACGCTCTGGGTTCAGCGCTTCGATATCGGCCACGGTCAATTCATCGTTGCGTACTACTTTGACGTCTTCACCCAGCTCACCGAGGTACTGCACCACGTTGTAGGTGAAGGAGTCGTAATTATCGATCATCAGTAACATGACGGGCTCCTCAGTGAGTGGATTGTTCGGCTAGCGCAACCGCGCGGAACATGGCACGACGCTTGTTCAGCGTCTCTTCCCACTCAAGTGCAGGCACCGAGTCGGCGACAATACCGCCACCCGCTTGCACGTGCAGCTCACCGTTTTTAATAACCGCAGTGCGAATCGCAATGGCCGTGTCCATGTTGCCATTCCAGGCCATGTAACCCACTGCACCGCCGTAGACGCCACGCTTGACGGGCTCCAGCTGGTCAATGATTTCCATTGCGCGAATTTTCGGCGCACCCGACAACGTGCCCGCTGGCAAAATGGCCCGCAGTGCATCCATCGCCGTCAGCCCCGGCTTTAATTGGCCGGTGACGTTGGAGACGATGTGCATGACGTTGGAGTAGCGCTCAATGACCATTTTCTCGGTCAGCTTGACGCTGCCCGTTGCGGAGACCCGACCGACGTCGTTGCGGCCCAGGTCAATCAGCATCAGGTGTTCAGCAATCTCTTTGGCGTCCGAGAGCAAATCTTCTTCGAGGGCCAGATCAGCCTCTTCATTCGCCCCACGCGGGCGTGTGCCGGCGATAGGACGCACAGTGATCAGGTTATCTTCAACGCGCACCAGCACTTCCGGCGAGCTGCCGACGACATGGAAATCGCCAAAGTTGAAGAAGTACATATAAGGCGTCGGGTTGATGCAGCGCAGCGCCCGATACAGATCAATCGGCGCTGCCTTGAAGTCAATCGACATGCGCTGCGAAGGCACGACTTGCATGCAGTCGCCCGCCAGAATGTATTCCTTGATGGTATCGACTGCGCGCTCGTAGTCTTCCTGACTGAAGCTTGAGCGGAACGCCGGCTCGGCGCCCACCGGTGCATTCAGATCCACGCCGAGACGCGGGGTAATCGGCTGGCGCAATTTCTGCAGAATCTCTTGAAGATGCGCCTGCGCCTGCTCGTAACCATCGGCATGCGCCGGGTCGGCGAGCACGATTGCATGCATCTTGCCTGCGAGGTTGTCGAACACCACAACCGCATCGGAAACCATCAGCAGGATATCCGGATTGCCCAGCGGATCTGGATTCGGGCAAACGGCCAGGCGCTTTTCTACATAACGCACACTGTCGTAACCGAAGTAGCCAACCAGCCCGCCGTTGAAGCGCGGCAAGCCCGGCAGGGTCGGCACTTTATAGCGCTCCTTGAACGACTCGACGAACGCCAGCGGATCTTCACACTCGTGGCGCTCGGTCTCAACGCCGTCGATGCTGACGATCACAGTGTGTTCATAAGCGCGCAATACCGTACGCGCTGGCAGGCCGATGATGGAATAACGCCCCCACTTCTCGCCGCCCTGAACGGACTCGAGCAAGTAGGTGTTCGCCTCATCGGCAAGCTTCAGGTAGATAGACAGCGGGGTGTCGAAGTCAGCAATGGTTTCGTATGCAACAGGGATACGGTTATAGCCGGCAGCGGCTAAACGCAGGAATTCTTCGCGGATCATGATCAGCCTCGTGGCTTGAGGTTTAACGGTCGAGTGCAAACACGCCGGCTAAGCGGCCAATATCAGGTCAGAGGCGCCAGCGCCAACGGGCCAGTGCCTTGATGATTTTCATCCCGGCTCGTTCGAGCCAGAGTTTGCAGGTAACCACCACGGAGGGATCTCTTAGACGGGCAATAAAGTGCAGCAACACTAGCGCAGCCGCTTGCGCTAATCAACCCGCCGACACGGCTCCGGGCAAGAGGTCGCTGGCACTTTGCGAAAAAAACCGACTCAGTGCCCTCTTGCCTTGGCGCCAGCGCGGTTAGGCCGGCAAAAGTTCGCGCAGATTATCCAGCACCCGGGCCGGGTTCTCTTCACTGATCGGACGGCCGTGGTTGTATCCGTAATTGAGCGCCACACAGGCAACCTGCGCGGCTTTGGCGGCTTGCACATCGTTGCGCGAGTCACCAATGAACAGCGCCCGTTCTGGCGTTACATTGGCCATGTGCATGACATGCAGCAAGGCTGCCGGATTGGGCTTTTGCTGGGGCAAGGTATCGCCACCGACAATCCAGCGGAAATAGCTGCCAAGGCCCAGTTCATCCAGCAACGGCGCCACAAAGCGCTCGGGTTTATTGGTCACGATTGCCATCGCAACTCCCTGCTCCTGCAACCACTCCAGCACTTCACTGACGCCAGGGTAAACCGTGGTCAACTCATGGCTGTCAGCATAGGCCTGCATAAACAACTCCAGCGCTTGCTGCTCGTCAGCAAGGCTAATGTGCTGATGCTCGATACCGCCGGCCAACGCGCGGCGCATCAACACCTTGGCGCCATTGCCGATCCAATCCCGCACGCGCTCAACACCAGCAGGCTCACGCCCCAGTTGCACCAGCGCTTTATCGACTGCCGCCGCCAGATCCGGAACCGAGTCGATCAGCGTGCCATCCAGATCGAACATCACCAGTTCCGGCAACTGGCCATTGAACAGTTGACGCAACGCCATTAGCGCTGCACCTGCGCAAGCTCTGCACGCATGGCATCGATCACCTGACGGTAATCCGGCTGATTGAAGATCGCCGAACCCGCGACAAAGGTATCCGCACCGGCTTCGGCGATTTCACGGATGTTCTGCACATTGACCCCGCCATCGATTTCGAGACGGATGTCGCGGCCACTTTCGGTGATCAGCGCACGTGCTTCGCGCAGTTTGCCGAGGGTGGCCGGGATGAACTTCTGCCCGCCAAAACCGGGGTTCACGCTCATCAGCAGAATCATGTCGACTTTATCCATGACGTACTTGAGCACTTCCAGCGAGGTCGCCGGATTAAACACCAGGCCCGCCTTGCAGCCCGCCGCACGAATCAGTTGCAGCGAACGGTCAACGTGCTCGGACGCTTCAGGGTGGAAAGTGATGTAAGTGGCGCCCGCTTCGGCGAAGTCACCAATCATGCGATCGACTGGCTTGACCATGAGATGCGCATCAATCGGTGCGGTGATGCCATATTTACGCAACGCCGAGCACACCATCGGGCCGATGGTCAGGTTGGGGACGTAATGATTGTCCATCACATCAAAGTGAACAATATCGGCGCCGGACGCGAGTACGTTATCGACTTCCTCGCCCAAACGAGCAAAGTCAGCGGACAGAATCGACGGGGCGATGGCGAAGGGTTGCATGGCTCACCTCAGTGGCTTTCACGGAAGGCCGCTATTGTAGCAGCCCCAACCTTGCTTTGGCTGGCATTGCGGCGCAGACAAACTGCTGCGATTACCGCTAGTCTTGGCGTTGATGTTGCCCGCCGGAGTTGTTGAATGCGCCCTACCGCTATAACCCTGCCCGTAATTGGACTCAGCCTGATACTCAGCCTGCCCGCCCTTGCTGAGGACGCCGAGCCCGCCGCGCCGGATAATAAAGCCAGCGAGCAGGCTGTCGCGCCTCGCGAGCCACTGACCGCGCGCAGCCAGGTGGAGGCGACGGCTCTTGAACGACAGATTGACCCAAAGCAGGTGCAACACCTGCAAGCGGGTGATGAGCAGTTTCTGGCGCTCTGGCTTGAAGCCAACAGTGCGCAACCGCGCGGCGCGGTGATTCTGATTCCAGGCGACAACGAAAGCGCCGACTGGCCGCAAACCGTCGGACCGCTAAGGCGCAAGCTGCCAGACAACGGCTGGCATACGCTTAGTCTGACGCTGCCTGATCCACTCAGCACAGTCCCGATCGTCACGCCGACACCAGAAAAGCCGGCCTCTGACGCCGCCGAGACAGCGACAGAAGATGAAAAAACGGCTGGGCAACCGGCTGAGGCCGCAGTCGAAACGCCACCAGAGCCCAGCACTGAAGCCGACACGCCAGTCGAAGTTGTCAGCACGCCGGATGCAGAGGAATTACGCAAGCAGCATGAACAACGGATCTTTGCGCGAATAGGCGCAAGCCTTGAATATGTGCGCCAACACAAACCCCGAACCATCACATTGCTGGGTCAGGGCACCGGCGCGTACTGGGCAGCGCGCTATATCAGCGAGCGCCCGGCCAAGGACATACAGCGGATAGTTGCAATATCCGCGCAGGCGCCAGAATTTGCTTCAAGCCAACTTGAAGCCTTACTGACTGAAAACAAGACTGCCACGCTGGACGTGTTCTACCGCTCGACGACTGCAAGCAACAAGCAACTGCACCAGCGCTTGATGGCCAGCAAACGCCAAGCTGAATCAGGCTACGAGCAAATTGCCCTCAATCCACTGCCGGGTAACCTGCATGATGAGCAGGAGCAACTCTACCGACGTGTCCGCGGCTGGTTGGAGAAATAGCAGCGATTGCCGGAGTGCTGATTCCCTAGAAGCCGCGGCGCTGGCGAATAACGCGGTAAGCCTGATGCAATTCGCGGGTCTTCTCTGTGGCCTCGCGAACTTGCTCGGCACTGGCACCGCGGCCGGCAAGTTTGTCGGGATGGTGCTTGCTGAGCAGCAGCCGGTAAGCACGTTTAATCTGCGCCGGATCACTGTCATCGCTGACGCCGATAATGCGCAAAGCGCCCTGATAACCACCGCTAGCCAGAGGCTGAGTTGCCGCCTTGGGTGCATAATTGGCGCTAATGGCTTCCTGCTCGGCAGCCGGCACGCCTAACCATTTACCCCAAAGCATTATCAGCTCGCGCTCGGGTCGGCTAATGCGCCCGTCCGCCCAGGCCATGCGCCAACAGGCGCGCAGCAGGCTATCGGCATTGCCGCGCTGACGCTGCAAAGGGGAACGCAGGCTGTCCGTGCCTGTTTTACCGCGAGCAAAGGCCTCGATCGCACGCATTCGACTTGGCTCATCGAAACCCAGACGACGCATCTCCGCCCGCGCCTGCTGAATATGCGCATCGAGCACCCGCCCTTCGCACTTGGCCATTCGCCCCAGCATGACGAATAACACGTAGGGATCATCGGCTATGGCCGGGCGCTGAAAACGCTCGAGCAGAGCCGACCAGCTTGCCAATCGCAAGCGACGGTCGATGATCTGGCCCAGCAAACCGCCTAGCAGCGCGCCCGGAATACTCGCTGCTGCGAACCCCGCCAGCGCGCCGATTGCGGTAATCGGGAAGATCAATTCAAGCCTCCGCCGCCAGTAGTTGCTCAACCTCAGCCAGCCGCTCGAAAGTGCCGACATCGACCCAGCAACCTTTATGCAACTCACCACTGACCTGCCCGCGACTCATGGCTTCGCGCAACAAGGGCGCAAGCTTGAAAGCGCCCGCTGTGCAGTTGTTGAATAAGGCCGGATCAAGCACCGCGATGCCACTGTAGGTGTAGCGATCAGCAGCCGTATTGGCCGATGCAGGAGCATCCGTCAGCAAGCCTTCACTCAGGCAGAAGTCACCCGTCTGGTGATGGGCCGGATTCTCGACCAATACCAGGTGCGCGAGACCCTCATGGGCTTTGCGCAGCTCGGCAAATGGATAGTCAGTGAAGATGTCGCCATTGACCACCAGAAACGGTTGATCACCCAGCAGCGGCAACGCACGGAATATGCCGCCGCCGGTTTCCAGCGGCTCACCTTCAGCGGAGTAGACGATGCTGACGCCGAACTGTTCACCATCCCCCAAGTACGCTTCAATCTGGGCACCCAGCCAGGCATGGTTAATTACCAGTTCAGTGAAGCCAGCGGCGGCTAGCGCACGAATGTGGTACTCGATCAGCGGCACACCCGCAGCGCGAACCAGCGGTTTAGGCGTATGCAAGGTCAACGGACGCAACCGCTCACCCTTGCCCGCGGCCAGAATCATGGCTTTCATGCCTGCTCACCCTCCACGCCCTGCAACTCTTCGATCAGCTCAGCCAACTCGGCAAGTTCGGGCCGACGCGCAAGCACTGCAGCTATATAGGCGAAGAAACGCGGCACATCTGCCAGATACTTGGGCTTGCCATCGCGATGACAAATGCGCGCGAATATCCCAATGACCTTTAGGTGACGCTGCACGCCCATCAGATCGCTGGCGCGCATAAACTGGTTGAAGTCCGGCTGTACCGGCAAACCGGCTGCCAGCGCCTGCTGCCAATAGCCTTCAAGCCAGGCGTGTACTTGCGGCTCCGGCCAACTGAGGAAGGCATCCTTGAACAGGCATGTCACGTCGTAGGTGACTGGCCCATACACCGCATCCTGAAAATCAAGCACGCCCGGATTCGGCTCGCTGATCATCAGATTGCGCGGCATAAAATCGCGATGGACCAGCACCTTTGGCTGATCAAGCGCACTGCTTATCAGCAGCCCACAGACCCGCTGCCATTTGGCCTGTTGCTCGGCACTGAAGGTGAAGTCCATATGCCGCTGCACATACCACTCAGGAAACAGTTGCAGCTCACGCAGCAGCAACGCCTCGTCGTAGCTCGGCAAGGGAGTGTCCATTGGCAGTTTTTGCAATGCCAGCAGTGCGTCGATGGCATCAGCGAACAAGGCGTCTGCATTGCCCGCATCAATCACATCCAGATACGTTTTGCTGCCCAGATCGTTAAGCAACAAAAAACCTTGCTGTAAATCTTCGGCCAAAATTTTCGGCACATTGAGTCCGGCAGTCGCCAGCAGAGCCGCCATTTTCACAAATGGACGGCAATCTTCCTGCGGTGGCGGCGCATCCATGACAATCAAAGTGCGCCCGGCGCCTTGCCAGCGAAAATAGCGGCGAAAGCTCGCATCGCTGCTCGCAGAGGTTAATGTGGCGTCCGGAACAGCGCCCCAACCCTGCTCTGAAAATAGTTTTGGCAGCACCTGATTAAGCCAATTATCAAGGAGTTGCAGGCGTTCATCGTTTTCATACATCACTAAGGGTCTCCGACGGCGCTAGCCGTTGCGCGGGTCATGCTTTATTATCCAGCATCTTTTAAAGCCCATCGAGAGGCGTGTAGCCTCCGGGCATATGACACGCAGGAAGCCCGGAAAAACAAGATGGCAGTTAAAACTCCCGCGGTACGTAAAAAATTCCCACTTCTCGTCACAGGCAGCCTGTTGGCTCTTCAACCTATGGCGAGTCAATTTGTTGTTGCAGCCGAACAGTTCGACTGCGGCGTTTCTCCGAGCGGTGGCTGGGCGTGTGCGCCCAAGACCAGCAACGTCGAATTACCGGCGCGCCCTGCTCGCAGTACACCTGAGGCTGACACCAGCGCAACCAATGTTGCCGCTCCGGTCGCAGCCGGTGCTGCAGTTGCCGCAACGAGCAGCAAACCGGCGAAAAAGCTCAACACGACCAAGCAGGTTACCGAAGCGCAAGGCTTGGGTCTGGCCTCTCGCAGCGCCGACTATAGCCATCTTGACTGGGTTCCGCGCGAAAAGTTGACGCCGGAGCAGCTTGCCGAGACAGCGCCATATTGTTCCGGTGCTTACGTTGAGCCCGAACGCCCAGGCATGGATGACACCACGCCAATGAACGAGGCGCCGCTGTTCGTCTCGGCGAAAGCGTCGCGTTACGAGCAAGAGACTCAGAAAGCGACCCTGGCGGGTGATGTTGTTCTGCGCCAGTCGAGCATGCAGGTTGAGGCCAATGAAGCCAGCCTGCTGCAAGCCGAGAATCGCGGCGTACTCGATGGCAACGTGCGCTTGCGCGACAAAGGCGCGCTGATTGTTGGCGATCATGCTGAGCTGCAGCTGGATAACGGTGAAGCGCAGATTGATAACGCCGAATATGTGATGCACGAAGGTCAGGCGCGCGGTAATGCACTCTATGCAAAACGTGAGCAGACCTCGATTATTCGTCTTAAAGACGGCACGTTCACCCGCTGCGAACCGAACAGCAACGACTGGCACCTGAAGGGTAACAACATCACCCTCAACCCGGTGACTGGCTTTGGTTCGGCGACCAACGTGACCTTGCGCGTCAAAGACTTCCCGGTGTTCTACACGCCATATATTTACTTCCCGATCGACGATCGTCGCCAGTCAGGTTTCCTGACGCCGTCAATCAGCTCATCGAGCAGTAACGGCCTGACGCTGGAAACGCCTTACTACTTCAACCTTGCGCCCAACTATGACGCCACGCTGTACCCGACGTACATGGGTGACCGTGGCTTGCATCTGGAAGGCGAGTTCCGCTACCTGAGCAAAACCGGCGAAGGCCAGGTCGGCGCGGCCATTCTGAATGACAAGAATGACGATCGAGACCTGCAGTCCGACTCCAAGGACACTCGCTGGTTGTACAGCTGGCAGCACAAGGAAGGCCTGAACTCACGCCTGACAGCTGAAGTCGATTACACCGACATCAGCGACCCGTACTACTTCCAGGATCTGGATACCGATCTGGGTATTGATACGCCGGACTTTATCAACCAGCGCGGCACCCTGACCTATCGCGGCGACTCCTATGTCGCACGGCTCAATGCTCACGCCTATGAGCTGGCGAATATCACCGACATCACCCCATACGATCGCCTTCCGCAGATCACAATTGATGGCCAGCTGCCGTTTCAGCCTTCGGGTCTGAACATGAGCTATGGCGCTGAACTGGTTCGCTTTGACCGGGATCTGCGCAGCGGCGATTACATCAATGAAGATGGCGTCGTCGAGCAGCCTTGGTACGACAACAACGTGACCGGCCTTGCGCGTGCGAACGGTACTCGTATGCACCTCGAGCCCGCTGTCAGCCTGCCGCTCGACTGGAGCTGGGGCTTCGTCAAACCGCAGCTGAAGTACCTGTACACCAACTATGACCTCGATCTGGACTCTATCGGCAAAGCGCAACTCGCCGGAGGCGCAGGCTCATTTGACGATGCCCCTGATCGTGGCGTTGGCATGTTCAGTGTCGACAGCGGCCTGTACTTCGACCGTGACACCCAGTGGTTCGGCACCAACTTCCGCCAGACGCTCGAGCCACGCATGTACTACCTGTATGTGCCCGAGGAAGATCAAGACGATATTCCGGTATTCGACACCAGCGAAACCACCTTCAGCTACAACTCGCTGTTTCGCGAAAATCGTTTCACAGGTAAAGACCGGATCGGTGACGAGAACAAACTCTCGTTTGGCGTAACCAACCGCTGGATCGAAGACAACGGCTTTGAGCGTCAGCGTCTGAGCATCGGCCAGGCCGTTTACTTTGAAGACCGCAAGGTTCAGCTGCCAGGTATCGATTACAAAACCCGTGACGATGCACAGTCCTCGGTGTCACCGATTGCACTTGAGCACTCGTACCGGTTCAACCGCGACTGGCGCCTGGACTCGGACTTCAACTGGGACCCGGATGCTCGCAGAACCCGTTCCGGCAGCACCATGTTCCATTATCAGCCTGAAGATAATCCGGGCAAGATCATCAACGCCGGTTATCGCTATCGCAACGACACCGTCCGCTACGACCAGAGCACTGGTCAGTGGGTTGTCGGCGGCGGCGATTACGGTGTTCCTGGCAGCGCCAACTACATCAAGGATTACTACAAGATCAGCCAGCACGACTTCTCGGTGGTCTGGCCGATCGTTCAGCAATGGAGTCTGATCTCACGCTGGCAGTATGACTACGGCCGCAACCGTACACTGGAAGCCTTTGGCGGCCTTGAGTACGACAGCTGCTGCTGGAAAGTACGCGTAATCGATCGTTACTGGATCAACTACGACGAAGTCAGCCTCAACCCAGACTTGAACGACGATCCTGATCGCGGGATCTTCCTGGAAGTAACGCTTAAAGGCCTCGGCGGCGTTACTGGTAAATCCGCAAGTTCGTTCCTGAATAACGGCATTCAAGGTTATCGTAAACGTGAAGATGAAGCTTTCTGATTGCCTGCGCCCCCTGATGCTGGGCGCAGTACTTATTGGCTCTATGGCACACGCTGAAGTTCAGCCGCTGGACCGGGTCGTCGCCATCGTGGACAACGATGTCATCATGCAAAGCCAGCTCAACTCACGCCTGCGTGAAGTTCAGCAAACCATCGCCAAGCGCGGTGCGGCCGTGCCGCCTGATGACGTCCTGCAAAATCAGGTGCTCGAGCGTCTGATTCTGGAAAACCTGCAGCTGCAGATTGGTGATCGCTCCGGTATTCGTATCGGCGACGAAGAACTCAATCAGGCAATCGGTACGATTGCCCAGCGCAACAACATGACCCCTGCTCAGTTCAAGGCAGCCCTGACCCGTGACGGCCTGTCTTATGAAGATGCCCGCGACCAGGTACGCCGCGAAATGATCATCAGCCGCGTGCGCCAGCGCCGCGTGGGTGAGCGTATTCAGGTGAGCGATCAGGAAGTGAAGAACTTCCTCGCCTCCGACCTGGGCAAGATGCAGCTTTCGGAAGAATATCGCCTGGCCAACATCCTGATTCCGGTTCAGGAAGGTGCTTCCTCAGACGCGATCCAGACTGCAGCCAAGCAGGCTCAAGATATCTACAGCCAACTAAAGCAAGGCGCCGACTTCGCGCAGATGGCGATTGCCCGCTCGGCGAGTGAAAGCGCGCTGGAAGGCGGCGAAATGGGCTGGCGTAAAGCCGGTCAGCTGCCACCGCCATTCGACACCATGCTCAGCACGATGTCGGCAGGTGAGGTGACCGAGCCTGTACGTACGCCAGGTGGTTTTATCATCATCAAGCTGCAAGAAAAACGTGGCGGCGGCGCTCAGGTCAGCGAAGAAGTTAATGTTCGCCATATCCTGATCAAGCCAAGTGAAATCCGCAGCGATGCCGAAAGCCAGCGTCTGGCCCAGCGTCTGTATGACCGTATTGCCGCAGGCGAAGACTTTGCCGAACTGGCGAAAAACTTCTCGGAAGACCCAGGCTCTGCTCTTAATGGCGGCTCGCTGAACTGGATCGACCCGAAGGTACTGGTTCCAGAGTTCCAGGCGGTAATGAACAGCACGCCGAGCGGTGAAGTGTCCAAGCCATTCAGAACCAGTTTTGGCTGGCACATTCTGCAGGTTATGGGCCGTCGCGCCACGGACAACAGCGAGAAGTTCCGCGAGCAGCAAGCGATGAACATCCTGCGTAACCGTAAGTACGACGAAGAACTGCAAACCTGGCTGCGTCAGATCCGCGACGAGGCCTACGTAGAAACCAAGCTGTGAGCAGCAAACCCTTTGCCCTCACACCGGGCGAGCCCGCAGGTATAGGTCCAGACCTATGCCTGCTGCTGGCCCGCGAGCAACAGGCGCAGCCAATCATCGCGATTGCCAACTGCGCCCTGCTCGCCCAGCGCGCACAGCTGCTGGGCCTGAATATCCAGCTCATCAGCGTCACTCCCGATGCATTTCCCGAGCAACCGGCGCCTGCTGGCAGCCAATACGTGTGGGACACCCCGCTCGGCGCGCCCGTTACCGCTGGCCAGCTCAACCCCGCAAACGCTGCTTATGTGCTTGAAACCCTGACCCGTGCGGGCCAAGGCTGCATGGACGGGCATTTCGCCGGGATGATTACCGCGCCTGTGCATAAAGGCGTCATCAACGAAGGCGGCGTGAGTTTCTCCGGCCATACCGAGTTTCTGGCCGAACTGACAAACACCGAACAGGTCGTGATGATGCTCGCGACCCACGGCTTGCGCGTCGCCTTGGTGACCACTCACCTGCCGCTCAAAGATGTAGCAGATGCCATAACACCCGAACGCTTAAGCCGGGTAACGCGCATTCTGCACAACGATTTGCGCGACAAGTTCGGCATCAGCCAGCCGAAAATTCTGGTCTGCGGCCTCAATCCGCACGCCGGTGAAGGCGGCCATCTTGGCCACGAAGAAATCGACGTGATCGAGCCAACGCTTGAGCAACTGCGCGCTGAGGGCATCAACCTGATCGGCCCGCTGCCCGCCGACACGCTCTTCACCCCCAAGCACCTCGAACATTGCGACGCCGTCTTAGCGATGTATCACGATCAGGGCTTGCCCGTGCTCAAGTTCAAAGGCTTTGGCGCTGCGGTGAATATCACCCTCGGTCTGCCGATTATCCGCACCTCGGTCGATCACGGCACAGCGCTGGACCTCGCAGGCAGCGGCAATATCGACACCGGCAGCCTGCAAGTTGCCCTGCAAAATGCCTTCGCCATGGCAGCCAGTCAGGCTTAACGCCACGATTGCAGCTGTACGCAGCTACTTTTTGCCCCATCACTGTTAAACTGCATCTCTTTGTTTTCGCTTTAAGCTTGCGGCTTGAAGCTTGGAGCTGCTGTATGTCTGAACATTACCAACACAAGGCGCGCAAGCGCTTTGGTCAGAACTTCCTGCATGATGCCGGCGTGATCCATCGCATCCTGCGCGCTATCCATGCCCGCGAAGGCGAGCATGTGCTGGAAATCGGCCCGGGTCAGGGCGCTCTCACTGAAGGCCTGCTAAGCAGCGGCGCGCAACTGGATGTGATCGAGCTCGATAAAGACCTGGTGCCAATTCTCAACGCCAAGTTCGCCAACCACAGCAACTTCAAGCTGAATCAGGGTGATGCGCTCAAGTTCGACTTTGCCCGTCTCAACGCCGCGCCTAACAGCCTGCGCGTGGTCGGCAACCTGCCTTACAACATCTCTACTCCACTGATCTTTCACTTGCTGAGCAATGCCTCGCTGATTCGCGACATGCACTTCATGCTGCAAAAAGAAGTGGTCGAGCGTCTGGCCGCAGGGCCTGGCGGTGGCGATTGGGGCCGTTTGTCGATCATGGTGCAATACCACTGCCGCGTGGAGCATTTGTTCAACGTCGGGCCCGGCGCGTTCAACCCGCCGCCCAAGGTAGACTCGGCAATCGTGCGCCTTACGCCGCATGAGGTGCTGCCGCATCCGGCCAAGGATCACAAACTGCTCGAACGCGTGGTACGCGAAGCCTTCAACCAGCGCCGCAAAACCCTGCGCAACACACTCAAAGCCCTGTTGCCGGCAAGCGAGATCGAAGCCGCAGGCGTTGACGGCAGCCTGCGCCCCGAACAACTGGACTTGGCTGCATTTGTGCGTCTGGCTGATAAATTGGCCGAGCAACCAGTCGCCAGTGCCGAGACGGATCACTGATACCTAATTTGCGAGTCATCCCTATGTCTGATCCACGCTACCAGGTCGACGTTAGCGTCGTAACCCGCTTCCTACCCGAGCAATCCCAGCCCGAGCAGGAGCGCTTTGCCTTCGCCTACACCGTCAGCATCACCAACAACGGTGAGTTGCCAGCCAAGCTGCTGTCGCGTCACTGGGTGATTACCGACGGCAACGGCAAGGTACAGGAAGTCCGTGGCGCCGGCGTTATCGGCCAACAGCCGCTGATTGCCCAAGGCGAGACTTACACCTACAGCAGCGGCACCGTAATGGCCACGCGCGTCGGCACGATGCAGGGCAGCTACAAGATGATCAGCGAAGATGGCGCGAACTTCGACGCACCGATTGCACCCTTTCGCTTAGCCGTACCAGGATCACTGCACTGAGATGACCACCTATGCTGTCGGCGACCTGCAAGGTTGCCTGAACCCCCTGCAATGCTTGCTTGAGCGAGTAAAGTTCGACCCGGAAGTTGATCGGTTGTGGCTGGTCGGTGACCTGATAAACCGCGGCCCGGATTCGCTCGGCACTCTGCGTTTTCTCTACGCGATGCGCGACTCGGTGACCTGCGTGTTGGGGAATCATGACCTGCACTTGCTGGCGGTTGCGCATAACGTCGAGCGTCTGAAAAAGAACGACACGCTACAGGAAGTTCTCGATGCTCCGGATCGGGACGATCTGCTCGACTGGCTGCGTCAGCAGAAAATCATGCACTACGACGCCGAGCGCAACATGGCCATGGTGCATGCCGGTATCGCCCCGCAATGGACGCTGGAGAAGGCGCTCAAGCGCGCCGCAGAGGTCGAAGAAGTGCTGCGCGACCCTAACCGACTGCCCGTGTTTCTCGATGGCATGTACGGCAACCAGCCCGATTGCTGGGATGGCGACCTGAAAGGTATCAAGCGCCTGCGCGTTATCACCAACTACTTCACCCGCATGCGCTTTTGTAAGGCCGACGGTACGCTCGACCTCGTCAGCAAGGAAGGCCTGGATACGGCCCCCAGCGGTTTTGCCCCCTGGTTCAGCCACCCGAGCCGCAAGACCCGTGATGTGAAAATCATTTTCGGCCATTGGGCGGCACTTGAGGGCAACTGCACCGAGCCCAACGTATTTGCCCTGGACACCGGTTGCGTCTGGGGCGCGGCCATGACGCTGATGAACATCGACAGCGGCGAAATGCACCGCTGCAACTGCAATGAGGACTCCGCATGAGCGACTTCAAACGAATTTCCCCCGAGCAAGCTCAAGCACTTCGCCAGCAGGGCGCCGTGATCGTCGACATCCGCGACCCGCAGAGTTTCGACATGGGCCATATCGCCGGCTCGCATCACCTGGATAACCACTCGCTGGTCGACTTTATTGCCAAGGCCGATCTCGATCATCCGCTGATCGTTTCCTGCTATCACGGCAACTCCAGCCAAAGCGCTGCCGCCTACCTGATTGGCCAGGGTTTTACTGACGTTTACAGCCTTGATGGCGGCTTCGAGCTGTGGCGCGCCACTTACCCTGAAGACACGCGCCAGAGCCCCGACGAATAATTTTTTACATCTGCCAAGGCCCGCCATATCGGGCCTTGCGCGCACTTTCTGGTTTCCTGCGCCAAGCTATTTGCGCATATCGCCTTGCCCTCGCAAATTCCGAACTATCCTTTATCTCAGGCCATCCAAATAAGGTAGAGCCGGCAAGCCGGCAGCCGGGCCATCGGTACGACTTTTAGGTGTTTCGGGGGATTTACCTAGGTTGACTTCTCAGCCGTCCATCCGTGCCCGTTCGACCGATCCCTGCTAACTCTTTTGCATCGAGCGAGGTGAAGTCATGAGCATTTTCAGTCACTTCCAACAACGTTTCGAAGCGACCCGCCAGGAAGAGTATTCCCTGCAGGAATATCTCGAACTGTGCAAACAGGATCGCAGTGCTTATGCCTCGGCAGCTGAACGGTTGTTACTGGCAATAGGCGAGCCCGAGCTGCTCGACACGGCAGCCAACCCCAGGCTTTCACGTATCTTCTCGAACAAGGTGATCCGCCGCTATCCGGCTTTCGCCGACTTCCATGGCATGGAAGAGTGCATCGATCAGATCGTGTCCTACTTCCGCCACGCCGCCCAAGGGCTCGAAGAAAAGAAACAAATCCTCTATCTGCTGGGCCCGGTCGGCGGCGGCAAGTCCTCGCTGGCTGAAAAACTCAAGCACCTGATGGAAAAAGTGCCTTTCTACGCGATCAAGGATTCACCGGTTTTCGAGTCGCCACTCGGCCTGTTCAGTGATGCCGAAGACGGCGCCATTCTGGAAGAGGAATACGGTATTTCGCGGCGCTATCTGGGCAGCATCATGTCGCCGTGGGCCACCAAGCGCCTGAGCGAGTACGGCGGCGATATCAGCCAGTTCCGCGTGGTCAAACTCTACCCCTCGATTCTGCGGCAGATTGCCGTGGCAAAAACCGAACCCGGCGATGAAAACAACCAGGACATCTCGGCACTGGTCGGCAAGGTTGATATCCGCAAGCTGGAAGAATTCCCGCAGAACGACGCGGACGCCTACAGCTATTCAGGCGCCTTGTGCCGGGCAAACCAGGGCCTGATGGAATTCGTCGAGATGTTCAAGGCGCCGATCAAGGTCCTGCACCCGTTACTCACCGCGACTCAGGAAGGCAACTACAACAGCACCGAAGGCCTCGGCGCGATCCCCTACAACGGGATTTTGCTGGCGCACTCCAACGAATCTGAATGGCACAGTTTCCGTAACAACAAGAACAACGAGGCGTTCATTGACCGGATCTACATCGTAAAAGTGCCTTACTGCTTGCGCGTCAGCGATGAGATCAAGATTTACGACAAGCTGCTGCTCAACAGCTCACTGGCTAACGCCCATTGCGCGCCAGACACCCTGAAAATGCTCGCGCAGTTCTCGGTGCTGTCGCGGCTCAAAGAGCCTGAGAACTCGAATATCTACTCGAAAATGCGCGTCTACGACGGTGAAAACCTCAAAGACACCGACCCGAAAGCCAAGTCGATTCAGGAATACCGGGACACAGCGGGCGTCGATGAAGGCATGAACGGCCTGTCGACTCGCTTCGCCTTCAAGATTCTGTCCAAGGTGTTCAACTTCGACCCACACGAAGTTGCCGCCAACCCGGTACACCTGCTGTATGTGCTTGAGCAGCAGATTGAGCAGGAGCAGTTCCCGGCAGAGACCCGCGAGCGTTATCTGCGCTTTATCAAGGAATACCTGGCGCCGCGCTATATCGAGTTTATCGGCAAGGAAATCCAGACCGCTTATCTCGAGTCTTACAGCGAGTATGGTCAGAACATTTTCGACCGCTATGTGCTGTACGCCGACTTCTGGATTCAGGATCAGGAATACCGCGATCCGGAAACCGGCGAGATCCTCAACCGCGTAGCGCTCAACGAAGAGTTGGAGAAAATCGAGAAGCCGGCCGGCATCAGTAACCCCAAGGATTTCCGCAACGAAATCGTCAACTTTGTGTTGCGTGCGCGGGCCAACAACAATGGCAAGAACCCAACCTGGCTCAGCTACGAGAAACTGCGCGTCGTGATAGAGAAGAAGATGTTCTCCAACACCGAGGACCTGCTTCCGGTCATCAGTTTCAACGCCAAGGCCAGCAAAGAGGACCAGCAAAAACACAACGACTTCGTCACTCGCATGGTCGAGCGCGGCTATACCGACAAACAGGTTCGGCTGTTGTCTGAATGGTATCTGCGAGTTCGTAAATCGCAGTAATGCAGCCTCAAGCCACCCGGTGATGACTGCGCAAGAGCGAGGGCGACACGCTCACCCTCGCTCGCAGCTTGCCGCTTGAAGCTCCCCGGAGGGGCCTATGAGCTATGTGATTGACCGTCGCCTTAACGGCAAGAACAAGAGCACGGTAAATCGTCAGCGTTTTTTACGGCGTTACCGTGGTCATATCAAAAAGGCAGTTGAAGAAGCTGTCAGCCGCCGCTCGATTACCGACATGGAGCACGGCGAGCAAATCAGTATTCCTGGCCGCGACATCGACGAGCCCGTGCTTCACCATGGCCGCGGAGGCCGCCAGACCATTGTTCATCCAGGCAACAAGGAATTCAGCGGCGGTGACCGTATCCCGCGCCCGCAAGGCGGGGGTGGCGGCGGCCAGGGCAGCGGCAAGGCGAGTAACAGTGGCGAAGGCATGGACGAGTTCGTCTTCCAGATCACTCAGGAAGAGTTTCTCGACTTCATGTTCGAGGATCTCGAGTTGCCCAATCTGGTCAAGCGTCACCTGACCGGAACCGACACGTTCAAGACCGTGCGCGCGGGTATCAGCAGCGAAGGCAACCCTTCCCGAATCAACATACTGCGCACGCTGCGCTCCGCTCACGCCCGGCGCATCGCACTCTCTGGCAGCAGCCGCAAGAAGCTCAAAGAGGCCATGCTCGAACTTGATCGGCTCAAGCGCGAGGAGCCCGACAACTTCGGCGATATACAGGCGCTTGAAGAGGAAATCAGCAAGCTGCATATCCGCATTAACCGGGTGCCGTTTCTCGACACCTTCGACCTCAAATACAACTTGCTGGTTAAACACCCCAACCCGAGCTCAAAAGCGGTGATGTTCTGCCTGATGGACGTTTCCGGCTCAATGACGCAAGCCACCAAGGACGTCGCCAAGCGCTTCTTCATCTTGCTCTACCTGTTTCTCAAGCGTAATTACGACAAGATCGAAGTGGTGTTCATCCGTCACCACACCAGTGCCAAGGAAGTCGATGAGGAGGAGTTTTTCTACTCCCGCGAAACCGGTGGCACCATTGTCTCCAGCGCGCTGAAAATGATGCAGGAGATCATGGCCGAGCGTTACCCGGTCAATGAGTGGAATATCTATGCCGCTCAAGCCTCGGATGGCGACAACTGGAATGACGATTCCCCGGTGTGCCGGGATATATTGATCAACCAGATAATGCCGTTCGTGCAGTACTTCACTTATGTCGAGATCACACCGCGCGAACATCAGGCGCTATGGTTTGAATATGAGCAAGTGGCCGAAGCGTTCGCCGACACCTTTGCCCAGCAACAACTAGTCTCAGCCGGCGATATTTACCCGGTATTCCGCGAACTGTTTCAGCGGAGGCTTACGACATGACCCAACCCGAAGGCAGCGTACGCGACAAGAAACGCCAGCCGATCTCGACCACTTCAGAGTGGACGTTCGAGCTGATCCGCAGCTACGACCGCGAGATTGCCCGCATCGCCGAACGCTATGCGCTGGACACCTATCCCAATCAGATCGAGGTGATTACCGCCGAGCAGATGATGGACGCCTACGCCTCTGTGGGCATGCCGCTGGGCTATCACCACTGGTCTTATGGCAAGCACTTCCTGAGCACCGAAAAGAACTACAAGCGCGGTCAGATGGGCCTCGCCTATGAAATTGTGATCAACTCCGACCCCTGCATCGCCTACCTCATGGAAGAAAACACCATGTGCATGCAGGCCCTGGTAATTGCTCACGCCTGCTACGGGCATAACAGCTTCTTCAAGGGTAATTACTTGTTCCAGACCTGGACCGATGCCAGCTCTATCATCGATTATCTGGTGTTCGCCAAGCAGTACATCATGCAATGCGAGGAGCGCCACGGCATTGATGCCGTCGAGGATTTGCTCGACTCATGCCACGCCCTGATGAACTACGGCGTAGACCGTTACAAGCGGCCCTACCCTATTTCTGCCGAGGAAGAACGCCGCCGCCAGAAAGAGCGCGAAGAGCATCTGCAGCAGCAGATCAATGACTTGTGGCGCACCATTCCCAAAGGCGCGAGCAAAGGCGGTGAGCAAGACGCTCAGCGCTTCCCGTCCGAGCCACAAGAAAACATCCTGTATTTCCTCGAAAAACACGCGCCATTACTGGAACCGTGGCAGCGCGAGATCATCCGCATCGTGCGCAAGGTCGCGCAGTATTTTTATCCACAACGCCAAACGCAGGTGATGAATGAAGGCTGGGCGACGTTCTGGCATTACACCCTCACCAACGACCTTTACAACGAAGGGCTGGTCACCGATGGCTTCATGATGGAGTTTCTCCAGGCCCACACCAGCGTGATCTATCAGCCAGGCTTCGACAGCCCGTATTACAGCGGCATAAACCCCTACACACTGGGTTTTGCCATGTACAGCGACATACGCCGGATGTGTGAAAACCCAACCGACGAAGATCGCGCCTGGTTCCCGGATATCGCCGGATCTGACTGGTTATCGACCCTGAAATTCGCCATGCACAGCTTCAAGGACGAGAGTTTCATACTGCAGTACCTCTCGCCCAAAGTGATCCGCGACCTGAAGCTGTTCAGCATTCTTGATGACGACCAGAAGGATGATTTACTGGTCCCCGCGATTCACGACGAACCTGGCTATAAAACCATCCGCGAGCTGCTGGCTGCGCAGTACAACCTTGGCAACCGCGAGCCCAACGTACAAATCTGGAGTGTCGACCGGCGTGGCGACCGCTCGCTGACCTTGCGCCATCAACAGCACGACCGCAAACCGCTGGGCAGCTCGACTGAAGAAGTACTCAAGCACCTGCACCGTTTATGGGGCTTTGATGTGCATCTGGAAATCTGGCAAGGCGACAAGTTGGTCAACAGCCAGCATGTGCCGCCGAAAAACGAACCCGAACGTGAAGGCGAGTTTCCCCGACTCGATCTGGTCATTCCACCAATCTAATCTCCCCTAGCCAGCCCCGCGACCAGACTGCACCTCGCGGGGCTAGCGCCTTATTCAGCACGCACTTTTCCCTCCAGCCTGCGTAACCGTTATCCTCTGCGTCAACAGAGGCAATTTTGCAGATGGGTGCTATGCAAATTTACAAAGTCGGCGGTGTGGTGCGTGATCGCTTGTTGAACATTGCGTCGAAAGATATCGACCGCGTCGTCGTGGGCGCTACCGCCGAGCAAATGCTTGAACGGGGATACCGCCCTGTTGGCGCGGATTTTCCGGTCTTTCTGCACCCCAAAACCGGCGAGGAATACGCCCTCGCCCGCACCGAACGCAAAAGCGGCCGTGGCTATGGCGGCTTCACCTTCTTCGCCAGCCCCGACGTCACACTGGAACAAGACCTGATCCGCCGCGACCTGACCATCAATGCAATGGCCGAGGCCGATGACGGCACGATCATCGACCCTTACGGCGGCCAGCGCGACCTTGAAGCGAAGGTGCTGCGCCACGTTTCCCCCGCCTTTGCCGAAGACCCATTGCGCGTGCTGCGCGTCGCCCGATTTGCGGCGCGCTACGCACCATTGGGTTTTATCATTGCCGACGAAACCTACGCGCTGATGCGTGAGCTGAGTGACTCGGGCGAGCTTGCCGCCCTGACCGCAGAGCGCAGCTGGACCGAAATTTCTCGTGCGCTGATGGAGCCGCGCCCGGATGTATTCATCCAGGTGCTGCACGACTGCAACGCTCTGCACGCGCTCTTGCCAGAGGTCGATGCCTTGTTCGGCGTTCCACAACCGCCGGCGCACCATCCGGAAATAGACACCGGCGTGCACGTATTGGCGGTGTTGCGCCAAAGCGCCGAGCATCAGTTACCACTGACAGTGCGCTGGGCCTGCCTGCTGCACGATGTCGGCAAAGGCCTCACGCCGGAGTCCGAATGGCCCCGCCACATTGCCCACGAGCAAAAAGGCCTGCGACTGATCAAGACAATCAATCAGCGCTGTAAAGCCCCCAAGGACTGTCAGGAACTGGCGCTACTGGTTGGCGAATACCACACGCACGGTCATCGCGCGCTGGAGCTGAAACCATCGACACTGCTCGAGCTGCTACAAAGCTTCGATGTGTACCGGAGACCGCAACGCTTCGAGGAGTTCATCAGCGCCTGCGAAATGGACGCCCGCGGCAGAACGGGACTGGAGAAGCGCGAATACCCGCAAGCCGATTACTTGCGGGGCGCCATGCAGGCGGCGCGTGAAGTTGCAGTGCAGCCGCTGCTGGAACAAGGCTTTAAAGGGCCGGAGCTGGGCGCTGCGCTCAAGGCTGCCCGCTTGCAAGCACTCGTCGCCTACAAGCAGAGCGCCAGGCCTGCCGCCGATTAACGGTCAGGCGAGGCGAGCAAATCGGCAGGCGTCAGCTCGACGCCGCGCCACTGAAAACTGACCGGGCGCAACTGCTGATTGATTGTTGCCGCCTGCCACAAGTCGGCGAAACTGCGCTGCACACCCGGATGCACCGTTTCGGGTGCCAACAGCGCGAGCGGCCAGAGCACAAAGGCGTTCTTCAGGATTTCGGCGCGCGGCAACTCGAGCCCCTGAAAATTACCGACCCAATCACTGAACAACAGCACGTCGATATCCAGCGGTAATCCCACCCGATCTGGCGCATAGCGGCCGTTATCGGCTTCGATGAATTTCAGCCGGCGATCAAGCTCATGCAATTCCAGCTCACACAGCCCGGTGACCACCAGATTGAAAAACGGCCCGCTCTTGATCCCCACAGGCGCGCTTTCAAACACGGCTGAACAGCGCATGTCTGTGAGCATTTCCGCCAGCGCATCGAGCCCGGCCTGCAGATGAACTTCGCGCTCGATATTGCTACCGAGGCCAAGGTAAACCCGGGTCAGCGACATCCGCGCTCAATCTCCACGCCAACTCCGCCACTCGCGGCGGGAACCGCACCCGGCTTGGTCAATCGCAGGCGCAACCAGGGCACTTGGAACTCGTCCATCAGCAACTGCGCCAAGCGCTCGGCAAAGGTCTCAACCAGAATAAAGGACGACTCACTGGCGAATGCCTGCACGCGCTCGGAGAGCTTGGCGTAATCCAGCGCCTTGTTCAGGTCATCGCCAGCCGCTGCCGGACGAATATCCCAACCCAGGGTCAGATCCAGGCGCAGACACTGACGAATTGTGCGCTCCCAGTCGTACGCACCGATCACTGTGTCGACCTCAAGGCCGCTGACAAAAACTGTGTCCAAACCCGCTCTCCAAACACCATCTCAATAATCGACATGCAGCATGTCACACGGCACGCTCGCATGCATATCAGCCCGGCAATCCCTGGCAATTTTTCGCCCTGGCGGTTAACCGGGAACGACTCAATTGCCTCGCTGCAATCGAAGGCTGTCAGTTTAACCTGCGCAGCGGCTTGCGCGGGCAAAAAGACCGACTCGCCGTTATCTTCAAACGCCTGCTAGAATCGCCGAACACCTGCCATGGAATGGGTACCATGTTTTGGCTACTGGCGTTTCTCGCCTACCTGATGGGTTCTTTGTCCTTCGCCATCTTGCTCAGCATGCGAGCTGGCACGCCCGACCCTCGGGGTTTTGGCTCGGGTAATCCGGGGGCGAGTAACGTTATGCGGGTAGCTGGCAAGCGGCTGGCCGTACTCACGCTGCTGGGCGATATCAGCAAAGGGCTGGTTCCGGTCGTCATCGCCAATCTGGCCGGCTTCAATTTGCAACAACAAGCCTGGATTGGTCTGGCAGCAGTAATCGGCCACCTGTTTCCCCTCTACTTTCGCTTTCGCGGCGGCAAAGGTGTCGCTACAGCGGCGGGCATGTTGCTGGGTTTATCTCCGATCGCGGCACTGTTGGCGATAGCCGCCTGGGTGACTACTTTTCGCCTTACCCGAACCAGCTCGCTGGCCTCACTGATTTCGGTGCCACTGACCATACCCTTGCTGGCGTGGCTGCACCCAACCGTGTTGATGCCGGTGTCGGTACTCAGCGGCCTGATCGTGTGGCGCCACCGCAGCAACCTGCGAGATCTGTTCGCAGGTCGCGAACGGCATTTCTAATCAACCGCGATCAAACGCCCAGCAGAGCTGACCGCTCAAATAGCCGGCAAGCTGTCCATCGGCCAACGCGCCTGCACGACAATACCCAAACCGTCATGCTGGCCAGCCTTTAAGCGCTGGCAGCCCGCATAGGCGATCATCGCGCCGTTATCGGTACAGAACTTCGGCCGCGCATAGAACACTTGCCCATTGAACTCGCTAAGCATCTCGCCGAGCGACTGGCGCAAATCACTGTTGGCGCTGACGCCGCCAGCAATCACCAGATTCTTAAGGCCCGTCTGCTTCAGCGCGCGACGGCACTTGATGGTCAGGGTTTGCACCACCGCATGCTGGAACGCCAGCGCGATGTCGCAACGGGTCTGCTCAGAGTCATCGCCTTCGTCACGGCACTTCTGCCATGTATTCAGGGTGAAGGTCTTGAGGCCGCTAAAACTGAACTCAAGCCCTGGACGATCCGTCATCGGTCGCGGGAACACGAAACGCCCCGGTGTTCCGCGCTCAGCCAGCCTGGCGATTTCCGGGCCACCCGGATAATCGAGCCCCATCAGCTTTGCAGTTTTATCAAATGCCTCGCCGGCAGCATCGTCGAGCGACTCACCCAGCAAACTGTATTGGCCAATACCATCTACCCGAACCAGCTGCGTGTGGCCACCGGACACCAACAAAGCGACGAACGGGAAGGCCGGTGGATTTTCCTCCAGCATAGGGGCCAGCAAGTGCCCTTCCATGTGGTGTACACCCAGCGCCGGAACACCCCAGGCGAATGCCATTGCCTGGGCGCAAGAAGCCCCGACCAGCAAGGCTCCAACCAGACCAGGACCCGCCGTGTAGGCCACCGCATCAATCTGATCTGCCGTGCAACCGGCTGTCGCCAACACCTCGCGGATCAGCGGCAGCATGCGCTTTACGTGGTCACGCGAAGCCAGTTCAGGCACGACCCCGCCGTAGACACGGTGCAGGTCGATCTGACTGAACAGCGCATCCGCCAACAGGCCGCGTTCACTGTGATAAAGCGCGACACCGGTTTCATCGCACGACGTTTCTAAGCCCAGAACCAGCATTGATAAAGCCTTGATTGAGGTGGGGTTTACTAATAAAGGCAGGCATAATAATAGCCGTGACCGTGCGTCGACCAGAGCTTTTCGATCAGAGGCTTTGCATTCGCCGCGATGAAGCGGTAATATCCGCAACCCTTGAAAACCAACGTTCTTCAGAGCCAAGGCTAGAAGTACGTTACCCACGGAATTAAACGAAGGTACGACCTGGATGCCAGCCGTCAAAGTTAAAGAGAATGAACCCTTCGACGTAGCCCTGCGTCGCTTCAAACGCTCCTGTGAAAAAGCCGGTGTTCTGGCTGAAGTTCGCAGCCGCGAATTCTACGAAAAGCCGACTTCAGAGCGTAAGCGCAAAGCAGCTGCTGCTGTTAAGCGTCACGCCAAGAAAGTTCAGCGCGAGCAGCGCCGCAGCGTTCGTCTGTACTAATACTGTACAGCACGTCGCCGCAGTGAGCATTGCCCGGCCTAGGCCGGGTTTTGCTATTTAAGCCTGCACACATCGTAGAATACCGATACTCCGCACACCGTTAGGTGATGTTCGGAGTTTTTTGCTTTCCAGTTAACAGCAACGCTGCGTGATGCGGCAGTATTCTGGGTGCCTATGGCCGGCCTGATCCCTCAGTCTTTTATTGATGACTTGCTCAACCGCACCGACATTGTCGATGTGGTCAGCTCGCGCGTTCAACTAAAGAAAACCGGCAAGAACTACACCGCCTGCTGCCCTTTTCACAAAGAAAAGACCCCATCATTCAGCGTCAGCCCGGACAAACAGTTTTACTACTGCTTTGGCTGTGGCGCGGGCGGTAATGCGCTCGGCTTCCTCATGGATCACGACCAACTGGACTTTCCCCAGGCGATCGAGGATCTGGCCAAGAGCGCCGGCATGGAAGTGCCGCGCGAGGAAGGCGCACGCAGCAACAAGCCGCGCCAGCCCACCGACTCACCGCTGTATCCACTCCTGACTGCCGCCGCCGAATATTACCGGCAAGCACTCAAGAGCCACCCGCAGCGCCGCGCCGCCGTCGACTACCTGAAAGGCCGCGGCCTGTCCGGCGAGATCGCCCGCGACTTTGGCCTGGGCTTCGCTCCGCCTGGCTGGGACAACCTGCACAAGCATCTGGGCGGCGACAGCCTGCAGATCAAAGCCATGATCGACGCCGGCCTGCTGGTCGAGAACACTGAGACCGGCAAACGCTACGACCGCTTCCGCGACCGGGTAATTTTCCCGATTCGCGACAGCCGCGGCCGCGTGATCGCATTTGGTGGCCGGGTACTCGGCGATGACAAGCCCAAGTACCTGAACTCACCGGAAACACCGGTATTTCATAAAGGCCAGGAACTCTACGGACTGTTTGAGGCGCGCAAGAGCAATCGCGACCTAGACGAGATCATGGTCGTTGAAGGCTACATGGACGTCATCGCCCTCGCCCAACAAGGCTTGCGCAACGCCGTCGCAACACTGGGCACAGCCACCAGCGAAGAGCACCTGAAGCGTCTGTTTCGCCTGGTTCCCAGCGTGCTGTTCTGCTTCGACGGTGATGGCGCAGGCCGCAAGGCTGCATGGCGAGCACTGGAAGCGACCCTGCCCAACCTAAAAGACGGGCTGCGTGCGCGCTTTCTGTTTTTGCCAGACGGCGAAGACCCGGACACACTGGTGCGCAGCGAAGGCACCGATGCTTTCCGCGCCCGTATCAATCAGCACGCACAGCCGCTGGCCGACTATTTCTTCCAGCAGTTGAGCGACGAGGCCGACCCGCGCTCCCTCGAGGGCAAAGCGCATTTAGTTACTCTCGCCGCACCGTTGATCGACAAAATCCCGGGCAATAACCTGCGCATCCTGATGCGCCAGCGCCTGACCGAGATCACCGGACTCAACAGCGAAGCCATGAGCCAGCTGAGCCCCACCAACAGCTCAGCACCCAGCGCCCCTACTCATTCCAGCAGCGCACCCAACGAACACTTCGATATTCCAGACAGCGCCTACCATGACATGGCGCCCAGCTATACTGAATACGAGCCAATGCCTGCGCAGCCCGCTTTTGAACAAAACCTCAAAGCCGGTAACAAAGACAAAGGCGCCTGGAAAAAGCAGGATGGCAAGTGGAGCAAAAAGGGCCGTGACGACTTTCAACCTCGTCAGCCCCGCACTGCCGTCAGCGTTGAATCACCACGCTTGAGCGCCCTGAGAACCCTGCTGCATCATCCAGAATTGGCGCAGAAAGTCGACGATGTCAGCCATTTCGCTGCAGAAGACGACACCTACGCGCAATTGCTGGTCGCCCTGCTCGGCGCCCTGCAGAAGAACGCCCAGCTCAGCCCGCTGCAACTGATTGCGCGCTGGCACGGCACCGAACAAGGCCGTTTATTGCAGGCTTTGGCAGAAAAGGAATGGTTGATTTCAGCCGATAACCTTGAACAACAGTTTTTCGACACTATAACTACACTTGTAGCCCGCCAACGCGAACGCAGTTTGGAACATTTACTGCTTAAAGCGCGCCAGAGTGAATTGAGCGCAGAGGAGAAAGATCAACTGCGCAACCTGTTAAACCGCACAACCTCGCCAGTAATTCTAAGCCCAACTGGCGCGTGAGGGAGTTTCTCGGGTATAATCCGCGGCTTGTTTTTAGCCCGCCAAGACCTTCAGTGGATAGGGTGTTATGTCCGTAAAAGCGCAACAGCAATCTCGTTTGAAAGAATTGATCAGCCGTGGTCGTGAGCAGGGTTACCTGACTTACGCGGAGGTCAATGACCACCTGCCGGAAGATATTTCCGATCCGGAACAGGTGGAAGACATCATCCGCATGATTAACGACATGGGGATCAACGTATTCGAGAGTGCTCCGGATGCTGACGCCCTGTTGTTGGCGGAAGCGGATACCGATGAAGCTGCAGCAGAAGAAGCCGCAGCAGCACTCGCAGCCGTTGAGACCGATATCGGTCGCACCACCGACCCGGTGCGCATGTACATGCGGGAAATGGGTACTGTCGAATTGCTTACCCGCGAAGGCGAGATCGAAATCGCTAAACGCATAGAGGAAGGCATCCGGGAAGTCATGGGCGCTATCGCTCATTTTCCTGGCACCGTCGAGAGTATTCTTGCCGAATACAACCGCGTTACCACCGAAGGTGGACGTCTGGTCGAAGTCTTGAATGGCTATATCGACCCGGACGATGGCATCGCGCCTGCCGCAGAAGCACCAGCACCCATCCCTGCGAAGGAAGGTGCGGCTGATGACGACAATGACGATGACGACGCAGACGATAGCGAAGATGAAGAAGAAGGCGATGGCGGCCCTGATCCGGAAGAGGCACTGCGCCGCTTCACGGCTATCGGCGAGCAACTCGACATTGCCAAGCAAGCGCTGAAAAAGCATGGCCGTGGCAGTAAGCAGGCGAACGCCGAGCTGAAAGAACTGGCTACGCTGTTCATGCCGATCAAACTCGTGCCTAAGCAATACGAAGCACTGGTTGTTCGTCTGCGTGGTGCGCTTGACCGTTTGCGCGGCCAAGAGCGCGCAATCATGCAAATCTGCGTCCGTGATGCTCGCATGCCTCGTACAGATTTCCTGCGCCTGTTCCCAGGCAATGAAATTGACGAGACCTGGGCAGCCGGACTGGCCAAAGGCAAGGCGAAGTACGCCGAAGCCATTGGCGAGCGCGAAGCTGATATTCAGCGTTGCCAACAGAAGCTGATTGCCCTGCAGGAAGAGTGTGAACTCACTCTGGCCGAGATCAAGGACATCAACCGTCGCATGTCGATCGGTGAAGCCAAGGCTCGTCGCGCCAAGAAAGAAATGGTCGAGGCTAACCTGCGTCTGGTTATCTCGATCGCCAAGAAGTACACCAACCGTGGCTTGCAGTTCCTCGACCTGATCCAGGAAGGCAACATCGGTTTGATGAAAGCGGTAGACAAGTTCGAATACCGCCGCGGTTACAAGTTTTCGACCTACGCCACTTGGTGGATTCGTCAGGCGATCACTCGCTCCATTGCTGACCAGGCGCGGACTATCCGTATCCCTGTGCACATGATCGAGACGATCAACAAGCTCAACCGTATCTCGCGCCAGATGTTGCAAGAGATGGGTCGTGAACCGACGCCGGAAGAGCTGGGCGAACGCATGGAAATGCCCGAGGACAAAATCCGCAAGGTATTGAAGATCGCTAAAGAGCCGATCTCCATGGAAACACCGATTGGTGACGACGAAGATTCGCATCTGGGCGATTTCATTGAAGACGCCACCATGCAATCGCCAATTGATGTGGCGACCGTGGAAAGTCTCAAAGAAGCCACCCGTGAAGTACTCGCCGGCCTCACAGCACGTGAAGCCAAGGTACTGCGCATGCGTTTCGGCATCGACATGAATACCGACCACACCCTTGAGGAAGTTGGTAAGCAGTTCGATGTAACGCGTGAGCGTATTCGTCAGATCGAAGCCAAGGCGCTGCGCAAGCTGCGCCACCCGACGAGAAGCGAGCACCTGCGCTCCTTCCTCGACGAGTAAGGCTTAGCCGCATCATCTATCAGCCCTCCGGCCTCAAAACCGGGGGGCTTTTAGTTTCTGGTGTGCAACTGCGCAATCCGGCTAAGATCAAGCTATGCCCACGCAGAATGAGAACCGCATGCCGCGAATTGCCGCTGCCATTCTTTTGTACTTGGCGTGCTCTGTAGCGCAGCCCTGGACGCCCCTCGCTCTGGCCGCGAATGATGCATCGGCCACACAAACACCCTTGCAAGAGGGATCGGCTGCTGGGCGGGTTTTCTCGGGAGAGCCTGCCACAGGGATGCCTGCCACAGGGTTGCCTGCCACAGGGTCGCCTGCCGCAGGGTCGCCTGCCGCAGACCATACACAGCAGGACGCATTGGCGAAGTTGGGCCTCACGGCACAAGAAAAGGCCTGGCTTGCGCAGCATCCCACGCTGCGTCTTGGCACCGATCCAAGCTGGCCGCCTTTCGAGTTTACCGGCGCGAACAATAGCTACCTTGGCCTGTCCGCGGAATACGTGCGCCTGATCGAGCAACGCCTGAATATAAAGTTAGAGCACGTTGAGCCAGGCAACTGGAGCGCCGTGCTTGAGCAAGCTAAAAACGCCAAGATTGACTTGCTGCCTGGCGTTATGGCAACACCCGATCGCATCAAGACGCTGGCATTTACCCGCCCCTATCTCGACTTTCCAATCGTAATTCTCGCCCGCGAGGACGGCCCACACCCCGACAGCATCCGTGCGCTTTACGGGTTAAAAGTAGCGGTCGTTAAAAACTACGCGCCCGATGAGTTGCTACGCCAGCAACATCCAGACCTCAACCTGTTGCAGGTCCCAAGCGTTAACGCTGGCCTTCAAGCGTTGGCTACAGGCCGGGCCGACGTTCTGATCAGTGACATTGCATCAAGTACCTGGAGCCTGCATCAGCAGAAAATCGACAACCTGATCATCAGCGGCGAAACGCCCTATCGCTACCAACTGGCGATGGCGGTACCAAAACAGAATGCGATTTTCGTCGAGATACTCGACAAGCTTTTTGCCAGCCTGACCCCAGGCGAGCAGATCGCCCTTCAGGAACCCTGGGTCGGCGGCAAGCTGCAATACAACAACACCTGGCAAACACTGCTGGATTACGGCCTGCCAGCCCTGCTCATATTGCTGGCGATTCTGGCGCTGACGCTGATGATAAACCGGCGCATGAGCGGGGAGATTGCACGGCGGACCACGCTTGAACACGAACTGCGCTGCAGCGAGGCGCATTACCGCCGGCTGGTTGAAAACCTCTCCGCCGTGACCTGGGAGGCGGCCATTGGCGAGACGGCCTATCGCTATGTCTCACCGCACGCTGAAAAGCTACTGGGCTACTCACTGGAGCAATGGCGCCAAGCAGACTTCTGGCCCCTCAAACTGCACCCGCAAGACCATCAACAGACCACTCAAACCCGGCGGGCAGAGACTGCTGCAGGCCGGGACCACACCCTCGAATATCGAATGATTGCCGCCGATGGCCAAACCGTGTGGATTCGAGAAATCGTCACCATCGACAACGCACAAGAGCAACCAACCTTACGCGGCCTGATGATCGATATCAGCGAAGCCAAACATATCGAACAGGCCAAACGCACCTCCGAACTCAAGTTCTCCCTGGTATTCCAGAACTGTCCGGACGTGATGATCATCAGCCAGCGCGAGGATGGCCGCATCATTGATGCCAACTACGCCTTCGAGCAACAAACGGGAATATCGCGCAGCGAGGCACTGGGCAAAACCGCAACCGAGATGAACCTCTGGAGCCTGCCCAACACCGGCCCGGAATTAATCCGCCGACTGAACAACGGCGAAAGCCTGAGCAACATCGAAATGCCCTTCCAGCTCCGTAACGGCAACAAGCTCACCGGCTTGCTCTCGGTGCAGGCATTTCAGCTCGACGAGGTGCCGGTGCTCATCGCCATCGTACGCGACATCACTCAACTCAAGCGCACTCAAAAACAGCTGCAAACCTCGGAAGAAAAATTCGCCAAGGCCTTCCACGCCTCACCCGACGGCATGCTCATCACCCGCCTCGAAGATGGCCTGCTGATAGACGCCAACCTGGGCTTTGAACAAATCACCGGCTACAACCGCGAAGTCCTCAGCCATAAAACCACCGTGGAACTTGGCCTCTGGGCGAAACCCACAGACCGCGACAAACTGATCGAACAGATCAAGACCGTCGGCAGCGTACGCCGGCAAACATCACGCATCCGCCATCGCAATGGCAACCTGTGCATCTGTGAGATTTCCGCGCAAATGATCCAGATAGGTGAGCAGAGTTGCCTGCTGAGCATTATTCGCGACATCACCGAACGCGAGAGCATGCAGGCTAAATTGCAACTGGCCGCCACCGTGTTTGAAAGCACGATTGAAGGTGTGGTCATCACCGACACCCAGCAGCGCATTACAGCCATCAACCATGCATTCAGCGAAATCACTGGCTACAGCGAAGCCCAGGCATTGGGCCAAACGCCACGTATTCTGGCCTCAGGCCAACATGACCGCGAGTTCTTCAGCGAGATGTGGCAGCGCCTGAATATACATGGCCATTGGCAAGGCGAGGTATGGAACCGGCGCCTGAATAACGAAAGTTTCCCAGCCTGGCTGACCATAAACGAGGTGCGCGACAATGAGAGCAACCTGAGCCATTACGTTGGCGTGATAGCAGACATCACACCACTAAAACAGGCGCAGGCGCGTCTCGATTACCAGGCCCACCACGACCCGCTCACCGGCTTACCCAACCGCCTGCTATTTGAAACGCGCCTCAGCGCCGCCTTGCGTGACGCCCAAGCGGATAACCAAAACGGCGCCGTTTTGTTCCTCGACCTCGACCGCTTCAAACACATCAACGACAGCCTCGGTCATCCTGTCGGCGACCAGTTACTCGTCGTCATAGCCGAGCGCCTCAAGGAACAACTGCGCGATCTCGACACCGTGTCACGATTGGGCGGTGATGAGTTCATCATCTTGCTGCCCGGCCTCAACAACAGCCATGATGCCGAAACCATCGCCAACAAACTGCTCGCCTGCTTCACGGAGCCATTCAATATTCATGATCACACGTTCTACATCAGCGCCAGCATCGGCATCAGCCTCTACCCCGTAGACGGCGAAGACGTCGCCACAATCGTCAAAAACGCCGATGCCGCGATGTACCAGTCCAAAGCCAAAGGGCGCAATCGCGTAGAGCGCTACACCGTCGACCTGACCTCGAAATCCAGTGCGCGCATCAATCTGGAAACCGATTTGCGCCAGGCACTGGAACGCAACGAACTGGTGCTGCATTACCAACCAAAGCTCGACCTAGCCAGCCAAAGCATAATCGGCGCAGAAGCGCTGGTACGCTGGAATCACCCCGAATACGGCACGATGCTCCCAGACCGTTTCATTCCGCTGGCCGAGGACACCGGGCTCATTCTGCCTCTGGGCGAATGGGTTCTAAATGAAGCCTGCCGGCAGTTGCATGAATGGCGACAGACCCACGCAGAATTCGGCCCGCTTTCGGTTAACTTATCCAGCCTGCAATTGCACCAGCCGCACCTGACAGAAACGATCAGCACCCTGCTTGAACGCTACCAGTTGCCCGCAAACCTGCTGCAACTGGAGATCACCGAAACCTTCATCATGAACCGCACCGAAGGCGCTTTGCGCGCCCTGCACAAGCTCAAGAAACTTGGCCTGCAACTGGCCATAGATGACTTCGGCACCGGCTACTCCTCACTCAGCTACTTGAAGCAGCTGCCACTCGACGTGCTCAAAATCGACAAATCATTCGTCAGCGGCCTCCCCGCCGATCTCAGCGATGCCGCCATCAGCCGCGCCATCATCACCCTCGGCCGCAACCTCAACCTGACCGTAGTCGCAGAAGGCGTAGAGACCGAAGCACAGGTGCAATTCCTCACCTCGGAAGGCTGCGAGCAAATACAAGGCTACATCGTCAGCCCCGCACTAACTGCTGGACAATTCGCAGATAAATTCCTTCATCCGCGCTCCACCCTTGGCACCACAGGAAAGGCACCGGTATAATCCGCACGCTTCTGAGGGCCCATAGCTCAGTTGGTTAGAGCAGAGGACTCATAATCCTTTGGTCCACGGTTCGAGTCCGTGTGGGCCCACCAAATTTAAAGCCGCGCACTGCGCGGCTTTTTCATGCCTTCTGGAAAAACCTCTAGACCAGTCTCATAAGCCCAAAGGTACAATTCAGTACAGTACCGGTACAGCGGTGCGCTTTGGGAGTAAGAGAAGATGGCCTCCATCGTCAAAACAGAAGCAGGCACTCGGAAAGCTCTGGGAAGGCACCGGATTTTTAGGCATTTTCTAGGCTCATACTTTGTACTTTATCCGCACCACTTAAATCGCTCTCTGTCTTGGCTTTAGCTATCGAGAGTTCACCAGGTAATGCGACAGCATTCTTAACGGCAATCACCTCAGCCATCACACTAACCGCAATCTCCGGTGGGGTTTTACTACCGATGTAGATTCCGATCGGTCCGTGAAGGCGCTCGAGCGATTCCTGCGTCTCTCCAAAATGTTCGATCAGCCTATCTCGTCGGCTCTGGTTGTTACGCCGCGAACCTATGGCCCCTATGTAGAAAGCCGAGCTTTGTAAGGCTTCCAATAATGCAAGGTCATCCAGTTTCGGGTCATGGCTGAGGGCAATGATCGCGGTACGAACGTCAGGCGAAAACGCTCTGACTACGTCGTCTGGCATCTCTTGGATAACACCCACTCCCGGAACACTCCATGATTCTATGTATTGAGGCCTGGGATCACAGATAGTCACTTGGAAGCCATTAAACTGCGCCATCACCGCAACGTATTCGGCCAACGCACCCGCACCAATAAGCAACATGCGATAGCCAGGCCCCAAGGTACTGCTCATGCGTTGGCCGTCAAATGTGAATTGATCAGCAGTCGAGGTGTTGTGCAGATTGACCTGCCCAGTTCGCAGGTCTAATTCGCGGCGCACCAATTGGCCGGAGTCGAGGCCAGCTAGCAGTTGATCAAACGGCTCCTTGGCGGGCATGAACTCAAGCACCAGCTCCAACGTACCGCCGCATGGCAACCCAAAGCGATGCGCTTCGTCGGAGCTTACTCCGTAGCGAACCACCTCAGGCAGTCTTTGTGGCAAGCCTTCCGCACCATGAGCCGTTGTGTATTTGTGGATGAGGTCATCCTCTATACACCCACCGGACACGCTGCCAACCACTCGTCCATCATTGCGAAGCGCCATCATCGATCCCACTGGCCGAGGTGAAGAGCCCCACGTGCGCGCTACGGTCACCAGCAACACGCGGTCACCCGCAGACAGCCAGTCACGGGCAGTACGCAGGACCAGTAGATCAATACTTTCCATCAAGGCTCCTGAGGCTTATCGCATGTGCAAAACAATTGGCGTGGGGCTGGCTGGATCGGTATGTTCGCGCAGACGTGCGACTGCTTGCGAATCCACTTCCCCGCCACTATTGCTCCAAGTCGTGCGCACAAAAGACACAACCTGCGCGATCTCCAGATCCGTTAATTGCTCGCGATACGCAGGCATACGGTAGGCATCCGGCACCCCATCGGCGACCACCCGCAAAGAGCCATTGAGACTGATGTTAATGGCCGAGTCAGATACAGCAATCAACGCAGAAGTTGCACCCGCCAACGGCGGTATCCACGGGGCTTGTCCTTTGCCATCATTGCCATGACAAGAGGCACAGCGCGTCTCGTAGAGGTGCCCACCGGCGCTGGTAAATGCTGAATCCTTAGCGGCCATGTACTCCCAAGGCTTACCGTCACGCTCAGGGTCACCCGGCAAAGACTTGAGGTAGTGAGCGATCGCGCCCAGATCAGCGTCCGTCATGAATTGTGTTGAGTTATTGAACGCTTCAGTCATCGACCCATACACCACGGCATGCTGATTACGTCCAACCTCCAAGAACTGTGCGATATCAGCCTCGCTCCAGCGCCCGAGCCCAGTGTTAGGGTCATTGCGCAAACTCGGGGCGTACCAGCCATCAAGAAGCGCCCCGGCCAGGTACTGCTCGTCTGCATCACTCAGCCCCTTTTCATTGAATGCCAGACCACGTGGCGTATGACAGCTACCACAGTGGCCAGCGCCCTGAACCAGATAAGCGCCACGATTCCACTGCGCGTCCTGCTCTGTGTTCTCGGCGAAAGTGCCAGGCTCGGTAAAGAGCGTGTTCCACATTGCTATAGGCCAGCGCATGTTAAGCGGCCAGGGAATTTCACTGGGCACATTGGCGACCTCGGACGGACCCACACCTTGCATGAAGAAGGCATATAAGGCGCGTACGTCCTCGTCGCTTAGCTTGGCGTACGAGGGATAAGGCATTGCCGGATAGAGCCTGCGTCCTTCTGGAGCAACGCCATGTCTAACAGCGCGATCGAAGTCAGCCAAGCTGTAGCGGCCAATGCCTGCTTTGTCATCTGGGGTAATGTTGGTCGCATAGATCGCCCCTAGCGGCGTGGCCATTTCCAACCCACCGGAAAAGGCCGGGCCATCGGGCAGACTGTGGCAAGCCACGCAGTCGCTAGACCTGGCTACATATTCGCCGCGCTGCACGAGTGCAGCATCTGACAAGTTGGAGCTGGCTGCGCTATCGAAGGTAGAGTTGGGCACTCGGGTGCCGTACCAAACCAGCAAGCCCGCTACAGCAATACCGACCACTACAACCAAGCCGGCCGCTTTCACCAAATACCGATTACTCATGGGCAGCGGTTCCCGTCATGATGGTTGACTAAAGGTGTAGTTAGACATGGGCATGCTACGAATACGCTGTCCGGTGAGCCTGGCCACTGCGCTGGCCACCGCGGGGGCAACGGCAGGAAGCGGAGGTTCACCAATGCCGCCCATCTTCGCACCGCTCTCGATCACCTTCACGTGCACACGCGCCATTCGCGACGGTCGCAAAACTGGGTAAAGATCGAAGTTGCGTGCTCGCGGCTGGCCATCGATGTAGACCGTCTCCTCAACCAATGCCTGCGATAACCCCAGCGCTACAGCGCCATTAACCTGCGCTTCGATTATGGCTGGATTGACGATGCTGCCCGGGTCAATTGCCTGCCAGATATCGTGAACCCTGACCTGACCATTTTCTATCGACACTTCGGCAACCACTGCTGTTTCGGTTCCGAATGGCGAGGCCATGGCAATGCCCCGCGCGCGTCGTGAGCCATCTTCGGCGGTATATGGCCCGGGCTTCCAACCACCTGAAAGCTCAGCCACAGACTTCAACAGATGCGTCAGGCGTTGGTTGTCCTTCAACAGTTGCAGGCGAAGTTCGTATGGGTCATGACCGCCCTTCTCGGCCAACTCATCAAGGAACGTCTCATAGAAGAAATCGTTGAGCGAATTGCCCACTGAACGCCAGTAGCCCACCATCACCGGGCCCTTCACGTAAGCCTGAGCGATACGCTTATTAGCGATGGCATAAGCTTTTCCAGTCAGCCCTTCAAGGGCCGTCGGGTCTAGCTCTGGACCTTGTTCCCCTGCAATCCCTTCAGTCGGGCCTTCAGTTGCGCTTACTGCCTCTATAGCTACGGGAATGCCTTTATCATCAAGCGCTGCGCGGAACTTGACCACGGCTACAGGGCGCAGCACATCACGCAGAAACTCCTCCTCGCGGCTCCAGATCAGTTTCACCGGACGGCCGACCGCCTTGGCCAATTCGATAGCCTGCGGGAACGGGTTGGCGGTGTCATACAGGAAGTGCCGACCAAAAAAGCCGCCAATCAGAGGCGTATGTAGCTTGACCTTCTCAGGCTCAAGGCCCGTACGCTTGACGATGTCTGCAAGGAAAGCATCTTGCGCCTGGTTAGGTAGCCAAATATCCAGCGAGCCATCGGCATTGAACCGAGCCAACGCAGATGGGGGTTCGAGCTGAGCGTGATTCACGTGCTGGTTGTGGTAAGTGGCTTCGATAACAGTGGATGCCTTGGCCAGGATGCCAGCGGTATCCCCTTCATTTTCGGCATCACGGCCAGGTCCCGGCTCATTGGCCAATTGCTCACGAAAGGCCACGCTGGAGAAGCCTGCTGGCATGACCCGAAGCGGGGAGTCCGCTGCCGCCTCCTGCCATTGCACCTGAATAGCTTCGACGGCGCGCTTGGCATGCCACCAGCGCTCAGCGACAACAGCCACAGCGCCGGGCAAACGGTGGATCGAATGTACGCCCTTCATCGCCTTGACCTGCGCCTCGTTGCGCAAGGAACCTACGGTCATACCCAGACGTGGCGCATGTTGAACTGCAGCGTGGAGCATGCCCTCCACTTGCATATCGATGGCGTAGATCGCCTTACCGGTAGATTTCTCGTAACTATCCAGACGGCGTACTGGCTTGCCGATCCAGCGGAACTTGCTTGGGTCACGCAGCGTGATGCTCTCAGCATTGGGGACCGGCAAATCCAGTGCATCGGGCGCAAGTTCGCCGTAGCTCAGAGAACGACCCGAAGCTGCGTGCAATACATGGCCCGGTTCGGTCGTCAATTCGGAAACGGGCACATTCAGCCGGGTTCCGGCAGCCTGCAAGAGCATCGCACGGGCAAGCGCACCCAAGCGCCGCATCGAGGGATAACCCATCCGGACAGACATGCTGCCTCCAGTGATGCGCAGGCCGCTCTCCATTACGACATACGCCTCACCAGGCGGCGCGCTCTCAACTACAAAGGTCGATGGATCAGCGTCCAACTCTTCGCCAACGATCTGCGCCATTGCGGTGTACGTACCTTGCCCGCCCTCAATAAAGGGGCACAACAGGCGCACAGTGTTATCAGGGCGAATCTCCAGGAATGCGTTTACCTGTGTCCCAGCTGCGTTGGGCTCTGCGGCCATGGCCTGCATTCTTGCTGAACCGAGCGGCAGGCCGAAACCCAGTATCAAAGCACCAGCAGCGGTACCGGCAGACGATAACAAAAAGCGGCGGCGTGAGAGATTGACAGGTTCCCCAAGCGCTGGGGTTTCGGCATTAGTACGCTTGCTCATCAGACACCCTCCTCGTTGGGCGCCGCAGAGGAGCCGATGTTGTTAGCCAAATCGTGCACAGCGGCATTGATGGCGTTGTAAGTCCCGCAGCGACAGAGATTGACCATCGCTGCTTGGATCTGAGCGGTGCTAGGGGAAGGGTTCCGTTTGAGTAAGGCTGTCGCTGCCATCACCTGACCGGACTGGCAGTAGCCACATTGAGCAACCTGACGCTCGACCCACGCCGTCACTACTTGCTTACCAACCTCGTCAGACTCGATTGCCTCGATGGTCGTGACCTCCCGGCCGACAACACTCGCAACCGGAGTCACACATGAGCGCGTCACGTTGCCGTCTACCAGCACCGAGCAGGCACCGCACTGAGCCAGGCCGCAGCCGTACTTTGTGCCGGTCATGCCTAGGTCGTCGCGGATAACCCACAACAGCGGCGTGTCAGCTTCGGCGTCGACCTTGTAGGTCTTTTGGTTAATTCGTAGCTCCATGACTCACCTGCTATCACGATGGTTAGTATCTTTTAAGAAGACAGACACTTGGCTGCCAAGCTTTGCATTTATCTGACATTAGCACTGATGGCTCTAGTTCGGGCTTTGCAAACGGAGATAGCCGTTATTAGTCTTGCTTATCAATCCCCACGTGACCCGCATGAACCGCCCAAGCGACGGGTGTCTCATGCCCACAGGCACTCCTTTCGTTCTGGGGTCATCAGACGGTGAAACTAGCCTGCTGTGAATATCACCTGCACATCGCCTGCCCCAACGAATCAATGAGCCCTGATACAACTTCGATGTGGCCAAGGCGTGTCTATCCATGGCCACACTCCGTCGGAAGAATCAACTGGTCGCTCACACTTTCGAGCGCGCCGTGAAAACGGTGAACAGAGCCGCCAGTACCAGCGCCGCTGCACTGCGATAAAGATGCTTTGGTACGCTTCCCCAGCTACGACGGTGCAAACGCTGGAAATTTGAGCGCGATGCCTAAGGCCGGGCACGACGCACTGAAGGCGATATTCAGGGGCGTGTACATCCAGCCAAACAACTGGGCTGATGATTAGACAATGAGCCGAATAACTGACATTATCAGCTCACATAATGAGCCGAATAGATTCGCTAATCGGCTCACAAATGAGCAAGCCCATGAATGCCCCTCTCTGGATCTGGCAGCAACCCGGCTGGCCAAACTTCACCTGGCAACTAGAACCGCTAGTCCTGCTGCTTCGCGCCTGCAATCAGGCCCAGGGGTGTTTGTTAGGAATGCTAGGTGCAGTGGGCAGTGGCACTGAAGTACAGAGCAGCCTGGATGCTATGCTGCAGAACATCGTCACCTCTTCTGCCATAGAGGGTGAGCATCTGAATGTAGGCTCGGTACGCTCCTCCCTCGCTAGGCGTTTGGGAATCAGCGAAGAAGGCCGAGTCAGCGCACGCTCCGAAGGCCTTGCGCAATTGCTCCTCGATGCCACCAGCGCACACCAACAACCGCTCGATATAAAAAGGCTATACCGCTGGCACTGCTGGCTGTTCCCTGACGAAGATAACCTGCTGACTCGTCAGTTGCGGGTTGGTACGCTCCGCGGCGAAGAGCCTACGCAGGTTGTTTCTGGCAGGCTCGACCGACCTACCGTGCATTTTGAAGCCCCACCGCGCCCTGGATTAGAAGAACAGCTCGCAGATTTTCTAAACTGGTTCGAGAGCAGCCGCAACGATGCAGGTCTCGACCCGTTTTTGCGCGCCGGCATTGCTCACTTCTGGTTCGTCACCCTGCACCCATTTGATGACGGTAACGGCCGTCTTACCCGTGCCATTACCGACATGGCGCTGGCCCAGGGCGAGCAGCAAGCCATCCGTTTTTACGCCATGTCGGCGAGCATCCTCGACGACCGTGCAGGCTATTACCACATCCTCGAAATCAGCCAGAAAGACTCGCTGGATATCACCGCCTGGCTGCAGTGGTTTCTCGTAACACTGCTCAAAAGCCTGGAACAAGCACTTGCCCGCATCGACCGCATTCTGGCAAAGGCGCGCTTCTGGCAAACGCACCTAAGCCACACTCTTTCTGCAGAGCAAATCAAAGTGCTTAACCGCCTGCTCGATGGCGGGGAGCGAGGCTTTGAGGAAGGTATCAGCGCCGCTCAATACCAGGCCGTAGCCAAGGTCTCAAAAGCGACAGCCACTCGCCACTTGAGCGACCTTGTGGCGAAAGGCTGCATAATCCGGCTACCGGGAGGTGGCCGCAGTACTCGCTACCAAATAAATAGCGCAGCTAATCTGCCTACCTGAAATTTACGCAGGCGTCGCACTGCTTAACGACTGCAATACTTTCGTGCCTTTGCAGTTAATTTCGGTACTATCGGGTTATCTCTCAGGATTGCGAAAAGTAAGAAATGGATTTCTCTCCGATGATCGCCCAGGTCTGGGGCGTAGTTAGCTGGTTAATTCCGCTGGCATTGCTCGCAGGCCTTATCAAATCGCCCTGGTTCAAGGGCCACGTTGGCGAGCTACTGGTTCGGCTGTTTGCCCATTGGCAGCTGGATAAGCAGACCTACCGCCGCCTACATAACGTCACGCTCGACACGCCAGACGGCACCACGCAGATCGACCACGTATTTCTCTCGCCCTACGGCATCTTCGTGCTGGAAACGAAGAACATGAGCGGCTGGATCTTCGGCAGCGAAAAGCAGGCGCAGTGGACTCAGAAGCTCTACAAACGCACGTTTAAATTCCAGAACCCGCTGCGGCAGAACTACAAACACCTCAAAGCGCTGGAAGCCACCCTTGGCGTTAACCCCGAACACCTGCACTCGGTCATCACCTTTGTCGGCGGCAGCACCTTCAAAACCGAAGTACCGGCCAACGTGACCGAGGGCATCGGCTTTATCCGCTATATCAAGTCATTCCAGCAGCAGCTATTCAGCGAGGCTGAAGTCGACGCCATGCTGCACTCCCTGCAAACCGGCCGTCGCGCGCAAACACTCGCCACCCACCGCGAGCATGTGCAAAACCTCAAGCGCCGGAGTGATCCGACAGCCGAGCGGCAATGTCCGAAATGCGGCAGCGCCTTGGTTATTCGCACCCGTAAAACTGGAGCCAATGTCGGCCAACAATTCTGGGGCTGCTCAACCTTCCCCAAATGCAAAACCATGCAGAGCCTTTAGCACGCGGCCCTGCCATCAATCCTGCGCCTGGAGTAGCAATGTCCGTCCCTACCTACGACCAGTTTATTGAGCCGATCCTGCGCTACCTGGCCGCCACGCCCGAAGGCGCGACAGCACGTGACGCCCATGAAGCCGCAGCTGACTCGCTCCAACTGTCGGAAGCACAACGCCAAGAGCTAATAGCCAGTGGCCAAGCTACATACAAGAACCGTGCAGGATGGGCGCATGACAGACTAAAGCGAGCGGGCCTATCGAGCAGCGTTAAACGCGGATACTGGAAGCTGACAGATGAAGGCATTGCTTATGCCGCGCAACATTTGTACCCACTGAGCGCAGATAAAGTCGAACAACTCGCCATCGGGTTCATGAATGTAAAACTCAAAGCCCCAACAGATGCCGTCCCGCTTGATGACCAAGAACAGAAAGCACCGTCACCCAACTCAGCAACTGTAAGTCCAGATGACCGTCTAGAGCAGGCTTTGCGCGAACTGCGCGAAGCAACAGCTGCTGACGTGCTGGATAACCTCCTGCAAGTGAGCCCTAATCGCTTTGAAATCATCGTGTTGGACGTGCTGCACAGCCTAGGATACGGCGCTAACCGCAACGATCTGCAGCGGGTTGGCGGCAGCGGTGATGGCGGCATCGACGGGGTAATTTCACTCGACAAACTCGGACTAGAAAAGGTCTATGTGCAAGCCAAACGTTGGCAGGGCACAGTTGGCCGGCCAGAACTGCAAGCCTTCTATGGCGCTCTCGCCGGACAGAAGGCCAAGCGTGGCGTGTTTATTACCACCTCAGGCTTTACAGCACAGGCAATCGACTTTTCTCGTTCGGTGGAAGGCATGGTGCTGGTAGATGGCAATCGGTTGGTCAACCTGATGATGGATCATGAGGTCGGCGTAACGTCGCGCCTACTTAAGTTACCGAAGCTGGATAGTGACTACTTCGATGAAGTATGACTATGACCAGAGCCAAATCAAACAACTCTTCTACAACGAGTTAAGTCAGAATTAAAAATATGAAAGTATATTATCAAACCGGAAGCTCCTGGAATAGACCGCCAAGCAGACCAAAGTCAGAGCAAAATATTCTAACACTTTCATATAACAACTGGGATGACTTTGGCTCAAAGACAACACTGAATGCCGCTTTATTTTTTGAAGGCGAAAAATTACTCGAATTTTCATTAAAGACTTTGCTCAGCGACTCAAATTTTACAGCACAGCATCTAAACGAAAAAGTATCGAACGGCTGGGATGGCTTTTTCCCCATACCAGGAAGCGACTATATTTCAGTACCTAGCGATATAGATTTATATTCAGCCCTGATCGGAAAGATAGGAATTAAATCAACCATAAAAGTAATGGAATCAATCCGTGACGCCGGATACCTGAAGAACATTAAGCAGGATAAAAAAGCCATAAAGTTAATTGAGAAAGATGAATTTAAAAATTCATTGCTAAGAGAAGCTGGCGCAAGAAAATCATATAGTGACGGATGGCTGATCTTTGACCATGGCAGAAATTCTGCGATAGAGAATTTCTCTCTTAACCTAGAAAAGCGTAATGGCAGTTCACAGAGGGTCTCATTCGAGTTCAACTCAAAACTACTTCCATACGACATAAATGTTTTAATTGGCCCGAACGGGGTCGGAAAATCTCACTGTTTGAAATCCTTAGTTGAATACTGGCTTGGTGTAGATAAAGGAAGTAAGAAAGAGCTCGACAAAACCGGCCATGAGCCGTTTGATGAGACACCAAACATTTCCCGTTTGATACTTGTATCGTACAGCCCATTCGAGGAGTACACACTTGATCTTTCAGATGCCAACCTATTGGACAAAACCGCCTACAAATATTTTGGATTCAGACAAAATATAGAGCGAGACGGAGAGTCGCGAATAGGCATCAGTAGAAATCTACCCGCTAGTGATTCAGCGCACTCGCTACTTAAGGCCTTTGCTGACGACGAGAAATTTAGCTTCATGCCAAACTGGATTGGCAAGGTAAATATTATAAATAGTGTATTGCAAGCCGCCATTGGGTATGACGAGCTAGCACTTACGCTAACTGACGAAGTCGATAACGACGATCCTTTCTTACCAGACTGCTTTCGAACGATAAACGATTCTGACTATCTAATAGTAAACCGGGAAAATTATGATGCGCTTGAATTTTTCGACTTCTCTAACTCTATAAATTACCAAGCTGGCGTTACTTTTTTAAAAAATGGCACTCCTGTCGAACTTAGCTCCGGACAACGGCTATTTTGCTACATTGTAATTAATGTGGCCGGAGAAATTAAAAGGGATAGCCTTGTAATAATTGATGAACCAGAGCTATTTCTTCACCCCACCCTTGAAATCGAATTCATTTCCTTGCTAAAAAAAGTTCTTTCTGCATTCAGTTCAAAAGCTATCTTAGCGACGCACTCACTCGCAATAGCCAGAGAAATACCAACCAGATGTGTCCATGTTTTCCGAGAGCTTGAAGATGGGCTTGACGTCGTTAACCCTCCGTTCGAAACATTCGGAGGTGATATGCAACGTATATCAACTTACGTTTTTGGTGACGACTCAATATCCAAGCCATTTGACGAATGGTTAGAAATAAAACTAACCGAATATGGCAGTGCGAGCTCCTTGATATCAGCGCTAGGACGGGAAATTAACGAAGAAATAATAATAAAACTTCTAAATTCGGAGATTGGTAGTGGTCGCTAATATACCCCCTCCCAAGGAAGACTCCGTGGAAGTTTTCTTGAAAATCTTGGATGAACGCAAGCGGCACCTAGGCTTCTACCAACGCATAAAAAACGATTGGCAGAAGAACATTGAAATATACATTGAGCACAAAGGTAATCCGGCAAAAATAGCTGCTTTGGACTTACTACTTTATACGAAAGATGAAGATGAGGCCGAAGAGAGAAAGAAATCACTCATAGGCCTTTATAGCCCACAACAAGGAAAAATCCCACACGAAATACTATCTAAAATGCGTAGAGAACATGGGCTTATTTGCTGCCCGTCTTGTGGAGAAGCAGGTATTCCAGGGACGTTAGACCACTACCTACCTAAAGATGAATTTCCTGAACTTTCTGTACTATTGCTAAACCTCACTCCCATGTGTTCCGAATGCCAACAAGCCAAAGGAACACAATACAAAACTAATAACGGCTCAAAAAAATACATCCACCCATATTTTGATGAAGTTACTACACCATTATACAAAATTAATTTTCAACCGCCGTATAACAGCCCGAAATTCTCAATAGTCATGAATGGCGATATAGAGCCAGACCTACTAGAACTCGTAAATGAACACACTAGCGGGATCGACCTAATCCTAAGAATCAAAAAATTCTGCAATACAAAATATGTGCACTTACTGAAGTCTGCCAAGAGACATCGTGACAAAGGAGGACGTGTAGGTCTGGGCGAAATTATTGAAATACTATTACAGAGCGAAGAAGACAAATCAATAAACTGCTGGGAAGCTGTGTTCTATCGATCTGCGCTTGCAGACAAAGATCTCATTGACTATTTAGAGAACGGAGAGCTCCCAGACAATCTTTAACTCACATAAATACCAATGAAATTTACTGCCGGACTAAAGGAGCCTGAGGCTCCCCTCTAGCCCTCTGAAGAGGCTAAACCTGGTTTGCTCGTGCGGGTCAGTTTGTGAATTCCATTTGCTGCACGTCTGTCATCAATTAAACACTCCGTGGATTTCATCCAGCGTGGGCATTCTTGCGGGCACAACCGCAAGCTCACAGTCCAAGGCACCCAGGACTCGTGCATAGGCCATCATGCCCACCGAGAGGTCACCCCTCTCGATAGCGATAACCTTTTGCCGGGTGATAGAGGCCAGGGAAGCAAGCGCAGCCTGAGTCAGCCCGCGCTTTAGGCGGCGCTGGCGGATCTCGTTGCCAAGGCGTGTTGCGATAAGGGCGTAGTCCATGTCTGGTATACGTAACAAGTCAGAGTGGATGTAACGTATACACGACCATTTTCAATGGGCGAAGCGAATACGCTGCTCAAGCCCAAGAAACGACGCTACTCGGCCAAATAGCGATTTACCACCGATCACAATTCGCGACTGCGTTGGTGATAGGTTTCAACGCCTGATCCGCAACACAATCAACAGCATTAGCGCAGTCATCGTCAGATGGAAAGTCAAAACCTGACCGTTTCGCGGTACAAAAAACAGTACGCTGACGGTACAGTGCCCAGCTTTTACAGATTTCGCCTAATTACGCTTAACCAGCTCTACGGCGATGCTTTCAGCTAACTGTACCTGCGCTAAGCTACGCCCGATTTCACTGGACTTGCAGCGTTTCTAGGCAACTCATAATTCTTTAGCCCACGGTTCGAGTCCGTGTGGGCCAACCAAACAACGCAACGCACCCATCCCCCCAACAACCTTTCGTCCCATTTCCAGACGCACACTCGCCACTAGATATGTAAAATCGCCGGCTTTGTTAAAAGCTGGAGATGTAACGTTGGCTATTCACTACTCGCCCTCCCCTGACACTGTGGCTTGCGGCCGCACGGGTTCTAGCCTGAGCACTACCGGGGAAAAGGAGCAGGTTTCCTGCAAGCTTTGCCTGCGTTCTATTGAGAAGGAAGCGGCGCCTGCCGTGGCCCGCAGAACGCCAACGCTGGCTGAGTTGCGTGCGGCGGCCAAGGCCGAGAAAGCAGCGGCGGAACAGGTTAAGGCCAAGCCTGCTATGAGCGTTAAGGCTGCATGGCAGCAGCGCCTGCAGGAACTTCCGGGGCGTAATCGTCTGCCGCGTGGTGCTGCGCGCCAGAACTTCGTTTGATTTGATGGGTGGGGTTGTGCAATCGCTGAATGCCATTGCACAACCCCACAACCTTGCTGCAAAGAACCAACGGCTAGCGTTCAGCCGTGCTGCGAACGGGCAACTGTTGCTAGGCGTTCGTAGCTTGATCCTGCAATATCCACTCGGCCGCACGTTCGGCGATCATGATGGTTGGCGCGTTGGTGTTGCCGCCGATCAGCGTTGGCATCACCGAGGCATCAACCACGCGCAGGCCTTGAATGCCGTGCACACGCAGTTTGCTGTCGACCACGGCCATTTCATCTGAACCCATTTTGCAGGTACCTACCGGGTGGTAGATGGTGTCTGTACGATCACGAATCAGCTTGATCAGTTGTTCGTCCTGATCCTGATTAATGCCATACATTTCCTTTAGCTGCAGATGCGCCATCGGCGACTGGGCGATGATTTCGCGGGTCATCCGGAAACCCTTGAGCATGGTCTCGACGTCGTGGTCGTCACCGAGGATATTCGGGTCGATACGCGGTGCGTCTTTCGGGTCTGGCGAATTCAGGCCCATGCTGCCGACGCTCTTCGGCCGCAATACGCAGATGTGTGCGCTAAAGCCATGGCCCCAATGCAGCTTGCGGTTGTGGTTATCAATCAAGCCCACTACCGAATGCAGCTGGATATCGGGGCGGTCGAGGGTGGCGTCGGTTTTCAGGAAGGCGCCGGCTTCGGCAAGGTTGCTCGCCAATGGGCCTTTCTTGGTTCGGCTGTAGTCGTAAAGGTCTTTGGTCAGGCGCGGTGAAGCCCGCAGAGAAACGCCCATGAGTGAGCGATCGGTGCTCTTGTAGCACTGCACCACATCGGGGTGGTCCTTGAGGTTTTCGCCGACGCCCGGCAGTTCATGCTGGACTGGGATACCGTGCTTTTTCAGTTCGGCTTCCGGGCCGATACCCGAGAGCATCATCAGTTGCGGCGTGCCAAACACGCCACCGCAGAGCAATACCTCTTTGCGCGCGCTGATGATTTGTCGATTGCCTTTAACGCTCAGTTCGATACCCACTGCCTGCTTGCCTTGCAGCAGGACTCGTTCAGCCAGCGCACCGCTGATTACGGTCAGGTTCTTGCGCGCTTCACGTACCGGCTTGAGGAATGCGGTGGCTGCGCTCCAGCGACGGCCGTCGCGGATGTTGACGTCGAAGTAACCAACGCCTTCTTGTTCTTTGCCATTGAAGTCGGCATTGAAGGCATGGCCGGCATCGGTGCCGGCTTTGACGAAGTCGTGCGTGGTTTGCTGCACATCGGCGCGGCCCACATACAGCTCGCCGCCGGCGCCGTGATATTCACACTCGCCGCCGTAGTAGTTCTCACTTTTGCGGAAATACGGCAGCACATCATCGTAAGACCAGCCTTCATTGCCCAGGGCATGCCAGTCATCGAAGTCGGTTTTATGGCCACGGATGTAGATCATGCCGTTGATCGAGCTGCTGCCACCCAGCGTCTTGCCACGCGGCTGATAGCCCAAACGACCATTGAGGCCCGGCTGCGGCACGGTATTGAAGGCCCAGTTGACATGCTTGGTCGGCAGGATGACTGCGATCCCGGCTGGCATGTGGATAAACGGAGAGGAATCTTGTGGCCCGGCTTCGAGCAGGCAAACGCTAACGGCGGGATCGGCACTCAGGCGGTTGGCAAGTACGCAGCCAGCCGAGCCGGCACCTACGATGATGTAATCGAATGTCATCTGGCACTCCAATTGTTGTTGTTTTATGCGCCCTCGAACGCGACGCGAAAGCTACAGGTTCGATTTTCATCATTCAGTCTAGGTAATTATTGATCTTTGATGACTTTTATTTGATCTTTGGAACCATGACCGCACTGATCAGAACCACCTCATTCATCGGCTTTCGCGAATTGACCCGCGAACTGGGCGGCGACGCCGATGCAATGCTCGATCGCTTCCACATCAACCCCGCGCTGCTGGATGATGAAGACGCGCGCCTGCCACTCAGCGCGCTGGTTGGTTTACTTGAGCATGCCGCTAACAGCCTCGATTGCCCGGACTTTGGCCTGCGCATGGCCAAGTATCAGGACATGCAAATTCTCGGGCCCATCGCGGTAATCGCCCTGAGTTGCGCCACTGTTGGTCAGGCACTCACGGATATTGTGCGGTTTATCAGTTATCACAGCCCCGGCATCGAGCTTGAACTGAACACCCGCGATTCGCAGTTAACCCAATGGGTTATCACGCTCAATCTGCCGCAAGTTCGCTACAAGCGGCAGATGACCGAGCTGGCGTTGGGAGTGGCCTTGAATGCGATGAAGTTGTTGTGCGGCAGCAATTTCGCCCCGTATGCCGTCAGCCTGACCAGCTCCAGCACGCTGCCGCCCGCCACTTACCGGCGCTATTTCGCCAGCCGTGTTCTTACTGGCGAGGCGCACAATGCGCTGGTGATGACGGCTGAGCAACTGGCCCGGCCGATTGAGCAACAGAACTATAATCTGCACCGCACGCTTGAAGACTATCTTCAGCAGCACAGCCTGCAAAACGGCTCTGATCTGGTGGCGCAGGTAAACAAACTGATTAGCCGCTTGCTGCCCACTCATCGCTGCCGTCTGCCCACAGTTGCCGAGCAATTGGGTTTGCACCCACGCGTGCTACAGCGCCGGCTCGCAGAGTTGGACATGCATTTTGACGAGTTGCTTGAGGGCATTCGTAAGGAGCTGACTGAGCAGTATCTGGCCGAGCGGCACATGCCGATTTCGCAGATTGCCGGGCTGTTGGGTTACAGCGAACAGAGTGTGCTTAATCGGGCTTGTAAGCGTTGGTTCGGGCTAACGCCGCTGGCGTTCCGGCGCAAGTTGCTGAGCATGGAGGCGTCACACAATCAGCATTAAGAATTAAAGCTACGCCACGCTAGAGCGACGGATTTAATGAGTGCGCAGGCATTTCCGCCCCGCGATAATCGCGCCCGACCAACTGGTTACGCCCGCGACTTTTGCCAAGATAAAGACGTTTATCCGCACAACGATAAAGCTCGTTGGAGGTGCGGCCATCATGCGGCCATTCCGCCAGACCAAAAGTGGCAGACAGCGGCACGATATCTTCACCGTATTGCAAAGGCGTGCTGACGATTTGCACGCGCAACGCTTCAATCAGGTTGGCGGCGCGGTCGCTGTCGGTATTGCGCAACAGCACGCCAAACTCCTCCCCGCCCAAACGGCCAACACTGTCAGTCACGCGCAGGCGCTGTTTGAGCAGCGTGCTCATGTGCCTCAAGGCCTGATCACCGGCATCGTGGCCCCAGTCATCGTTAACGCCCTTGAAGTGGTCGATGTCCATGATTACCAGCACCAGCGGCGCCTGGCTGCGCTCCGCTTCGGCAATGCTGCCGTCGAGCACCTGCTGGAAACTGCCACGGCTCATTACCCCGGTTAATGCATCTGTCTGGGCGATGTATTCAAGCTGCGCATGAGCCGCTGCGCGCAAGGTTTCGTAAATGTGCACAAAGGCGATAATCAGCAGGCCGCAGGCCACGGCGTTGCCAAGATCGATCAAGCCCGCCGTATCCAAGGCCACCTTGTGTTGCTCGAAATACAGCACCGTCGGAATAATCATCAAAGGCGTGGAAAGCAGGAAGCCACGCGCCCGGCCCAGCAAGAGATACGACATCAGCGGAATGGTGTACACCCATACAAATGCCGCCTTGGAGGCATCAGGCATGATGATGATGTAGGTAATAAATGCCGATGTCGGGATGATGTAGAGGTAGATCCAGGGCGTCATGTTGCGCACATGCACAATCCGCCATGCGCCGTATAACAGCACGCCGGTCATCACCACTTCGAGCAGCGCAAACAGGTGGTTGCCGGCCAGAAACTGCAACACAGAAAAGCCGCCCAGCGTGACACCCGTCGACGCCAGAATGACCCGCATCAACGTTCGTTTGCCAGTTTCAGCCAGCCCGCTATTCGAGCGTTTCTCAATACTGGAGGATGGCATCCATTTCCCTGCGCTTCGTAATCAGGTGGTCCGACAACATTGCGAGCACTGCAACGAGTCGGCAACCCCTGAACAGCCTAACGCAACAATATAGCCTGATTACCGGCTTTTACACCGGCAATCCGAAAATACCTGACTACGGGTTCAACAATAGCTTAAACCGAGTAACCCAGCACACGCGGCAACCACAAGGCGATTTCAGGGAACACCGCTACCAGCACCAGCGCACTGCCCATGACCACGACAAACAGCAGCGCCCAGCCCACGGTTTGCTCCAGGCGGATTTTTGCCACCTCGGCGGTTACCATCAAGTTGATCGCGACTGGCGGTGTAAATTGGCCGATGGCAATGTTCATCGCCAGCAGAATACCGAACCAAACCGGGTTCCAGCCGAAGTGCTGCATCACCGGAATCAGGATCGGCATCAGAATCAGGTAGATCGAGATGGCATCCAGCAGCATGCCCGCCAGCAGCACCGCGACCATGACCAATATCAGCAACACCGTGCCGTTATCCGACAACGAAATCAGCCACTCGGCCAAATGGCGGAATGTGCCGAGCATGGTGCCAGCCCAGGCAAAAATGCCCGCCAGCGCGATAATCAGCATGACCACGCCCGAGATCACCGCGGCTTCACCGCACAAGCGCCACAAACTGCGCAAGTCCAGCTCGCGGGTTAGCCACAAGCCAACCAGCACGCCGTATGTCACGCCGGCCACTGCCGCTTCGGTCGGGGTGAACAGGCCGCTGCGCAGACCACCGAGAATGATCACCGGGGCAAATAGTGCCGGTAACGCCTGCTTGAAACTTTCCCACACCGCCGGGCGTTCGACCTCATCCGGCGACTCCCAGCCGTAATGGCGTGACAGCAACCACGCGGGCAGCAGCAAGACCAGCCCAGCGATGATTCCCGGGAACAGGCCCGCGGCAAACAGTGCGCGCAGATCAACACCGGGCACCACAATCGAGTAGAGAATCAGCGCGATTGAAGGCGGGATCAAAATCGCGGTCGAGGCCGACGCTGCAATCAGCGTTGCCGAGAAGGGTTTGGGGTAGCCGGCCTTGGTCATGCTGGGCAGCATCACCATCGCCACCGCCGCTGCATCCGCCGGGCCCGAACCACTCATGCCGCCCATGATCAGGCACACGAGAATCGCCACCAGCGCCAAACCACCGTGACGCGGGCCGATCAGCGCTTGGGCAAAGCGCACCAAGCGCAGCGCAACACCGGCTTTTTCAAACACCAAGCCGGTGAGGATGAACAGCGGAATGGCGATCAGCGGGTATTTGGCCACGCCGTTGTAGGTATTGGTGCCGAGTGTCGCGAGCATGTCCGGTGACAGCCCGGCGATGATGCCGATAGCACCCGACAAGCCCAGCGCGAAAGCCACCGGCACACCCAGTATCAGCAGCGCCAGAAAGCTCAGAATCAACCACATATCAGGGCTCATCGCTGATCCTCCCGCGCAGACGGTCGAGGCTCATTTGAGTCACCCGCCACAGCATCAACAGGCCGAGCAGCGGCAGCCAGATCACATACCACCAGTTAGGCAACCCCAAGCCCGGTGACTCGGAGTCCCATTGGAATTCTTCCCAGGCGAATTGACCGCCATAAGCAACCACCAGGCCGAGCACCAGCACAGCTGCCAGCCATTGCACGATGATTAGCGGCGTGCGCAGACGCGGAAACATCCGCTCCAGCATGCCGATGCGAATGTGGCGGTTACTGCGCAGCGCAACCGATGCGCCGGCAAAGGTCAGGATGACCAGCAGGAACACGGAAAACTCTTCGGTAAACGCAAAAGATGCATTGGTGAAGTAACGCACCACCACGTTGGCCAGGCTGATCAGGCTAATGATCACCAGCGCCAAGGTAGCCAGCGCACGCTCGAAGCGCGCGTCCGGTTGTTTTTTCATAAAGACCTCAAACAACCGCAAGCCCGGAGGCTTGCGGGTAAAACTCGATCATTGGGACGTATCGCAGAGCGCCGCAAACTGCGCCCCGCACAAGCATTATTGGGCGATTGCCGCTTCAGCAGCCTTGATCAGATCAGCACCGATTTTCGGCGCCCATTGTTCATGCACGCTGCGGGTTGCCTCGACAAATGCCTGACGCTCTTCGGCGCTCAACTCGACGGTTTCTACACCGCGCTCACGGATATCCGCCAGACGCTTGGCTTGCTGGCCACGCGACAGTTCGGTTTCCCACTTACCGGCGTCCAACGCAGCCTGGCGCAGCAGTTCGCGGTCTTCTTCCGGCAGGGTTTTCCACACGCGCTGGTTCACCGCGAAGATCAGCGGGTCGGCCATGTAGTGCCAAAGGGTAAGGTACTTCTGGCCGACTTGATCGACACGGGCAACGTCGAACACCGAGATCGGGTTTTCCTGGCCGTCTACTGCGCCAGTGGTGAGAGCCGGTTTGGCATCAGACCAGCTCATCTGAGTCGGGTTGGCGCCCAGTGCAGTGAAGGTGTCCTGGAACAACGGCGAGCCGACCACGCGAATTTTCAGGCCTGCCAGATCGGCCGGGGTGCGCAGCGGCTTGACCGAGTTGGACAGCTCACGGAAACCGTTCTCGCCCCACGCCAGCGGCACGATGCCGCGAGACTCGATCGCGCTGAACGACAACTTGCCCGCTTCGCCCTGAGTCAGCGCATCGAGGTCTTTGTCGTCTTTCATCAGGAATGGCAGAGAGAACAGGTTGAGTTCCGGCACTTGCGGCGACCAGTTGATGGTCGAGCCAACAGCCATATCAATCAGGCCAGAACGCATGGCCGAGAATTCTTTGGTTTGGTCGCCCGCTACCAACTGGGCATTGGGATACACGCGCAGGGTAATACGCCCCTCGGAGCGCTCGGCGACCAGATCAGCCCACTTCTGCGCTGCCTGCCCCCACGGGAAAGCGTCCGACAGAACGGTCGAAACCGAGTATTCGCGAGCTTGCGCGGAAACGGCAAGGGTTAAAGCGGCAGCAGAAGCCAGCAAGGTGAAGCAACGGGTGAATTTCATGGGACGTCCTTGGATGGATCGAGACTTTTTAATTTTTTGAATGCACGAACGTCAGCCATGTGGGCTGTGCACGGCAGATCCAGCGGCGCGCGGATAGCTCGCCAACGTGTGTCAGATAGACACCATGAGGGAGTGACGCGATAGGCGTCGACGCTTGCAGTTGGCCTTTTGAGCCTCGCGCAGGCGGATAGCCGGCTAACTATCTCAAAACAATGGCATAAACGCCATTAGCGCAAAGCATGAGAAGACCAATTGCATCAGGCTACGCCCGCGCCTTGCTGCGGGTCGGCTCAGATGCCCATAATCGCCCCACCCTCAATCCGGAAACCTTTCAGGCATGGCTATCTCGCACGGCGACCTCGACCAGAACGGGCTGATTATCGGCGTATCGCAGGAGCGTTTTCGCTCGGTGGCAATGCCGCTGCTGTTTGATCACCTGAACGCTCAATGCGAGGGCACCATTGCGGTCAACCGGCAGGCACGGATTGTCTGGATCAACGATAAATACGCCGCCAAGGTCGGCATCAGCGATCCGCGCAGCGTACTCGGTAAAGAGATTGAAGCGGTGCTGCCCGCCAGTCGCTTGCGCGAAGTGGTCGAGAGCGGCCAGCCGAGCATGCTCGATCTGATGGCGTTTGGCAGCGAGCATTTTGTGGTCACGCGCATTCCGCTGAGTGACGAAGACGGCACCGTGGTCGGCGCGCTCGGCTTTGTGTTGTTCGATCAGGCGCGGCATCTGAAACCGTTGATGGCCAAGTTCAATGTTTTGCAGAGCCAGTTGCTGGCGACTCAAAACGAACTCGCCAAAGCCCGCCGGGCGCGTTACACCATCGCCGGATTTATCGGCTCCAGCGCACCAGCCAGCGAGGTAAAACGCCAGGCCAGACGCGCCGCGCAGCTTGAATCCACAGTTCTGGTGCGCGGCGAAACCGGCACCGGCAAAGAGTTGCTGGCGCAGGGTATTCACAACCTGTCGCCACGTGCCAATGGCCCATTCGTAGCGGTGAATGTGGCCGCCATTCCGGAAACGCTAGTGGAAGCCGAGTTGTTCGGTACAGCGCCTGGCGCGTATACCGGCGCCGATCGTAAGGGCCGCATCGGCAAGTTTGAAGTCGCCAACGGTGGCACCTTGTTCCTCGATGAAATCGGCGATCTGCCGCTGCCCTTGCAAGCCAAGCTGCTGCGCGTGCTGCAGGAGCAAGAGATTGAGCCACTCGGCTCGAATCAGGTGAAACCGCTCAATGTACGGGTGATTGCCGCCACTCACATTGACCTTGAAGCCAAGGTCGCGGCGGGTCAATTCCGCGACGACTTATATTACCGCCTCAATGTGCTCGGCCTGAGAGTGCCGCCATTGCGCGAGCGCCGTGAAGATATTCCGGCGCTGGTTGAGCACCTGCTGGACGACATTGCCAACCGCTCAGGTCAGGCGCCGATGGAGCTGACCGAAGAGGCACTGAAACTGTTAGGCGAGCAACCGTGGAGCGGTAACGTGCGTGAATTGCGTAACCTGCTTGAGCGTGTGCAATTGGCAACGGAAGGCAGCGTGCTCGACGTCGCGCTGATTCAGCCATTATTGCGCGGCGCGGCGCCAGCTTCTCCAGCGCCAGCTGTTGCGGCAGATACCCAGCAGCCGATCCCGGAGCTTGCCACCAGCATGGCTCACGCCGAACTGGCTGCGCTTAAAACAGCGCTGCGGGCCTGTGACGGTAATCGCCGGCAAACCGCAATCCGCCTGGGGATTTCACGGGCCAGCCTGTATAACAAGTTGCAGCAACACGGCCTCAGCGAGCGCGACGCTTAACGAAAGTCCACTGCGCAAATGTCCAAATTATTGGACATATAATCGACAAATTCATCCAAAGAATCATACATGTCCAATTTTTTGGGCATATCGCGACATATCAAAACCCTCGCCAAATCGCCCCGCACAATCGCCTGACGGGCTGTAAACCCCAGCCTGCCTGCCGTGCAGGCTTGTCCGACTAAGGTCTTACGACAACTGGCACACCTTTCGCTCTATCACGCCAATGCTGCGCGCTGCTGACTGCGCGTAGCGCTACCCGGCGCGCCAAAGAGCACGACCTCAATAACAACAAAAGGAATTTACGATGGGTACCCTTGGTATTCTGATTTCCCTCGCACTGCTGATGTACCTCGCGTATCGCGGCATTAACGTGCTGATACTCGCTCCCCTTCTTGCGTTGCTCGCCCTGCTATTCTCCGGCGAAGTGGCCATGCTGCTGCCCACATACACCCAAGTGTTCATGAAAGCCATGGGCGGCTATGTCATTCAGTTCTTCCCGCTGTTTTTGCTCGGCGCATTGTTCGGCAAACTCATGGATGACTCCGGCTCTGCCCGCGCCATCGCCCACGGCATTGTTGCCAAGCTGGGCAGCGAGCGGGCGATTCTGGCGATTGTGCTGGCTTGCGGCATTCTCACCTACGGCGGCGTTTCGCTGTTTGTGGTGGCCTTTGCGGTGTACCCGATTGGCGCTGCGTTGTTTCGCGAAGCCGATATTCCCAAGCGCCTGATCCCCGGCGCGATTGCGCTGGGTTCGTTCACTTTCACCATGACCGCCCTGCCCGGCACGCCGGCCATTCAGAACGCGATTCCCAACCCGTTCTTCGGCACCGATGCCTTCGCAGCTCCCGGCCTTGGCATCATCGCGGGCCTGATCATGTTCGGCCTTGGTTCATGGTGGCTCACCAGCCAGGCACGCAAACTGAAAGCAGCTGGCGAGGGCTACGGCGACCACCGCGAAGACCCGGTTGAGCAAGACTACAGCCACACTCCCGGTTTCTGGTTGGCGCTGCTGCCGATTCTGATCGTGATCGGCCTCAACTATGTAATGGCCAAGCAAATCCTGCCGGGCATCGATGCCAGCTATCTGGCCAAGCCTGAATTTGGCGGCCTGGCTGATGCCAAATCACTGATCGGCATCTGGTCGATCATTGTTGCGTTGGCATCGGCGATCGTCTTGCTGATCGTCATGCACTGGCGTCGTTGGATGGACCTGAAGAAAACCGTCAACGATGGTGCTTTCGGCTCCATGTTGCCGATTCTCAATACCGCCGCCGAAGTCGGTTACGGCACCGTCATCGCCTCATTGGCGGGCTTTGTGGTTATCCGCGATCTGGTGCTGGGCGTGTCGGATAACCCGCTGATCTCGGAAGCGGTGGCGGTGAATATTCTCGCGGGTATTACCGGCTCGGCTTCGGGCGGCATGTCGATTGCGCTGAAAACCCTCGGCGAGCAATACATGACACTGGCCACCACCGCCGGCATCAGCCCCGAACTGTTGCACCGCGTCGCAGCAATGGCCTCTGGCTGCATGGATACCCTGCCGCACAACGGCGCGGTGATCTCGCTGCTGGCCATTTGCAAACTCACGCACCGTGAGTCGTACAAGTTTATTTTCGTCAACACCGTGGCCTTCCCGATGATGGCTCTGGCGGTGGTGATTGCCCTCGGAACACTGTTCGGTAGCTTCTGACCAGAGGCGACAAACGTGGCGCTCTCGACTTGCTGCCTGCCTCTGCGTGCAGCTCCAGCAAGTCCTTAGCGCTGCGCAGTTCCGTTATTGCGTATTGATTTGAGTAAAACCGCATGAGCAAGATCATGACGGCCGCCGCTGCGGTGGCCCGCATACAGGACAACAGCAACGTCGCCACCGGCGGTTTTGTAGGCATTGGCTTTGCCGAGGAAATCGCCGTGGCGCTGGAACAACGCTTCATTGCCCAACAAGCCCCGCGCGACCTGACGCTGGTGTACGCCGCTGGCCAAGGCGATGGCAAACAGCGCGGGCTTAATCATCTGGCCCATGAAGGTTTGGTGCGCCGCGTAATCGGCGGCCATTGGGGATTGGTGCCCGGCTTGCAGAAGCTGGCTGTGGATAACCTGATCGAAGCCTATAACTTGCCGCAAGGGGTTATCTCCCAACTGTTTCGCGATATCGCGGCGGGCAAACCGGGGCAACTGTCCAAGGTCGGTCTGGGCACCTTTGTTGACCCGCTGTTTGGCGGCGGCAAGTTGAACGCCAGAACCACAGTGGATCTGGTGCGGCACATGCCGATAGATGATCAGGACTATCTGTTCTATCCGGCGCTGCCGATCAACGTTGGCATCATTCGCGCCACCAGCGCCGATGCCGACGGCAACCTGAGCATGGAGCGCGAAGCGCTGACCATCGAAAGCCTGGCCATCGCCATGGCCGCGCATAACAGCGGCGGTTTGGTGATCGCGCAGGTTGAGCGGATTGTCGAACGCGGCTCGCTGAATCCGCGCGACGTTAAAATCCCCGGCATTCTGGTCGACTGCATTGTTGTTGCCGCCCCCGAAAACCATCAGCAAACCTTTGCCACCGGTTACAACCCGGCCTTCTCTGCCGAAACGCGGGTGGCAATGGACAGCCTGGCGCCGCTGCCGCTCGATGTGCGCAAGCTGATCGCCCGCCGCGCCGCGCTGGAACTTAAGGCCAACTCGGTGGTTAATCTGGGCATCGGCATGCCGGAAGGTGTGGCCGCCGTTGCCGCCGAAGAAGGCGTGAGTGATTTACTCACACTCACGGCAGAGCCCGGCGTGATCGGTGGCGTACCGGCATCTGGGCTGGACTTCGGCGCGGCGAGTAATCACAGCGCCTTGATCGATCAACCCTATCAGTTCGATTTTTACGACGGCGGCGGGTTGGATCTGGCCGTACTCGGGCTGGCGCAGGCCGATGTAGCGGGCAACCTGAATGTCTCGAAGTTTGGCAGTCGGCTGGCGGGCGCGGGCGGTTTTATCAATATCAGCCAAAACGCCAAACAGGTGGTTTTCGCCGGTACATTCAGCGCTGGCAAACAAGACATCCGTATTCACAATGGCCTGCTGCAAATCATCACAGACGGGCAAATGCGCAAGTTCGTCGGCGAAGTCGAGCACCGTACATTCGCGGGGAAACAGGCAGCAGAACGCGGCCAGCCCGTGCTGTATGTCACTGAACGCTGCGTATTCGAGCTCACCACCGAGGGGCTGGAGCTGATTGAGGTAGCACCGGGGATCGATATTCAGCGCGACATCGTTGAGCGGATGGATTTCAAGCCGATCATTCGCCAGCCCAAACTGATGGATGCGCGCCTGTTCCAACCACAAGCCATGGGCTTGAGTGCGCAATTGGCGACAACGCTTTAGCGCAAGAAATCAGCGCCGCTAAGTCTGCTCACCAGCACGACCATTGCTCTGCTGGCTTTCAGGAAAGCGCTGCTCCAGCGGCGCTTGCTCCTGACCATCAACCCACCAGTGCACGGTAGCCTCAACGCTGCGATCTGCGCTGGTACCCATGCGATTAAGTATCGGACACGCGCGCGTTGCGGTCGCCAGCAACGTACCGCCTTGTCGCGAGCGTTGCCTGCCCGCAGCCGACACCGTGAGTACTTCGAGGTCGTAGCGCACCTGTTGGCCGTCGCCGGTGAAGCACAGGCGCAGCTCCAACTGGGTTGCCGAAACCGGCTGCAGAAACAAAGAAGCCCCAGCCGGTGAGGCTGAGGCAAGGAGTAGGGACGTTAGTGCAATCGATAACACATTCGTTTCCTGCCAGAAGCCGCCCCGTTGCCGAGGCGGCTGACGGCGCTTAGTTTTGGTTGATGGTGCTCACGTTGCTCGCGCCAACCTGACCGACCATCGCGATGTTGCTGCTACCGCCTTGCGTCACGTTGCTGAGGTTAGCGGCGCCAACCTGACCCACCCAGGCCGAGTTGCCAGTGCCGGTTTGCACGATGTTGGCATCGTTACCCCAGCCGATCTGTGCAACCTGAGCGTAATGACCACCATTCTGGTCCACCGACGCGTCGTTGTTCTCACCAAGCTGACGAACAGTCGCATCGTTACCATTACCCACCTGGTCGATATCGGCCACGTTGTAATTGCCAGTTGAGAAACCATCAATCATGTTGCCGTTGCCAGACTGATCAGCAGTCAGCTCGTTACCCGTTCCATTCTGGCTGAAATACAGCTCGTTGCTGCTGCCATTCTGGTTGCCGGTCGCGTTGTTCCAGTTACCGTCCTGGGTCAGTTCGGCAACGTTACCTGAGCCGTCCTGCGTGCTCTTGGCAGTGTTCCAACCGCCAGTTTGATCAATCGTCGATGCATTGCCGTTGCCGCCAAACTGATCAACTGTCGCATTATTACCGGTTCCGTCCTGAGTCACATCAGCGCTATGGTCATTACCGTTCTGAGTGGTTGTGGCCACGTTCCAGTCGCCGGACTGGCTTGTATCCGCCTGATTGCCGCTACCCGTTTGCAGAGTAGTCGCCTCGTTCCAGTTACCAGCTTGAGCAACAGTAGCGCCGTTCTCAGAACCATATTGCTTAATCGATGAAACGTTCCAGTCGCCGACCTGCTCAACCGCTGCAACGTTTAACGAGCCATCAGCCTGATACACACCAGAGGTGTTGCCAGTGCCATCTTGCGAAACGTCAGCCCGGTTGTACTCGTTGCTCTGATCAACGGTGGAATTGTTCCAGTCACCGGACTGAGTTACATAGCCCTCGTTCGCCTTACCTCTTTGCACGGTGTCGGCGGTGTTCCAATTGCCGTCTTGATTGATGCTGGCGATGTTGTCGTTACTCTCACCCTGGCTAGTCGTCGCGGTATTACCAACGCCATTCTGGTCGATATCGGAAGTCTGACGATTGCGCGTTTGGCTAACAGTAGCCTTGTTCCAGTCGCCCGTCTGGTCGACAGTGGCAACGCTGCCGCTGCTTGGCTGGCTAATGCTCGCAGTGTTGAAGTCACCAATCTGATTGGCCGTAGCATTGTTTCCGTTATTGCTTTGACGCAACGAAATCAGATTGCTGTCACCCGTTTGCTGCAGGCTCGCCACCTGGTTTGAACCCGACTGGCCGTTGCCGCTTGGTGATTTGCTGGTGCCTGCCAGTATTCTGTTGTCGTTACCGACCGATGAAGTGGTTGCTGTGTTGCCGGTCCCGGTCTGGCCAACATAAGCCTTGTTGCGGTCGCCTTCCTGGTAGGTATTAGCCTGGTTGCTGGAGCTTGGGCTTAAACCGAGGAATCCTGAACTGTTCTGTGTCACCAGAACATTGTTAGAGCTACCGACTTGGGTAGCGCTAGCCGAGTTGCTTGAACCCACAATTTGTTGCTGCACCTCAGCAGTGTTGCCATTACCGTACTGATAGGTCGCGGCAGTACTGCCGGTCTGCCCTGTTTGAGTGGTAACCGCCTGGTTGGTGGTGCCTAGCTGCACTTGGCTTGCCCCTGCGCCAATCGTAAGCGTCTGAGTGACCTGCGCATCGTTGCCAGTACCACCCTGGAGTTGGAGCGCCCCTGAACCACCGGCGAGGTTTTGCTTAACAGCCGCGACGTTATCGAACCCAGCTTGCCCCTGAACAGCTAAGTTAGCGCCGCTGTTCTTTTGTGTAATGGTTGCATCGTTGCCAACACCCGCCTGCCCTTGCAGCGCGTAGTTGCTCAATGAACCGGTGGTTTGATCAACTTCGGCTTCGTTTTCAACACCCGCTTGAAGTTGCAGTGCATAGTTGTCTGCTGCCATGGCCTGGGCGCTGGAAAGTGCGATCAGTGCCGCTGCAATTGCGTTGAGCTTGAGCATGGTATTTCTCCTTTGATGCATCCGTTGCATGAGTCAAGTTAGTTGCCAATCTCAGCGGTACTGGCGTACTACGACGCTTCTGCCACTGCCGTTACCCCACTGGGTAACGCTACTTTGCAGGGCGTAACCGTCCTGCATGATCTGGGCGTTATTGCCCACACCGTTCTGTGTAATAAGTGCCTGATTGAAAGCGCCGTTCTGGATGATCAGCGCATCGTTGCCGCTACCGAATTGGATGATGCCGGCCGCGTTAGCTGCGCCTTGCTGGAGGATGTAGGCTTCCTGATCACTGCCGACCTGGACGATTCCGCCCAACAAATCAGCGCCGTTTTGCAGCATCACCGCTTGGTTGCTGCCGATCTGGGTGATCTTGCCGACGTTGCTGTAGCCCTGCTGCAATAACAGGGCTTTTTGCTCGCCAGACAATCCTGCCAGTTGCGCCGAGAGGTCCTGGCCAAGCTCTGTGCCCGCCATCAGGTCCTGGTTGTCTTGCAGATCTGCAGCCATCACGGCACCGCCTGCCAAGCCAAGGCCAAGCATGGAAGCCATGAGTAATGCGTTGATCTGTGAACGGAGGGACATGGGCGTTGCTCCACTTCAATTGAGCAACATTGTTGCCGCGGTAGTGGCACACCAACATCGCCCAATCGGTGTAAAAATCCGGCCCTCGTCATACAACAGGGATTAAGCCCCCTATCCAACCGATTAATACCGAGTAGTAACCGCGCACAATGTGCCCGCGCAATCGGGCTGCGACACTGCAGGCGCGTATTCAGGATTCAGGGAGTTGGGGTGTCAGCGAAGCCAAGGCGCAGCAGCGCTCAGCTTTACACTGCCCAGAAACCATTTGGCCCCTCCCGCTGAAAGCGGACGGGGCCAAATGGTGGCAAACTGGTTTAAGCCTCAGAGGCTGGTTTGCTGCTGGTCGAGAAACTTCACCAGATTGGTTTGCTCGATAGGTACGTTGTCTGCCATCACCCAAAGATTACGCTCGACACCCTGCGCAACCAGATGCGCGACAGCCGACTCAATGGCCGACAACACGCACAGCTGCGCGGGTTCATTGGTGGTGTAGCCCGCTTCTATCTCAAGCAGTTTCTTGAACTCGATAAATTTGAAGACCCCCGCGCTGCGGTCGACCGAGTAGATGGTTTTGGTCGTCATCACGTTAGATAACACCTGCCCGCCGCGCACATCGACGGCACGCAAGTTCACCGTCACCTGATCAACCTGATATTTCTCGGACACTCCAATGCCCAGGTAGCGCGCACCTTCACCACCCGTTCGCACGTTGGTGTCGTAGGCCACAATACCGCCCTCAAGAATGATGTTGGCCGCCATCAACGAAGGCAGTTGTGGCATTTGCGGGTTGTTGCCGCCTTCAGACTTATTCTGCGCCGCGCGAATAATTTTGCGCTCGGTCAGCACGTTTTGCAGGCCTTCACGCTCCAGCACGCTGAACCAGCCACTGGCCTGTAATGCGTCGACCAGCATACTGCCGCCGCCTTGGGTTACAGCGGTCGAAAACGAGCTTGAAGGCAGGGGTTTGTACTGGCCGGTCTGGTCGCGAAAACCATAAACGGCCGCGACCAGCTTGCCTCTTGGCTTAGGCAGTTGCAGCAGATCGTAATAGGTTGAGGCCCGGGGCGTCAGTGTCGGGGTATCGGCATCATGCTCGGCGGGCATCGGCTCGCGGACGGCACAACCTTGTAACGCAACCAGCATCAAAGCCGTCAATACGTAGCGTTTCATGTTTCAGACTTCCTTATCGGCAATTCAATAAGTGGCGTTAAGGCCGCTCACTTCAATAACTGAAACTTCACCTGTGAGCTTGTCGGTCACCTCAACACTGAGTGCGCCCGAGTCATCCACGATATTGATCAGGAAGCTGTCGGTAGACAGGCTGCCGGTGTTGCCATTACCGACATCTGTTAACAGTTGACTGAGAAGCCGTGACTGCAACTGATCGGTAAACCGGTCCAGCGCGCTGGGCTGCTCATAGGAAAAGTCCGGGGTATCCGGGTCTTTGTAGTCGTTTTGCGCCTGAGCGTTGCCGAGCAAGTAACTGCCATTGATCGGGTTGCCGCCAAACGAAGGGTTCACGGGTGTGTAGACCAACTCGGTTGCCGAAACCGCTGTCGAACAGCCCAGCAACACCCCCGCCGCGAGAGTCAATGTACGCCTAGTCATATTTCGTCCTTGTCCATATCAAACGTGTCATCAAAAAGTTGCTCCAACTTTTGCCGGGCAATGCCCTCCTGCACAAAGTCTGCGGCCTGATAAGCCGTCTCTTGCAGTTGCGAGGTGTTGGGCTGGAGGAAACTGCGATAGAGCATACGCCGCTCGAACTCGACCCAAATCAAGCTGCCCCAACGTGCAGACGGCCGCTCGACTACCACCAGATTGAAATCCATCGGGCTGGTATCGCGCAGGCGGTCAGTGAAGTGTTGGTAGAACTCGTGGCCAATTCGCGAAATGGTCTGATCCACCACGAAGCCTTTGATCTCGTCTTCCTGATTTTTGGCAACCGCATTGGCTGCCAGCAGGCACATCAGAACGAGCCATACAATCCGCATAGCCCTCACTCCCTGCCCAACTGATCGCGCAACAGATAAACCGCTTCAGCACGATTGGACACGCCGAGTTTGCGCAGCAGGTTATGCACATGGCTTTTGATGGTGTGCGGGCTCAGATTGAGCAATGCCGCCACATCGGTATTGGATAAGCCCTTGCCCACCAGTTGCATGATCTCCAGTTCCCGGCGGGTTAGCTCAGCCTCTTCGCGTTCTTGCGGCGCCCCGCGCAAGGAGCGTAACTGACCGACCAGCCGCTCCATCAAGGGACGCGGCAACCAGTCATTCCCGGCGAGCAAGGCGCGGATACCTTGCAGCAAATGCTCCCGCGTGACGTGGCTGTAGAACACCCCGCGCACCCATGGAAACTGCTCAAGAATCTGCTCGGCCTGCTCGGGATTGGTATTCACCAGTGCCACTGCGCAGCCGTCATCGACCAGAGCCAAAACACGAGAAAGTTCAGCGCAATCTACGCTTGCGGTATCCAGCAGCAGGAGGGCATTTCCGCTGCCAATATCTTCAGGCAGAGACTGCAGGGACAGACTCAGATCCGGCAAATTAGCCAGAAAATGCTGAAGCAATTGGCCCAGGAGTTGATGACGGGTTAGCAGCACTACATCTGCCCGATCTGACAGACCGAGCATAGGGTTGGACTCCACATCCATGTGATATCACCGTGACATCTTTTTTAATAATGTCTTGGAATGTAGCAGGATAATTTTGTCGCGAAAGTTCAATTTGGTATTAATACCATCTCGAAAATGAAAAAATGGAATATACAAAACCACATTTTTATCAATGACTTACCCGAGCAGATTGTCTATCTCAGGCGTTTCGTCAAAAAACAAGCACTCACGCGACCGATTATTTTGCTGCTGAACGAAAACCATTTTTATTTGCATAAATCGCGTTTGAGCACCCTGTCGCCCTCGCGTCTGCCGACCAAAACCGATGCCGTTGCAGCATCAGTCACTCGCTCGATAGCCTTCCACATGCGCTCATGCGCCAACCAAAAGACCAGCGAAACAGCCTGACCGACTCAAGCCTCAGCTCAGTCAGGCTGCATGTGCGGCGAAGGACTAATCCCTACGCACGCCGCTGGGTTTACCCGGCCTCTTCAACTGCAATAACGCCGCATCAATGGCCGCAACCGTGCAAGTTATCTGCCCATGAATACGCGGCGCAGGCGGGTTTGAGGCTATTACGCGCGGTTCATCCTCAGCCTCAAGCTGTGAATCTGGGTCATAGGTATTAAGTAGCGAGAAAGCAGCTAATGGACGCATATAAAACTCCTTCCGGGATTAATCGGATGCTCTGTCAGTGGTCAGAAGGCAGATCGAAAGGCCAAGCGGCCTGAGGAGATGATTGTTATAGCGTCAGCATCCGCCATGAAAATGACAATCAGATGGCATGCTGCTCGGCTAAACATTCGGCTGGTGAAGACAGAACGTCAAGCCTGCGTCGCCATAGTTCGACCGGAGGCGTCTATAGTTTGTGTAGTTTAACCATTGAGCTTTCGATTTGAGGAGTTTGTATGAGCGAAGTACGTCATGTTGCAGTTTTGGTCGGCAGCCTGCGCCGCGGATCGATCAACCGTAAACTTGCATTGGCGCTGGCAGATCTTGCGCCCGCATCACTGCAACTGGAAATCGTCGAAATTGGCGCGCTACCGCTCTATAACGAAGACATCGACGGCACTTCTGCGCCCGATGCCTATAACGTGTTCAGAGCAAAATTGAACGCCGCAGATGCCCTGCTGTTTGTGACGCCTGAGTACAACCGCTCGGTGCCAGCGCCACTGAAAAACGCCATCGACGTGGGCTCCCGGCCTTATGGCAAGAGCGGCTTCAGCGGTAAGCCTGGCGCTGTTCTGAGCGCATCACCGGGCGCTGTTGGCGGTTTTGGGGCTAACCATCACTTGCGCCAGTCCATGGTGTTTCTCGACGTCATGATGATGCAACAACCCGAAGCCTATCTGGGTGGCGCAGGGAGTTTCTTTGATGACGAAGGCAAGCTGACAGAGGGAATCACACCGTTCCTGCAGAAGTTCATCAACGCCTACGCGCAGTGGGTTGAGATGCATCCGAAACAGGCTTGAGCCGTAAAAACCACGTGCCTGGCTATTGGTCTCTGACCAGGCTGGGCGTGCTGGTTTGAATTTGGCGAATGCCAGATAAAAGAAAACCCCGCAGAGCGGGGCCTTATGCAGACTGTAGCTGACTTCCATGATCCGCTTGCTATCCGTGGCTGCAATCCATCGTTTCCATGCGGTACGGTGTAGCTGTACTTGGCGCTTCCTGCGCTGCGCGTCCTGCGCGATGTCCATGAGCAAAGACTACGCTCGTCGTTGAGCGCCAAATAGTCGTCTTTCCCGACATGACTTGTAAGCCTTTTCCTACAAAGCTTGATCGCCAAGGGCTATTGGCCCATTGCAATCCGTCAGAATCACGTCACATCGCAGATATTTTCACCTTTGCAAACAACTGCAGAGCGCTCACCTATGCTGTGAGTAATGCAGTTGGGTGACTGACGGGGACGTGTAATGCGAAATCTAATAATAGTGAGTGGTTTGCTAACACTGATGGCGGCAACCGCGCAGGCGGCTGATATACCCACAGAGGCGCAACAATGCGTGACATGCCATGGCGATAAAGGTCAGGGAACAGCGCAAGGCCCCATGATCGGTGGCATGAGCGAACAATACCTTGATGCGCAAATCGAGAACTTCATTGCTGGCAGGCGCAACAACACCTTGATGACACTCATGGCGCAGAGCCTGGTTGATCTGCCCGCACGCAAGGTTGCGCTGAGTTACTTTGCAGCGCAGGGCAGCCCACTCAAGGGGCAATTGCGCGGCGACAAGATAGCCTTGTCCGGCGCTGAAAAACTCTATTACCAGGGCGACTTGAAGCGTGGCCTGCCGGCCTGTTACAGCTGTCATGGCCCGTCTGCAGCTGGCGGAGGCAGCTTCCCGAGGCTCGCTGGCCAGCAGGCTGACTACTTGGCGGAGCAACTGATTGCATGGCGCAAACTTGAGCGCAGTGGTGACCACGACAACACCATGGGGCACATCGCCGCCAAGCTCAAGGAAGACGAAATCAAGTCCCTTGCCACTTACCTGTCAGCCATCCAATAGGGGTTAATGCCATGATGATCAAAAAAGCTTTGCTGGCGCTGACACTGTTAGGCGGCACTGGGGTGGCGATGGCCGATGCGTACTTTGCCGACATGCAGGAAGAAATTCCACCGCAGCCAAAGGCGACCAACCTGGGCTACTTCGTTCCACGAGACTTGAGCGAAATCCCCAAGGGAGCATTTGGCGACAAGATTCGCAAGGGCTATGAATTGTTCGTCAATACCCAGCAACTCAACGGCCGCTCGGTGGGCAACCAGCTCAATTGCACCAACTGCCACCTCGACGCAGGCGCCAAAGCCTATGCAGCGCCGATGTGGGCAGCCTATCTGGCGTACCCGGCGTTCCGTAAAAAGAATAACCACGTGAACACCTTTGCCGAGCGCGTTCAGGGCTGCTTCAACTTCTCCATGAACGGCAAGGCACCAGCAATCGACTCTCCCGAGCTGGTCGCCATCTCGGCATATTCTTACTGGCTGTTGATGGGTGGGCTGCTCGACATGTTCGGCATGCAAAAAACCGCAGTGCCTGAGCTGAGCGATGCGGCGCTGCAGCAAGGCGGCAACATCGACGACTTCAAATTACCTGGGCCTTTATCAGACAAGGTCAAGCTGGATAAACGCGGCCAAATGCCGGGCCGCGCCTTTGCCAAACTGGATAAAACCGATCAAGCGCCCTCGCCCGAGCGCGGCGCCAAGATTTATGCCGAGCATTGCGCGCTGTGCCATGCCGAAGATGGCCAAGGCATAAAAATGGCAGACGTCACTGTACTGCCGCCACTCTGGGGCGCGCAGTCCTACAACTGGGGCGCAGGCATGCACCGGGTAAACACTGCAGCGACGTTCATATACGAGAATATGCCGCTGGGCAAGGCTGTGCAGTTGAAGCCGCAAGAGGCATGGGATGTCGCGGCCTACATCAACAGTCGCGAGCGCCCACAAGACCCGCGCTTTGAAGGCGATGTCGCGGCCACTGCGAAGCAGTATCACGCCGACGACGATGGCTTCTACGGCAAGGAAGTCGAGGGTGAAATACTCGGCACTAAAGCCTTTCCAGCGACCACCGTAAAATAGCCCCCCCATAAAAAATGCCGGAGCGTTATGCGCGACCGGCATTTTTTATTCACTGAATAACTCAGGCACCCCGACGCGAGCGTGAACGCAGCTTGTAGCGATCCCCCGGATGAATCACACGGGCGTAACTGACACGCGTTAAAAGATCAGCACATAGCTCTTACGCAGAGTTTCCTGAATATCCCAGATTCCCATCGAGTTGGCCGGCAGCAAGATCGCATCACCGGCCTCGATCATGATGGGCTCTCCATCATCCGGGGTAAACGTGGCGCGTCCCGAGATGAAGTGGCAAAACTCCTGCTGGACGATCTGTCGCCGCCAGCGACCGGGCGTACACTCCCAGACGCCAGTCTCCACACCATCACTGCGCTCAACGCTATGAGTCGAGGCGATTGCCACTGGCTCGCCGACAGGCACCGCGACAGGATTGGACTCATCGAGCAGCAGCGTCGCGGTCTGTTTGAATTGGGTGATGCTCATCTTACGGCTCCAGTACTTTGCTTATTAGTGTGCTGCGCTTAGCGCATCAGGCTTTCCATGAAGCCCGCCAGATGCCCGGCAAACTTGCGCTGCCACGGCGCCGATGCACGCCTTGCCAGCACCTTGTCTTCATGCACAAAACTTTTGATGATCGCGTTGTAACCCAGCCAGCGCAGCGGCTCCGGTTCCCAGCCAGACAGGTTTTTCAGCGGCTTATCACCAAGCACCCACGGCTGTTGCGTCAGCTCGTTGCTCTGGCCGAGGATAAGCGCGGCCAGGGTGCGCCCGCCCAAGTTGCTGGCGCCCACACCTTCGCCGCCATAACCTCCGGACAGGGCAATGCCGGCACTGCGGTCGACCAGCATGTGCGGGTGAAAGCGTCGGGCCATGCCTAGATTCCCACCCCAGGCGTGGGTGAGTTCGACGTTGCGCAGTTGAGGGAAAAGCTCGCCAAACAAGTAGCGACGCAACTCGACTTCGTGCTCCTTGAGCGTGAAATCGCTGCGCAAACGCCCGCCAAACTGATAACCACCCCGCGCGCCGAATACCAGTCGGTTATCCGCCGTGCGCTGGCCATAGGTCACCTGCCGACTGTTCTCGCTAAAGGCCTGGCCGTGTTCCAGCCCGATCTGCGCCCACGTGGCGGCAGACAACGGCGCGGTCGCCACAATCAGGCTTTGCACTGGCAACTGATATCGCCCCAGAGGCGGCAATGAGCCGGCGTAACCTTCCACGGCCGGCACCAGCCAGTCGGCTTTCACCGAACCCTGAGCCGTGCGCAGCAAACCGGACTGCCAATGCGTTACGCGGCTTTGCTCGTAAATCTGCACACCAAGGCGCTCGACACACTCGGCCAGGCCACGCACCAGCCGCGCCGGTTGGATGGTCGCGCAATGCGGGCTGAAGAGTGCGCCGTAGGGGTTGGCAATGCGTATCTGGCCCGCCAGTTCTTCCGGCGCCAGCCAGCGATAATCATCTTCGCCCAACCCCAGTTTGCGGGCATCTTGCAACTGAGCACGCAAGGCGACTTCCTGCTCGGGATAGCGCGCCGCGCAATACAGCGAGCCGCCTTTGCGATAATCACAGTCGATGGATTCACGCTGAAGCACGTGCCCGACTTCATCCGGAATCCCGTGCAACAAGTTGTAAGCCGCATGCCGCGCCTCGGCCTCAAGGCCTGACAGCAGGCGTGCACTGCCGAGAATGTCACCAATCAGCCAGCCGCCATTGCGCCCGGAGGCACCGAAGCCCGCGGTCTCGGCCTCAATAATGACGACTTTAAGATGCGGCGCCTGACGCTTGAGGTAATACGCCGTCCAGAGGCCGGTATAACCGGCGCCGATGATGGCGACGTCCGCCTGCAGGTCTTCACCCAACGCGGGGCGCGGGCGCAGCGGCTGCTCAAGCTGATCCATCCACAGGCTAATCGTGCGCCAGTCAGTCACGGCGTTTCTCCGCTCAATATCGAATTGAGTGCAGAGTATTCATTTCGTCTGGGGCTTGTCGTGCGTGCGGGTACGCAAGGAATTTTCGGCCAATACCTCGCAGAGAATTACTCGCGGGTAAACGATTCGGGGATTAATTCAGGGCATAAAAAAACCGGTCGACTTGCATCGACCGGCTTTCTATTCACGCGGTACTGCTGAGAGAAGCCTGCGCGTTACTGCGCGAGCTTCTTGTGACGCACGCGGTGCGGTTGCGCCGCCGCATCACCCAGGCGTTTCTTACGATCCGCTTCGTACTCGGTGTAGTTACCTTCGAAGAACTCAATGTGCGAGTCGTCTTCGTACGCCAGAATGTGCGTGGCAACGCGGTCGAGGAACCAGCGATCGTGCGAGATCACAATGGCAGCGCCAGGGAAATCGAGCAACGCTTCTTCCAGCGAACGCAGGGTTTCTACGTCGAGGTCGTTTGACGGTTCGTCGAGCAGCAAGACGTTGGCGCCCTCTTTCAGGGTCAGCGCCAAGTGCAGACGACCGCGCTCACCACCGGAGAGGTCTTTGACAAACTTTTGCTGATCGCCGCCCTTGAAGTTGAAGCGACCTACGTAGGTACGCGACGGCACTTCATAGTTACCGATCTTGATCATGTCGGAGCCACCGGAAACGGCTTCCCAGACAGTCTTGCTGCCGTCGAGGTCTTCGCGGCTCTGGTCAACGCAAGCAAGTTGCACGGTTTCACCGAGCTCGATGCTGCCCGAGTCTGGCTGTTCTTTGCCCATGAGCATGCGGAACAGGGTCGACTTACCGGCACCGTTACCGCCGATCACACCGACGATGGCGCCTTTCGGCATGCTGAACGACAGGTTGTCGATCAATGCACGGTCACCATAACCTTTGCTGACGTTGACGAAGTCGATGACTTTGTCGCCCAGACGCGGGCCAGCCGGGATGTAGATCTCGTTGGTTTCGCTGCGCTTCTGGAATTCCTGCGATTGCATTTCCTCGAAGCGTTGCAGACGTGCCTTGGATTTAGACTGGCGGGCTTTGGCGCCTTTGCGCACCCACTCCAGTTCGTCCTTCATGGCCTTCTCGTGAGCCGACTGCTGCTTGGATTCTTGCGCCAGACGATCCGACTTGGCTTCAAGCCAGCCCGAATAGTTGCCTTCGTACGGGATGCCCGCACCGCGGTCGAGTTCGAGAATCCAGCCCGCTACGTTATCCAGGAAGTAACGGTCGTGGGTGATCGCAACCACAGTGCCCGGGAAATCGTGCAGGAAGTGCTCAAGCCAGGCCACGGAGTCGGCGTCCAGGTGGTTGGTTGGCTCATCGAGCAGCAGCATGTCGGGGGCAGACAGCAGCAGACGGCACAGTGCCACGCGGCGCTTTTCACCACCGGACAGGTGCTCGACCTTAGCATCCCACGCTGGCAGGCGCAGAGCGTCGGCGGCAACTTCCAGCTGACGCTCAAGGTTGTGGCCGTCGGAGGTTTGCAGAATGGCTTCAAGCTTGGCTTGCTCAGCAGCCAGCTTGTCGAAATCGGCATCCGGCTCGGCGTAAGCGGCATAGACTTCATCAAGGCGCGCCTGTGCATCCTTGATCGCGCTGACCGCTTCTTCAACCACTTCACGCACAGTCTTGCTTGGGTCGAGCAGCGGCTCTTGCGGCAGGTAGCCGACATTCAGCTCCGGCATCGGGCGGGCTTCGCCGTCGAATTCGGTATCAACGCCAGCCATGATTTTCAGCAGCGTAGATTTACCCGAGCCGTTCAGGCCGAGTACGCCAATTTTGGCGCCCGGGAAAAACGACAGGGAGATATTTTTCAGAATTTCCCGCTTCGGCGGCACAACTTTGCTCAGCCGATGCATGGTGTAGACGTATTGAGCCATGGATAACCTTGGGTCTCTATGTGGAAACTGATGGATGGCTGTCAGCTGTCGGACTGCTCACAGGGGGCGGATTGTGCGCCCGTGTGTGGCCCGAGAGTGTCCGCTGGTGGTTTACTGCACCTTTACAGCCGGCCTGCGGCGCCAGACATGAACAGTTTGCGCGCGCGTGCGACAAAGCTACCGGAACGGGGGCTTGAGGGCAAACGACAGCCGACGATTCGGCGCATTTTCAGCATCTTTTTGCGCATTATCAGCCTTGCGTCAACGGCGCTGTGCAGGCGCAAGAATCCGCCGCCGAATAAAACCTCGGCCAGCAACGCGCACATGAGGGCCGCTTGTCCGCAATATGACTGTGTTTCATACCCCTGAAACGGCTAGATAAGGTAATATTCGCCCCCTCTTTTAACAGCCCAGCTGATTTTCTCAGGGGATAGCCATGTTCAGCCGTGATTTGAATCTTGCCCGTTTTGACGCCGATTTGTTTGCCGCGATGGAGCAGGAAGCCCAGCGCCAGGAAGAACACATCGAACTGATCGCCTCGGAAAACTACACCAGCCCAGCGGTGATGGAAGCGCAAGGTTCGGTACTGACCAACAAGTATGCCGAAGGCTATCCGGGCAAGCGCTACTACGGTGGCTGCGAGTACGTTGATATCGTCGAGCAACTGGCAATCGACCGCGCCAAAGAGCTGTTTGGTGCCGACTACGCCAACGTGCAGCCGCACTCCGGCTCGCAAGCCAACAGCGCCGTTTACATGGCGTTGCTGAACCCGGGCGACACCGTTCTGGGCATGAGCCTGGCACACGGCGGCCACCTGACTCACGGTGCCAGCGTCAGCTTCTCCGGCAAGATCTACAATGCTGTGCAGTACGGCATCAACGACAGCGGCCTGATCGACTACGACGAAGTCGAGCGTCTGGCGGTTGAGCACAAGCCGAAGATGATCATTGCCGGTTTCTCTGCCTACTCGCAGGTTCTTGATTTCCCGCGCTTCCGTGAAATCGCCGACAAAGTGGGTGCTTACCTGTTCGTCGACATGGCTCACGTAGCCGGCCTAGTCGCTGCAGGCGTTTACCCGAACCCGGTTCCGTTTGCCGATGTGGTAACCACCACTACTCACAAAACCCTGCGCGGCCCACGCGGCGGCCTGATCCTGGCTCGCAGCAACGAAGCCCTTGAGAAGAAGCTGAATTCGGCTGTTTTCCCGGGTGGTCAGGGCGGCCCGCTGGAACACGTAATCGCCGCTAAGGCCGTGTGCTTCAAAGAAGCTCTGCAGCCTGAGTTCAAGGCTTACCAACAGCAGGTTGTGAAGAACGCTCAGGCCATGGCCAGCGTGTTCATCGAGAACGGTTATGACGTCGTTTCCGGCGGCACCGAAAACCACCTGTTCCTGCTCAGCCTGATCAAGCAGGACATCACCGGTAAAGACGCCGACGCTGCACTGGGTCGCGCCTTCATCACCGTCAACAAGAACTCGGTTCCGAACGATCCGCGTTCACCGTTCGTAACTTCGGGTCTGCGTATCGGCACCCCGGCAGTTACCACCCGCGGTTTCAAGGAAGAAGAGTGCCGTCAGCTGACCACCTGGATCTGCGAAGTTCTCGCTAATCTGGGCGACGAGTCGGTTGTCGAGCGCGTTCGCGAGCAAGTCAAAGCCCTGTGCGCACGCTTCCCGGTATACGGCAAGTAAGCACTGGCTGATACGAGAAAGCCCGCCGATTGGCGGGCTTTTTTGTGGCTTACAATCGTGCGATTAAGCCGGCGTCTTGGCGTAGGTAGCCAGTTGCGGATCACGGCTCATGACATCCATGGTCGCCGTCAGCACTTGCTCACTGGTGACATCCGGTGCCGAGAAGATCTGGTTGAAATTATCGTGGGTGACTTTGGCAAACTGGGCGCGGTGCTCAGCAGGTACGCCAAGCAATACGGCGTAAGCGTCGAGCGCCTCACCCTGACCTTGCGCCATATCGACTGCGATCGAGTCGAGCATGCCGTTCATGGCCAGCATCGAGCGGCCGCTGTAGCCGATTCGCGCACCGGCGGTGCAACCATTGGTGCCCGAGGTCACACCGAATGTAGCGTTGCCCGAAGTCCCGTTGGTGGTCATGCCCAACACGCTTGGGGCCAAACCGCGCTGGCCGTCAAACAGCATGTTACCCCAACCACAGCCATTGCCTCCGGGCGCGTCCGCATGCGCCGCGACACTGGCTACAGTCAACAAACCAAAAATCAAACCTTTGCTCAGCATTCGCTTGTCCATTTTTCTTGTGCTCCGCAAAAAATATTAAAAACTGCACATGCATAGTTGGCGACAGATCCGGTCCTGTCAAATGCGACTCATCCGTTAGAAACCCGCTCTAAGTCAAGATTACCCTCCAGAAGTGGTGGGACTTTTGTCGAATTACCAAACAATCTATCGGCCTTTGGCTATAGTCAGTTGATCGCAAAAGGAATACTTGCATGAGCGAACACGCTAACGATCGTCGGCGCTTTCACCGTATCGCGTTTGATGCCCCTACACAGATACTGCAAGGGAACGCACAGTGGGCCACAGAGCTGCATGATTTATCGCTGCGCGGCCTGTTAGCCGTGCGCCCGGCGGACTTCAGCGGCGACTCAGCGCAGGAATTTACCCTGCGTGTCGAGTTGGGAGCGGAGACGGTGGTCGAGATGGAGGCGACGCTGGCGCGCGATGATGGCGAACTACTTGCCTTCACCTGCCAGCATATCGACCTGGACTCAATCAGCCATCTGCGCAGACTGGTTGAACTCAATCTGGCAGACAGCGATCTGCTCGAGCGCGAACTCGCCGCCTTGGGCGAGAGCGCCTGAAACGCTGACCGAGCCATCAGTCAAACAGTGCATCCAGTGCTTGCTCCAACCGCGTAACAGCAATAACTTGCAGGCCGTTCGGAGCGTCTTTGGGAGCGTTGCCCTTGGGCACGATTGCCCGCTTGAAGCCATGTTTGGCAGCCTCTTTGAGGCGCTCCTGACCGCTTGGTACAGGGCGTATCTCACCAGACAAGCCAACCTCGCCAAACACCAGCAAATCATTGGCCAAGGGACGGTTGCGCAGGCTCGAAATAACCGCGGCCATCAGCGCCAGATCGGAAGCGGTCTCCAATACTTTTACGCCGCCCACCACGTTGAGAAAGACGTCCTGATCATAGGTCGGAATCCCGCCGTGGCGATGCAGAACCGCGAGCAACATTGCCAGCCGGTTCTGATCCAGACCCAGCGTTACCCGACGGGGATTGCCCAGATGGCTGGTATCAACCAACGCCTGCACCTCGACCAGCATCGGCCGCGTACCTTCCCATGTCGCCATCACCACACTGCCAGGGACTTCTTCCTGAGCGCGCGTGAGGAAAATGGCCGAGGGGTTGGTGACCTCTTTCAGACCCTTGTCGGTCATGGCGAATACGCCTAGCTCGTTGATCGCGCCGAAGCGATTCTTGACTGCGCGTAGCAGCCGCAAGCGGCCGTCCGATTCACCTTCGAAATACAGCACGGTATCAACCATGTGTTCAAGCACACGCGGCCCCGCCAAGGCGCCTTCTTTGGTGACATGGCCCACCAGAAAGATAGCCGTACCGCTTTGCTTGGCGAAGCGCACCAGCAACGCAGCACTCTCGCGAACCTGAGCAACGCCGCCCGGCGCAGACTGCAACTGCTCGGTGAAGATGGTCTGGATCGAGTCGATCACCATGACCTTGGGTTTTTCGTGACGCGCGGTGGCGATGATGCTTTCAATGCAGGTTTCGGTCATCACCTTGAGTTTGTCTTCCGGCAGCCCCAAGCGCCTTGCGCGCATGGCAACCTGCTGCTGCGACTCTTCACCGGTGACGTAAAGCGCCGGGAAACGCATGGCAACGCTGCACAGGGTTTGTAGAAGAATGGTCGATTTACCGATCCCCGGATCACCGCCAATCAAAACCACAGAGCCATCGACGAGGCCGCCACCGAGAACGCGATCCAGCTCGCCGGAGGCGGTGGAAAAGCGCGGCATTTCCTCGACGCTGACTTCGGCCAGGGTTTTCAGCTCAGTGTGTTGACCGGTCCAACTGGCGCGCCCACCTGCGCCGCTGCCACCAGAAGGCGTGGTGTCGAGAACGGTTTCAACCAGGGTATTCCAGGCGCTGCATTCGCCACATTGGCCGGCCCATTTAGGAAAGGTTGCACCGCATTCGGTGCAACCATACATGCGCTTGGCCTTGGCCATCACCCGACTCCTATGAACAAAGCCGTCATGATAACGCGCCGCAGCCTGATCGCGGCAAACTGTCAGCCGCCACAACCACCGCAACAGGTTTTAGTCGAAGCGTTAAGCTTACTGGCCACTTCATCCTTGAGGCTCACGCGGCGCTGTTTTAGCTCTGATAACTGCTCATCCGTGAGCAGGTCGATGCCGTCTTCGGCACGGCAAATCTGTTTATCCAGCGCCTCATAATCACTGGCCAGTCGTGCAAAGCCGGCATCGGCCAAGCGCAAGTTATGCAGCTCCTCGCGCAGTTGCGGGAAATCATGAATCAACGGGTGATGTTCAACGTGCATAACGTAGCTCCTTTGGATAACTACCTTGAGCCTATCCATACGCGCTACGTTGCTCATTGATCCCAATCAATAGCCTACCCGTTAGGCTTGGGCTTGTTTTTCCAGAGTCTGCAGGAGTTCGTCTTTAAGCGTAACCCGGTGCATTTTCAGACTGTGCAAAGCGCTATCGTCCATTGCCTCACGACCGTCCTCTACCGCAAAAATCTGCTTGTCGAGGCGCTCGTATTCTTCAGCTTGGCGGGTGAAGCGGCCATCGGCCTTGAGTAAAGCGCTCATCTGCGCTTCATACTGCGGGAACTCACGTTTCAGTGAATGTAGTTGCAACGGCATGGTGGCATCCTCCTCGCGTGTGTGTAGTAGGAGATTAGCTCAGGGAGCACGGCTCAACAGCCACCCCTTCTGCCGGGCCGCCAACCGGCCTCCTATCACCAGTTTGATAAGCGCATGAAAATGGCTGACAGGCCCGGTTCAGCCACAAAAAATAAAATCACGCTCGACTGTTGGTCATAACTGGAAACAATCATCCACTCGTTTAAACTGCGTTAATAACTAAGACCGAGGGACTGCAAATGAGTATGTTGAGCGAATTCAAAACGTTTGCCATGAAAGGCAACGTGGTCGACATGGCCGTGGGGATTATCATCGGGGCGGCCTTTGGCAAGATCGTCTCCTCATTTGTCGCCGACTTGATCATGCCATTGCTTGGCATGGCCGTTGGCGGTATGGACTTCTCTGACCTGGCGATCGTACTCAAGCCTGCGGTCGGTGAAGTGCCAGCGGTGACCTTCGGTTATGGCAAATTTATCCAGACCGTATTCGACTTTCTGATCGTCGCGTTCGCGATTTTCATGGCGATAAAAGCCATGAACAGCCTTAAGCGAAAAGAAGAAGCCGCACCTGCAGCGCCGCCAGCACCAACCATGGATCAGGAGTTGCTCACTGAAATCCGTGATCTGCTGAAAAAGCAGCAGAACCCGTAATCCCCGCCTGTAGGCAAACAACAATGGCGCTGATTAAAAGCGCCATTGTTGTTTTTGCAGGGTGTTCGTTTAGGCAATTACCAATAATTTTCGACTGCCACTTGGCCCGGCCTGCGCGTCAGACTGAGTTGCATATCGCGCTGCTTCAACAAGGCGCGAGTATCTTCAATCATCTGCGGGTTGCCACAAATCATCACCCGCGAATCATCCGGGCTCAGCACCGCGCCCGCCGCGGCTTCAAGCTCGCCCTCGTCGATCAGCTTGGTGATACGCCCGTACAGGCAGCCGGGCAACTGCTCACGGGTCACCACCGGCAAGTACTTGAACTTGTGAATGTACGGCGCCAGATGTTCGAGCTGGCCAAGGCCGTTGATCAAAGGCTGATAGGCCAGTTCAGCGCCCGTGCGAGCGCTGTATACCAGAACGATCCGTTCAAAGCGCTCCCAGACTTCCAGCCCCTGCAATATCGAAAGAAATGGCGCTAATCCGGTGCCACTGGCCAGCAGCCAGAGATCTCGCCCATCAGCGAAACGGTCGAGCGTGAGAAATCCGAATGCCTGCTTGTCGACCAGAAGCGTGTCGCCAACCTGCAGACGATTAAGCTCACTGGTGAATTCGCCGCCTGGCACCACAATCGAGAAGAACTCCAGGTAGTCATCATGCGGCGCCGAGACCATCGAATAGGCACGCCAGACCACCGAACCGTCGGCTTTATGAACACCCAAGCGGGCGAATTGGCCTGCATTGAAGCGAAATCCCGGATCACGCGTACAGCGTAAACTGAATAAGCTTGGCGACCAGACCTGCACGTCGGTCAAGGTTTGACGGGTGAATTTCTCTTCGCTCTGGCTCATGAGTTCCCCCTGCTGAATACGCCACCAGTTTCCTCCAATTGAGCCTCGATAAACACCGCTAGCTTCTAGGGTTACTGACCGATTGCGCCGCGGACTGTCGAGCCCCGAGACATTTGCCCGCGTAACACCGACAATACCCGCTATATATTGTTGTCCGCCTGCAAAACCGAGTATTCGATGCCTCAATTTCAAACGCCTTACGCCCAGCTCGATCTAATCCGCCAGCCCGAGCAACAGAATGATCCGCTGCAGGCATTTGATGCAGCCGATGAATACCTGCTCGCGCACTTGCATCCGCAGGCTCTTGCTAGCGATACACGGGTGCTGGTTCTGAACGACAACTTCGGCGCGCTGGCCTGCTCTCTGGCAACCCATATGCAGGTGACCAGCAGCGGTGATTCACATCTGGGTTTGCTCGGCTTGCAAGCCAACTTGCGGCGTAATCAGCTCCCGCTTGAGGCGGTTAACTTTGTGCAGGCCGACCAGCCACTGCAGGGGCCATTTGACCGCGTACTGATCCGCGTGCCGAAAACTCTGGCCCTGCTTGAAGAGCAGTTGATTCGTTTGCACGGCCAGCTCGCGCCTGGCGCTGAAGTGATTGCTGCGGGCATGGTCAAACACTTGCCGCGCGCCGCCGGCGATTTGCTGGAGCGTTATATCGGCCCGGTAAATGCCTCATTGGCAGTTAAAAAGGCCCGCCTGTTATTCGCCACACCAGAGCCTAAAGCGCAGCCGATCTCGCCCTATCCGAGTCAGTACGCACTGGATAAACCGGCCCTGCAGTTGGTCAATCACGCCAATGTGTTCTGCCGCGAAGGGCTCGACATTGGTACTCGCGCCTTCCTGCCGCACCTGCCCAAGCACCTCGGTAAAATCCGCGTAGCGGACCTCGGTTGCGGCAATGGCGTGCTGGCGATTGCCTTTGCCTTGGGCAGCCCGCAGGCGGAAGTGACCTTGGTGGATGAGTCGTACATGGCCGTGCAGTCAGCGCGCGAGAACTGGGCCAGTGCATTGGGCGATCGACCCGCGACCTTTCTCGCAGCCGACGGGCTGGCGCAGCAGGAAGCTGATTCGCTGGATCTGGTGCTGTGCAATCCGCCGTTCCATCAGCAGCAAGTTGTCGGCGACTTTCTCGCTTGGCGGATGTTCCAGCAAGCGCGCGCCGCGTTGGTCAAAGGCGGTGAGCTGTGGATAGTCGGCAATCGCCACCTAGGCTATCACGCCAAACTCAAGCGCCTGTTTCGTGGCGTTGAGCAGGTTGCCGCCAACCCCAAGTTTGTCATCCTCAAGGCCATCAAGTAATTTCCAGAGTTCTGGTGGCATTAATTTTGCTGATCAAATAGTCGTGCTTTTTAATTAGAAGCCGAAACTGCTATAACAAACGTCACCTAGTCGTAGGTGCATGAAAATAAATAAAGATAGCCAACGCGCTATTCACAATAAGGGGCTCACAATGCGCAAGCTTTTTACCGGTCTGGCAATTACCGCCAGCTTGTTAGGCGCTTCACTGACAGCACAGGCAGGCCCTGTTCTTGATGAAATCGTAAAATCCGGGGAACTCAAGGTTTGCTTCGACGCAGGCTACATGCCCTTCGAAATGAAGAGCAAAGCCGGCCAGTTCATCGGTTTCGACATCGATGTTGGCAAGTTGCTGGCCAAGCAGATGGGCGTTAAGTATGTTCCGGTCAACACCGCATGGGACGGCATCATTCCGACCCTGCTGACTGGCAAGTGCAACATGATTAACGCGGGCATGACCATCAACACCCAGCGCAACATGCGCGTAAACTTCTCGGACCCGTACATCGTTATCGGTCAGAGCATCCTGTTGAGCCCCAAGCTCAAAGGCAAGATCAAAGACTACAAAGATCTGAACGACCCGCAATACACCATCACCACCAAGCTTGGCACCACTGGCGAGCAAGCCATCAAGCGTCTGCTCAGCAAAGCCAAGATCAACGTCTTCGAAACCCAGTCCGACGCCGTACTTGAAGTCACCAACGGCAAAGCCGATGCCTTCATCTACGACCTGCCGTTCAACGCGATCTACACCGCTCAGAACAAAGACAAAGTGGTTCACCTCGATCAGCCGTTCACCTACGAGCCACTGGGCTGGGCTGTTGCCCAGGGTGACCCGGAAATGCTCAACGTGCTGAACAACTTCCTGCGTCAGATCAAGGGTGAAGGCACCTACGATCGCCTGTACGCGAAGTGGTTCCAGAGCGACACCTGGCTCGATCAGGTTCAGTAAGACCCTCAGGCCAGACTCACCCTCTGGCCTGATTTCTATCCGCAGTATTGCGTAGACCGTAAAGACTTATTTTCAGGAGGTCACTTTGTTGACCAGTCCACGACGCTGGCTTTGGCACGGCTTATCAGTGCTTATCATCGCAGGCCTGATGGGCTCGCTGTACATCGCCTCAAAGCAAATCAACTACAGCTGGCAATGGGGGCGCGTTCTCCCCTACATCGTCAACACCGCTCCTCTCGATCTACGCGCAAGTGGCAATGGCACTGTTAGCCAGGTAACCGAAAGCGCCATCACCGTAACGCTGGATGACGGTGGCAAGAATCAGGTATTCAAGGATTATGACCAGGCGGTTGCCGTTCAGGGTGACCTGGTATTTGAAGGCGACGTTATTGCCCGCACCACACAATGGCGCGCCGGCCCGCTGCTCAACGGCTTGTGGGTAACACTCAAGATTTCGCTGATCTCGTTATTCTTCGCGACGCTTCTGGGCCTGGCTGCCGGCCTGATGCGCGTGTCGAGCAACCCGGCTTGCCAGAATCTGTCATTCATCTATATCGGGCTGATTCGCGGCACACCGCTGCTGGTACAGATTTTCATCATGTACTTCTTCGTGGGCACCATGCTCAACCTCGACCGTTTTTCGGCGGGTGTAATGGCGCTGTCGATCTTCACCGGCGCCTATATTGCCGAGATTGTCCGCTCGGGCATCCAGTCGATTTCACCCGGCCAGATGGAAGCAGCCCGCTCGTTGGGCATGACCTACACCAAGGCCATGACCCATGTGATTCTGCCGCAGGCTTTCAAACGCACACTGCCGCCCATGGCTGGCCAGTTGATCAACCTGATCAAGGACTCGTCGCTGGTTTCGGTGATCGCGATTACCGATCTGACCAAAGCAGGACGCGAGGCCATCAGCGGCAACTTTGCCACGTTCGAGGTATGGATTACCGTGGCCGGCTTGTACCTGATTCTGACTACCCTGCTGTCCTGGATCATTGGACGCATTGAAAAGAGGCTCTCCGCCAGTGACTGAAGCCTATACCGGCAAAGACATGATCATTGCCACCAACGTCAACAAGATCTACGCCAACGGCTGCCATGCACTAAAGAACGTCAGCGCGACCATTTCTCGCGGCGAAGTGGTGGTCATTATCGGGCCATCCGGCTCGGGCAAGTCGACCTTCCTCAGAGCGCTCAATCAGCTTGAGCAGATCAATAACGGCGACATCGTGATCGATGGCATCAACATGTATGCCTCGGGCACCAACATCAACAAACTGCGTGAGCGGGTTGGCATGGTGTTTCAGTCGTTCAACCTGTTTCCGCACAAAACGGTTAAAGGCAACGTGATGCTGGCTCCGGTCAAAGTAGCAGGCCGTGACCCTAAACAAGCTGAGCAAGACGCCGAAAAACTGCTCAAGCGTGTAGGGCTTGGCGACAAACTCAATGTATACCCGGCGCAGCTTTCGGGCGGCCAGCAACAACGCGTGGCGATTGCCCGCGCGCTGGCGATGAATCCGGATGTCATGCTGTTTGACGAGCCAACCTCGGCGCTCGATCCGGAGATGGTCGGCGAGGTTCTTGACGTGATGAAGAGTCTGGCCAATGAAGGCATGACCATGGTCGTGGTGACCCACGAAATGGGCTTTGCCCGCGAAGTGGCAGATCGGGTGATGTTCATGGAAGACGGCGAGCTGCTGGTCAGCGATACGCCAGACAATATCTTCAGCAGCTCCAAGCACCCGCGTCTGGAGCAATTTCTCTCGAAACTGCTGTAGTGATGGCGTACATGTCGGTCTGAGTCGATGTGTCGAACCGTCGAACCATCGAACGCACAGAAAGCAAAAAGCCTGCAGAGATTGCAGGCTTTTTGCTTTGCGCGGCAGGAAACAGAATCAGGTCGTCATGCCCGCTGCGTTCATAAACCAGCGCAGCAGCAGCGATACCACGCCAAGCGCCAGAACGCTGCCTGCCCAAATCACGACCAGCCAAGCCAGACGCTTGGCCAGTGGTTTTTGCTGGTGAGAGTCATCCATTGTGCGAGCCCTCAATGATAGCCATCTTCAGCGGTGACTTTGCCGCGGAACACGTAGTAGCTCCAGGCCGTGTACATCAGGATGAACGGGATAATGAACAGTGCGCCGACCAGAATGAAGGCCTGACTTTGCGGTGGTGATGCAGCGTCCCAGATGGTCACGGACGGCGGAATGATATTCGGCCACAAGCTGATGCCCAGGCCGCTGTAGCCGAGGAAGATCAGCGTCAGGGTCAGCAGGAACGGCGCGTAGTTGGCGTTATTGCGCACCGCGCGCAGCAGCGCCCATGTGCACAAAACAACCAGCCCCGGCACCGGCAGGAACCAGAACAGGTTAGGCAGACTGAACCAGCGATGTGCAATTTCGGCGTGGGCCAGCGGCGTCCACAGGCTGACAATCCCGGTGACAGCCAGGACCACAAACACCAACGGGCGCGCCATATCGTGCATGTGCTGTTGCAAGCGACCTTCGGTTTTCATGATCAGCCAGGTGCAACCGAGCAAGGCATAAGCGGCAATCAGTGCGACGCCGCAGAACAGCGAGAACGGCGTCAGCCAATCCAGCGCAGCGCCCGCATACGTGCGGTTTACCACGGGAATACCGTCGATGTAGGCACCCAGCGTGACCCCCTGAAAGAAGGTGGCGGTCAGTGAGCCACCAATGAACGCCTTGTCCCAGATGTGCTGTTTGTCAGCCTTGGCCTTGAAGCGAAACTCAAAGGCCACACCGCGGAAAATCAGCCCGAGCAGCATGAAGATCAGCGGCAGATACAGCGCGTCCAGCACCACTGCGTAGGCTAACGGGAAGGCGCCGAATAATGCAGCGCCACCCAGCACCAGCCAGGTTTCGTTACCGTCCCAAACCGGTGCGACGGTATTCATCATCACATCGCGCTCACTCTTGTCCTTGATAAACGGGAAGAGAATGCCGATGCCCAGATCGAAACCATCCATGACCACATACATCATGACGCCGAAGGCGATGATGATGGCCCAGATCAGTGAAAGATCAATGCCCATGTTCAAGTCCTTTCAGTCTGAGAGTCGGTTGCATCCATGTCTTCGGATGCAGCTGACAGTGGCCGCGAGGGAGTGCGTTTCTGGCCGGGGCCGCCGTCGTTAGCCTGCGAGCCTTCACCCACAACCGGACCTTTACGCACCAGGCGCATCATGTAACCAAGACCTACGCCGAACAGCGCGAAGTAAACCACCACAAACAGAATCAGGGTCAGGCTCATGTGCCCAACGCTGTGGTCAGAAGCCGCATCAGCGGTGCGCATCAACCCGTAGACAACCCACGGCTGACGGCCGACTTCCGTGGTGAACCAACCGGCGAGAATGGCGATTAAACCGGATGGTCCCATCCACAGCGCCATGTTCAGGAACGCGCGATTTTCAAACAGCTTGCCACGCATGCGCAGCAACAGCGCCCAGCCACCCATCAAGATCATCAGCAGACCCAAGCCGACCATGATCCGGAAACTCCAGAATACGATGGTCGAATTTGGCCGGTCTTCTTTGGGAAACTCTTTGAGCGCCGGAACCTGCTTATCCAGACTGTGGGTCAGAATCAAACTGCCCAGCTTGGGGATTTCAACCTTGAAGCGGGTTTCCTCGCGCTCCATGTCCGGCCAGCCGAACAGGATCAATGGTGTGGCTTCACCCGGCGGGTTTTCCCAATGGCCTTCGATCGCCGCAATTTTCGCCGGTTGATGCTCCAGTGTATTGAGCCCGTGGAAATCACCGATGACCGCCTGAACAGGCGCCACGATCAGGGCCATCCACATCGCCATCGAGAGCATTTTGCGCACTGCCGGGTTGTCCCTCCCGCGCAACAAGTGCCAGGCAGCCGATGCCCCCACAAAGAACGCAGTTGCGAGGAATGCTGCGGTTGCCATGTGCAGCAGGCGGTAGGGGAATGACGGGTTGAAGATCACCGCCAGCCAGTCCACCGGGATCACCCGGCCATCGACAATTTCAAAGCCCTGCGGGGTTTGCATCCAGCTGTTGGAGGCGAGAATCCAGAACGTCGAGATCAGCGTGCCGACCGCCACCATCAGTGTTGAAAAGAAGTGCAGGCCCGGGCCTACGCGGTTCCAACCGAAGAGCATGACGCCAAGAAAGCCGGCTTCAAGGAAGAACGCGGTGAGCACTTCATAGGTCAGAAGCGGCCCGGTAACGGCCCCGGCGAAGTCGGAGAAGGCACTCCAATTGGTGCCGAACTGATACGCCATGACCAGACCGGAGACCACGCCCATGCCGAAGTTGACCGCAAAGATTTTCGACCAGAAATGGTAGAGATCACGGTAAACCGGCTGCTCGGTTTTCAGCCACAAGCCTTCGAGCACAGCCAGATAACTGGCCAGGCCAATGGTGATCGCGGGGAAGATAATATGAAACGAGATGGTGAAGGCGAACTGGATACGGGCCAGATCAATCGCCTCTAAGCCGAACATAGAGCATCCTCATAGGGTTCACCGAACCTGACAATGTACGACCAGGTTTACGGTTGAAACGTTCAGGCACGGCACGCAGTGCTGCGACGCTACACGGATAAAGCTAAGCAATGGGTGTAAAGCCACCCCGCGCAATGTTTTGACTTGTATCAATATGCATTAAAATAGTAGCGCTTTGTATCCGCGCACTTGCTGTGGTCTATTGTCGCGTAAGTCTAGACCAGCACCAGCGCTCCTCCCCCATCTAAACGCTTGAAGATGCCCTCAATGCCAAATCACGGCAAATTGCTCCTGCGCCAGCAAAAACCATTCATCGCTTTTTGGCTGGCGCGAGTCTGCACCGCCAGTGGCTTCCAGATGCTCACCGTGGCGATTGGCTGGCATATGTACCAGCTCACCGGCAATGTCCTCGACCTGGGCCTGGTAGGTCTGGTCGAGTTTTTGCCACGGGTGTTATTTATGCTGCACACCGGCCATGTTGCTGACCGATTTGACCGGCGCATGGTCGCGGCGCTGTGTCAGGCCGGGCAGGCGCTGATTGCTCTGAGTCTGGCGCTTGGCAGCAGCAGCGGCGATATAAGCCGTGAAATGATATTCGTGCTGGCGTTCTGCCTGGGCACTGCCCGCGCCTTTGAAATACCCGCCACCCAAGCATTGCTACCCAGTTTGGTGCCGGCAGCGCTATTCCCCGCAGCCGTTGCAGCGTCTGCTTCAGCCATGCAAACGGCGACCATTGCCGCCCCCGCACTGGGCGGTTTTCTGTATGCCTTGGGCAGTATTTGGGTGTATGCGCCCACCACGCTGATTTACGCCGTGGCCTGCGCCTTGATGCTCAGCCTGCCTGCACGGCAAACCGCGCTTAACAAACAGCCGGCTACGCTCAAATCACTGATGGCCGGAATCCAGTACATTCGCAGCCGCCGCGATATCTTCGGCGCAATCTCGCTCGACCTGTTTGCAGTGCTGCTGGGCGGAGCGACAGCGCTGCTGCCGGTGTTTGCCAAGGATATCTTGCTGACCGGCCCGTGGGGCTTGGGGCTGCTGCGTTCAGCACCAGCAGTCGGCGCCCTGCTGATGTCGTTCTGGCTGGCACGTTACCCGATCCAGCGCCAGGTTGGCCGTACCATGTTCACGGCGGTCGGGGTATTTGGTGTGGCCACCATTGCCTTTGGCTTATCGACTTCGTTCTGGTTCAGCCTGTTAGTTCTAGTGGTGCTGGGCGCTGCTGACATGATCAGCATGGTGATTCGCGGCGCGTTCGTGCAATTACATACGCCGGATGAAATGCGCGGACGGGTAAGCGCGGTCAACGGGCTGTTCATCGGTGCATCCAACCAACTCGGTGAGTTCGAGTCCGGGCTCACGGCCCACTGGTTCGGCACCGTACAAGCCGTGGTGCTGGGCGGTGTCGGCACGCTGCTGGTCACCGGCGTCTGGATCAAGTTGTTCCCGACTCTGGCGCAGCGTGACACCCTGGAGAAAACCGCCGCTGAACAGGCGGCCGATGATGCCCAGTCGCGGCCCTGAAAATGATTACTGAACCAACATGGCCTCGGCCACGCGCTTGCGCTGGCCTTTGCCGGCGACCTGCTCAACCAGTGTCAGGGCGAATTCCAACGCAGTACCTGGCCCTTGGCTGGTAATGCAGTTGCCGTCTACAACCACTGGCTGATCGACAAAACTGCAACCCGACAGGCGATCGCTGAACGCGGGGTAGCAGGTCATGCGGCGCTGGCGCAGCACACCGTATTGCTGCAAAGCGACGGCCGGTGCTGCACAAATCGCGGCAAATAATCGCCCTTCCCTGGCCTGCTGACGCACGCGCTCGGCCAGCGGTTCATGGTCAGCAAGACGCTGGGCACCCGGCATGCCGCCTGGCAATACAATCAGGTCAAACGCCTGCGCCAGCACATCGACCAGCATGGCATCGGCCGTTAAGCGCGTGCCGTGCGCACAGGTGACCATGCGCCGCCCTTCAATACTGGCGACGACCACTTCGATGTCGGCGCGGCGAAGCACATCGATCAGGGTTACGCATTCAATGTCTTCAACGCCGTCAGCAATTGTAATTACGGCTCGATGAGTCATGCCCACTCCTTATATAGAACGTTGGCCGGGCGTCCGGTCATAAATTCACCAGCAGATGGCTTACTGGTATGATGCGCGCCTTTTTCCGAACCACCAGCAAAATCATGCACAACAGCGTGTATGTGCTTTGCTTTCGGTCAGGATATTCAAGGCGTCGGTGACGCCACGGGGAGCCCAGTATGCTGGAAAGATTGTTCCAACTTAACGCACATAACACTACTGTACGCACAGAAGTGCTGGCAGGCCTGACAACCTTCCTGACGATGGCTTATATCCTCTTCGTCAACCCGAGCATTCTCGGCGAAACCGGCATGGATAAAGGCGCAGTGTTTGTCGCGACCTGTCTGGCAGCGGCTATCGGTTCGGCCATCATGGGCTTTATTGCCAACTACCCGATCGCTCTAGCGCCGGGCATGGGCCTCAACGCCTTCTTCACCTACACCGTGGTGCTGCACATGGGCCACACCTGGCAGGTGGCTCTGGGCGCGGTATTCCTTTCAGCCTGCATGTTCTTTCTGCTGTCGATCTTCCGTATCCGCGAGTGGATCATCAACAGCATTCCGTTGGCACTGCGTTCGGCAATTGCCGCGGGTATTGGTTTATTCCTGTCCCTGATCGCACTCAAGGAATCCGGTATTGTCGTGGCTAATCCGGCCACATTGGTGGGCATGGGTGATCTGGGCAAACCCGAGCCGCTGCTGGCGATTCTGGGTTTCTTCGTCATCGTCGCCCTTGAGGCGCGCAAAGTTACCGGTGCCGTGCTGATCGGCATTCTGATCACCACTGGCATCGGCATCGCGATGGGTGTTTCGCAGTTCGGCGGTTTTGTCTCGATGCCACCGTCGCTGATGCCAACGTTCATGCAGCTCGACGTTATGGGCGCGCTGGATATCGGTTTGGTGAGCGTGGTATTCGCCTTCCTGTTTGTCGACCTGTTCGATAACTCGGGCACCCTGATCGCCGTCGCGAAGAAAGCCGGGCTGATGCGCGCCGACGGTTACATGCCGAAAATGGGCCGCGCGCTGATCGCGGACAGCAGCGCGGCGATGGTCGGCTCGGTACTCGGCACGTCTACCACCACCAGTTATATTGAGTCTGCCGCCGGCGTAAGTGCCGGAGGCCGTACTGGCCTGACTGCTGTCGTGGTCGCCCTGTTGTTCCTGCTGGCCCTGTTCTTCTCGCCATTGGCGGGCAGTATTCCGGCATTTGCCACCGCACCTGCGTTGTTTTTCGTAGCCGTGCTGATGACCGCTGGTCTGGCTGAAATCGACTGGAACGACCTGACCGTCGCCGCACCAGTTCTGGTCACGGCTCTGGCCATGCCGCTGACGTTCTCGATTGCCAACGGCATCGCGTTTGGTTTTATCGCCTGGGCAGGTATCAAGCTGCTGGCCGGCCGCTGGCGCGAACTGAACCCGGCACTGGTTATTCTGGCCGTGTTGTTCGTCATGAAGCTGGGTTGGTTCAACGCCTGATCCAATTATCACAGCCACTTTATTATCGCCGCGGCTCAGTGATGACTTTCACTGAGCCGCAACAGCAAAGAGTTTGCCATGAGCGCGCCACAATTCGACCCAGCGGTTTACGCCACTCAGCTGGAAGAGAAGAAGCAACGACTGATCGACCTGCTCGCCCCTTTTGGTGCACCTGAGCCGCAAGTATTCGATTCCGCCCGTGAACATTACCGGCTGCGCGCCGAGTTCCGTCTGTGGCGCGAAGGTGAAGACCGTCACTACGCGATGTTCGCGCAGGGAGACAAGCACACGCCTATTTTGCTGGAAGATTTCCCCATCGCCAGCCGCCGCATCAATCAACTGATGCCGCGACTCAAAGCAGCCTGGCACGGCAGCAAGGTGTTGGGTTTCAAGCTGTTCCAGGCTGAGTTCCTGACCACATTGGCGGATGATGCGCTGATCACTCTGTGCTATCACCGGCCTCTGGATGAAGAGTGGCAAGCCGAGGCTGAAAAGCTCGCGGCCGAGCTTCAGGTCAATATCGTCGGCCGCTCGCGGGGTAAGCGCATTGTCATTGGCCGCGACTTTGTCGAAGAGAAACTGACCGTTGCGGGCCGGGTTTTCACCTATCGCCAGCCGGAAGGCGCGTTTACCCAGCCCAACGGCGAGGTCAACCAGAAGATGCTCAACTGGGCATATGAAGCCCTTGGCGAGCGTCAGGATGACTTGCTGGAACTGTATTGCGGCAATGGCAACTTCACCCTGCCGTTGGCAACTCGGGTCCGTAAAGTGCTGGCGACCGAGATCAGCAAATCATCGGTGTACGCGGCATTGGCCAACCTTGCCGACAACGCGGTGGATAACGTCACGCTGGTGCGTTTATCTGCAGAAGAGCTGACCGAAGCGCTGAATGAGGTTCGCCCGTTCCGCCGCCTGGCTGGCATCGATCTCAAGAGCTATGAGTTTGGCAGTGTATTTGTCGATCCGCCGCGTGCCGGCATGGACCCCGACACCTGCGAACTGACCCGTCGCTTCGAACGTATTCTGTATATCTCGTGCAACCCGGAAACGCTGGCCGAGAACATTGCCCAACTCAGTGATACTCACGAGATCACGCGCTGCGCAATGTTTGACCAGTTTCCCTACACCCACCACATGGAATCAGGCGTACTGCTGACTCGCCGCAAGGCCTGACTCAACCAGCCAATCACGCAGCTCAAGTGTCGACATCGGCCCCGCGAACACTCGACCTTGAGCGGTGACATTGGCCATGCCCGCCAGCTGCGAACGCTGGCCCACGGAATCAACACCTTCAACCACGATGTCGATGCCCTGACTCGTCGCTTCACTAAGCACCAGATTATCCCGCGCCTTTTTCTGCACACTCTGCTGCTGAATCCGAACAGGGCCTGCATCGAGCCGGATCGCCGAAAAAGTCGAGGCGACATGCTTGTTCATCGCGGAGTAGCAGGCCTTGAAGCTGTCGATCGCCAGCCCACAGCCGAGATTATGTAACCGCACCAGATTCGCCTGTGAGCGGGTTGGGGCTTGCAGATAACAGTTTTCGCGGACCTCGAACATCAAGCCATCGGCTGGCAATTGATGCAAAGCGAGCGAAGCGGCAATGTATTTACACAGATCATCCGAGATCAACTGCGCGCTTGGCAGGCTCATGGCCAGTTTGACCTGATAACCATCCAGGCCAATCAGCTGTTGAGTGGACAACCCCTGGCGCAGCAACTGGATGAACAGATCATCGCCCAAGCCATAGGACTCAAGCAGCGGCAGGCAGTCACTTTCCTTGATAAAGCCGCGCTGCGGGTGCATCCAGCCCATAAACATTTTCAGCCCGCAGACCTGGCCGCTCTGCATGCACACGCGCGGCTGAAAGTAGGCGTTGAATTCCCCCGCTTGCAGGCCCTGCTCGACCTCTGCCTGAGTAGGCTTTTGCCGACGGACGATTTTGGCCACGCCTGCCGGCAATGTCTCGTCCTGCCCGTAGCGCTGGAGTAATGCCTTGAGGCTCTGGATAACCAGCGGCCTGCCAATTTCACCCAACAGATGAATGGAGGATGCGAATAACCGGGCTTGTTCCGGCGATGGGGCGCTATGGTCCTTGCCGCTGAACATGATCATCGCTGCAACGTTTCGAGCCTGAGCCATCTGCTGGATTACTGCACCGGTGTCGAGCCCCGGCAGATCCGGCTCGCAGATCACGATATCAAGCCTGCCAGCCTCAGCCAAAACAGCCATCGCCTCTTGCTCTGAGCTGGCCTGATGAATGCGCTCAACCCCGAGAGATTCAAGTGCATCCACGGTGTTGGAGCGCTGCAAATCTCGGTTATCAATGACCAGTACGCTGAGTTTAAACATGGCGAGGAGCTCCGAATCTGGGGTAAATCAACATAACCCCAGACTAACAACGCAGCGCCGCGAGACCGACTAGTGCGCACCCCTCACCATTGTCGGACTTGTCTAGCGGCGCTGTAGGACGCTTCACTGCGTATTCACTGGCCTAGTGGCTCTCCGGCCCGCAACTGGTTGCGCGTTTGCTGCGCAATACCCGGTCCAGTTCAATCATGGCCTGACGCAATTCCCGCGAGCGACTCTGCAAAATTGCCGCCTGCGGCTGCCTGCAGGCCGCTTCAAGCGCCTCGCAAGCGGCGATCAGAGGCAATGCACGAATCACCCGCGCGGCACCTTTAATGCGGTGAGCGAGGTCTGAAAGGCCCAGAGGTTCGAGCGTCTCGGACAACCCTTCAAGCACAGTTAGATCCTGGGCATTGCTGTTAATCAGTTCATCGAGCAGCCGTTCGACCAGCACGCTATTGCCGCCAGTGAGCTTATCCAGCGCCACCGCATCAAATAACCCACTGCTGGCATCAGCAATTGCGCCGGGCGGCGCGGGCACGCAACGTTGCAGGTGTGCGCCCAGCGCGGCGAGCTCGATGGGCTTGAAGATGCAATCATTCATACCCGCCTTGAGGCAGCGCTCGCGCTCCTCCTCCTGCGCATTGGCGGTGAAACCAAGAATCCAGGTGGCATAACGCTCGGTGCGCTGTTCTTCTTCACGTATCCGCCGGCTCAGGGTATAGCCGTCCATCACCGGCATGCGGCAATCCGTTATAACGATATCGAAGTAGTCCTGCTGCCAGGCCGAAAGCCCTTCGGCACCATTCACCGCCTGCGTTACGCGATGCCCCAGGAACTCCAGTTGCTGGCTGATCAGCATGCGATTGGCCGGATGATCGTCCACCACCAAGACATTGAGTATCGGCCTGGCAGACACCGGCGCATCCGCCACAGGTTCAGTTTCGGCCACGTGCAGTGGCTCCAACACCGGTAGGGTTAATTGCACCATCACCTGAGTGCCAAGGCCGACCGTGCTGCGCAATTGCAGGTTACCGCCCATCATTTCGCACAGGGTCCGGCTGATCAGCAAGCCTAGCCCTGCACCACTGCCGGTAATGCTGCCGGCGACCTGAGCAAATGGCTTGAACAGTTTTTCCTGATCCGCCTGCGAGATCCCCATCCCGGTATCAGCCACATAGACCCGCACTGTCACGTGCTGAGCAGAGCAGGCTTCAACATGGGCGCTGACGCTGACGGTGCCGGATTCGGTGAACTTGATGGCATTGCTGATCAAGTTGGACATGACCTGCTTGAACCGGATTGGGTCGATCAGCACATCCCGCTCATCAAGGCCCTCGGTATCAAACTCCATCAGCAGGTTTTTCTGGGTGGCCAGTCCGCCAAATACCCTGACGACCGACCCCACCAGATCGGCCAGATTGGCCCGTTCGGGCATCAGGCTCAGGCGCCCGGACTCGATTCTCGAAATATCCAGAATATCGCCGATCAATTGCAGTAATCCGCGCGCTGAATCGTGCGCGACCTCCAGTGATGAACGATCGAACTGGCCGCGATCCGCCCGTTTGATGGCAAGCTCCAGCATGCCGATGATGGCATTCATCGGCGTGCGAATTTCATGGCTCATGGTCGCCAGAAAGGTCGATTTGGTGCGGCTGGCCTCATCGGCCTGTTCCTTGGCGGCACGCAGTTCAACAACAAGTGCCTTGCGTTCACTGATGTCGATCCAGCCGCAAATGACTCCGCGCACAACGCCTTTGGAATCATTGAACGGCAAAATCCAGTGATAGATAGTGACGTTTTGCCCCTGAATAACCACCTGCCGATCACAGATAACCGGCTTACGCTCGTGCATCACCCGGTGGTAATCCTTCTCGACAGCGTCGGCATCGACATCCTGAACTTTCAGGTTCTCGAACACGGTTTTGCCCAACACCGCTTTGCGGGTGGTCGAGAACACCTGTAAGTAACTGTCGTTGCAGGTCAACATGCAGCAACGCCGGTCACGCACATAAATCGGATGAGGCGTGCCGTTGATCAGCACTTCCATGAACTGCAGCTGATCGCTCAGCGCCTGCTCTGCGCGGCGTCGCTGACTCACCTGTCGGCGGAGGTAGAAGTTCCACACAAACACTGCAAACAGGAACACCAGCGAAATGCCAACGGCCTGATAAATCAGGCGTTTGTAGTTGCGCCAAGAGGGCTCGATGATGAGTGCATTGGTGCGCCAGCGGTTACTCAGAATGCTCATCTGGTCCGGGGTAAACGACAGCAATGCCTGCTCCAGAATACCCAACAGTTCGGCATCCGCAGGGCGCACCGCAAATGCCGCCTTGGTCGGCGCAACGTCGAGCACGCCGCTGACTCGCAGATTGTCTTCAAACGATCTCGCGATGTAATAGCGGGCAATGTTCAGCGGGTGAATGGTTGCGTCTGCATAACCCTGCGCAACCAGCGTCAGGGTTTCTGGGACGCTTGCGGTTTCCAGTAACTTGATCTGTGGATAACGCTGCTTGATATAGGTTTTCAGCGCATGCCCACGTGGAATGGCCAGGGTTCTGCCGGCCATGTCTTCAAGGTGCATGACCCCTTTGAAGCTCTTGCGGGCCACCATCACCAGCGGCGAAATTAAATAGGGCCGGGTGAAACCGAATTTTTGTTTGCGTTCAGGCGTCAGCGAAAAGTCGGCAATTACATCCACCTTGCCGGATAACAGGGCTTGAGTTGCCTGATCGATATCCGAGAACTTGACCACCTGAATACCGATGATCGACTCCTCATCAATCATCGACAGCAAATCAGCGGTAATGCCGCGATAGTGACCGTTCTGATCAAAATAGGAAAAAGGCGCCAACTGATCATTCACTGCCACCTTGACGATGCGCCGTTCCTTTATCCAGTCGAGTTGTTCGTTCGACAACGAAGGCAAGTTGCTTTTGAGTATGCCGCCACCGCCCCACCGCTCGAAAATACTGTGGCGCTGTTCATCATCAATCACCGCCAAGGCTTTATTGACCACATGCAGCAAGCTTTTGTTATCGGCCCTGACGGCAAACACAAAGCCCCAGGAACCCTTGCCGGAAATTCGCGAGGCGCGCAGGTCATTGGGGAAGTAGCGATTGATCAGATATCGACCTGCCGTAACATCACTGAGCATGGCATCTGCCTGACCGAACACGACCGCCGCCACGGCAGTCATTGAAGAGGTGAACGGCACAGGAATCGCGTCGGGATAACGTTTAGCGACATCCGCTTGGTTCAGATACAAGGTGCTGAACGCCAAGCGCTTGCCACGCAAATCGCCGGAGGCCGGGGACGTCTCACCGATACGCTGCAATAACACCGGCCAATCCGGCGTGTACTTGATGCTGGCGCTGACATCACTGCCGCCCAATTCTCGCTCACTTGAAGTGCCGAGCAGGTCGATAGTGCCATTACGCAGCGCCTCCAACGCATCAGCACGGCTCTCAAACCGGCGCACATCGACGTTGACCGCCAGCCCCTGGGCGATCAGCCCCATGAAGTCGGCGGTGACACCTTCGTAATCCTCACCACTCGAACTGATATCGAAGGGTGGATAATCTGGCGCCGAAGTGCCTAAGACCAGCGTGTTTTTTTCCCGCAGCCACTGTTGCTCTTCAAGGGTAAATACCGGAGAGCCATGCACCGACGCAGAACGGCTGAAAAGCTGCAGCGCCGTACTGGAATCAGCACTCGCAGTGAGGCTGCATAGCGTTAAAAGCCAGGCAAATACACTGCGAAGTAAGACACCGTTCATCCTATCTCTCAGACCAGCGCATTGCGTTTGGCCAACTCGATCAGCTCAACCAGATTTCCGGTATTGAGCTTTTCATGCAGACGGGTTTTATAGGTGCTGATGGTCTTGTTGCTCAGCAGCATGCTCTCTGCGATTTGCTTGTTGGTGAGGCCACGGGCGAGTTGCTCCAGCACCATCAACTCGCGGTCGGACAAACGCGTGATGCGCTCATGCTCATCCATGTGCACCTCTTTGCCCCGAACCGATTTAATAAATTGCGCCGGGAAGTAGGTGTAACCCGCCTGAATGGCTTTTACCGCATTGAGCAATTCCGCCAGTTTCTCTTCCTTGCAGACGAACCCGGACGCACCTGCCTGCATGCAACGGGCACTGAAGAAGTTGGCTGACTGCGATGTGAGCACCAGAATATGGATGGGTAAACCGGACAGTTTCAGGCGCGATATGACCTCAAAACCATCGAGCCGCGGAATACTGATATCCAGAATAATAATGTCAGGTCTCAACTCCTTGGCCATTTGCACGGCATCCACGCCGTTATCGGTCTCCCCGGTTACGCTCAGGCCGTGTTTTTCCAGGAGCATCCTGACTGCCATACGTACAACAGGATGGTCATCAACAATTAAGACTTTACCCACGACTAAGCTCCATTAATTTGCGCAAACTATTCAGCATTACTTGGTATATCGACAGCTATCGGATTGTTACGCAGCTTAATTTATGACAAATAATTTATATCGCTTCAAAACCATACTTTATATCTGGCAAAGACAAACCAACGCACTCAGATACAATTGATCACAAGTGACGAGTGTTCAGCCCCAAGCACTATATATATTTATTGAATCCCAAACCTTTAACACTAACTAACGACCAGTTATTAATAACCAACTGTTCCGCAGGCATGGGTTTTCCATACAAATAACCTTGAACCAAGTCACAGCCCATCTCAAACAACAACTCTTGCTGCTGCAGTGTTTCAACACCCCCGGCCACCAGCGATATATTCAAAGAGCGCGCCAGTGCGACAGCGCTGCTGATCATTGACATATTGCTGGAGTGACGGCGACGCGAGAGAAGAAACGAGGTATCCAGCTTCACTTGGCTGAACGGGATTTCGAATAGATTCAACAGCGATGAGTAGCCAACCCTGAACCCTTCCATTGCCAGGCCGCAGCCCATAAGCCGCAGGCGTATGAGGTTTTCCAAGCCACGATCAGGAACCTCTGAACTGCCCAAATCGCTTATTTCAAAGATCAATCCGTTAAGCGGAAGCTGGCAAGCACAGACCAAATCTTTTATTTGATCGACCAGATAACTAGAGCCCAACTGCTGAGCAGGTAAATTGAATGACAACTCAATATGTCGGTTATTAGCTTGCAACGATTGCTGCAAACTCAAACCTTGCTTGATTATCACCCAGAACAACTCATCAAGCAGGTCATTGTCCTCAATTAGCGGCAAAAATTGCTGAGCGGAAATAAGCCCATGAATCGGATGCTGCCAACGCGCTAATACTTCCGCGCCCTTAACCTCGCCGGTTTTAAGGCTTACCTTGGGCTGATAAAACGCCTTGAACTGCCCAACATGCAATCCTTTAATAACTTCATCAACTGTGAGCGGGATCGCATTTGATAAATCGTCAACAACAGGGCCGGCATTATCAAAGCGTCCTAATAATGCTTCGAGTTGTTCGAAACTAAAGGGATGGCTCAAGTCACCCAACAGATTAAGGCCGAACGCATCGATAATACTGACAACCGCATTGCGCAGGCTGGCATCGACTTCGCAGCTCAAAATGAGGGAGTTGATCAGACCGGACTCGGCTGCATGCCGAAGAAATACCAGGCCGTCCATCTCAGGCATGCGCAAATCGCAAATGACGATATCGACACCACCGGCCTCCCTCAAAAGCGTCAGCGCCGAAGCACCGTCACGCGTTTCAAGCACCTCACAGACTCCGGCCTTTTTCAGCGCGGCAACCGTAACCGCGCGCTGAAATGCATGGTCCTCGATGACGAGAACAGATAAAGAAGCCATGAGATACCTAAGATGAGAGCGAAAGAATAGATTTTCCGAATCCTCATCGAACAAAACTACAAGTAGATACTGGCATGCCTGTAGGAGCATTCTGGTCTAACAGGTGATGTTCACAGTTTCACGCGCCAGATTGATAGACGACCGGACTGGCGCAATGCTATTGCACAGACAAGAATGAATGCCTAACAAGGCACTGGGAGCCACGACATGCGCTGGGAAAGAGGACGACGCAGTGACAACGTTGTAGACGCACGCTCGGGCGGTGGTCGACGGGTTGGCCGGTTGAGCCTGGGCGGGATTGCAGCAGTGGTCGTGATCGGCTTGTTAATGGGCCAGGACCCGCTGCAAATTCTCGGGCAACTGGCCGGTCAGGCAGTTCAGCCCGGCGCACCCAGCAGCCAGCAAAGCAGTGAACCGGCAGCCAACGATCAGCAATCGGAATTCGTGCGCGCCATTCTTGGCGACACCGAAGACACCTGGGGAGAAATTTTCCAGAATGCCGGTCAGCAGTACCGGGACCCCAAACTGGTACTTTTCCGCGGGCAGGTTCGCTCGGCCTGTGGCGTTGCCAGTTCGGCAGTAGGCCCGTTCTATTGTCCCGGCGATCAGCAGGTCTACCTTGATCTCGACTTCTTCAACGAGCTTGAGCAACGTTTCTCGGCCGCCGGCGACTTTGCTCAGGCTTATGTGATCGCCCATGAAGTTGGCCATCACGTGCAAACCCTGCTCGGCGTTTCCGCGAAAGTAGATGCGGCGCGTCAGCGCGGCCAGAAGATGGAAGGCGACAACGGTCTTCTGGTTCGCCAGGAATTGCAGGCCGATTGCCTGGCTGGCGTGTGGGCCAACAGCGCTCAGCGTCGCCTCGACTGGCTGGAAGATGGCGATCTTGAAGAGGCGCTGAATGCGGCCAACGCGATCGGTGATGACCGTCTGCAGAAGCAAACACGCGGCCAGGTCGTACCGGACTCATTCACTCACGGCACGTCCGCGCAACGCATGCGCTGGTTCAAGGCGGGGTTCGACAACGGCAACCTGAGCAGTTGCGACACCTTTAATACCGCGCGCCTTTAAGCCAAAACCAACAGGCCCCCGATATTGCTAGCGGGGGCCTGTTGTTGCTTGCTTACTGCATCCAGGGCGGAGGCGGAGGCGGAGGCTCATCGGTGCTGTCGTCATCGGCATTGAGCAATGCCTGACGACGGGCTTCCTCGGCCAGCGCGGCCTTGATTTCACGCATCACGGCATCAACATCTGCCGAATCTTCCGGGTCGTCGAATTCACCTGTCAGCACGCTGTCCGGGGTGAGTTCACCGGCTTCATAGAGTGCCCACATTTCCTTGGCGAACTTGCTGTAGCGCAACTCCGGGGCAAATTGGCCGAAGTACGCGGCCATGTTGCCGACATCACGCTCCAGCATCTTGAACGCGTGGTTATTGCCCGCTGCATCGACGGCCTGCGGCAAGTCGATAATCACCGGGCCTTCGGGGCCAAGCAGTACATTGAACTCCGACAAGTCGCCGTGAACCAGCCCGGCGCAAAGCATTTTGACGATTTCCTGAATCATAAACGCGTGGAATTCGCGGGCATCTTCGGGCAACAAGTCGACGTCATTCAAGCGCGGCGCCACACCGCCCTCGCCGTCAGTCACCAGCTCCATCAACAGCACACCCTCGAGAAAATCGTAGGGTTTGGGCACGCGCACATTGGCGTTGGCCAGTCGGAACAGAGCACCGACCTCGGCATTCTGCCAGGCGTCTTCCTGACCTTTGCGGCCATATTTAGAGCCCTTGGCCATCGCCCGCGCATCGCGGGAGTTACGCACCTTGCGGCCTTCCTGATATTCCGCGGCCTGACGAAAGCCACGCTTGTTGGCTTCCTTGTAGACCTTGGCGCAACGCAACTCTTGACCACACCGGACCACATAAACTGCCGCTTCCTTGCCACTCATAAGCGGGCGTATCACCTCGTCGACAAGACCATCCTCGACCAAGGGTTCAATACGTTTTGGCGTCTTCATCAGTTTTTCTTAAGGGTCCTGTATGGCCTGAATTGTCGTTAGCGTGTTATTCGCGTATCTGATGGCAAAACACTTTGCTTTTCAAGGGCCTCTTATACGGCAATCGAGACGTAGCGCCCACCCTGACAGAATGATTAGTCCCTCCGAGCCTGATTCCAGAGCCTTGAAATATGCGGAAATAAGCAACAAAGGCCGCACAACGTGCAGCCTTGCGACACGCCAATGGGTTTATTTCAGCGCGCTGGGATCGCTCTGGGGCAAACCCAGTTCAATAGGCTCACCAAGCGAGTCATTCAGGCGCTGTAATTCATAGCGTATGGCTTCGGCGTCGTCGGCCAGCTCCAGGGCAATACTGGCAAATTCATCGGAGACCTCGATAAAGGCCAGCACCACCGAGGGGTCAAAAATGTGCCCGCTGCTGTTGGTGATTTGTGCAGTCGCCTGAGCGTGGCTGACGACTTGGCGGTAGGGATGCCGGCTGGTCAGGTCTTCATACGCATCGACCAACGCCATCAAACGTGCGGACAGTGGAATTTGTACGCCGCGCAACCCTTGTGGATAACCGCTGCCGTCCCAGTGTTCGTGCTGGCTGTAGACGATGTGCTTGGCATCGGTGAGAAAGGTAATCTGGCTGCCCAGCTTCGCTTCTGCCGCCTCCAGTGCCGCGCGACCGGCTTCGGTATGCTGATGCAGGAGCCTGAGGTCGTCGTCCAAAGCCTGCTGCGGGGCGAGCAGCAAACGGTCTGGCAACACCAACTTACCGATGCCATGCAGCAAGGCAGATTTGCCCAGTCGTTCAATGGCCTCCTCGCTCATTTCGTCTTCCAGGCCAGGTTGTTGGCGCACCAGGGCTTTGGCCAGCACGCGCATGAAGCGCTCAACCCGCGCCAGGTGATTACCGCGCGGGTTATCGCGCATCGCCGCCAGATTGGCCAGCGTTTCAATCGTCACCTGTTGCAACTGCTCCAGTTCGCGGGTGCGGCGGCGTACGGCAAGCTCGAGGTATTCGTTGCGGTCACGTTGAAAATCCGCATTCAGCTTGAGTTGCAGGTGGGCATTGATACGCGACAGTATCAACGCAGGGCTTATCGGCTTGGTGAAGTAATCAACGGCGCCCAGATCGAAGCCCTTTTGCTCATCGGCTTCATCGCTTTTTGCAGTGAGAAATATGACCGGAATATTGGCAGTTTGCGGATCGGTCTTGAGTTGGCGACACACTTCATAGCCATCCATACCCGGCATCATGATGTCGAGCAGGATCAAATCCGGAGCAACGCTACCGGCGGCGATTCTCAGGGCATTTTCACCGCTGGTGGCGACCTTGAGGCGATAATGATCGAACAGCAGTTCGCTCATCAATTGCAGGTTTTCGGCGGTATCATCGACCAGCAGAATCAACGGTTGGTCGGGTTGCTCAAGCATATCGCGCATTGCAAAACTCCCTGCTTACATCTTGAGGCCGCGTAAGCTCATTGCACCGCGCAATTGAACCAGCGCCGCAGCAAAGTCGTAGCTATTGATAGCGGCGTAAAACAGCCCCTGCTGATTACCCAAAACACTTTGTAATATAGCGGCTTGGTGTTCGAACACCTTGCAGGCCCGCGGATCGTCCGCCTCCAGCAGGCTGATCATTTGCTCACACACCTCAATGACCTGCTCGGCATCAACGGGTTCTGCCGGTTCTACGACAGCCTGATGGCTCGGAAACGCGTGGATGATGGCGCCACACAGGCTGGTCAGTTCAACCTCCAGAGCGGTCAACAGTGATGTAACCAGATCGCCCTGCGGATCGTTCAACGCAGCATCTAATGCAACGGCCTGACCTTGCAGTTTGGTCGCGCCCAAACTGCCCGTCAGGCCTTTGAATGTGTGGGTGAGGCGCGCGGCGCAGGCTTGGTCAGACTCAGCCAATGCAGCCCTCAAATGTTCGGGGAAGCGGCCCTGACTGATGGCGAATCGCAGCAGTAACCGCAGGTAAAGCTCGACATTACCCTGAACCCTGCGCAGGCCTGCGGCGATATTCACGCCTGGCAATACCAGTTCAGACGGCAGGTCTGCTTGGCGTTGCTGGTTCGGCGATAGGCTTGCCTGAGGCCTGAGCCAGCGCTGCAAACAGGACTCGACCGACTCGGGCTCAAGCGGCTTGCTGAGAAAGTCGTTCATCCCCGCCTGCAGGCACAGCGCTTCATCTTCAGCCTGCACATTGGCGGTCAAGGCGACAATTGGCAGGTGCTCGAACTCGAACATCTGCCGTATGGCCTGAGTCGCGCGAATACCGTCCATGACCGGCATCTGCATGTCCATCAGCACCAAGTCGTAATAATCAGCCCCCATTGCGCGCATGCGACTGAGCGCCACCGCACCATTCTCAGCCTGATCAATGTGCAGCCCAGTGCCCTGCAGCAGCCCGATCACCAGTTCGCGATTTATCGGGTTGTCTTCGACCAGCAGTATTCGCAAACCGGAGAAGTCTGCCGTCTGGGGCTGCGGGCTAATGGTCATTTGACCGTCATCGGACGATTGCAGATTAAGCGCTGTGCTCAGCACCTCTTGCAGCATGTTTGCCAGCACCGGCTTGGCCAATACACTGACATAGCCGGCCGACTCCGCGCGGATGAAAACACTGTCCTCGCAATACCCACTCATCAATAACATCGGCGGGACAGACTGCAGGTTCAGCGCCTGGATTTGCCGGGCGAGGTCGATGGCGTCCATGCCCGCCACATCGTAGTCAATGATCAGCAGATCGTAAGACGACTCGGCGACCTGTAAAGCCTGCAGAACAGCGGCGTGGGAATCCACAGCATGCACCTCGAAGCCTTGCTGCTCCAGCAGTCGCGTCACGCACGCACGTGCACGCTCATGATCATCCAGCAACAGCACCCGCAAACCTTGATACAGCGCCTGGCACGAGGGCTGAATGCTTTGCGCTTGAAGTGTCAGCCTGAACCAAAAAACACTGCCTTCGCCAACCTTGCTGCTAACGCCGACAGCGCCATGCATCGCTTCGGCCAAGCGCTTGCTGATCGCCAGCCCTAAGCCGGTGCCGCCATATTGGCGCGTGGTTGAAGAGTCGCCTTGCTGAAAGGATTGAAACAAGCGCGAGATCTGCTCTTCGGTCAAGCCGATCCCGGTATCGCTAACCGCAAACTCAAGCTGTTGCTCTCCTGCTTCGCTGCGCACCACTCGCACGCTCAGGCAGACCTCGCCGTGCGGGGTAAACTTGATCGCGTTGTTACAGAAGTTGATCAGTATCTGTGCGATTCGCAATGGGTCGCCCACAAGCTTTTCCGGCACTTGCGGCTCAATATCGAAGACCAACTCGAGGCCCTTCTGGCCTGCTTTATGACCCAGCAGCGTGGCCAGATTCTCCAGCACCGTTTGCAACTCGAATTCGACATGTTCGATGCGCAAGCCGTTAGCCTCAATCCGCGAGAAGTCGAGAACGTCATTGATGATTTCCAGCAGATGCTGGCCAGCCTGCTGGATCTGGCTCAAGTAATTGCGCTGCCGACTCTCGGTAGCCCCGCGCAACGCCAGATGTGACATGCCGAGGATGGCATTCATCGGCGTGCGAATTTCGTGGCTCATGTTGGCCAGAAAGTCGGACTTCATACGTGCGGCCTGCTCAGCCATTTCCTTGGCGGCAAGCACTGTTTCTTCTGCCTGCTTGCGCGCAGTGATATCACGACTGATGCCTACCAAACCTAAAGATGCGCCCTGTTCATCGCGGATAACCGTGCGCACCGTATCGAAGATGACACTGCGCCCGTCGGGATAAACCACCGGCTCTTCACGGTTGTTTGGTTGCTCATCGCTCAATGCCTCACGATCATCCTGCGCGCGCATCGTCGCCCAATCAGTGCTCAGCAGTTGCTGGTCGGTTTTGCCGATTATTGCCTTGCGCGATAGCCCGAACAGCTCGGCACAGGCGATGTTAAGCCCTGCATACCGCCCGGCAGAGTCCTTGAACCAGATGGGATCGGGAATCGCATTTATCAGCGTCAGCAACTTGGTGCGCTGCAGGTCGGCCTCGGCTTCGGCGGCCTTGCGCTCGGCTATCTGCTCAGCCAACCGGCGATTCCAGAACAGAATGAGCGTGATCAGCACCAGCGTACCGAGTAGATACGGCCAGGCTAACTGCAGCAAACGGTGCCAGTTGAACTCGGTGAGGTGCGGCAACCAACGGTCCTTGACCTCTTGCTGCTCATCATTGGTCAGGCTGGCCAACGCCTTGTCCATCAACACCAGCAACTCTGGCCAGTCCTTGCGCACGGCAAAGTGAAATTCACTGGTGTTCAGACCCGCCTCACCGCGCAACTCTAAATTGTTGAGGTTGAGTTTTCGGATCAGGTAACTGGCTGCGATCATGTCGCCGATATAGGCATCTGCCCGCCCCGAAGACACGGCGCGCAGCGCTTCCTCGCTGGACTCTACCGACTGGATAATCACGTCCGGCACCCGGGATTTCAGCATGTACTCGGCGGCAAAGCCTTTCTCTACCGCAACGCGGGCGCCTGAGAGCGCATCAACACGTTGGTACGACTTGTCTGCGCGGGTAATGAGGAGGCTGCTGCTTCTCAAATAGGGGCTGGTGAACGACATGCGCGACAGCCGCTTTGGGGTGATCGCAACCGAGGGCAGCACATCCAGCCTGCCAGCTTCCAAGTCCGCCAGAGCGCCCACCCAGCTGTCGACGATTACCGGCAGAAAGCGCACACCCAGCCGCTCGCCGACCAACGTCAGGTAATCGCCACTGATACCCGTATGCCGGCCTTGCGGGTCCATCACATCGAAGGGCGGCCAACCTTGCTGCTCAACGCCGACACGGATGACCGGGTGAGCCTCAACCCAGGCAAGCTCATCTTCGGTTAGCAATATCCGGGGGGCGGCAGCCAGCGAAAATGCCAGTAGCCATAACGTTGAAAACATCCACACCCGGAGCATTGTCGCCCTTCCATTGCGCACTATCACCCACCTGATTTATGTCAGCAGTTTAAAAGTCAGAATCGGATTGGCACTCAAGGCAGCAGCTCCGATAATCTCAGTATCGTCTGAGGAGCCCGTTGATGCCCGATTTATCTCGTTATTGGCAAGCCGTGTGCGAACGTGATGCGAGCTATGACGGTCAGTTTGTATTCGCGGTCAGCAGCACCGGCGTTTACTGTCGCCCCAGTTGCCCGGCACGCAGACCGAAGGCGTCTAACGTCAGCTTTCATGGCAGCTGCGAGGCGGCCGAGCGCGCCGGTTTTCGCCCCTGCAAACGCTGTTCGCCACACGGCCAAAGCCCCGCCCAACAGATGGATCAACTGGTAACTGCCGCCTGTCGGCTTTTACTCGAATCAAGCCCCGCGCCAACGCTGGCACAATTGTCCGAGCGTATTGGCGTCAGTGCATCGCACTTGGTACGCGCATTCAAATTGCGCACCGGGCTCACCCCCAAAGCGTGGCTTGCAGCGCAGCGTAAAGCGCGCTTCGAGACGCTGATCCCGGCGGCAGACTCGGTTCTCGACGCGGCGCTAAGTGCCGGGTATTCCGGCACGCGGGCGATTTATCAGCAGCCACAAGCACTCAGCCCCAGCCAACGGCGTCAGCAAGGCCGGGGCGAAACGCTGCGTTACACATTCGGTCAATCGCCCCTCGGCCAAGTACTTCTGGTCGCCAGCGATAAAGGTGTCTGCGCCTTATGGTTGGGCGACAGCACAGAGGCGTTGGAAACAGAGCTGCATGCACGCTTCGCACAAGCAAGCTTGCAGCCAGATTCGGCTGGACTGGGCAGTTGGTTGCAGGCCGTGCTCAAGCAGATTGTTGAACCGCAGCGGGCTGTGCAATTGCCGCTGGATATTCGCGGCACCGCCTTCCAGCAACAGGTATGGCGCGCCCTGCAGAGCATTCCTTGCGGCCAGACGCGCAATTATCAACAACTGGCCCAAAAACTCGACAGCCACCCACGGGCCATTGCGCGCGCCTGTGCCAGTAACTCACTTGCCCTTCTGATCCCCTGCCATCGGGTTATCAATGCGGCGGGTGGCCTTAGCGGTTATCGCTGGGGCATTGAGCGCAAGCAAGCGCTGCTCGACCGTGAGCAGGCCAGCAAAGCTGATTGACGCGCCCTCTTGCGTCGCTGCCTGATCCATCCGAAGCTATGCGCCCCCAAGGAGCGCGCATGAACATCCAAGAGTTGACTCAACGTCTGCACGCCATTCGTGACCGTAACGAGTGGCGTAAATTTCACAGCCCGAAGAACCTGGCCATGGCTGCCAGTGTCGAAATGGCTGAACTGGTTGAAATATTCCAGTGGCTGAGCGAGGACCAATCGCGCCAGCTGGAACCCGCCGTGCTGGAGCATGCGGGGCAGGAAGTCGGCGATATTGTGTTGTATCTACTGTTGCTGTGCAGCGAGTTGGGGCTCGATATGGATCAGGTGGTGCGGGCCAAGCTCGCCGACAGCGAGAGGCGATTCTGCAATGACTGACCGCCACTTCGATGAGCTGGCGACTCGCTTCGCTGAAAAAATTTACGGTGGAGCCAAGGGCGCGATTCGCCTTGCGGTGTTACAGGCCGACCTCGCAGAAGCCTTGCCGGATAAACCCCTGCGCGTGCTCGATGTCGGCGCGGGTCTGGGCCATATGTCGCTGTGGCTGGCCGAGCGCGGCCACGATGTAACACTCGCCGAACCGGCCGGGCCGATGCTCGAAGGCGCACGCGCGCGTTTTGCCGAGGCGGGGCAAACAGCCACGTTTATACAGGCACCGTGGCAGGATTTACTGGGCCAACTCGACCAACGCTATGATTTGGTGGTGTGCCATGCCGTGCTGGAGTGGCTGGCAGAACCGGCGAGCATTCTGCCCGTGTTACACCAACTTACAGCGCCAGACGGCATGCTATCGCTGGCGTTCTATAATAAGAACGCACTGGTTTACCGGAACCTGCTCAAGGGCCACTTCCGTAAATTGCGCAAGGCTGAGTTCGCGGGTGAGAAGCAAAGCCTGACCCCGCAACAACCGCTCGACCCGGAAGAGATGGCCACGCAACTCGCAGAGCTTTGGCAGGTCGAAAGTCAAAGTGGAATACGGGTTTTCCACGACTACATGCCGCACGAGTTTCAGGCCAAGGCCGAACTGATCGACCTGCTTGAAATGGAATTGGCCTACCGGCGGCACCCTGCGTTTGCAGGACTGGGGCGTTACCTGCACTGGATTTGCAGGCCCCGTTAAGCGGAGACGATGATGAAACGCATCACCCTAGCGATAGCGTGCCTGGCTTTGGTCGCGTGTCAGAGCCAGAACCCCTATCGTGCGCAATCATTACCGCTCCCGCCCGCTCCGCCCCAGGCTGCAAATCAGGCAGATCTCAGCAGTTACCCTGTGCCAGCACGAAACTACGGCCAATATAAAAATTGGGGTTGGCTCAATGGCCAGACGCCGCCCGGTATGGGTTGGGCTACCCCCGATCTGGTGCAACAAGCCGTCAGCAGTGCACTCGACCAACGTGGCTTACGCCCCGCACAACCGGGCCAGACAGCAGACCTGAGCGTGAGCACCGACATGCGCATCGAGCGGCGACTCCGGCAGGTAGCCGATAGCTATGCAGGCGGTTATTACGGCGGGGGTTACTACAACGACGGTTTTGGCGTCGGAGCCGGCGTGCCATTGGTTCGCACCTATGAAGAGGAAGTCGTGGTGGTGCAGATAGACCTCTACGACAACAAGGATAAGCAACGCGTCTGGAGCGCCACTGCCGAAAGCTCAAGCGCTGGCAGCCGGGCAGATCAGGCGGACGCACTGCGCGACGCGGTACAAGGCGCGCTCATCACCTATCCACCCTATTAATTCACCTTGATGCATTAACACCGAGGTCGAGGAGTCAATCATGCGTATGAAGTTATTCGCACTGCCCCTGTTATTAATGCTGGCCGCGTGTCAGGCGCCGCAGCCCAACCGCGACTACGACACCAGCAAAGACTTCGGCGCTTACCGCACGTGGAGCTGGAAGGAGCCGGCGGTGCAGTATCGCCCGCAAGACCCGCGCCTGCAGAGCGACCTGACGGATTCGCGCATTCGCGGCGCGATCAACGAGCAACTGGAACAGCGCGGCCTGCGCATGGCTGCCAACAACAGCAGTGGCGACTTGCAGGTACAGGCCTGGATGATTGTCGATGACAAACAGCAGCAAGTCAGCACCAGCTACGGTGGTGGCGGTTACTGGGGCGGCCCGTGGGGAGGCGCTTACGGCGGCCCGGCCTATATCGACACGCGCACGGTGGACTATCAGGTCGGCACGCTGCAAATCGACATGTTCGACAGCAAAGACGGCAAGCTGGTCTGGCGCGCCAGCAGCCAGAAAATCCTCAATGACGGGGCACTCAATCCAGCCCAGCGCGATGCTGAAATTCGCCAGTCGGTCGGGCGTATCCTAAGCCAGTATCCGCCGCGTTGAGCATTTCGGTGAACATACGCCCGGCACTGCCGGCGGACCTGCCGAGCGTTGTCGGGTTTACGCAAACCGAACAAGAGCTGTATTTCAGCTTTCCCAAGGCGGTCTGGCCGCTCAGCCTTGAGCAACTGGCCGAGGCAATGGCAACCCGCCAGGGCAGCACGGTGGCTGTGCTTGATGGCGAGATCGCCGGTTTCGCCAATTTCTACCAATGCCAACCCGATGAATTCTGCGCGCTGGGTAATCTGATGATTGCCCCTTGGGCGCGTGGCAAGGGCGTTGCGCAAGTGTTGATCGGGGCGATGGAACAACTCGCCCGAGAGCAATTCAACGCCCGCTTCTTGCGGGCCTCATGCTTCAACCAGAACAGCGCCGGACTGCTGCTTTACCCCAAGCTGGGTTATACGGTCGACACCATCGTCGAGCGCCAGAATCACCAAGGACAACGTGTTGCCCTGATCCAGTTCAGCAAGTCTCTGCTTGCGTCGATCTGACCTGACTGGCGATCGGCAGGCAAATGGTAAAACGTGCGCCTCCCGCTTGGTTATCGACGCTCAACCGCCCGCCCATTTGCTCGATGATTCCGTAACTCACCGATAAACCCAGCCCCGTGCCTTTGCCAACTTCCTTGGTGGTGAAGAACGGCTCGAAGATCCGCTCCATTATGCGTGGCTCAATCCCGCCGCCATTATCTGCGACATGAACCTTCAGCCACTCAGGCTCCTGCTCGGCTTCAACGCAAATACAGGGTGAAAAGTCCGGTGCTTTCTCGCGCTTATCGAGCATGGCATCACGGGCGTTGACCATAAGATTGATCAGCACCTGCTCCAGTTGATCAGCATGGCCACGCACTGCCACCGCAATCGACTGCTCAGCCACCTGCACCTCAACACCTTTACTGCTGAGGCCATCGCGCAACATGGAAACCGCACCTTCAACTGCTTGCAGCGGGTCAAACAACTGCTGCTCGGCCTCGGAGCGACGACCAAACACACGCATGTGATCGACCAGTCGCGCGGCGCGCTGAACCTGCGACTCGATACGCATGAGTTTTTCTTGCAGGTATTCATTGGGCAGTTCGCCCATCGACAGGCGCTTGAGCACATTGGCCACGGCCATGCGCATGACATTCAGCGGCTGATTCATCTCATGCGCCATGCCTGTGGCCATTTCGCCCAATGTGGCCATTTTTGCTCCCTGAAACAGCTGCTGCTGGGCCTTGCGTACCTCGGTGTTGTCGCGCCCGACCGCCTGCACTTCAATGAGCTGACCGTGCTCATCAAAAATCCCACGATCTGCCCAAATCCACCATGCATGCTCACGACCTGGTAGTTGCAGGCAAATCTCGGCGGTGCTCAGCGGCTGCTCAACGGTCAGCCCCGCCAGCCGCTGCTCAAAAGCTTGCAGTTGCTCGGCCGACAACCAACTGCCCAGATTACTTCCAACCAGTTTATCTGGCTCAGCATCGAGGTAAGCCGCCAGTGGCCGGTTGGCAAAGCTCAGAGTCAGGTCAGGTTTGTAGCGGCATATCATGGCGGGAGAATCTTCAACCAGCACCCGATAACGTTCCTCGCTCTCGCGAATCCGCTCGGCCGCCAGCGTCGACTCGGTAACATCCAGCCAGAGCCCGACCGCCTCCAGCGGTTGGCCCTGATCGTCTCGCAGTAATTTCGCCTCATCCAGCAGCCAGTGATAAGCACCGTGCTTGTCGCGCAACCGGTAACGGCAACTGACGCTGCCATCACGCAGCAAGCGGCGGGCACGGTCAAAGAACACCTGATAATCATCCGGGTGCACCTGTTCGGCGAGTTGCCCGCCCGTCAGTTGCTCAAGGCTCCAGCCGAGCAGAGGCTGCAAGCTGGCGCTGCAAAACTCCAGTTCCAGCGCACCGTCGTTGTAGGCCTGCACATAAATGGCCGCTGGCGAGCTGGCAATCAGATTACTCAAGCGCGCATGCGCGGCTGAAGCCAGCGCTTCCTGCTGCTTGATGTCACTGATATCGAGCAGGAAACCACAGACCCGCAACGCATTGGCGTGCCCCTTGGCCTCGGCCTGTACACGGTACCAGCGGTACTCATTTGCCTTACCCGGTTCGAGCATTCGCAGGCACTGAACAAAATTCTGCCCCTCGACACTCAAGCCGGTGAGGCGCAGGCGGAACTCATCTCGATCTGCCGGGTGAATGACCGACAACCAATCAGCCAAGAGCACACCGCCAACTCGGGATAACGCCAACGCATTGGCAAGCGTAGGTGACAGCTCGAACAATTGGCTGCCACTGGTGAATTCCCACCAGCCCGTGCCCAACAATCCCTGCAACACCGTAAGCCGATCACGCTCCTGCTCAACCCGCTGTGCCTGTAAGCGTTGCAGCAATGCCTCGGCGATCAGACTAGTCAGCTGTGACCACTCGCCCACCCGCAAGGCCGGAACTTGCTCGGCAGCGCAATATCCCCCGAATAACAGCCAGACTGACGCGCTGCCGGGACGCTGATAAGGCACCGCAAAAGCTGGCCGGCTGCCAAAAACAGAGCGTAAGTCCGGTGAGTCCGCCAACTCTCGCGCGGTCAGTTGTTGCGGTCGGTCGCCCTTGAGCAGGGCCAGCGCGACGCCTAGCGATTGCTGCTCACGCCACAACTCGGGCGCTTGAAAGCCTTGATGGCGGGCAAACACCTGCCAGTCGCCACCCGGAGATGGCAGCGCCAGCGCAAGATTGGGCACCTGCCAGCTATGGGCCAGGGCACTCAACACTTCGCCCAACGCCTGGGGCAGACGCCCGGGCGACTCACTGCGAATACGCGCAGCAAACAACGCGCCCTGCGACAAACAATGGCGGCGCACATCGACAATATGCGATTGCTCCAGCAAGTCGCCCACACTCATCATGCGCAGGGTCCAGACCTTTTCGGCAACGTGCAGCCAGCCGCGCATTGCAATCAGTTTGCCGGTGGCGGCCAGAAAATCGAGATCAATTACCTGCCCCTGCCACTCATCAAGCTGAGCTGGCACCGAACGAGCGCTGGTCGTGCATAACCAGTCCGCCAGCGGGCTCGGAATACTCTGCACCTTAAGTTCACGAAGCACATCGCCGCTGGCCGCGACAACCATGCCCTGCTCATTCAGGCTGATGATGAGTGCGTGTGGCGGCTGCTGTTCAGCGACATTCAATTGCGCAGCTTGCTCCGTCGCAGTCGCAGGCCGTTCGCGCCTGCCAAACCAGTTAGCCATAGCGCGTCCTCAGTTGTGCAGTTTGATGCTCGACGATGCCACTAACTCATCCGGCAACTGCGGGATGGCCCCAACGCCAGGCAAAATCAGTGCGGGCACCAATGGCTTCAACTTGTAGGGATACGCGATGCGCACATTGAAAACCCCATCACTGCCAGGCGCTGTGGCCTCGACTACCAACGCGCTGCTGACGGTAGCGGGGAGCCAGGCGAGTTGCTCGCTGGCGACTGAATCTGCAAGCGCCTGATAATCCTCAGGTGAGACTTCTTCCGGCACCAGTGCCACGGCTTGACGGGCCACTTCGGCAGCGGCGTTGTTAAACGACTGCATCATTAACAGCGGCAAGCTGTAACTGACCGTGCCATAGAAAATGGCAAAGAAAACCACAAACACAATCGCGAATTCGATCGCTGCGGCGCCGCGCTGGTCACCAGCGAAGCCCTTGCTCGCAATCCTGCTCATGTTCATATCCTTATTAAATGCAGGGGTAACACGCGGTAATAGATGTTGCATTGAAACTAGCCTAAAAGTACGATCGTACCAACTCGATATCATCAGGCCACTGCAATGAGCAGCTTCGTTGTTGCTGTTTTTCTCGGCATTTGTGCGCTGCAAGACATCAAACACAAACGCATCAGCAACTGGCTGACGCTGAGTGCAATTGTCGCCGCGCTGGCGTATCTGTTGGTATTTCAGCGATCCTGGCTCGGCGCGCCGCCTCTTGACGCAGCGTTGGCAGCCACATTCGCATTGCTGCTCAGCCTTCCCGGATATGCCCTCGGCAAGTTTGGCGGTGCAGATGTCAAACTGCTGCTGTTCATCGGTTTGGCCGGCAGCAGCCAACTTCTGTTGCTTTGTATCGCAGGCGCAGGGCTCGCTTACGCGGGCTGGGTGTTGGCTGCCAAGCCAGTCTGGCCATTGCTCAGTGAAACCGCGCAAAACCATCTCGGTCACATGGCGCCCGCGCAGGTTAAGACCTACCCGTTTGCGCCATTCATTCTCGCCGGATTCTTGACGGCTATTTTTTTGACTGAAATGTGATGCTTCAACAAAATATGCTATACCCAAAGCAGTAACTGGACAAAGGAATGAAGTGTACGAATGTACACTGAATTGCTTAGAATAGGCGGCGATTATTCGCGTATAGACTAGGTAGTCACAATAAAAACAGGAATGGACGACATGACTTTGCATTACGGGGCGGTAAAACTTCTCATCGTCGACGATGACCCAATTATTGTCGACGAGCTTAGTGAGTACCTCGGTGCTTGCGGTTATGCGTGTCAGGTCAGTCACTCTGCCGGGCACGCCATCGAGTTGTTTCAGCAAGACCCTGCCATCGGTATTGTCCTCAGCGATCTGCACATGCCCGGGCTCGACGGCCTGCAGCTGGTCAAGGAGCTGGAGCGCCTGAGCGCTGGCGAACGTATTTTCGAGGCGGTCATTTTCACCGGCCAGAGTGAGAGCAGCGACGTGATCGCAGCCATGCGCGCCGGCATTGCCGACTACCATCAAAAACCGATTGATCTGGAAGAAGTACTGCTCACCATCAAGCGCCTTGAGCGCCATCGCAACGAGCGCCTGCAGGATGCGCAACGCCTCGACCAACTCAATCAGAAATTGCAGTTGCTCTCCGAGTCGCTGGGTGAGTTGCACCACGATATTCATCAGATGCGTAACCGCTGCAGCCAGCCGCCAGCCAAAGCCAGCGAAGCGGTACTCGAACGCGAAATCCCGAGTAACTTCAACCAGCTGTCGCCACGCCAACTGGATGTCGCCCGCCTGATCGGCAAAGGCATGACCAACTACCAGATTTCCTGTGAACTGGGGATTACCGAGAACACGGTAAAACTCTACGTGTCCCAGGTTCTGCGCCTGACCCACATGCACAACCGCACCCAACTGGCCCTGGCCCTCTCGCCGAACCGCCAGCACAGCGACAGCCGTTTTGTGCACTGATTGACTCGAGACTAACTGATTTCGGCCCCAATACCCCGCCGGGAGCCGAGTGTCTGGGCAGCGATCCTGCCCACAGCTCAATCCATTCATAGCAGCAACTCCGCCCGACCACGGCCGCCGCAACTCAGATTGGCGCCGACATCCGCCTTCGCCAGATCAATCCCCAGGCTATTCGTCAGCTGACTCAGCACCGGATCGAGCAGTGGCGCCAACAGGCCGTCGATAAGCCCTTCGACACTGCTCAACACGCCATTGATTGCTGAGACGCCAGTGGTCAAAAGGCCGCCCAGAATCCCGCTCTGATTGCTGGTGTAGGGCTCGATCTCGACGCTCGACAATGCGCCACCAAGGCTATCGAGAATATCGTTATTGGCATTAACCGCAATGAAGTTGGCCGGCAGACCCAGCTCGGGCAATTGCTCAGCGTCAGGCGCGCTGAAGGTCAGGGTTTGCGAGTCCGCGACTACTGAACTGTCGACTTTCAAGCCGAAGCCGGACTTGACTGTAAAATCCGCAGCGCTCCGATCTTCGACCCATGTATTGGCACCGACCTTCCACTTGAGGTCAAAGCAAAACAGCAACGTACAACTTGATGGACGCCCAACCTGAGTACCCAGCGCCAGCACGGATGCTGGGGCGACTACTGGCAGCTGATTCGATGAGAACACGGCATTCTTAGCATCTGACGCAGTCTTGCCAAAACTACCTAACCGCAGGTTTACAGCAGAGGTCGCCGCATCTACCAGCAACGATTTACTGCCATCTGCAGAGCAGCTGTAATCGGTGACGCGCGCATCGGCTGAGCCGAGGTCCAGCCCGATATCCAGCCGCTCCGAGCCAAGTAATTTAGCGTAGGCGAAGTCGCCAGTCTTACAGGTTTCATTGAGACAGCCTAACGAGCTAAGCAGATCACCCAACCCGTCAGCCAAATCCAGGCTCAATGCCTTTTCTAAGAAACCAGCAACAGGCCCCAAGCTCGTAGTAACGGTATTGACCAAACCGCTGACTACGCCGCCATTAACCGGCAGCGCCACGCTGACCAGCGCGCGCACTTGCGCTGAGCGCACATAGATTTGATCGGGGCCTTCTGGGTCTAGGCTGGCCAGTTCGGGATCACCAATCGCCGACAACTGCGGCGGCTCAATCACCTTCACTTGCAAGGTAACCCCGGCCACACCCGGAACGCTGATAGGCAAAGTGGCCACTGCTGCATTCTGGCTGTTGGCCAGCTGTACGATCCCCTGCACCAACTGCAAGGCATTCAAATTCATCGCCAGCCCCGAGACTGGCAAACCACTCTGCATATTCAACAAATCGCCCAGCATCAGCAGGTCGCCTCCCGGCACCGCCGCAGCCAGTAACTCGAGCCCGGCTATCGCCGCATCGGCATCGGCGGTGCGTGCATCGAGTTGCAATGCAGTCGCCGCCACATCCAGCAACGCGCCAGCGCTGACGCCGGTATCAAGTACCGACTGGTAGTCACCAATTGTCAGGCCCTGATCAAGCGCCAGTTGATCGAGATAACCGAGCAGGTCGATATCAGTATTAGCCAGCCCTTGCCAGCCCGACACATCAAGATTCACCGAACCGCCGAGCAATCCCGAGAACAGCGTGTTGAGCAATGCCGACTGCGATGAGTCGACGCTCACCAAACTGGTGCGCAAGCTCAGTTGCGCCAATGGATTGCTCACACCGGCAGTCGCCGTTGCAGACAACTGAACGTTGTTGCCGAACCACCCGCCCAGCACCAGACTGGCGGGCACGGTATGCGCGACAGCGACCTGAATCGCGCGACCATCGGCGTCTGCCGTGAATTGCCGGTGGCCAGCCACGGTCGTCACGTTGCCGCAAACCGCGCTCAGGCTGCGTGCGCTATCAAGGCTGAAATTATTGCGCGCGGAGGCATTTTGCTCGGCGTAAGTTTGCGCAGTGGTTGGGGCATTGCCCAGGCAATTACCGCCACGGGCCGCTGCTTCCAGCGCTGCCATATCCGCGATGCGTTGCACACTGCGTTTTTCCATGTATAGCCTGCCGCTATCCACCGCGAGCATCAGAAAACCCAGCACCAGAATCAGCAAAAGCGTCGCCATCAGACCAATAGCGCCGCGCTGCGCAGACTTATTGCGCAGGCTAAAGGCGACTGATCGTGACGAAACGGTCATGGCTAATCGCTGCCCATGTCGTCTTGCTTCTGCTCGAAGAACTCGGGGATGGGGTGCTGATAACTGTCCAGCCAACGCTGGTAACTGCGCTCGCGCTCGGCCGATGTCAGCACTTGTTTATGGTTTGAAGCGGCCGCACCGTCCCGCTGAATAGCCAGCCAGCTTTCCGCCTGTGAAGCGACTTGCCGCTGTTCGCGAGGCTGTGCTTGAGTCGTCTCCGCCGCCTCGGCTGCCAGACAAGCACTGCTGATGATCATTGCCATAATTATCCGCTGCATTACTCCACTCCCTGTTCAATCTGTACGGCGGCCTGTTGCAGCCCGGCAACTGCCTTGGGTTGCCCAGCGTTGTTATCTCCCAGCTGGACCGGGGCGCTGGAATTGCCCCGCAGCTCACGCGCCCGGGCCTCGGCTTCACGCACCTGATCGGCGCTCAGAGAAAAGCGCGAGGCCAGCTCGCCGGCCTCTTGCCACTTGTTTTCATAGAACATCAGCGCCGTGAGATTTAGCGCTGGCAGCGTGTCGGCTCGGCTCAGTTCAATAGCCGTGAGAAACTCGAAACGCGCCTCGTCGGTGCGCCCCAGATGCATCAGCACCACGCCCAAATCGTTACGCACCTGCGCATCGGTTGGCATCATGCGCGCTGCTGTCTGCATGCGCTGCAAGCCTTCCTCTGTATCGCCGCTGGCTACTGCCAGTTGGCCCAGACCATGTTCACCGGCACCCGCCAAACAGGTTCCGGCAAGGCTTTGATAAAGCGCCTGCGCCTCTGGGCGCCCGATCTTGCGCATGATTTTGGCTTCGGCCAGACGCACTTCCGGAGCGTCCTGCGCCATGCCTTGCAGATTGGCCAGCGCCGCGTACAAGCGCCCTTCATCGACCATCTGCCGAGCCAGATTGAGGTTCAGCTCATGCTCTTTGTCTGGCGTGGCGCTGCAACTGGCGCCGCCGTCATATCCTTGAGTAAGCGGCTTCAACGCACAGCCAGTAAGGGCTATTGTCATTATCGCGACTGCACAGACCGACTTCATCCGATACCTCCAAGGGCACGCCCGATTGCACTCAAGCCGGGACCGGCCAAAACGATTAACAAGGCGGGGAACAGGAACACCATCATCACCACGCTCAACTTGCCGGACAGGGTCGAGATGTATTCCTGCAAACGCGTCAGACGCCGATCGTCGAGCACCTTTTTCAACGCCAGCAACGAACTCATCGCCCCGCCGCCCTGCCGAATCAGCTGGCAGAGAATGGTTACGCAATCGGAGAACTCATCGACTTCGAGCAAGCGCCCCAGTTGTTGCAGTTCGCTCGCCAGATCCAAGCCGGAATCGACACGTTTGAGCATGCCGTTGAGCTCACGGGTGAGTGCCGGTAACAAGGCCCGACTCTCCTGCCCGAGCACCCGCAACGCTTGCTCGACAGTAAGGCCGGCATCGAACAGGATGCGCAACAACGGCAGAAATACCGAGACCTCATCGGCCAATTGCTTTTGCCGGCGAGCCGCGACCACGGCCAGCACGCGCTTGGGCAGCAAGTAACCGCAACCCGCGGCGAGCAACAAGATCACCCACACCGGCTCAACGGGCTTGCTCAGCAGCGATTGGACAAGCGCAGCCAAGGCCAGCATCAGCAGCGGTGAGAGTAATTGCAGGGCAAAGAATCGGGCGCGCTGACGGGTGCGACGCCAGCCGATACGACTCAGCAATTGCTGGGTTTCACCATCCAGACTGAACACTCGCCGCCCCAGTCGGCTGCCGGCGAACTGTTGCAGCCAGCGCTCACGAGACGGCTCATGGTGTTGCGCGAACCGCTGCGTACCGAGCAATCGTTTGGCGACCCGATGCTGGATCTGCCGTTCACGCGCCAGATTGATGACCAAAAGCGCTGTGGCCATCAGCAGCAAGGCAGTCATCACCAGCCAGGCCATTTATATACTCCTCAGCATGCGCCACATCAGCACGCAGCCAATCACCTGCATGCAGAATGCGGTAATCAACATTTTCTGGCCGCTGGCCTCGGTCCACAGACTCATCAAATAGCCGGGATTGACGGCCATGATGTAAGCCGCCAACGCCACTGGCAAAGCAGCCAACACCACCGCAGTGAGCCGGGTTTCACCGGTCATGGCGCGCAGTTGACGGGCAATCTGTTCGCGTTCCTGAATCACCTTGATCAGGCTGGCGAGCAACTCGATGGCACTGCCGCCGTGGCGTTGATTGACCTTCACCCCAAGGGCCAGAATGCGCAGTTCTTCCTGCTCATACAGCTCGGCGACGTCATCCAGTGATTTGGCCAGATCCACGCCTAGTCGAATGTCGCGCGGCACCCGCGACAGCGCTCCCTGCAATGGCTGCGGCGACGCCTCGATAGCGTGGATAATGCCGTCGCCCAGCGTGCGTCCGGTTTGCAGGCTACGCATTACCTGATCCAGCATCGCCGGTAGCTGCTGGACGATGCGCCGCAAGCGTTTGCGATAGCGAAAACTCAGCACCACGCGAAGCACCAACGGCGGCACCAGCAGCGCCAGCAACAGCAGCATCCAGCCGCCCACCGAGGCGGCGAGCAATATCGCCAAAAGCCAGACAACCACGACCAGAGCCAGTTTGTCTTTGGGCACGCTCAACCCGGCACGCAAAAACATGCGCTCAACATAAGACCAGTAAGCGCTGGCTGCAGGCGCTTCCTGACGCTGGCCAAGACGCTCCAACACCCGCTGGGTGCGGGCTTGTTTCCAGCCATGCCGGAACATGACCACCGCTAGCAAGGCCAATACCAGGCTGATTGAGCCAAGCAACAGCAGCGGTTTCATAACGCGTTCCGCCAGGCGGCTTGCAGTTTGTGTCCAGCCGGGTTGTGCGCTTCGCGGTTGAACCGGCCGCTCGCACGATCCAGGCTGAACAGGGTGTTGGTCACGTAGACATCGTCGCGCACGCCAACCACCTCAACCACTTCGCTGATGCAGCGGCGGCCATTGGGCAGACGGGTAAGCTGGATCACCACATCGAGCGCGGCGCAGATCATCTGGCGTAATGTGCGCTCGGCAATCTGCCGGCCCGACAACCCCACCAGCGTCTCTAACCGCAACAACGCATCCTGTGCGCTGTTGGCGTGCACCGTGCTCATCGAGCCGTCGTGGCCGGTGTTCATCGCCTGCAGCACATCGATCACTTCGGCGCCGCGAATCTCACCGAGAATAATCCGGTCGGGGCGCATCCGCAGGGCATTGCGGATCAACGCACAGGACGGCACTTCACCGTGCCCTTCAGCATTCGGCGGGCGGGTTTCCAGACGCACGACGTGCGGGTGGTTGAGTTGCAATTCCGCAGTATCTTCAATGGTTACCAGGCGCTCGTGGCTGTCGATCAGCAAGCTCATGACATTCAACAGCGTGGTCTTGCCGGTCCCTGTGCCGCCGCTGACCATGATGTTGCAACGCTGGGCAACGGCCATGTTGATGAACTGCAGGATGCTTTCATCGAGCGTTTGATAGGCCAGCAGGTCGGCGCTCTTGAGCACATCCTTGTGGAATTTACGCACTGAAATGCACGGGCCATCCAATGCGATTGGCGGAATGATCGCGTTGACCCGGCTGCCATCGGGCAAGCGCGCATCGACCATTGGCGACGACTCATCGAGCCGCCGTCCCAAGGGCGCGAGAATGCGCTGAATGACCCGGTGCACATGCTGGTCGTCAATAAATCGCAGGTCACTCTGGTACAGCACACCGGCACGCTCGATGAAGATGCGATCCGGCCCGTTAACCAGAATCTCGCTGACCGAGGCATCGTGCAGTAGCACCTCAAGCGGGCCGAACCCGGTCAATTCATCGACCAGTTCTTCGGCCAAGCGCTCGATCTCGTATCGCGAAACCGGCAAGTGATGGCGGTTGATGTAATCCACCACCTGATCGGTGACAAAGCGCGAAACCGACGGACGCGGGCCTTCGAGAATATTCACTTGCTCATCGTCGATCGAATCAATGATGTAGCGATGCAACGTCAGCTTGAGGCCGCGGCTGTCCTGTTCGGTATCCGCGGTGTAGCGAACGGCTCCGCCAAACAGCGCCTCGCCGCTCATGCCAGTTCCTCCTGCTCACGCCGCTCAGCCTGTTTCCACGGCCAACGCCACGCCGAACTTTTTTTGCGTCGGTCCGCCAACCGACAGCCCAACTGTTTGAGGCTTTGCGAAAGACGATCACGCGGGGCTATCTCAAACAGGCTGCGGCCCTGATTACGCGCATTCATGCGCAACTCAGGGTTGAACGGCAGGGTCTCAATCACCGGCAAACCGAACGACTTACCCAACGTCGGGCTGTCCGGTGCCACGTTGCGCAGAAACCGATCAACCAACAGACTGGCGTGTGCCAGTTTCATTCCGCTTTCGCGCCACTGCTCCAGCAGTTCGATATTGCGCTGGCAACTCGGCACATTCTGGTCGCTGCACCAAAGCAATTGCTCCGCGTGGGTGGCAAACCAGCGCAAGGCTTCGCTGTCCGGCTGGCCGGCGAGATTAACCACGATGTGCTGAAAATGCTGGCGCAGAGTGCCCATCAGCAGATACAGCTCAGCGGCACTGACTTTTTCGAGCGTTTGCTCTTGCTCGGTCAGTGAGAGTACGCGCAAGCCGCCGCGTGTTTCGCAGAAGGCGCTGTCAATCAGGCTGGAGTCGAGCCTGCGCAAATTGCGCAGGGCATCACTGAAGTTGAACGATGACTCCAGCGCAAACAGACCGAGGCTCTCGCCATAGGGCAAGCCCAGATCCAGCAACAAGGTGCGTCGGCCATTTTGCTCGATGGCCAGCGCCAAATGGGCGGCCAGCATGCCGGCATCGGCATCTTGCTGGCGGCAATAAAGCACGCTGAGTTTGCCCCTGTCAGCACTTGGCTGCAGATTCGGCATGCGCTTGCTCATGTGTCGCACCAGCCCCGTCACCTCACTGGTGCGCGCACCGTAAGCGATAAAGTCGCGGGCACCGGCACGCATGGCGCTGAGTACCAACTGATTGTCCAGGCCATCACCCAGCGCAATCACCGCCAGCATCGGTTTGGCCGCCAACACGCCTTCAATCAGCGCGCTCTGGCTCATCAGATTGTCGCGGTCGAGGCCGACAAAAAGCAGACCGGCACCGGTCACATCAACCAACGCGAGCAGCTCATCGAGCGCGCCCTGCCCGGCCTGCAGCACATGCCCGAGGCTGCTGAGCGATCCTTGCAACCACTCAAGATCAGCTGAATTACGGGTGAGGGCAAGAAATGTCTGACTCATGCGAACCTCACTGGGACAGACCGGAACGGCGGTCGAAGCGACCGTTCTCGAACAGGTACATCTTGAAAAAATTCGGGTCGTAGTTGCGCAGACCTTCGCCCGGCAACTCCGGCAGGCGCGCATCGGCGGCCAACGGCTGAACCAGATGCGGGGTAACAATCATCAGTAGTTCGCTGTCTTCTCGGTCAATCTGCGTCGAGCGGAACAATGCGCCCAACACCGGGATGTCACCCAAGCCCGGAAACTTATCCACAGCGGCGCTATTGCGGCTGCTGATCAAGCCGCTGATGACGAAACTTTCACCGTCGGCCAGGGTGATGCTGGTATCGGTGCGCCGCACATTCAGAGCCGGCACCGCAGTGCCGGCAATTCTGACGCCGGCGTTAAAGTCCAGCTCGCTGACTTCGGGCGCCACCTTGAGATTGATCCGACTGGAACCGACAACAGTCGGCGTCAGTGTCAGGCGAACGCCGTACTCCTTGTACTCGATGCCAATGTTCTCGCCATTGCCGCTGGGTACCGGAATCGGAAACTCGCCACCGGCGAGAAAACTCGCGCTTTGCCCGCTCAAGGCCACCAGGCTGGGCTTGGCCAGGGTGTAGGCGAAACCGCTGTTTTCCAGCGCGTTGATAATCCCCAGCACCTTGCTGCTGCCGCCGCCCCAGACAATATTGAAGCCGCCATTGACCAACGGAATACTCGCGTTGATGCCGCCGACCTGTCCGGGCGATACATTGATCCCGCCCGTGGTGCCCGGCGCGCCAAACAGGAAGTTGTTGGAGCCGGTGCCGAATATCGAGGTGCTCGCTTGCTTCATCTTGCCGCGACTGACTTCCACAAAGCGGATATCGGTCTGTACTTGCGCAATGGGTAGCGCGTCGATCAGCGCTGGAGTGGCCTGCCCGAGCGCTCCGGTTGCCAGGCCCTGGACGTAAACCATGCTGCGCCGTGGCTCGTTGCTGCAGGCCGTCCAGACCATAAGGCTGGTGGTGCCGGCTTTCTTGCCGACAATCAGAAAACCATCGCGTCCGGTCAAGCTGACATCGGCCACAGCCGGATCACCGACGGCCATGCGTTTGATCGAAACCGGGTACTGCAATTGCTGCTGTGTGCCCTGAGCCACTTCGAGCACCGCGGGTGCAGGTTGCAATGTCGAGCATGCCGAAGGAGTTGCCGCCATTGCAGTTGAGTTGAGTAAAGCACCTATGACCACAGATCCCACACCACCTACGATCCGACTGCTGATACAGACCATGCTTTAACGTCCTTGTCAGTTATGGGGCTTGCCAGGTGCTTTGCACACCACGATAAATTTCAACTTTCGGCGAGGTTGCCACTGCACGCGAGCGCGGCTTTGCGGCCACGCCCGGTTGCGGCGCTGCCTGACTTGCGAGTTTGTCCAGCGGGATCAGGCTGCGGGTTTGCTCATTCAGGGCGACCAGCGTGGTTTCGCCATCCAGATAACGCTTCTGCAATTGCTCATCGGCGCTACGCACCGCCAGGCGCAAAGTGCCAGCCTGGCTCGCCAGCAGCAGGCGCGTGACCAGTTGCTCAGGCACCGCCAGCACCGCCGTACGCGCGGGTTTCTCGCGAGTCTTTTTATCGTCGTCGGTTTTGCCTTGAGCCGCGTGGCCTTCGTTGCTCGGGCCGAGGGTTTTGCCCATGCTCAACAAACGCACGGCGGGCAGCGCAACCTGAGCGGTACGCAAGCGTTGGTCGCCGTCTTCCTGCATGAACAGCAGCACATCAACGAAGTCGCCTGGACGCAGATAACCGCCACCGCCAACTACCTCGTCGACCGGCACCGCAACGGCGCGTTCATTGGGACGAATCATTTGCGCCAGCGGGCCACCGGCTTCAAAACTGGCCTGATCCAGCCAGTCACCTGGCGGAATTGGATTCCAGGCTTTGCGCCCAACGACTTCTTCGATGCTGGAAAAGCTACCGGCCGGCGCAACTTGCAGCTGCTCAATCGCCAGATCTTCGGCAACCACCGGCACAAACGGTGAGATTTCACGCACGGCCACAACTACCGGCGAGCGTTTAACGTCGTCCGCGAGTTTGCTGACGCGCTGCGTGACTGGCGACACTGCAGGCGCGCTGTTTGCGGCAACGCTCTCGGTGGCAGGTGGCGAACTCATTACCACCCCCCAATACCCCGCAGCGACAGCGCCCAGCAACATCACTGCAGCCAATGCCATGGTTACCCGGCTATCCATTTCGGCCTACTCCCTTGCCCTGAAACTCAGAGCAGCCAGCCTCGATAGGCGGCGGCTCTACAACGAATCACTGGCGCTGCCGGAAGGTCAGTTGCACAAGCCTTCGCAGCTAACCAACGTGCATCGCCAATACCTGACTGGCTCAGCATTACAACGGTCCTGTTGCATTGTTAGCTTGAACAAAAGCGAATCGCCACTAGGCACTTACAACTATTTCCAAACGACTATATACAAAGTAATAGTCATTGCTGATTAGTCATATTTAATGATTGAAGCGTTGAACTTTCTGATCAAATCTGAGATCGCCAACACATCCTCACGCAAGGAGATTGCGATGTCCCTTAATGATGCAATGCTGAAAGCTTATATATTCCTGAAAAACAATGACGGCGCCTCGGGGATCGAGTACGCAATCATTGCGGCAATGGTTGCTGTTGTTTTAGCTGTGTTCATACCGGACATCAGCTCGAGCATCACTTCAATATTCACGTCAATAAAAAATGAGCTATCGTCTGCGGCCAACCCCGCATAAGTAAATACACTTAAAAATTAACACCACTTGCATTCATTAGTTTAGAGACTAAGGAATCAATATGTCCTCGAAGTTAGCAACCCGCCAGACGATTCTTCTGGTCGACGATGAACAGGACATTCTTCTTGAATTGGCCGAGATGCTCGAGCTCGAAGGGTATCGCTGCATCCTGGCCAATTCGGTTGCTCAAGCCTTCGAGCAACTCAGCCAGCATCCTGATATTGCGCTGATCATCACGGATCTGCGTATGCCCGAAGAAAGCGGGCTGCGCTTGATTCAGCAGCTGCGCGCTCGCAGCAGCCGCAAACAACTTCCGGTGATTGTGGCATCAGGCCACGCCGATATGAATGACGTGATCGACACCATGCGCCTGCAAGCAGTCGATTTCTTCATCAAGCCGATTTACCACGAGCGCCTGCTCGAAAGCATCGAGCGCCTGTTCCCCTCCACGCTCTTGCACCTGGCCAAGTAAGCCCCCGCAAGGCTTGTTGCGCCGCAGAATCAGCTCACTTGTAGCAATTGATCAGCCTGCTTGAGCACCGTGCAGTGTTTGCGCGGTGCTCATCAACGCTTACAGCTGGTAGCTGAAACTGAGATTGATGCGCGGGTCGCGGCTGCGGCTGTCGAGGGCGATATCCGACATCGGCTTGGCCACTTCCAGCGAGATGTTGTAGTAACGCGCATCACCGAAACGCAGGCCCAACGCCGCCGAGGACAACTTAGACTCAGGCAACTGCGAGGCATTGAAACGCGTACGCGCCGCGTCAATTACGGCGTAGGGTTGCAGCAACCGCAGCCAGTTACTGTCTCGCGTGAAGCTGTAGTTGAGCTCGTAGGATGCGCCCCAGCCTTTATCGCCCGATGCCTGATCGCCAGGGTAGCCACGGGCAAAGTTCTGGCCGCCAAACACCGCTTGCTCGGCATCTGGCAGTGAGTCATCACTCCAGTACAGCGCCGCCGAGACAACACCCTGCAGCGCTACCGTGTACTTGTCACTCTGCACCCCGGAAACGCGCAGGCGGAAGAAGTCCAGATCGATTAACGGGTTGTCCGTTTCTGCGCCCCAGCTGTCTATGCCCTGATACAAGCCGCCGCTGAGAATGCGCAATTGCGACTCGTCAGCCTGACGCCAGTCCGCCTCAAGTGCCACTGCACGCATCTCGGTGTTGCTCTCAAAACTCAGCGGATAACCGACAACATCAAACTCAGTTTTGTCGTCCACCGCATAAACCCGCGCGGTAGTGCCCAGCCAATGATTGGGCGAAGCGATCCATGGATGGCTCAAGCCAACGGATACCCGCTGATTGTCACGCTTGTTGCGCAGTTCAATGCCATTGCCCAGATTAATCCGCTCACTCGGCTCACTCGAATAGGTCGAGCCAAACAAGCTCAACTGCGTGCCTTCAGTACCAATGAACTGCGAGTAATCGAGCCGGTAGTAACGCTCGTCATCTTCGCCCGGAGGGAACAGCGCGCTCAGGGTGACCTGCTCGGCGAAGGAAGTCTGTGAATTACTGCTGGCAGACACTACCGCTTGCAGCTCATCGCGGCTGCTATCACTCAAGTTGAGGCTGCTGGTGAAGGGCTTGCGCGATGCGCTGGCGATCAGGTGACTGGCACCGTCGGTGGTGCCTGGCGGCGGGACCTGAGCTTGCAGGGTTACGCCCGGAATCATGCTCATGAGCGTGGTGTAACGCTCGAATGTTTTGCGCGTGAGTGGGCGTTCGGCTTCGATTTTAGCCATCAACTGCTCAACGTAGCTTGCGACCGAACCCAGGTCGCCGCGCAACTCGCTGTCTTTAACGTAACCCTCAACCAGCACGACGCGAATCTGGCCCTGAGTAAAGTCCTGCGGCGGCAAGTAGGCGTACGAGAGCAGATAACCATCAGCCTGGTAACGCTGGGTGATCTTGCGAGTGGCCTTGATAAGGTCTGCCAATTTTACGCTGCGCCCAATCAAGGGCTGATAGACCGCCGCCAGCTCCTCCAGCGAGTACACCGTACCGCCCTCGATGCCGATGCCGCGCACCTCGACCGGAGTACTCATCAGCAAGGCTTGCTGCGGTGAGTCCGCCGCCGGTTCAGGCAACTTCATGTCGACCGAAGACGGGCGATAGGCGTCGGCCGGCAAGTTGGGCAGCGGCAGATTCTGCTGATTGTCATTGCTATTAAGAAAACCGGGCAATTGCTGCGCCATAACGCTTTGAGCGCAAACCAACCCCAGTGCAGACATAACGACTAAAGCGCGCATAGGACACTCCCTGACCAAACTGCTGACACGTTTTTATGCAAAAAAAAGCGCGCCGGGTCAGCATGAAGCCCGGCGCGAAAGGGAACACCATTACTTGCGGAGCAAGCCTCTCAACCCTCCCAGCAAACCAACGCGCTGCGTATCGCCAGTTTGCGTGGCATCGGCAACACCGCCGTTCAGCACACCCGAGCCTGTGCCTCCCGTGGCGCCATTGACCAGCGTGCCTGCCTGTCCGACTGTTTGACCGACAGTGCCGAGCGTTGAACCCACCTGGCTGATAACCGGATTCGGGGTCCCCGCATTGATTTGGTTGCCCAGGCTGGTCACTACACCGCCCACCTGATTAAGCAAGCCGCTGACTGGCGCGCCGAGCTGGGTTGCCGCCCCGACCTTCTGAGTCAAACCGCCCACTGTATTCACCACCGGCGTTACTGCCGTTCCGAGCGAACTGGTTACCGCGGCCAATGGCGCCCCAGCGCTGGTGTTCGGCGCGCCCGTACCACCAACCAGCGTGCCCAGCGATGCAACTGTGCCGCCCACCGCTGCGGCGTTCACTCCGGCAGACCCGAGCACCGCATTGTTGGTCCCTGCGGTGAGGCCGCTGCCTACACCTGCAACCACACCGCCGACTGTTTCAACTACGCCAAATACCGGCGTACCCAACTTGGTTTTATCGGCAACGCTATTGGTCAGCCCGCCCACCGTTGTTGTCAGCGCACCCAGACCATTGGCGGCCAGAGGTGCGCCGGACTCATTGGTTTCCGAGGTTTGCAGGTATCCACCAGAAACCCCGAGCGTGCCGCCGACATTAGCCAGTGCGCCGCCAACGGTATTGGTCAACGGATTGCCATTGCCCGCGCCAATCACCTTGCCGCCCACCACGGCGAGCGTGTTGCCGGCTTTATCCAACACCTGATCAACTGGCGTACCGAGCTTGGTGGTATGACCCGCCTGCTGGGTTGTGCCTTCAACGATTCGGATGACCGGCACCAGCAGATCGTTGCTTACCGAGTCGGTCAGATCACCCAACGGGCCTTGAGTCGTCACTTGGCTCAGCGTGTCACCCAACATGCTGACGCGCTCACCAGTGCCATCGACCAAGTTGCCAACGTGGGTGACCACGCCGCCAACCAAAGGCAACCGCTGTATTTTTTCGCTGCCACCCACGGCGGCAAGAGAGGCGCCAACGCTTGATACGCCCTGCCCCAGATCGTTAGTCGCAGTGCCAACGCTCGCCGCCGTAACACCGAGCGAATTGTTGCCGGCGCCCAATTGGCCAAGCCCGTCATTCAGGCCATCACCAACCGAACTAACCGCATTGCCGGTCGAAGTCACCAGATCACCGACCCCCGAGGTCAGATCGTTACTGCCCAGAACGCTGATATTTTTGACTGTTCCACCAATTTGGCTCACACCATCACCTGCCGCCGTAACCGTATCGCCCACAGTGCCTATCGTCTGGCCCGTGACGGTCGGGGTCACGGTCGATCCGGGAGGCGTTACTTCACCCGGATCGACTGGCGGCTCAGTACCACCGCCGCCGGTCCCGTCGCCACCTGTTCCGTCACCGCCAGTCCCGCCATTGCCGCCATTGCCGCCAGTCCCTGCAGTGCCGCCCGAAGTATCGGTGCCCCCCGTTGCACCAGTACCGCCGTTTGTACCGTCGGTTCCATCGGTTGCAGTGCCATCAACGGCAGTACCGTCACTCGAGGCGCTGTCGACAAAGCTCTTTGATCCACCACCGCCACTGCTGCAACCTACTACTGAAACCAACATGACTAATGCGAGAGCTGTGCACGACGTGATCCGGGTTGTGTTATTCATTTTCTCAATCCTTGTAGACGCTTGAATGCAATTAACTCAATCAACAATTGCAACGCTTAATGTGTCTACATCAAAGATCAACGACTAACTGGCTACAACCCTGAACTTGGTATTAACCCTTTATATATCCTGCACAAATTCCGAGCACAATAATTACAAAGTTATAATACCTACTCATTGTATTTCGTATTTATTTGGCGACAACAGAACAGGAACACTCTAATTACTGGTGCCGTTATTCAAAACAATAATTTATAAATAGCCGGTACTCCGCTGCCTCACTGATTTGCGCCCCAACACTTAGCGTTTTGCGGCATAATGCGCGGCTGAAATAATCAGGAGTCAGCCATGCCCGCCCCTATCTGGTGGTTACTTGCATTGCCATTTGTCGCAGGCGCCTGCCTGCCCCTACAAGCCGGGATCAATGGCCAATTGGCCAAGCAAGTTTCCAGCGTTCTGGCCGCCTCGCTCATCTCCTTCGGGGTGGGCACCGTGGCGTTGTTCCTGCTGGTGTTGATCCAGCGCGAGCTTCCCGGTTTTGCCAGCCTCAAAGGCCTGACCTGGTGGCATTGGTGTGGCGGCTTCCTCGGTGTGATGTTTATTGCCACCGCCGCCTTCGCCGGTCCCAGAGTGGGTGCACTGCTGTTCATGGTGCTGGTGATCGCCGGGCAATTGACCATGGCCGTGACCCTGGATCACTTCGGCTGGGCTGGTTTTCGTGAAGCCCCCATCAGCGCGAGCAAGGTCATTGGTTTGTTGCTGATCGTTGGCGGCATCTGGTTCATTCGTCGCGGATAACCGCCACACCCCGTATTGGCAAGGCCTGCGGGGTGATCTGAAAGATATATCGTGTTACCTTTGCCGCCTTTTTTGCACCTGCCGCGCAACGCTCGGCAGCCGCGCGAGCCTCGCCTCGCCTGTGCGGCCAGCCCGCTTGGCCATTCGCTGCGTTAAACCACCAACGTGCCTTGTGCACCTTGCGCATGGCCGCCGAGATCAACGGCGCACCGCTAACGCTACGCTTACCCGAACCGATGTCGTGCCCACCGGCCAGGCTCACAACCATTGTGGAAAACAGCATGCTGCAGTCACTCAAGAACACCTGGTTTTTTAATTTACGCGGCGATGTCCTGGCGGGGCTGGTCGTTGCACTGGCACTGATTCCAGAAGCCATTGCGTTCTCGATCATCGCCGGCGTTGATCCCAAAGTAGGGCTGTACGCCTCTTTCTGCATTGCCGTGGTTATCGCCTTTGTCGGCGGCCGCCCGGGCATGATCTCAGCCGCCACCGGAGCCATGGCGCTGCTGATGGTGACGCTGGTCAAGGATCACGGATTGCAGTATTTGCTGGCGGCCTCGCTGCTTTGCGGGCTCCTGCAAATCGGGGCGGGTTACCTCAAGCTTGGCTCGCTGATGCGTTTTGTTTCGCGCTCGGTGGTGACCGGCTTCGTCAACGCGCTGGCGATTTTGATTTTCATGGCGCAGCTGCCGGAACTGACTAACGTGACCTGGCATGTTTATGCCATGACCGCCGCTGGTCTGGGCATTATTTACCTGTTCCCGTATGTGCCGGTGATTGGCAAGGTTATCCCGTCTCCGCTGGTGTGCATTCTCACGCTGACCGCCGTGGCCATTGCCCTGGGTCTGGACATCCGCACCGTGGGCGATATGGGCGAGTTGCCCGACACCTTGCCAATCTTCCTCTGGCCGGATGTCCCGCTGACCTTCGAAACCCTGCAGATCATCTTCCCTTACTCCGCCGCGATGGCTGTGGTGGGCCTGCTTGAGTCGATGATGACCGCGACCATTGTCGATGATCTGACCGACACCTCCAGCGACAAGAACCGCGAATGCAAGGGTCAGGGCGTAGCCAATATCGCCTCCAGCCTGCTCGGCGGCATGGCCGGTTGCGCAATGATCGGCCAGTCGGTAATCAACGTTAAGTCGGGTGGCCGTGGCCGCTTGTCGACCTTGATCGCCGGTTCGGTGCTGCTGATCATGGTGGTATTTCTGAGTGACTGGGTCAGCCAGATCCCGATGGCTGCGCTGGTGGCGGTGATGATCATGGTGTCGATCGGCACCTTTAGCTGGGACTCGATTCGTAACCTCAAGCACTACCCGCTCTCGACCAATATCGTCATGCTGGTGACCGTCGCGGTTGTGGTGTTTACCCACAATCTGGCGTTCGGGGTGTTGGCTGGCGTGCTGTTGGCGGCGATGTTCTTCGCCAACAAAATTGGCCACTTCTTGTTCATCAGTTCTGAAATTGATGCCAACGGTACGCAACGCACCTACAACATTGTCGGCCAGGTATTCTTCTCGTCCGCCGACAAATTCATCAATGCATTTGATTTCCGCGAGGCGCTTGATAAGGTCTGTATAGACTTGTCCCGCGCACATTTCTGGGACATCACCGCCGTAGCGGCGCTCGATAAAGTGGTGCTGAAATTGCGCCGCGAAGGGACCGAAGTTGAAGTAATCGGGCTCAATCAGGCCAGCGCCACCATCGTCGACCGGTTTGGAGTGCATGACAAACCCGATGCCGTGGATAACCTGATGGGCCACTAAAAAGTCGCGAAATACGCTGCGCAGCCCGAAACGGCTGCCAACCACAAGGACACGTCAGATGAGCCAAGTATTCGCCAGTATCGATGGATCAGCCGCAGCGCCAGGCGTTTGTGATTACGCAGCATGGGCCAGCCAGCGCCTGCAAGCGCCGCTGACCCTGCTGCATATTCTCGACCGTACGCTTTATCCACAAGCGGGCGATCTCAGCGGCACTATCGGCTTGGGCAGCCGCGAGCATTTGCTGACTGAACTGGCAGCACTTGATCAGCAGCGCAGCAAGGTCGCACTTGAGGAAGGCCGGATCATTCTTCAGGCGGCGCAAAGCCGCGTGCAGGCAGCGGGCATCACTGAACCGATGTTGCGCCAACGTCACGGCGACCTGATCGCCTGCCTCAGCGAACTCGAAAACGAGATGCGTCTGCTGGTCATCGGCCGCCAGGGCGAACGCAGTGCCAGCACCGAGCATCAGGTGGGCGGCCATCTTGAAAGCGTAATCCGCACCCTGCACAAACCGATTCTGGTGGCTGGCGACACGTTCACGGCACCCCAGCAAATCATGCTGGCGTTCGACGGCAGCGCGACTGCGCACAAGAGCGTTGAAATGCTCGCCGACAGCCCGCTAATCAAAGGTCTGCCTTGCCACTTGGTAATGGTCGGCGCAGACAGCCACGCCACGCGCGAACAACTGAAAACCGCCCAGCATCGCTTGCTCAAGACAGCCAGTGAAGTACATCTGGCGATTGTCGCAGGCGAGGTTGAACCGGCTCTGCACGCGTATCAGGCCGAGCACAACATCGACCTGCTGGCGATGGGCGCTTATGGCCACTCAAGAATCCGTCAGTTCTTCGTCGGCAGCACCACGACCAATTTGCTCCGTTCCAGCACCAGCGCCCTGCTGATACTGCGCTAGATAACGGCACCGCCAATCACAGCAGACCTGTGGTTGGGCGGTACACCGGCGCAACTGGCGCTTTCTGTAGCCTAACTTTGGTTCAGAAAGACAAGTTTGGGCCGGGACTACAACAAAAGCACTGAGCAGCGTCATAGCACAGTGGTCATAGTTATCGCCTTATTGACCACAAGTATTTGACGCCAATGAATGAGCCCGACGTCCCCAGCAGCCCACGGGTTTTCGTATTGTGGCGTGAAGCCAAAGACACCCAACTCCGAGCCCGGCTCGGCGGCTGCTATTACCTGAGCGCATGGTTGCTGGTTTGGTTGTTAGGCCAGGGCATGTGCGACCACACCTTGGCAGGCCTGATCGGTGGCGTACTGTTTTTCGGCCTGATGCAATTACGCAAACGCCACACCCTGCCGGTAGAGCTGACAGTGCAAAACCTCAAGCGTTGGCTGAACCTGCACTGGGCAATCATTCTGGCCAGCGCCTTTTTGTGGGGAGTAACGGCTGCGTGGGCGCGCCTGCAACCCAGTTTTGATGAAACCTGGGCACTGGTTACGCTGATGACCATCGCCTTCAGCACTCTTCACGCCTTCAACTTCTCAATGAACCTCAAGCGCGCGCGGCTCGCCCTGCTGATGCTCTATGTGCCGACCTTGCTGGTGATGCTGCATCAGTGGCAGCAAAACCTCTCGACCCTGATCACACTGATGTTCTACCTGAGCTTTTTGCTGTTGCTGCTCAGCAGCAGCCACCGCGAGTACCGGCATACTCTGGCAATCGAGTTGAAATTGATCAAACGTCAGGAAGCGCTCAAACACCTGAGCCTGACCGACAGCCTCACCCAGTTGGGCAATCGGCTGAAGTTCGACAGCCTGCTGGCGAACATGATGAACAACGCCAAACGTCAGGGGGTGCCACTGTCGCTGGTGATGCTGGATATCGATCATTTCAAGTCAGTGAATGATCGCTACGGTCATTCGTGCGGGGATATCTGCCTGGTCGGATTTGCCGATGTAATGCGCAATGTTTTCCGCCGCGAGAGCGACACACTGCTGCGCTTGGGCGGCGAAGAGTTTGCGGTGCTCATGCACAACACCTCGCATAACAACGCCTATGTGCTGGCCGAGAATTTCCGCAAAGCCCTGAGTGAGCATGATATGCCGATTGGCGAGCAGTCCATCCGCATCACCTCAAGCTTGGGCGTTGGCTGCATGGAGATTGAACTCGATTCAAGCCCGAATCAGTTTGTCCGGCGCATTGACGAGGCGCTGTATCAAGCCAAGTTCAACGGCCGCAACTGCACCGTTATGTCATCACCCAAGCGCCCGCAAAAACCCGATACCGCTGAGCGCAATCATGAGCCGGCGTAATTGCCAGCTATTGCGCCCGCCCTTGCTGTACAGCAAACCACTGCTGCACACATTCAAACATGCTGTCGATCAACACCGCGAGCAGGCCAATCAAGATAGCGCCCTGTAACACGTAGGCAGTGTTGCCATTCACCAACCCGGCAATCACCGGATCACCCAGCGTGCTTGCGCCGATGGTCGAGCCGATTGCGGCAGTGGCAATCGCCACCGTTACCGAGGTGCGAATACCCGCCAGAATCACCACACTGGCCAGCGGCAATTCGACCTTGAACAAGCTCTGCAATGGACTCATGCCAATGCCCCGCGCCGCTTCGATCACGGTAGGTGAAACATCCTGCAGCCCGGCGAGCGTATTGCGCAGCACCGGCAATAAGCCGTACAGCACCAGCGCAAATATGGTCGGCAGGCTACCAAAGCCGAGCAGCGGCACGGCCAATGCCAATACCGCAACAGGCGGGAATGTCTGCCCGATAGACGCCACCTGACTTACCAGCGGCAGGAAGTCGCGGCCCCAGCGACGTGTCGCGAGAATTCCGGCTGCAACCCCGACGATAACCGACACTAGTGACGCAGCCCCGACAATCAGCAGGTGCTTACCCAGCAATTGCGCAAAGCTGCTGCGCTGATAAATTACCGCACGGGCATCCGGCTCAATCTGGCGGAAAAAACCCTCGAACTGATCCATCGAAAACACCGCCACCAGCAACAGCAGCAGCCACATGAGCGGCACCCAACCATTGCGCAACATCGCCAGCAACGGCCTCATGCAGTCGGGCTGTCGAGCAAGGCGCGCATGGGCAATAGCCCCACCGCGTGGTTCTCGGCATCGCGCACACAGAGAATGTCGGTGCGATGCCAGTACATCAGCGACATGGCCTGGCGCAGCGTGTCATCGACGTTCACCGAATGCTCCGGCAAATCACCGCTTAGCGCTTGCATGTGGGTTTTCACCGGTTCCAGACTGGCACGTTTGAGCCCGCGCTCGTTCTGCCCGAGCAGACTCTGCACGAACTCATTCACCGGACGATCGAGCAGATTGGCCGGGGTGTCATGCTGAACGATACGGCCCTTGTCCATCACCACAATCCGCGTCGCCAGTTTCAGCGCTTCATCAATATCGTGGGTGACAAACACAATGGTCTTGTTGATCTGCGATTGAATGCGCAGCAACTCGTTCTGCAGTGAGTCGCGGGTAATCGGGTCGAGCGCACCGAACGGCTCATCCATCAGCAGAATATCCGGGTCGCCCGCCAGCGCCCGGGCAACCCCAACCCGCTGCGCCTGACCACCGCTCAATTGGCTGGGAAACTTGTGCGCGAACTCGGCGTAAGGCAGCGACAGCAATTCCAGCAGCTCATGCACCCGCGCCTTGATCTTCTCCGGCGACCAGCCCAACAGCGTGGGTACTACACCGATATTGCGCTCCACACTCCAGTGCGGGAACAAGCCCGTGTTCTGGATGGCATAGCCCATGCGCCGACGCAGCAATTTGGCATCGAGCCCGGCAATGTCTTCGCCGTCGATGCGGATATTGCCGCTGGAGCAGCTGATCAATTTGTTCAGCAGGCGCAGGGTTGTCGATTTGCCGCACCCCGACGTGCCGACGATCACGCACAATTCGCCGCTGTTGATTTGCAGGGAAATATCATCCACCGCCACCGCGTTATCAAACAGGCGGCTGACGTGGCTTAACTCGATCATCGGGGTCGGCGTCATGCCCGGACTCCTGGTTGGCAGTGTCTGGCCAGCGCGCTGAACAGTGCGTCGGCCAACAGTGCTAGAAAAATTGTCGGCAGGGCGCCCAGCAGCACCAGATCCATTGCCCCCTGCCCCAGCCCCTGAAAGATAAAGCTGCCAAAACCACTGGCGCCAATCAGGGCGGCAACTGCCACCAGACCGATGGCCTGAATGGTGGTGATACGGATACCTTCGATAATCACTGGCAGGGCCAACGGCACGCGCACCTGACGCAACACCTGCCATGAACTCATGCCCATGCCGTGGGCAGACTCGATAACTGCAGGCGCTACCCCGCTGAGCGCGACACTGGTATTACGCACCACCGGTAGCAGGCTGTAAGCCACCAGCGCAATAATCGCCGGCGCCCAACCAATGCCATGAATACCGAGTCCCTGCAGCACCGGGTACTTGTTGGCCAGATAACTCAGCGGCGCGATGAGCAAGCCAAACAACGCCAGGCTGGGGATGGTCTGAAAGAAATTCAGCAGCCCAAAAATTGGCCGCTGCAAACGCGGCACTCGCAGCGTTAGCCACGCCAGCAACAGGCCGATAATCAGGCTGCCAAGTAATGCACCGCCGACCAGACTCAGGTGCCCGGCAAGCGCCTGCCAGAACTCACTACGGCGGCTGCTGTACTCGCGCAACAACGATAACGCGGCCAGATCGCCGCTATAAATCAGCCAGGCGCTGATCAACACCAAACCCAACGGGGCCGCACGCCACCAAAAGGGCGCGGGCTGCATGCGTTGGCGGCACTCGATAAGCAGCAAAGAGCCGATAAACAGCAAGGTCCAGCCGCCTGCGGCAATGCCCGCCCGCGCGTACGGCTGATCGTCAGCGATATGCAGATGAATGAACCAGGCCAGACTCAGAGGCAATTGACACAACAGCAGCACGACCAGCGCCAGCATTACTCGATAGCACAGTGGATTGGGCCGCCAAGCCAGCGCGGCAATAGCCAGCAAGCATGCGATCAGGCTGGTGGCCCACACAGAGCCCAATGCCTTGAACAACCCCAGGCCTTGGCCCGGCACAATGCGATTGGCCTGCACACTGGCAAAGTCCGCCAGCAGCAACACCGCCAGCACAATGCACACCAAGGTTAGAACCACCCGATTAGGCGTCGGGCGGGGAGACTCCATTAGCCCACTCACTCAGGGTTTGATGCCGTCCAGAAACAAAGTGGCGACCTGTCGCGGGTCGGCGCCATTCACCGCAACATCGGCATTGAGCTTTTGCAGCACCTGCAGGTTGAGCTTGGCAAACACCGGCGCCAGCAAGGTTTCGATCTGCGGGTATTTCTTCAGCACCTCGGCGCGCACCAGAGGCGCTGGCTGATACACCGGCTGCACGCCTTTGGTGTCTTCCAGCACCTGCAAATCCAATGCACTCAGGCCGCCATCAGTGCCGTAAGTCATGGCGCCGTTAACGCCATTGGTTTGCAGCGCCGCAGCGCGCAAGGTGGCCGCTGTGTTGCCGCCCGACAGAATAACCAGCTGCTCGGGGCTGAGCTTGAAACCATAGGCTTTCTGAAATGCTGGCAAGGCACTGGCCGACTCGACGAACTCGGAGCTTGCAGCAAACTTGAACTCGCCGCCGTCATTCAGGTACTTGGCCAGATCTTCCAGCGTGACCAGTTTATTGGCGCGGGCAACATCTCCACGAATACTCATGGCCCAGGTGTTATTGGCGTCTGCCGGTTGCAGCCAGACCAGCTTGTTGGCCTCGGCGTCGAGTTTTTTCACCGTGTCATAGGCTTTTTGCGCATCCTTCCACACCGGGCTGTCGCCACGGTCGAAGAAGAACGCGCCGTTGCCGGTGTACTCTGGGTAAATATCAATTTCACCGGCGATCAGGGCGTTGCGCACAATGCTCGTGCCGCCGAGTTGCAGGCGTTCTTTAACCGGAACACCGCCGCGCTTTAGCGTTTGCGCAATCAGTTGGCCCAGCACGGCGCCTTCGGTGTCGATCTTCGACGAGACCACAACCGCTTCATCCGCATGAGCACTGCCCATGCCCAGACACAAAAACGCGCCCGCAACCAGACGCGTTAGTCGACGGCGATAACCCTCGGAAAATGACATGTACGACCCCTTGTTACCTAGACATCTTGAGCGTGACAACCGGCCACACTACTGAAATAAAGGATGCCAAATACGCCGAATCCGCGAGACGCGTTTCAGCCTGACACTCCATGTACGCGTTGCAGGGTAAAACACTAGGCCGCGCAGACCAACCTTATTGGCCCAGGCACATCTTTAGCCCGGACCTGCCTGAGCGCCTTAACACCTGCCCTAATCAACTCTAGTTCAAGGCTGTACCAGCGCCGATTTATGTCGCCTGCTGAGCGCCGCGTATTTGCCAGAGCATGGGCCGCTCGCTAGGCTTAAGCTGCCTGCGCAGGGACAAGCCCACACGCGCCCGGAACTTGATTTTGGACTGACATGACTGCAACACCTGTTCAGCGAGTATTGGTTTTGGTCAGCAGCGGCCCGAGTACCCCGGCCCGCTGCGCTGCGCCGTTTTACACCGCCACATTGCTGGCCTGCATGGAGGCCGAAGTCACCCTGTTTCTCAGTGGCGAAGCCGGGCAACTGGCGATCACCGAGGTGGCCGAAAACTTGCGTGCAGTGGCCGGCGGCGAGCCCATTCGGCACTTCATTCAACAAGCCAAACAAGCCGGCGTGCGCATTCTGTTATGCCGGGCGCCTGGCGTTACGCTTGAACCCGAACGCCTGATTCCTGAACTCGACGAGATTGCCAGCGGCGGCGAACTGGCGCAGATGATTCTCGAATACGACCGGGTCGTGAGCCTATGAACGTCAACGGGCTGGAGTTCCCGGACGACTTGCTCTACGCCGCCGAGCACAACCTGTGGTTACGCGAAGAACCCGATGGCAGTGTCACCCTCGGGCTAACCGCCTATGGCTGTGCACTCTACGGGCAGATATTCGCCTTCACGCCCAAGCGCGACAACGCACACATCGAGTGTGACCGCAGCTTTGGTGTGGTCGAGTTCGCCAAGGCAGCCTCATCGGCGCGCTCGCCGCTGGCAGGCATCATGCTGGCCAGCAATCACAACGTGGTGCGCAACCCCGCGCTGATCAACAAGGACTGCTACGCCAGCGGCTGGCTGATCCGCATCAAGCCGGATGACTGGCCCGCCACCCAAGCCCGCTTGCTCAGCGGTCAGGCAGCGGCTGAGGCGTTTGCCGAACGCATGCGTCTGGACGACTACAACCCGCAAGACGATGGCGTACAGGCGCTGCGCGGTAATCCGCATTGAGCCCTGCAAACAACAGGCGAATGGCAAAATCGTCCAGCCTCGCCTAGTTTCAAATACACAGGGTTTATACAATCGCCGGCGAACCTTCAGCCACACGCGCTGACAAACACACCGCACGCCGATTCGTCTGAGCGAAAGCCTGCAGACCACCGTAACCCGACAGCCAAGAGCACGAGCGCATCATGAACAAAGAACTGATAGTTGAAGACATCGAGGTCGGCGACGGCAAAGCCGTGGTCAAAGGCGCGTTGATCACCACCCAATACAACGGCTATCTCGAAGACGGCCGCGTGTTTGACTCCTCCTATCAACGCGGCAAACCCTTCCAGTGCGTGATCGGCACCGGCCGCGTCATCAAGGGTTGGGATCAAGGTATGATGGGCATGAAGGTCGGCGGTAAACGCAAGCTCTTCGTACCGGCGCATCTGGCTTACGGCGAGAGTGAGTTCGGCCCGTTTATCAAGCCGAACTCCAATCTGATTTTTGAAATCGAGTTGCTCGAAGTCCTCACGCGCGACGAGTAATCACGCTGCAATCAGGTACATCGCACGACTGATGTACCTGACCTTCCTTAGCGCGTATCAGTAACGCGCATCGACCGGTTTTTTATCCTTTGGCCAGTCCTTGTCTTTGCCCGGGAAATCCGGCCGTGGCTGATGAGAAAAGTACGCGGCGACATCAACCGAATCCTGCACCGACAATCCGCCTTGCCCCAACGGGAACTTGTCGCGGAAACCCACCGGCATATTGCGATTCACAAACGCCGCAGCCGTGTAGGTACGCGCCATACCGGCCCCCACGTTGAACGAGTGCTCGCCCCAAAGCGGTGGATAAATCGGCGTACCGTCAGCGCGGGCCAAGCCTTCGCCGTCCTTGCCGTGACAGACCGAGCATTGCTGGTCGTAGACCTTTTTGCCGTTGGCCATGTCCGGCTGGATCGAGGTATCAATTTTGCCGACCCCGCGCCCTTCAATGTTGTCATCCGGTTTGATGTTCATGCGCATCCAGTCGAAGTACGCGACCATCGCCTGCATATCAGCTGAATCGACTGGCAACGCCTTGCCATTCATCGAGCGCATGAAGCAGCCATTAATCCGTTCCTCCAGCGTGATCACCTTGCCGGAGCGCGCCTGATACGCCGGGAATTTGGAGCTCAGCCCTACAAACGGCGAGCCCTCGGCCACAGTGCCGGCATTCAGGTGACAACTGGTGCAGTTGAGCACATCACCGACGTTATCCGGCAACAGCGCCCGCGTATCCAGATGCAGACGCATGCCGCGCACAACTTGCTCGGCATTCGGCTCATCAAGCATTTTCGCCAGACGCGGTGTTTCAAAGGTCGAGTTATCAGTGGTCTGCGGGTCGAGTTGATCGCGCATTTCCTTGACCTGATCCGCCGATATCGCGGAACTGTTATTGCCCCAATTGCTGCGAATAAACGTGAGAATTTCAGCGACTTCCTGATCATCCAGCCGCGAGAATCCAGGCATGGTGTAGACCCGCGAATGCTCAGCAGTCTTGGCCGTTTGCCAGCCTGTGAGGGTGATATGCAACAGAGTCGTCGGCACCTCAGAGGCGGTGGTCGGGTTACCTGCCAGCGCCGGGAAGATACCGGGCACGCCGCCGCCATCAGGGCGGTGACAATCGGCGCAGAATTGCGTGTACGCCAACCCGCCTCGGCTGCTGAACAATGTATCCGGCAATGCTGCCGGCCCCTTGGCAACTGACGGCATCGGCAGATCGTTTTCACCCGCCGGCAGCGACTTCAAATAGGTCGCAATCGCCACCAAATCATCATCAGTGAAGTGCTGGGTACTGTGGTGAATCACATCAACCATGTTGCCGGACACAGTGGCGAAACGATTCTGCCCGGTCTTCAGTAACTGCACGGTATCTTTGACCGTCCACAAATTGCGCAGGCTCAACGCACGCCATTCTTCGACATTCTCACCGGCCAGATAGTATTCGCCGCGGCTGTCGGTATCACTCAGTGCCTTCTCCTGAAACGCCAACCCGCGCGGCGTATGGCATGAGCCGCAATGCCCCAGGCCCTGCACCAGATACGCCCCGCGATTGGCCACCGCATCCTTGTTCGGGTCCGGGGTGAATGGCTCGCTGTCGACAAACACCATGTTCCAGAACATCAAGCCCCAGCGCAGGTTGAATGGAAAACTCATGTCTGCGTCGATGTTCGGCTCGTTTACCGCTGGCACACCGCCCAACAGATAAGCGAACAAATCCTTGAGGTCATCGTCCGTCATCTTCGCGTAAGACGGATATGGCATCGCCGGGTACAAATTCTGCCCGTTAGCATTCACGCCTTCACGCATCGCGCGAGCGAACTCTTCAAAGGTGTACTTGCCGATGCCGGTTTCAGGGTCCGGGGTTATGTTGCTCGAATAGATAGTGCCCATCGGCGTTTTCAGTTCCAGGCCACCGGCCATGAGCTTGCCGCCGGGCGCGGTGTGGCACGCCACGCAATCACCCAGATGGGCAATGTATTCCCCGCGCTTGATCTGCGCAGAGTCTGCGCCTGCTGCGGTTTCACTGCCTTGCGCATGAGCCGCAAGCATCATCAGCGCAACCAGCGTTGTCTGAAAAATCCGTATGAAAGTCATGGCGCGTCCCTTTAGTCAGTCCCTGCACAGGCGCCCTAATGGCCCCATAACCTGTAATGACAAAAGACTACAGAGCGCAGGCCTGTCAAGGACTGACCTCAGTCACGAGTATACGAGCTGGTTAAAACCGACGAACAACCGCTGCACGATTGATTAGCGCGCCAAAACAGCCATTCCAGAGCATCCAGCGCCTCGCAAGCAGCCTCTATTCGCCTGATGAATGCTGCTTAGCGTGAGTGGCCCGCTCTGCTAAGTTCGGGTTATCCACAGCTAAGGGCGAAACCATGCAAGCACTTCACACGCAGTTCCTTTCGGTAAATGGCATCCGCCTTTGCGTGCACGTCGCAGGCCCTGAAACAGGTCGGCCCGTTTGGCTGCTGCACGGTTTCCCCGAATGCTGGCACTCATGGCGCGAGCAGATCCCTGCGCTTACAGCCGCCGGCTACCGGGTGTTCGTCCCCGAAATGCGCGGCTATGGCGCCAGCGACGCACCGGCAGACATCGAAGCCTATGACGTGCTGACCATTTGCGCCGACATTCAGGCCAGCATGACCGCACTCGACCAGCACGACGTGTGCATGATCGGCCACGACTGGGGCGCGATGATTGCCTGGCACCTGGCGCAACTTGAGCCGGAACGTATCAGCGCCGTGGTTACCCTGTCGGTACCCTTTGCCGGTCGCGGAAAACGCCCGGCCATTGAAATTATGCGCGAAGTCTTCAGCGACCGTTTCAACTACATCGTCCACTTCCAGCAACCCGGCGTTGCCGAGCAGGAACTGGATGCCGACATTGCCCGCAGCCTGCGCATATTCATGCAGGGCGCCAGCTCTAGTGACTTACTGCTGCAACCGCGCAGCAAGGACTCAACACTGTTTGCCGGTATCGAGACGCCCGCACAGCTACCCGAATGGTGCGCCCCGGAAGACTTCGCCGTGTACGTCGAAACCTTTGCCGACAAAGGTTTCAGAGGCGCGATCAACTGGTATCGCAACTTCGAGCGTAACTGGCAGCGCACCGATTTCCTGCAGGATGTTGTCATCCACCAACCGACGCTGTTCATGGTCGGCGAGGAAGACCCGGTGGCCACACTGGAGGCTTACACCATCAGCAAGATGCCAACCCGGGTGAGCAATCTTGAACAGCATCAACTGGCCGACTGCGGTCACTGGATACAGAGCGAGAAAGCTGCCGAGGTCAACGCCCGGTTGCTGGCGTTTTTAGGGCAACACTACCCGGCAGACAAACGATCCGAGGCGGCAGCACAACCCCCGAAATGATGGTTTCTAAGTGAGTGATGGCAAATTAATGCTAGAAAGTCTCAAGTATCGGAATTAGTGGTCGACAAATTGGCGTCAGATATTTCTCGCTTCTTGGTTTTTTAGGAGATTTACCGCCGTGCTATCGTCCCTCCGGCTTCGAACCAAACTGCTGCTGCTCACATTAGTGCCCATTTTATTGCTGTGCCTGATGATCAGTGCGATCTCGGTAGTCCTCCTGCAAAACCTCGCCAATGATCAAGAACAACACACGCGCAGCAAACTGATCAGCGAACATCGCAACAATATTCAAAACTACGTAACCCTGGCCAAGCGCGCCATCACCCCGCTCTACGAGCAATCTGCCCAAGGCGATACCGCTGCACGTGCTCAGGCGGTCGAAATACTCAAGCACCTCAATTACGGCAAGGACGGGTATTTCTGGGGTTACGACGGTGCCAGCATTCGCCTGTTCCAGGGCGACACCGAAGACAAGATTGGCCAGGACTTCTCAACCTACAAAGACTCCAGCGGCGACTTCGCCATCCGCAACCTGGTTGCCGCCGGTAAAGACGGCAGCCACTTTGTTGATTACAGCTTCGTGCTCGGCGCAGACAGCAAGGTCGTGCCCAAGGTCGGTTACGCCGAATACCTGCCGAAGTGGGATATGGCCTTCGGCACCTCAATCAACCTCGACGGCGTAGAGAACGACGTACAAGCGGCGCGTGCCGAATTCGAAGAACAAATCGACCGCCTGCTGTGGATCATGATCGGCTCAGCCGTTGGCCTGTTCGTGGTCATGGGGCTGCTCGCCAGCGTCGTCAGTGGCTCGATTCTGCGCCCGCTGATGCACATCAAAAGCAACCTCGACGACATGGCCGCCGGTGATGGCAACCTCAATCATCGCCTGCCCGTTGACAGCCACGACGAACTCGGCGAACTGGCGTCATCGTTCAACCGCTTCATTGAGAAAATTCACGGGCTGGTACAGCAAGTCGCGACGACCTCCTCGCAATTGCACGGTCTGGTCGGCGAAGTATCCAGCCAGGCGCAGCGCTCTGAGCAGGCAATGGAAGGCCAACGCCACGAGACCGATCAGGTCGCGACCGCGATCAACGAAATGTCGGCCGCCGCCCAGGAAGTTGCCGCCAGCGCCCAGCGCGCTGCAGACGCCGCCCGCGAAACCGATCAGGAAGGCGCATCGGCCAAGCAAGTGGTCGAGCGCAGCGTAGAAAGCACACACAAACTGGTCGGCGAAATCCGCACCAGCAGCGCCTCGATTGATGGCCTGCGCCAAGACGTGCAAGGCATTGTCGGCGTACTCGAAGTTATCCGCGCCATCGCCGACCAAACCAACCTGCTGGCACTCAACGCCGCCATCGAAGCCGCCCGCGCCGGTGAAGCAGGCCGTGGCTTTGCCGTGGTCGCCGACGAGGTTCGCGCACTCGCAAGCCGCACCCAACAAAGCACCGGCGAAATCCAGGGCATGATCGACCGCCTGCAAACCACCACCGAAGATGCAGTAGAAGCCATGCAGCGCGCCAGCGCCATGGGCGAAGACACCACCGAGCAAGCCAATCAGGCCGGCAAATCGCTGGATGTCATCGCCGAACTCATCGGCACCATCAGCTCAATGAACGCGCAAATCGCCAGCGCCGCCGAAGAGCAAACCGCCGTCGCCGAAGAGATCAACCGCAGCGTCCACCAAATCGCCCAAGGCGTCGAAGTCGTCTCCAACGACGCCACCCAAGGCGCCAACACCGCCCGCGAACTAGGCGGCCTCGGCGGCCGCCTGCAAAAACTGGTTGGCCAGTTCCAGATATAACGCAGCGGTAAACAGCTCAACCAAAAGACCCGGCCTAGTGCCGGGTCTTTTGTTATTGGGGCAGTTGCACATGTCTAATCGTAGTAAGCCACTGTGTCTTTCAATTGTTGAGAAAAGTCATATATATCGTCTAGCGTCTCGATCGGATGACGAATTTCATTTTTCTCATTATCAAAAATACCTAAATATTTTTGGGTCCGATTGAAGTGAAGACGGCAGATGGGCTTACGATTATTATCATCGAGCAACACACCAAAGTAACTTTGCGTATCTCGGTGGATAATTCGTTTAGCATCAACAACTGCGCGAACTATAGCCTTGACGATATGAAAGCCTTCTAGTTCATCGAGCGTGGTAACAATTCGAGTATCGTCAACCTCTGTAGCATCCTCTGAGTCTTTATCCAGGTTCTTAGGGCCGGCAGCCTCAAGTGCATATGAAGGCATCACCGCGCCACTCATGGCAGACTTCAAGCGGTCGTTAACTTGGTCACTAAGAAATTGAGAAGCAGCCTTACGTGTCAAAACGCTGAACTGGTCTCTCACCTTTTGCGTGATCATTCCATCATAAACTCGAGTAGCAAAAAACTTTACAAACTCATCATCTGGATTAGTCAGCTGACTTCCAATTTCTTTCTTAATCTGGCTGACGTACTTCAATTCACCCGCAGCACTAATGATCGACTCGACGTCGAAAGCAGATTTTGTGAGCTTCTGGAGTTCTGGAACCACATGCTCATCAATATCCAGAAGATCTAACTCAAGAAAGGGTTTTTCATCCATCTTGTTCGGTGCGTCTAAATCAGTATAAAACTTGAAGATCTGACCATTTGTTAAAATCGATATGCGCGCATTAGTAACGTGAAAATATCTAAACAATTGACTTGCATGATTCAGGCTCAGCGACTCACCAATCTTTTTGCACTCGATTAGAATTTGTACCTCGCCACCGCTAAGAATTGCGTAGTCAATTTTTTCACCCTTTTTAGTGCCTACATCACAAACAAACTCTGGGGTCACCTCAGACGGATCAAAAACGTCATACCCAAGGACAGCGTTAATAAATGGCATGACGAAAGCGTTTTTTGTGGCTTCTTCCGTTTTTATTGAGGCACCTTGCTGGCGTATTTTGGCCGACAAGGTATTCAATCGCTCTAAAAAATCCATAAACTGCTCCTTGTAGTAGGTCCACTGATACTAGCCTCTAGAAAATTAGGCACACTGATTTGCAGCAAAAATCCAAAACAGGACTGCAGTTCAGTTTCAAGGGATTGGACTAACGTACGGATCGCCGACTTGTACGGAAAAGGAAGCGTAAATGGCGGAAGGCAGTAAGAGTCGAACTTACCTAGGAACGGCTGCCGTCCCCTACCGGGTTTGAAGCCCGGCCACGCCACCGGGCGTGATTGCCTTCCATATTGATTTATAAGGAAATTTTCTAAGCTTCCTTACCGACACCATTGGAAGTGTCGAAAATGTGTCGAAAATGCTTTGTAGGGCCGAACGAAATCACGTCTTGCATGTGCCCTGGAGCGAGATGAGCATAACGCATAGTCATCGCAAGTGAAGAATGCCCAAGAATTTTCTGCAGCGAAAGTATGTTTCCACCATTAGCCATAAAGTGCGATGCAAACGTGTGACGAAGCACATGCGCTTTTTGACCTGGTGGCAAAACCAAACCTGCCTTGCGAACAGCATCATCGAAGGAGTTGCGGCAGTTGGTGAATAGTCCATGTTGCTTGAAGTGTTGGAGGATTCGAGCCTCAAGCTCTGATGAGATCGGGATAGAACGGCGACGCTTAGACTTGGTGTTGATGAAGTGAACACCCCCACCCTTTACCCTCGAAGGTACTAAACCTTCGGCCTCACCCCAACGACAGCCAGTCGCCAGACATATTGTTGATATCAGCTCAACGTGAGCATGTTGCATGCTTGCCAGTGTGGTGAATAGCTGGGTGACTTGCTCATGATCCAGATAGGCCAATTCCACCTCTTGCAGCTTTAAGGGTTTGACCAGGGCAATTGGATTTGGGTAATCAATTTCACTGTATTGGATCAGGCAATTAAATAACGCCCGTAGGTACGACAGTTCATTGTTCACTGTCTTTCGACTGATTCCTCCAGCCAAGCGCTTAGCGCGATACTCTGCAAAATTTACTGCAGTAAAAGACTGGGCGACAGGATTGCCTAATCGTTCGATCATTCGTTGCGTTATCAGCTTTCGGCCGGCGTAGTCTGATAGAGCGTTTCCATGCAAAAGAGCCCACCGCTCTAATAGCTCAAGCAAACGCCGACGATCTCTCAGCCTTGGTGACCAACTTGGCGCATCGATGCAACTGGCTCTGCAAGTGGATTCAAACCGCTGAGCCTCTCCCTTGGTTTTGAATATTTTGCGAAAGCGTTTGCCCTTGATGGGTTCTATATCGACTTTCCAACGTCCGTCAGGTTGCTGCTCGATAGCCATTAGACGGCCCGTCCCCACCTGACATGGCGTTCCTCAAGGATGCCTTTGATGTGCTTATACAGCGCATCTTCATCCATACCTTTAGCTGCATAGTGGTCACGTATCACCGGCCAGCATTCCCAATCCTTAAGCCGATGAAATGCCCGTCTAGCGCCCACTCTTTCCCGTGCTAGCAGGCTTACGAAGTTTCCCAGGAAGAGTTCCACATTCTTTCCGGAGAAGCCTCGCGAGGTTTTGTAGCTGCGTTTGTATTCCGTGTTGCCGAGCAGTGAATCAATCGGCAAATCTATCTGCACGTCATCGCGAATCAACGTCCAGATGGGTTCAAAGTAACCAGGGCGACAGAGCAACTTGAACTGGCGTAGACCATAGCGCCACAAGCCGTCCAGGTGCGGTGCGAAAGCTGCAAAGCTGTTGGTTTCAATAGCCGCACCAGTATTCAGATCATGCGAGCCTGTAGCGAATTGCTGGATAACCGAATGGTGGTAGCGCAGTTCGACACGCCATACGTCTTGGGCTGGGTTGTAATTCTCGGGGTCGCCGTCATCGAAGCTGTCATGGGCACGCCAGACGCCCTCCCAATAGTCGAGTTTGTCGGCAGATCGGGCCTGCAGGGTCTTGTTGTAAATGCCGATTTGCACACTGCCCGCAGAGCCGAACAGGAAGGACTGGCCTTTGCCGTAGGTAGCAGACTCCAACGTCCACTGGATTTCCTTAATGCCTGATATATCGCGCGTTGCCCGCGATCGACAGTGCATACGAGCAACCATATCAGCGGGAGGCGTCCAGCCTTGCAGGTCGATCGCCAGATGGACTGCGCACTGGTTGCGCTCAACATGAGTCAATACATGCTCAGCGTAGTAATCAAGACGCTCCTGCAGGCGCTCAGGCGACAGGCTGGCGATTGCATGGGGTGACACTTCAATTTTCAGGTGTGCACCGATGTTTTCAAGCTTGGCGTTGAAGTTCTTGATGAGCAGGATGATGCCAAGGTCAGCATTTTGCAGCTTGAACTGGTAGCCCGAGTCTTTGCCAACACGGCCGGAATGCCAGCGTTGACCAGCAAAATCGACCAGAGCGCCCGTTTTATCAAACATGGCCATGATCTCAGGTCGGATCATGCCCTGGTACAACTGGCGCACAGTATCAACGCCACAATGCAGCAGGCGAACGCCTGACAAATCGGTGATTCTGGCTGTCTTCGGGTCTACAAAAATGCGACCGCTTTTTGAAGGAAAACCGTCAAAGCCTATACGTGCTTGATCTTTAATCGTCACTTTTAGCAATCTCCAATACTGACCAGTAATGACTGTTTTGTTCTTCGTTTATATGACGTGCTACAGGGACGTCAGGCCGCGGTTTGCGCGCCGGCTCGTGGCTCGCTCGGCGTGGCAAACCGCTGATGCGACGCCCTGATTGCTCACCACAGGAAACGCTCTTTCTCGCTGCCTACAACCGTGATGGCTTGTTGCGGTTGTTGCCCTGGGTAATTGTCTTGGTTTGGCCCATAGGGTTGTTGGGCAGGCTGCTGGTCGTACTGCTGAGTAGGCGCGCGATCCGGAATGCTCGGATCGAAATAACCGTTTTCTACGATGTTCATGCAGAACCTGAATTCGGTTGCCACTCTGGAGCCTTGCTGGGTGTAGCACTGGCACACGGTCGGATTGCCGTTCACCACTGCACTCGACATGCGTGTGAAAGATCTGGCGTAGATATTCGGATCGGTGCTGGACATGCAGTAAAGGCGCGGATGGCTGGCAGGCTGTGTGAGTGGGTCGTAGATCGGTGCTGATGACGGAACGCCTGCGACGCGGGGGACTCGCTGTTTTAGGTAGCCTTCAACGGTTTGCGGTTTGCTGGCCTCTCCACTTCCAGCAACAGGGTTGATGAAAGCACCCACCGTAGATTTAACCTGGTCAACTACACCGCCGCTAGATTGGTCCTGAGCAACTTGCTCGGCTTCGGTCTGTTTACCTTCCTCATATCGTTCATAAACGCGATAAGCCATGACTCCCGCCACAGCGACCACCAATATGGCCAAGATAAACTTGGTCGGAATCCTTGCCTTAAAATGGTGTTTACCGTTGGTGCTGGTGTAGGCGCCGAAGTAGCGTTTATCGAGGCGCAGAGTTTTCTTGTCGGCATCCTTAAAGCTCGATTTGACCTCGACCTTCTCAACCACCACTTCGGATTCAAAGCGAATCAGCTGCTGTGATTTGAAGACGCGCCAGTAATGGATATGACCATTGCACAGGCGACGTAGGTGAACATCGAGGTAACGCGGATCTTGCGTGACCAGGTGAACTTCGTGGCCTTGATGGCGCATGGTTTCAAAGCGTGTGATGTGTTCCGGTGGTCGAGCGCGAGGGTCACGCGATGCAAACCAGCCTTGGGCCTCATCGACCACGATGATTGAGTCTGGCGGTAAATGAAACCATTGCTCAGGATCATCGAAGCTGTACCACTTGGCCTGCATTTGCTCAGGCTTGAGGCCGTTGATGTTGCTGTAATAGACAACCCGATCTTGATCCTTGGCTGACTGATCGACCTCTCTGAGTGTATTGAGTGTTTTGCCGTGTCCAGGCTTACCCGTGCGGATATACAGCATGGTCGCAAATCCTTATGCGTCGATTGAGGTGCCGCCTGGCTTGCGCCAAACCTGATTGCGCTTGCGGTCAGTTGCTTTGTCGATACCGGCTAATAGAAAGCGTGTGGCGATGGCTGCGAAGAAGATGTTCACGCACACATCGAATTTGGCGAGGCCTAAGATGTTTTGAATAATCGGGCCTGACTCACCCATCTTAGAAACCATGTAGTCCTGACCGGCACCAATGATCTGGTTGAAACCTATGTAGGAAACAAAGCCGAACCCAATGATGCGCAGCACCATTTTTATCAGCGGGCCCAAGATCATGACGAGCAGATGCGCTACGAATAAGTACTGCATTATTTACCTCCTACAGAGCGCCCGACATACAGCGCGGCAAAGATGGTGGCGACAGCCACAAAGAGGCCGCTCAAATCTGTAGCTGCGCGGCACAGGGGTTCGTAACTGAGAGCGAAAGTTTTTCCACCGCCCATCTTTAGCGACAAGGTTTCAGCAGCAGGACAGGAGGCAGGCAGAAAGCGCGTGCCCTGGCTAACGAACGATGGCACCTCGATATCACCAGTACCTTCTTCGACTTCAAATTTTTCGCCCTGAAAAAGCCCTGCAATGGCTTCTTGCTGCTCGGGAAAGTCAGCCTGTTCTTCGGCAAAGCACAGTTGCTCTTTTTGCTTTTTGAGGTTGGCGCAGTCGATGGGATCGCCACTGCACGCAATATCCGCATCACAACCACCAACTGCGGCTTCGCGTGGCTCTTCCTCTTCCTCGGCGGGCTCCTCGGTGTTGCCCTCAGTCTTGCAACCAGGGCCGCTGCATGACTCCGACTCACCACCGCTAGAACCATCGCTATTGGTGCTTGATGAGTTGTTATTGGTGGTGGTTGTAGTGCTGCAAGCATTGACGCCAGAGCACTCGGTTTTAGTAGTGGTTGTTTCGGTGCTGCTAGTGCTGGAACCATCCGAGTTTTCGGTTTCGGTTGTTTTGGTTTCGGTCTTTGTATCGGTGAGCTTTGGTCCAGGGTCTTTAGCAATACAGGTCAGTTCGCCGCCAACGGTGCCGACAGCGCCACCCGACTCAACGCACTCGATATCACCTGGCTCGATGGCAAGTTCACGCGCTACGCAGTCGGTGTGCTGACCACCGTTTGCATCGGTGTATTTGGCTGCACATTCAGACGTTGAGTCGATGGTGGGCTGAGGCTTGTCGTAGTCCGATGCCTCTGGATCGGGGTTCTCACCTTGCTTGCATTCAAGGCCGTTGCCCTTATAGGTGTACTCACCGAAGACACCAGCCGGATCACCGCTTTTGAAACGATATAACCGGCTGGGTGGACCTTGATTAGAAGCGTATTGGCAGCCTGATTTGCAAACGCTTGGAGGTGGCTCAATACGGCCACCTACTTTGCCTTGGCCGGTAAAGGCGCCCAAGCGGTGTTCGTACTTAACATCCTGGCCGATTGAGTGTTCACACACACTCGGATCCGGAGCAATGCATGAGCCAACAGAAGGATCATAAACACTAGGATCAGTACAACCGGAACCATAACGACGAAGAGTTAGATTGGTCACATTGCTGTGAGGGCCGCCCCTTGCGTAATCAACGCTGCACTTGGCATTAATTTCAGTGATTATCGTGACCGTATTAACCAGGTCAGCATTAGGAAAGCGTGTTTCTTGGCCTTCCAAAATAAGATCACAAACAGCAGCTGGGCTTTCTGCTCTATAACCACCGTTAGACCAGTAATAATCCACAGCAAAAGCAGTCTGCTGTTTAAGCAGCAATGCAACCAATACTGTTGCGAACCAACCACCGGTACGTTTCATCCTCACACCCGCCCAAAAAACAGCATGGCGAACGCCAGTGTGGTTACGATCAGGACATACATTTCATAACTCATGACGTTCCCCTGAATAAGTAACCCCGCCGGAGCGGGGTTGGTTGCTTCGGCACTGGTGACAGTGCGGTGAGGTGCAATTACAGGGCGCGACGCATGTACTTGAAGGCCATGGCCGCAATGATTACCGAGAACACGGCCCAGCCGATGGTGCCAACATCGGTACCGGATTCATCCAAAGCGGCGGTGGCCTCTGGCGGTACGGCTGCATAAGCAGAGCCAGCGATAAGACTTGCACCGGCGACAACGCCGGTAGTGAGTTGGCGGGAGCGGCGACCGAAGTTCGACGCGGTGTTTTGCAGCTGAGTCTTGAGTTGGTTCATTGTTATTTACCTTTGATTCAGGACTTTTTTGAGAACGAGGAAACCGAACACCAGGGCAAACAACGTGATCACTTCGCCCTGCAGTTCGCTTACTTCGCTCCACGTGAGTGCAGAGCCGCTTAGGGCCTGCATTTCCTGTTGCGTGAGGGAGATCAGAGAGCCGCTGCAGATGGGGTTGCCATCGGCACCCGCTGACCATTCACCCTCACACGCCAGAAAATTCATGTGTCGCTCGATATGGCAGCGACGGGTTTAGGTTCTGTCTCGCTAGCAAGTGAGCAATCAGGGCAGACCGTGTAGTAAGGCGGCTGAGTCAGATCCGCCAAGAAGTCGGATTGATAAGGCGCGACGTTGAACAGCTGGCCTATCACGCGCAGGCAGGAGTTACAGACGACGCGATCACCAATAAGCACGGTCATGCCCTCGGGTTAGTTGGCTTTGGCTGGGTCGGGTGTTTTGGCTGTACTGGCAGCCGGTGAGGAAGCTGGACGCGTACCAGGGCGTTCAACGGCTTCCATGTGAAGTGCTAGATTTTTGCCTTTGTTCTGGCCACCACGAGCAACATCGAAGGTGATGCGCACCAGTTGCAGCGGTTCGAATTTGGCACCGGCGTGGAAGATTTCATCGGCTACATCGTCATCAGCAGCCATGCCGATGATTGAAAGACCGTGCTCGGTTTTGCCGTCGGGTTCATCGCCGTAAAAGATCTTGATGTACTTCTGGCCGTTTTCGCCGTCGAACCGTTGTGTGCCGAGAAATGCAACTTCCATTGTTGAACGAGCCATGTTTACCACCTCTTTGAATTGCGCTTAATTGCGCGGTTTTGCCTTTCTTCGGGCTGAGTTTTCCCGCACCGGCAAACAGTGAGTTTTTCCGGTGAGCGTTCAGCACGAAGCGGCTGTTACGTTTGATTCGTTAAAAGCGTGAGTCGGAGTGTGCGTAGATCAAGACCAAGGGCGCGCCCTTGTCATCTGGTTTCGCCACCTGCGCCCAAGACTGGCGAACCAGCCTCGGACACAGGCAGCGATGTACTGTCGGGGGGATGATCGAGCGCTTTGCAGGCTTGGACGGCTTCGGCGATGGAGCTTTTCATTGCACCGTCGATTAGCACTTCATACGTGACCAGTGATGCAGCAGTAGCGCCGACAACAAATGGAAGCACCCACAGCCAAAGCAGATTCATCCAATAGTGAGAAGGTGCCGTCGAGCTATAAGAGTTCATAGGTTGCACCCCATAGGGGAACAAATGGCGTTGGCTTTCCGACGTCCTGCACTGTGAACCAATACTTCGGCGGACGGGTTGATGGGGTGTGAGCTTCGCAGGTGAAAGCCGGTAGGCAGTACCAGCGGCCATTGCTGCGATAAGGTAGACCACGGGGCTGGCAGTCGTTGCACAACGTGTACGGGCAATGCACGTGGTTTGCCGTTGCGTGAGCGGACCAGCAGACAGAGCAATCGCACGTTGGTGGGTGTGGTGGCAGGTTGTAGCGGGATAAGCTCATTTTCAGTCACCTCGGCAACGGCAGTTAGCTCGATGTGGTGAATGCGGGCAGGTGCGTTTAGTCCTGGTACAGCATAGAAAGGTGCAATACCGGAACGATAATCCATGCCTTTGGCCCAAGCGTTTACAACGAGCCGAAACAGCACAATCCCAGCCGCATGATCAATCGCAGGGTCAGGACCGTAATCAAGGTCCTCAATTAGTGATTGGGCACTCATGCAACAGTCGATGAGTTCCTGATAGGAGTAGCGTTCAGGAGCAGCGCGAAGGGTTTCGCAGAGGCGCAGTAGCTCACAGAGACTTGAACGGAGATTGTTATTCATGCTGTCCACTCCTTGGATTCAGCGATGTGCCGGACTGTTCAAAGCTCGCCTCAAGGCGAAAGAGCAATTCAGCATTTAATGAACGACGGGCTGCCTTGGCCGCCTGTTCAAGTTGATTGCGCAGCGATGCAGGCAATCGGAGTTTGAACTGGGCATCTTGGCGGCTCATTGGCTTTACTCCTATGCGCTCGGCTGCTTAGGGAAAGCCGCAAGATAGGCATATCGGGTCTTGCCCAGCTTTACAGAAGGAATCTGTCCAAACTGCACCCAGTGATAGGCCACATCGAAAGGCACATCACAGCGCGTTGCCAGGGTGCCAATAGTCACAAGGTTCATAGCAGCCACTCCTTTTCCAGAAGCTGGCTCGTCAACAGAGACACGTTGACCATTACATGCTTGCCCACCTTGTGGGACGGGATATAACCGTTACGAATCCAGCCCCAAACAGTGGGATGGTCGTCGGGCATTCGGATCCAATTTGCAAACTCGCGCCAAGGCATAACCGGCGGCGGAGACGTAAGGTCTTTCAGAGTGAGGTTCGCAGCTTCCACATCCATGTCGTTTCCTGCACTATGTTGGTCAATGTTGGATTAACAATATGGAATATATCCATATGGACACTATCCATAATTAACCGGATTATGGCAATAGTCCATACAATTGTTTTTGGTAATGAGCCTCACAATGCTTGATAGAGTTCTTAAATTGCTTGATACGACAAGCCTCAAGGACCTTGCCGAGGTAAACAGCAAGGAGTACGTGAGGTGGCAGAGCATCAAGAGAGGACGAGCCAGGATAAGCGCAGAAGAAATAGATCAGCTTGGAAGGTTGTACCCGAAGTATCGGTGGTGGCTCATGACTGGCGAAGTAATGCCTGATAAGGGTCAAACAAGCCCCGAGTACGATGAAGCCAATCGAAACTTGACCAGTCAAAGCGCGGGATAGCGATAACAGAAAAAGTAGCTAGACGCTGGATCAACCCAAGGACAGGGAGATAGGAAATGAAGGCTGATAGGAGCGACGCCCCAGATTTTATCCGCACAGGTAATCGCAAAGGTAACACCAAGGGATTGCTCACCGCTGGAGCAATAGGCACATGCTTCACATTGGCCATGCTGCATATGGCCGGTTCTGCGTATTTAGACGGAACCGTAAAGTCACTGGCGAACCCACAATCACAAATCAGCAAACCAGCTCAGGTTGCTGAAATTACCCGCGCCGATACCACGCCCAGCAAAGACTGGGACAGAATTGTCGAAGAACAAGTAAAACGCGATCAACCCGCCCCACCAGCTGCAATCCAACCAGGGCAACCCGAACAAGTCAGCGCCCCAGCCAAACAAACAAACTTCAACGACGCCAACTATGTTCCCCGCGGTGCCTACAACGTCGTGAGCTACAACGACCCGCCGATCCCAGTAGAAAAACCAAAACCGCCTCAGAAGATGAAGGTTACGATTGTTGGGGAAACGTTAAGCAGGAAAGAACAGCGTTGTAGTCACGTGAAGAAAGGAAGTCTTGCACATAGGCAGTGCAAGGCTTATGTGGGACTAAACTATAGAGAATGAAAACTTTGCACTAAGGACGCATGAATCCAGCAATAGGCTCGATATAACTATTAAGACAACTAATTGCATGTTCTTGACTGCGTTCAGGCCCAAAAGCCATACGCAACACACTATCGAATCGATCGGTTACAGGAATAGCAGATGAAATTTTATGATTGACACTCTGAAAACCATAAATCTTCATAATCTTCAAAATCAAAGACTCAGTACATTCAACACGGTGAGCAAGAATATCCTTTGCAATAGCAGAATCAGAGTTAAGAACACCATATAACGCTCGTTTATCCCCTGTAGCAAGATAAAAATCACGACCCGCGCTATGTAAATCAAATGCATGGAGCAATAGGGCCTGCTCACCAGAATCCATGTTTTCCATTACGGAAAGTTCTTCAAGAAAATCTATATTTTCCTCTGCCACACCAAGTTCATTACAACCATATACTAAACCGCATAGCCGATCATAAGCTTGGTGATTACCAACTCGCCGACCAATGCATTTATCAGCATCTTTCAAGTATAAAGAATGCTTGGCAAAATCGAGCACATACAGGTCGGAAACTTGACAATTAAAAACAGTTAAAAGCTCTTCAATTAAGTCACACTGGGATATTTTAACTAAAATATCATTATCCGAGAGCAGGATCATTTAACCAATCAAACTCCGCAACAGGTGCTCATTGTCAGAACTCAAGCCTGAAATGAGATGACTGCCGGCAGAACTAGTAATCCTAGATTGATCGCTGACACTATCAGAGATACTTTTAATCGCAGAGATACATAGCGGATAGAGGGCTCTGTCGTTGTGCGCGAGATTCAAGAGCACATGAGTAGGATCAATTTGGTTATTTTCTCCATACTCAATGGCCATTCGCGCAAGTACGGGCGCTTTAACTCTACGCTGGAGTTTTATACAAGTATTAGCATTACCTGTAAGCAACTCGATAGCAAAACGATCCGCCTCTAGCTCTTGAAGGTCGCGCTCGCCTACATTGTTACCCTCTTTGATTTCATCATCAACAATAGCGCCATTATCTGAAAGATGCCCTAACGCTATGTGCCCAAGTTCGTGTGCCAAATGAAATAACAAATATCCATATTGTCTTTTACTGGATAAAACAATGGAGGGTCGACCTTTAATAGACATGGCTATACCATCCATTTTCTTGCCAAGAAGCGGCGTAGCAAGGTGCAGGATGGGTATGCCACAACTCCAGCAATATTCAATTAACTGTGTCAGACCAACCCACCGATTACCTTGCTTTAGCAAGTGCGCACGAATATCAGATGCCGGAGGTAGGGGCACATAATTCTTTTCTAGAGCTGATAGAGCAATACGAGAGGCGCTCTGCGCCAGCGCAACTGCTACCTCTATATCGGCGTCTGTAGTCTTTGCGGACCGTTTGAAGCGTCTTTCATCAGGAAGGTCAAACTCAATTCGCGGAGGCGTTTCGCTAATTGAGCGGATACGTAGGCTAAGAGCTCTTGCCAAGTATAACTTAACTTGTTGAGCCCCAGACGGAGTTGCCTCAACATCCGAAGTCAGCCACTCAGGGAGGATGTGCGAAAGCTTTTGACGAGTGAGTCCTTGCTCTCGCAGGGCGGAGTATATGCTCTGAATATCTGTCATATTCATCCCTCCACCAAAATTAGATCATATATAAAGCTCACCTGCTCACAATTAAACAGCAGCATGATTACACGCTGAGATTACCCTGAAATCATAAAAAAAACAAGTTATCCACAGGGTTGAAGCGCACAGGAATGCAAAAAAACACTTAGTCAGGCAGAAAAAATCCACCATAAACTGTCGAATAAATGTCGAAATCAAAGCCTATAAAAGACCATCACTAACTATTTCAGAGGCTGCTAATGTGCGAAGTGACTGACTTTGGCCAAAACAGTTCAGCAACGAACAAGTCTAAAAAAGGATTTGAAGCCCGGCCACGCCACCGGGCGTGATTGCCTTCCATATTGAGGGTTAAACCTGTGAAACCTTCCTTAGCAGCACTGGCATTGGTGAGGCTCGACGCCCGATCAGCATAGCCCATGATCATATGCTTGTGGGTAACAGGTTTAGCCGATTTGTCCCTTGGTTTGGTGATGCAGTCGCCGCTCTACGCCTTGGCCTTTTCGTTGAACAGGGGGCGGAAGAAGGTGCGCTCGTAGTTGATGATGCAGCGGGTTTCTTCGGCGTATTTGAAGGCGGCTATGCATTCTGGGTCTTGCAGTGATGCTGTTCGATATTGCTCGTAAGCGGTAAGGCTTGGGAATGTGAACATGGCCAGCGCTACATTGTTGGCGCCTTCGGAGGGAAGAAAGTAGCCGTGATGTTGGCCGCCAAATTTTTCTACCAGTGGAATCCAGAGCTTTGCGTAATGTTCAAACTCTTTGAGTTTGTATGCATCGATGATGTAGCGCAGATGGCAAGTGACCATGAAAATCCCTTAATGAATGACGCCTAATCCAGAGTTCAAGATTGACCGTTTTTTGGGTGAAGGTGCGAGCCGTTTAGCCGGGCAATCTCGGGGCCGAAATAATATAGCTTGGGGCCTCAATGACGGAAACCCTTCGGGGTTCCATCCTCCGGGTTGGGCTTGGAGGTTTGGGTGGAGGATGGAATCTGCGCAGCAGCTTCCGTCATGGCGATTTGGGGCGGGGCTTGATTATTGTTTTGCGGGTCTGGCCTTGTGACGGAAACCCTGCGGGGTTCCATCCTCCGGTTGGGCTTGGTGGTTTGCGGTGGAGGATGGAATCTGCGCAGCAGCTTCCATCATGGCGATTTGTGGTGAGCATTGATTATTGTTTTGCGGGTTTGGCTTCGTGACGGAAATCCTGCGGGGTTCCATCCTCCGGTTGGGTGGTTGGTTCGGATGGTTTTGAATTGGCCAGGGCTGACTCCTCGCGAACTTTGCGTTCGCCGACCAGGCGACGGGTGAAGCCGATGCGGTCGAAATATTCGAGTATCTGGATGCTGCGTTTGCGGCCAATGCCCAGGCTGTCGCGCCAGACTGCGGGCTTTATCGAGCCGTGTTGTTGTTGCAAGCCAACTCCGATTGCTGCCAGTTGGCGGATGGTTTGTTCGGGGTAGAAGAGATCTTTGACCACCTGATGCAGTGCGCCAAGGCGCGCCAGTTTGCGCAGCAATAAGCGCGTGGCGGCCTCATCGGTTTGCAAGTTGCCGGCGATGTCGCGTACCCACGGCGGGTCGAAGTTTCCGTTCAGCAACAATGGCCATATCCGGTCGCGCAGGGCTTCATCCTCGGCGCCAAGCTGCACGCTGTGATCAGGCAAATGCAACCACGGCCCACTGCTGCCGACATTTCCGCTGGCCAGCGCCTGCTCAAGCAGGGTGATAAATATCGGTCGCTCCAGATCGGCCAGTGCGAAGCGGCGCAGTCGGTCACGGTCTGGCCCGAGTTCATCGGGGGATTGCTGATGAAATCGCTCAAGACCCGCCAGCAGGCGCGCCGCCAATGCTTGCCAGTGGCTTTGGGTGAATAGCCTTGGGCCAAGCCGTGTGCTGATTTCCACGGTGTCTGCCGGCAATTGCCAACTCGCTCGCGGGCGATTGAATTGGCGCTCAAGCAGCGCCGGATCGAGGCCGTTTTGCGCATTCTCCAGCAGGCTTTGCAGCGCCTGTTCGAACACGTCGGTTTGTAGGCCTTGCAGCTGCGCCAAACGTGCAGGCAAGCGTCGATTGCGCGCTGGGGCAAATGGGTCAAGTACGCGCCCGCCGCCGAGGGTTCGCTGCGCCGTTTGATCACGCAAAACCAGACGATCGCCATGCACGGCATGCACCGGCGCATTCAGCAGCAGTTGCGCAAACCCCTGCTGGCCCGGTTGCAGGTTGCTGCCTTCAAGCAGCGCCACCCGCCCGGTGACATCCTGTGCGCCGAGGTGCACATGTACCGGCGTCCAGTGGCTGAATTCGCGCGTCTCGCCAGGCAGCAATTGCAGTTGGATATCGAGCCGCGTGGTGGGTGCATGCAACTCCGCGGTCAGTAGCCAGTCACCACGGCGCACATGCTCCAACGCCAGTCGCTCGCCGGTAATGTTGAGGGCTACGCGCTGCCCTGCCTTTGCCTGTTCGGCTGGCTGATTCTGCGCATGCAGGCCACGCACTCGCACGCGGCGGCCGCTGGGACTGAGCAGCAACTCATCGCCCACTTGCACCCGCCCGGCAAAGGCGGTTCCGGTGACGACAACGCCCGCGCCGGCCACTGAGAACGCCCGGTCTATCGGCAAACGGAAGTAGCCGCTATTGCTGCGCGATTGCACCTCGTTTGTGGCGTTGAGTAATGCGCTGCGCAGCTCTTCTATGCCGCTGGCGGTGATGCTTGAAACCGGCATGATTGGCGCCGCGCTGAACGGCCCGTCGGCCAATAGTTCGCGTATCTGCCGCTGCACATTAACGATACGCTCGGGCTCGACGCGATCAATCTTGTTCAACGCCACCAATGCCCGGCGAATACCCAGTTGCCCGGCAATGGCCAGATGCTCGCGGGTTTGCGGCATGACACCGTCATCAGCGGCCACCACCAGCAACAGCAAGTCGATGCCGCTGGAGCCGGCGAGCATGTTGTGCACGAAACGCTCATGGCCGGGCACGTCGATAAAACCGCAGAGCTGGCCGTCACCCAAATCGGCATACAAGTAACCCAGATCGATGGTGATTCCGCGCTCACGCTCTGCCGGGCGCTTGTCTCCGGCAATGCCGGTGAGCGCTTGCAGCAAGGCGGTTTTGCCGTGGTCGATATGCCCGCCCGTGCCGATGATCATGGGCGCGCTCCAACACCGGCAGGGATTGCGGCGAGCTGAATAGTCATAGGCTTTGCGTCAGGTAATCGCCCAGCACCGGCAGTTGTGCGATGAATGCGGGTTCGTCATCGAGCTGGCGCAAGTCGAGCCACAGGGCGTCATCATCAATGCGCCCGAGCACTGGAATCGGCAGCGTTCGCAGGCATTCCTCAAGCCCACGCAACGCGCGCCCGCGCAGGCGTTTGGATTGCAGCGGGCGTACGCATAGCCCCGCGCTGGCCAGCCGCGCCACGGGCTGAGCGCCACTGCCGATCATGCCCAGAAGAGATTCCACGCTGAGCTGCCAATGCTCATTGAGTTGCGCCCGCAGCAGCGGCGCAATGCGCTCGGCCTGCTGGTGGATATCTGCCTGCGCACGGCTGAGCAGGCGCAAGCTGGTGAGTCGCTCGGCGAGTCGATCCGGATCACGGTATAAACCGAGCACTGCTTCCAGCGCGGCCAAGGTCAACTTATCCACACGCAGCGCACGTTTCAGAGGGTTCTTTTTGATCTTGCCGATCAACTCGCGGCTGCCAAGGATGATCCCGGCTTGCGGGCCGCCCAATAGTTTGTCGCCGCTGAAGGTGACGATATCCGCGCCATCCGCCAGCGCTTCCTGCACGGTGGGCTCTTTGGGTAATCCCCAGCGCGTAAGATCGACCAGCGTGCCGCTGCCGAGGTCTTCAAGCAGCGGCACGTTGTTGGCGTGGGCAATCTTTGCCAGCTCGGCAGTCGGCACGCTGGCGGTGAAGCCCTGCACACTGTAGTTGCTGGTATGCACGCGCATGAGCAAGCCGGTGCGCGGGTTAATCACCGCCTCATAATCACGGGCGTGGGTGCGATTGGTGGTGCCGACCTCGACCAGTTTTACCCCGGCGCGGGCCATGATGTCGGGGATACGAAATGCTCCGCCAATCTCGATAAGCTCGCCACGCGAAATCACACCTTCCTTGCGCGCGCCCAAACTGTTGAGTGCGAGCAACACCGCAGCGGCATTGTTGTTGACCACGGTAACCGCCTCGGCCCCGGTCAGTTCGCGAATCAATCCGGCGATAAGGTCATCGCGGTCGCCGCGTTTGCCGGTGGCCAGATCGAACTCCAGATTAAGCGGATAACGTGCCGCCTGAGTGATCGCCTCGATGGCCTCTTCGGGCAGCAAGGCGCGGCCCAGATTGGTGTGCAACACGGTGCCGGTGAGGTTGAACACGCGGCGCACCTTGCTCGAATGCGCCTGTGCCAGCCGCTCTCCGGCTCGGCCGGCGATAACCGCCTCGCTCAATTCAATGGTAGTCAGGCTGCCGAGTTGCGCGGGGCCGCGTAATTCATCAAGCAGGTCGCGCAGGGTTTTAACAATGGCCTCACGGCCGTAGCGTTGTTGCAACGGTTCAATCGCCGCGCTGCGCAGCAGGCGATCGACCGAGGGAAGTCGGATAGCGTTCATGGCATGTCCTTGAGCACATGGAGTGGCGGCAGTTATTCGCTGCCTGGCGCTAACAGCAAATTGGGTGCGCGGCGCTGATAACCTTCCTCAGCCAGGCGCATGTCCAGATCCAGGCTGGCCAGATCATCCGCCATCGCCTCGGCTTCGCTGTCGTACTCCAGATAGAACTGCTTGAGGTAACCCTGACAATTAGGGCATGCCTCGGCGCGCAAGGCGGCCTTCTCCGGTTTATCTGCGGCCTGTTCCAGTGACAGATAGCCGAGCTGCTTGCTCTCTTCACAATGGCTGCACTTGACCCGCACGTAATGCCACTCACACGAGCACAGCGAGCAGGTCAGGTATCGCAGGCCAATCTGTTTACCGCGATGGCGCACCATGCCCGCAACAGGCGGCGAGCCGCACGCTGGGCACAAGGTTCGGCTTTCGCTCTCGGTTAACAGACCCTCTGGCAAAGCCAGCAGCCACTGGCTGAACGCCACTTGCAAGGCAGCGCCAAGATAAGGCACTAAAGCGGGCGGCAGCAGGTCGAATTGGCCGCTGAGCAGTGCAATTGCCCAGGCTTTGCGCTGACCGCTATCGGCCTCACGCAATTGTGCAAGGGCAGCTTCAACGGCTGGGTTTTGCGGCGCGGGCAGTTGCTCAAGCAGCGCATCCACCGCCGGCAACCAGTTACCGCCACGCACCAGCGTGTCATAGGCCAGTGGCGGCATGTGATGCTCAATGCTGAGCCGGGCGGCGGCTTCATCCGGCCCGGGCAATGGCGCTAATGCATCCAGCGCGCGTTGTTGGGCGCTGCATAAGTCGGCCATCAGCAATAAATAGGCGGCCACCGGATGGCCTTCAGCCAATCGGCTGAAGCGCTCGGCTCGACGCTTGAATAACTGCTCGGTGGGAGGATTCAGGAACGGCGGAATATTCGCCGAAGATTCGATCTGACCGGGTTGTAATATCTGGCCTGGCACGCAGGACTCCTTGATCAGTTTAATGCAGGCAACTCGCCGTAACTGCAACCATAGGTATAGCTCAAAATTACGCCCGCGCAGGGACTTCACCCTGCACGGGCGTCGATAACTCAAAGGCCGCCGTAGTAAATAAAGCAGTGCCTGAGCCGCGGATATTGCTTAGGGCTTTTGCTCCTGTTTGCTTACCTGCTCCTTGTACCATTGGGCATGATGCTTGCGCGCCCAACCCCGGCTGACCCAGCCGGTGAGCATCGCGCCCATGGAACCCTTGACCCAGATACCGGCGTACACGTGGATGATGATGCTGGCGATAAGCACAAACGCCGCCAGGGCATGCAGCAGCACCGACAGGCGAATCAGCTCAATACCAAACAAGTGACTGAAGTACTCGCGCCAGATCACCACGCCAGTGACCAGCAGCACCAGCATGCACAGCAACAGCACCCAGAACAGCAGCTTCTGCCCGCCGTTGTAACGCCCGACTGGCGGCAGCTTTTCTTCGTGATTGTTTACCACGTCGCCAATCTGGCTGAGCCATTTGCGATCATTAGCGTCGATCATGTTGTGGCCGATAAAACGCAGCACCAGCCAGGCAAACAGCACGAACATCGCCACACCCATGATCGGATGCAGAATGCGCGTCCACGGCCCGCCGCCAAACAGATGGGTCAGCCAGAACAACGCCGGATGAAACAGCGCCAGCCCGGAAAGCCCGGCCAATATGAACAGCAGCGCTACCAGCCAGTGGTTAGTCCGGTCGCCTGCGCCGTAACGTTGAATGTCATGTTTCATCTTGAACTCCTGCGCGCCGTTTCAACGCGGCGCTTTGGGGTCAAATTCATGCACAGACGGATCAACCTTGTGCACCACGGTTTCCGCTTCGCCAACCGTTACCGGCTCGTCTTCCTCGACCACGTTGCGACCTACGCGCAGGTAATGCAGGAAGCCGACCAGTGCAGTTGCGCCGAGCGCCAGCAAACCGAGCGGTTTGGCGACGCCCTTCCACACTTGCACCATTGGGCTGATCGATGGATTAGCCGGCAAACCCGAGTACAGCGTGGGTGAGTCGGCGTGGTGCAACACATACATCACGTGCGTGCCGCCAACCCCGGCGGGGTCGTACAGGCCGGCATTTTCATAGCCACGTGATTTGAGGTCGACGATACGCTCGGCGGCGTGCTCTTTCATGTCATCCTTGGTGCCGAACACAATGGCGCCGGTTGGGCAGGTTTTCACGCAGGCAGGCTCCTGCCCCACCCCGACGCGGTCTGAACACAAGGTGCATTTGTAGGCCTTGTTATCTTTTTGCGAGATACGCGGCACATCAAACGGGCAACCGGTGATGCAGTAGCCGCAACCGATGCAATGGTCCTGATTGAAATCAACGATGCCGTTGGCGTACTGGACGATTGCGCCAGGGCTCGGGCATGCCGCGAGGCAGCCCGGCTCGGCGCAATGCATGCAGCCATCCTTGCGGATCAACCATTCAAGCTTGCCGGCTTCATCCTCGTGTTCGGCAAAGCGCATCAGTGTCCATGACTCGGACGAGAGATCTGCCGGGCTTTCGTACGTGCCGTGGTTATGGCCGACTTCGTCACGCAGTTCGTTCCATTCCGAGCACGCCACCTGGCAGGCCTTGCAGCCGATGCATTTGGATACGTCGATGAGTTTTGCCACCTCGTCCACATGCCGGATAGACGATGAGGGCGTGGTCGTGGCGGAGCGGGCGATGATGTCTTGAGTAGCCATGCGTCAGCTCCTATGCCTTTTCCACGTTAACGAGGAAGGATTTGAATTCCGGCGTCTGGGTGTTAGCGTCGCCGACGAAGGGAGTCAGGGTGTTGGTCAGGTAACCGTTACGCGTTAAGCCGGAGAATCCCCAATGCAGCGGAATGCCGACTTGATGCACGGTCTTGCCATCCACCGTTAGCGGTTTCAGGCGTTTAGTGACCACCGCAACCGCCTTGATGTAGCCACGGTTGGACGACACCTTGACCCGATCACCAACGCCGATTCCCAACTCCTTGGCCAACACTTCACTGATTTCGACAAACTGCTCGGGCTGCACAATTGCATTGAGCCGGCAGTGCTTGGTCCAGAAGTGGAAGTGCTCGGTGAGGCGATAGGTTGTCGCCGCGTATGGGAACTCCTCGGCGGTGCCGAACAATTCCATGTCGCCCTTGAACACCCGCGCCGCCGGATTGCTGGTGACGCGCGGATCATCCGGGTGCAACGGGTTGCGGCCGATTGGCGTCTCGAACGGCTCGTAATGTTCAGGGAACGGCCCCTCGGCCATCTTGTCGACGGCAAAGAAACGCGCGACCCCTTCCGGGTTCATGATGAACGGATTCATCCCCGCATCCGGTGGCGAGTCCGCCTTGAAGTCCGGCACATCCGCGCCCGTCCACGACTTGCCATTCCAGAACACCAACGGTTTTTTCAGGCCCTCCCACGGTTTGCCGGAAACATCTGCCGAGGCGCGGTTGTAGAGAATCCGCCGGTTAGCAGGCCAAGACCACGCCCAGCCGAGCGTCTGGCCGATGCCATACGGATCAGCGTTATCGCGCCGCGCCATTTGGTTGCCTTGCTGGGTCCATGAACCACAGAACAACCAGCAACCGCTGGCGGTGCTGCCGTCTGCACGCAACTGGGCAAAACCGGCCAATTGCTCGCCGCCCTTGACCAGCAATGCGCCGGTGGCTGGATCGTTGAGATCAGTCAGGGCCTTGCCTGAATACTCTTTCGCTACCTCCTCGGGTGAAGGTTCGTCGGGCTGCAAATACGGCCAGTCGAGATTGAGGATCGGATCGGGGAATTTGCCGCCGTCCTGCGCGTACATGGTGCGCAAGCGGTGATACAAACCGGACATGATCGCGATGTCGGTACGCGCCTGCCCCGGTGGCTCGGCACCCTTCCAGTGCCACTGCAACCAACGCCCGCTGTTGACCAGCGAGCCGTCTTCTTCGGCAAAGCAGGACGTTGGCAGGCGGAATACTTCGGTCTGGATACTGGCAGTGTCGACCGCGTTGAACTCATCGACGTTGCGCCAGAACTCGGACGTTTCCGTCGCCAGCGGGTCCATGATTACCAGGTATTTGAGCTTGGCCAGTGCCGCGCCAACCTTGGCCTTGTTGGGGAACGAGGCAATCGGGTTGAAGCCCTGACAGAAGTAACCGTTAACCTGGCCCTGGTACATCATGTCGAAGACTTTGAGTACGTCGTAACCGGGTGCCGGCGCATCGAGTTTTGGCAACCAGTCGTAGCCCCAGTTGTTCTCGGCGCTGACGTTTTTGCCGTACCAGGCCTTCATCAAACTGACGTGGAATTTCTCGTAGTTCTGCCAGTAAGACAACTGCCCCGGACGCAGCGGTTTGCTCGCCCGTTTGGCAATGTACGCGGCGTAATCCTGCTCAGCATCGCTGGGCAGCGTCAGGTAGCCAGGCAGCAAGTTGGAGAGCAAGCCGAGGTCGGTGAGGCCCTGAATGTTGGAGTGGCCGCGCAAGGCGTTCATACCACCGCCGGGCATGCCCATATTGCCCAACAGCAACTGCAACATGGCGCCGGTGCGGATCATCTGCGAGCCGGTTGAGTGCTGCGTCCAGCCGAGCGCGTACATGATGGTCATGACTTTGCCCGGCGCAGAGGTTTCGGCAATGGTGTCCCACACCTGCAACATCTGCGCTTTCGGCGTGCCGCAAATACTGCTGACCATATCCGGCGTGTAGCGGCTGTAGTGTTTCTTCAGCAGGTTGAATACGCAACGCGGATGGCTCAGCGTTGGATCGACCACGGCATAGCCATCTTCGCCAATCTCGTAGCCCCAGCCAGATTTATCCGGATAGCCGCGTTTGGCTTCGTCGTAACCACTGAAGAAGCCGGCCTCGAAATCGTAACCTTCACGCACGATAAAGCTGACGTCGGTGTAGTTACGCACGTACTCGTGCTGGTACTTGTCGTTCTCGATGAGGTAGTAGATCAACCCGCCGAGGAACGCGATGTCGGTGCCGGTGCGAATCGGCGCGTACAAGTCTGCTACCGAGGCAGAACGGGTAAAGCGCGGATCGACCACAATCAGCTTGGCGTTGTTGTGCGCCTTGGCTTCGGTCACCCATTTGAAGCCGCACGGATGCGCTTCAGCAGCATTGCCGCCCATAATCAAAACCAGATCGGCATTCTTGATGTCGGTCCAGTGATTGGTCATGGCGCCGCGGCCAAACGTCGGGGCAAGACTTGCCACCGTCGGGCCGTGTCAGACACGTGCTTGGTTATCGAATCCTAATATGCCGAGTGAACGCACCACTTTGTGAGTGATGTAGCCCGCTTCGTTGGACGAGGCCGACGCCGCGAGGAAACCGGTGCTCAACCAGCGATTGACCGTTTGGCCCTGCTCGTTGCGCTCGATAAAGTTGGCGTCTCGGTCGGTCTTCATGTGCTTGGCGATGCGGTCCAGCGCATCATCCCACTCGACGCGCTTCCACTCGGTGGAGCCCGCTTCGCGCACCTGCGGATATTGAAGGCGGCTGGGACTGTGGACGAAATCGAGCAGGCCGGCACCTTTAGGGCACAGCGTGCCGCGGTTGACCGGGTGATCGGAGTCGCCCTCGATGTGAATAATGTTCTGCGCAACGTTCTTCGCGCCATCGCCCTGGCTGTACATCAGCAGGCCACAGCCAACGGAGCAATACGGGCAGGTGTTGCGGGTTTCTATGGTACGGGTGAGCTTGTAGTGTCTGACCTGATCGGCGTAAGCAGCCGTTGGGGCGGCTCCCAGCGCAACCAGGCTCGATGTTCCAAGGCCTACACCACAGACCTTGAAGAACTGTCGACGGTTCATATCCATCATGACTCTCCTGCATCAGGCAGTGATGTCCGGGACGTTGCCGAACATATCAGGAGAAAGATTAGCTGCACTACAAATTTACGCCACGTGATCTCGACTAAAGCAGCAGCTTTAGCGCGCCAGCCAGAGGTGTTCACGGGGCTTGAGCAAGCGTCTCACACGAGGCTGAAGCGCGGCGCGAATTCAGTCTCCGGGCGGCACGGCGGCTGGCCAAGCAATTTCTTCAGGCGGTCGGCGACCTCGATATTGCGCGCAATGTTCGACTTGCACTCGATCGTGCGCGCCAATGCGCCGGCAGAGCCGTAATCCAGGCCGAGTAAAGACAGACCATTGGTCATGATCGCCAGTGCGGCGATGACCAGCATGTTGCGATTTTTCAGTTTCATGATGCACGAGCCAGACGATGTTCAAAGGGCCTTGGTCAGGGTTGGGTTGAGGTTGCTGAACCTGCGGTTACTGGCATGTGTGCGGGCAAACCAACTGCTCGATGGCCAACCGCTCACTCAGTTGAGTGGGAATGCTCAGCGTGGTGAGTTGGCCGTCACTGAGTTGCACCGCCAGCTCGGACTCATAGTGAATGCCGCACTCATTAATCGTTGCGTAGGTCACGCCATACACGTCTTTAGCGGCAAACCATTGGGCAGTTGTCATCTCGCACTCCAGTATCTGGCGAAGCTGTTTGCGCGCTTAGGGGCGCGCAGCTTCGCTGGCCGGTTGAGTTTTCACAGAGCTGGCACGCGCCTTATCCAGCTGGCGCTGGCTTTCTGCGCTGACACTTGTGGTGAACGCCGAAGCGGCGAGAAGACTGGCAATAGCGGCGAAACGATTCATGCTGATATTCCTTCTGTAGGAGTGGGCGTTGCCCGGTGGAGCGATAATCCACCGGCGCCTGAATCTGCAGAAGTAAATGGTCACGATTGTGATTATCACGGCGGCTGATATGAGCGCCGCGTAATGTTGAGCGGGGTATGAGGGGCGTGTATACGATATTGCGAGTCGACCCAGGCCAAGCACCTGCGCGTTGTTTAACAGGCTACAGAGCATTACCGCGAGCAGCGCTGAAACGGCTGATGAAACGCCCGCCGAATACGTTGATGGCCAGCCCCGCCATCACCAGAACCGTGCCCGCCATTTGCCAATGTGTGAGGCGCTCGCCGAGCAGCAGCGCCGATGAGCTAAGGCCGATGATTGGCACCAGCATCGAGAACGGTGCGACCTGGCTGGCCGGATAACGCGAGAGCAATTTGCTCCAGAGCCCGTAACCCATGAGCGTGGCGGCAAACGCCAGATACGCCAGCGCACCAATCGAGCTGAGGCTGATATTGCGCAGAGACGTTTCGATCAGTTCCGGCCCTTCCAGCCACAGCGACATGGCGAAGAATGGCAATGGCGGCACCAAACTGCCCCACACCACCAAGGCCACCAGATCGACCTGACCAACGCGCTTGGTGATGATATTGCCCATGGCCCACATCGCGGCGGCGCAGAGGGTCAGCAACAGGCCGGCAAGGGTCGTGCTGGTGCCGCTCTGTGCGCCGATCAAGAGTAATCCGCCAGCGGCAATCAACATGCCCAGCACGTTAACCGGACGCACCCGCTCGCCCAGCACCATTGCGGCGAACAGCAGGGTGAAGAAAGCCTGTGACTGCAACACCAGCGAGGCCAGGCCTGCGGGCATGCCCACAGACATGGCCGAGAACAGAAAGGCGAACTGGCCAAACGAAATGGTCAGGCCGTACGCCAGCAACCAGCGTAACGGCACCTGCGGACGCCGGATAAAAAATATCGCCGGGAATGCCGCCAGACAAAACCGCAGGCCACCCAGCAACAACGGCGGCAGCCCATCCAGACCGATGCGGATGACGACGAAGTTGAGCCCCCACAACACGATTACCCATAACGCGAGTAGCAAGTCTTTTGGCGTCATGGCCGGGCTCCGAGTGAATGTGCGCAAATCAAAAGCACATATAAAAACATTGTCACTGCATGGCGCACCGATACAGTCATCAATAAAACCACGGGTACAGTGGCATTAGCGGCTCACGCGGAAACTCACCTGAGCGGTCTGCCCACTTTCGTCGAGCACGCTGAGTTGATACACCCCGCTGCGCTCCAGCACTTGATCGAAGCTGGCGTCGGGCAGTGTTTCCGCCACTTGCCGGCCATTGAGAAACCACCAGCGCTTGCCGCTGCCGCCAATCGCACTCAAACGCAGACGCGGCCCTTGAGCGCCGGTCGGGCTGCGCAGCTGATCGCCCTCGCGAATGCCGACGATATCCAGCGAAGTGCTGGCCAAACCGTTGCGCGGCGGACATTCCGGCGACGCCGCAGGCAGCCGTGCGCTGCGTCTTTCACGGCTGGGTAACCACGGTTCCAGCGGCGCTGGCCAAAGCGCCAACACCTCGGGTTTGGCGCCGCTGCAACTGGCATCGACCCGCAAGCCCTGCTCATTGACCCAGATGGTTTGGCTAAGACCGAGCCCGGCGGGCTGATCCGCTGCCAGCAAGGTGGGCGGCGTGGTGCCATCCAGCGTCCAGGCAAAACGCTGACGCCGACAATTGGCCGAGTCTTTACCAAGCGGCTGACCCAATGGCCAGCAGATCGCGGCGACGCCAACCGAGGCGGGTTGCGGATCAGCCGGTAACGGGATTGCTCGCTGGCTGTCGCGATTGGCCAGAATGTCATGCACTTGCAGCAACATCGGCGCTGCCGAGGCCAGACCAAACTGGCCCGAAACTGGCGTGCCATCGGGGCGGCCGATCCACACGCCAATCACATAACGCGGCGCTACGCCAATCGCCCAGGCATCACGAAAGCCATAGCTGGTACCGGTTTTCCAGGCGAGCGTGGAGCGCCGCACCAACTGCGCACGCGGGTCGATTTCCGGGCGCGCCTGCCCGCTGAGAATCCGCCGGATAATCCACGCCGCGCCCGCAGATAACAAACGTCGCTCGCGCAAGGCATCCTGCGGCTGAAAACGCAGCCCAGCAACCATGCCGGAACGCCCGAACGCGCTGTAGCCGCTCACCAATTGCTCCAGTCGGCTGCCCGCGCCACCGAGAATAATCGCCAGATTAGGCTGCGCCAGCGGCGGCAACGCCAATGGCACTCCCGCATTGCGCAACTCGCCAGCAAAGCGTTTCGGGCCATAGGCTTCGATCAACTGCACCGCTGGCAAGTTGAGCGATCGCGACAGCGCAGTGCTGGCCGAAACCGGGCCGCTGAAACTCGCGGCAAAGTTGCCGGGTCGGTAATCGCCGTAACGCCGGGGAACGTCTTGCAACAACGACTCGGAATGAATCAGCCCGGCATCCAGCGCCATGCCGTACAGAAACGGCTTCAGGGTCGAGCCGGGCGAGCGCAGCGCATGCACCATATCAACATGGCCAAAGCGCTTGGCATCGCCGATATCCACAGAGCCGAGGTAGGCGCGCACCTGCATGTTGGGTAACTCGGCTACCACGATTGCCGCCGAGGTGCGCTCGGGCAATCGCGCCCGCCAGCCCATGAGCATGTCCTCAAGACGGCGCTGCAAGCTGGCATCCAGCGTGGTGTGAATCAGTGGCGGGCTGTCGGCATGGTTGAGCCGACGCGCCAGCAGTGGCGCTAAACGCGGCTCCTGACGCGGCGCCAGCAACACCGGCTCTTGCAGCGCATCGTTAATGGCGCTGGCAGGCCACACATCGAACGCCAGCAGACGCCGCAGAACCTTGTCGCGGGCAGCCTGTGCACGCTGCGGATGACGATCAGGACGCAGCCGGCTGGGTGCCTGTGGCAGCACCGCAAACAGCGCCGCCTCGGCGTGAGTCATCCGGCTCGGCGGTTTGCCCAGATACGCCCAACTGGCGGCAGCAACGCCTTGCAGCGTGCCGCCAAAAGGCGCGCGGTTCAGATACAACGTAAGGATCTGATCCTTGCTCAGGTGCCACTCCAGTTGCAGCGTGCGCCAGACCTGCTTGAGCTTGCCCGGCAAACTGCGCGCATGCGGGTCGAGCAAACGCGCCACCTGCATCGACAACGTGCTGCCGCCGGAAACCACGCGCCCGCCACGCAGGTTCTGCCAAGTGGCGCGCAACAGCGCCAGCGGATTGATGCCCGGATGCTGATAAAACCAGCGATCTTCATACGCCAGCAACGCCTGCAAATAATACGGCGACACCTGCGAACTGCTGACCGGATAGCGCCACACGCCATCAGCATCGGCGAAGCGCCACAGCGGCGTGCCGTCTTCGGCCAGCACCACCCGCGCCAGATCATCTTCGGGCAGCGGTAACGGAAACAACAGATCAGCGGCCCACAACAGCGCGCAAAGCATCAGCGGAGCGGCCAACAACCAACGCGTGCGCCGGCGCAACTGCTGCCAGCGCACGCACAGAGTTTTCCACAGATTCACTGCCGCACCCGCCAACCGAACGCAGCAGCCCATCCAATTGCGCTGCAACAGTGGCCAATGACTGGCACACTAGCGCGCATAACTGCCCGGCAACCTTCACAGCTTGCCGGTATGTAGCGGATGGATGGATTGATTACAGGCGTCAAATGAACCCACATTTACAGGTAGCAGGATTTTTTGAATCACTCGGCCAAGCTTTCGGCACGGTGATTCGTTTCATTGTCGAAAGCCTCAGCAGCTTCTTTGGACTGTTCGGCAATGCCTTCAGCGGCTTCATTGATGGCATGTCGAAAACCCTCGGAATTACCCCGTCGTTTCTCAGCATTGTGGTGCTGATCATCGGCCTGTTGCTGCTTTACGCGGCGGTTCGCGCCTTCATGCGCAAAGCCATTATCGGTGGCGTGTGCTGGCTGTTTCTCGGCCTGTGGATCCTCAGCGGCCTGATCACCTGACGCACCCGATTAAACTACAGCACGACTACAGCCGCCGCTAAAACTCCAGCCGCGCCGGGATTGCAGCCGTTACGGCGCAATCCGCAAGCGCCGGAAATATCAGCGGCTGCGTACCACCATTTTCTCCGATGCATCGCCGATTGCCTGCCAGTTGGGCCGGTACATGGACTCAACCTGAGGTGGCGGCACGCGGTAGCTGCCGGGCGTTACGGCCCGCGCCAGATACAACAGATGGGTGCTGCCATAGCCGTCGAGATCCAGCGCCGCGACATAGCGATCGCCACGGAACTCCTGATGCTTGAGGTTGGCATTCTGCATCGACTGCAGCCACTCCTTGGTTTCGCTGCTGGCATCCTCAAGGCTGGCAGCGCTTTGCGCCAGATTCTGATTCTCCAACTCCAGCCCTGCCGGCAACAGGTCGACCACCAGCGCATCCGGCACGCGCTCCTTGGCCGCAACCACCAGATGCACCAGCACCAACTGGCCGCTATCAAGCTCTTCGAGGTTCAGCGGCTGGCCCTGCATGTCCAGATAATCGCGGCCAATGCTCAGGTTCTCGCCACCGGCAACCGGGGCGTTACGCGGATAGCCGGACAACGTGAGCTGCTGATACAAAGGTTGCTCCGAAGCACTGCTGAGCGTCAGCGGCTCGGCCAGATCCTTGCCATCGAGCTTGATCGCCGATTGCGCATTACTCAGCTCAAACGCCAGGCTGCCGCTTTGCAGTTGGGCCTGCCACGGCTGCTCGGGCTTGCTCAGCAGATTGCGCCCGGCCAGATACAACGCGTTGCGCTCCTGCGTCGATAACCAGCGTTGCGCGGCCAACTCATCCGCCAGGGCAAACAGCCGGGCCTCACGCACAGTCGCGGCCAGGTCGTATTCCTCCAGCAGTGCCATGATCAATGCCTGATCACGCAACTGGCTGCCGTAATCACCTAACCAACGCTCGCTGTCGCGCTGACGGCTCAGCCCTGCCCGCAGCGCATCGTCGGCACGCGGCTGGTCGCCCATCTTCTGCAGGGCAATCGCCAACTGCACCAGCGGCAAGCCCGACTCGGCATCGCTGCGCCGATCATACAGATTACGCAACGCGCCAAGCGGCGCCTGCTGGCTGCGCGCCAACACAAAACCTGCATAGGCCTGCACGGCAAAGCGGGTGTGATCGAGGCTCTGGCTGTAACCGACATCGATCAGATTGCGCTCCTGCACATAACGCAGCAGGCGCTCGTTGGCCTTTTTCATGGCCTCTTCAGGCACAGCAAAACCTTGCTCGCGAGCGCGCAGTAAAAAGTCGGTGACATAGGCTGTCAGCCAATATTCCTCATCACTGTCGGCGCCCCATAAACCAAAGCTGCCGTTGTAACGCTGCATGCTCAACAAGCGCTCGATACCCAGCTCGATTGAACGCTTGCGCTGCTCATCCGGTTCGGTTTCCAGACCCAGCCGTTTGATGATCGCAGCATCGGCGTAAAGCGACGGATACAGGCCGCTGGCGGTCTGTTCAAGGCAGCCGTACGGATAAGCCTTGAGCGCACGAATCTGCTCGCCAAGGTTAAGCGGCGGCCGGCTCGAAACCGCCAGTCGTGCTTGCAAACCGGCAGGTTCAAATGCCGCCAGCGTGCCGGCAGGCATTTGCCATGTGTCGCCCTTGAGCACGCTGCGCATGTGTTCCAGGCGTGCGGGATAAGCCGGACGAATACCCAGCGTCCAATCACGCTGCAAGGCCGCCAACTGCTCATCCGGCAGGCTCAGGCCATCGACCTTTAGTTCGATCTTGCCCTGGCCAAAGCCGCCCAGTGCCCGCACCGGAATGTGCAGCGTGCTGCGCTGGCCCGGTTCTAGTTTGAGTGTCGAGTTAGCTAACTGCGCATCGACCCATTCAAGTTGGCCGCTGATCCCGAGCTGCACGTCGAGTGTCTGTGCCTGCTCCGTGAGATTACTCAAGTCCAGCGCCAACGTGGTTTCATCCCCGCCGGCAAGAAAGCGCGGCGTCGAAAGCTCAGCCACCAGCGGCGCAGCGACGACGGTTTTGGCTTCGGCCATGCCATAGCGCTGATCGGTCCAGACCTGCGCCATGAGCCGCAACTCACCATTGAAATCGGGAATATCCAGACTGACAGTGCCCTTGCCCTGCTCATCGAGCTGCACCGGTTTGGCTTGCATCGCGACAATCAGCACATTGCTTTCAGGCCGTTTGCCGCCGCCCGCCAGCGCCGCGTCGCCGCCGAATGCCAGCTTGGCCATCCGTCCCTGCCCGGCCTCGATAAGCTGACCGAATACGTCGAGTTGGTCGGCGCCGTATGCCTTGCGCCCGAACAGATTCGAATAGGGATCTGGCGTCGGGTACTCGGTGATATTAAGAATCCCCGAGTCCACCGCCGCCACCAGCACATACGCTTGCCTGGCTGCACTGCCGTCAGCATTTTGCGCCTGCACCTGAACATTCAGCGGCTGTTTGGGGCGCATTTTGTCTGGCGCGTGCAGGTTCAGGCTGAGCTTGCGCTGCTCGCGTTGCAGCGGTAAGTGCAGAATCCCGACCGCCCGTTTTGGTGTGGCATTGCTCTTGCGCTCACCCGGACGAATCACCAGCGCGCTGATGTAGAGATCATGGCGCAGCCAGTCTTTGCTGATCGGCACCTCGAAGGTCTGCCCTTCCGCAGGCAGCGTAATCGGTTGCCACCACAACGGGCCCTCGCTCGACTCGACCAGCAGATAGCCGCTGCCCGCAACTGGCGGGGTAACGGTTACCTTTGCGGTTTCGCCGTTCGCATAAGCGGGTTTATCCAGCGCCAGCTTGACTTGGTCCGGACGTACCGCGCCGCCTTCGGCATTGTCCTGCCAGCGATAGCCCGCCCAGAAGCGCACGCTGCTGAGCATCTTGCTTTGCGGATCAATCACCTCGACCCGATACGGGCCCCACTCCACCGGAAAACTGACCTTGGCCGTCGAGCCTTGAGCAACGCTGACTTGCTCTTCGCTGAGGGTGAGGAATTTCTCGTTGTAGTTATTGCTCCAGCCGTCGTTGTCCGAGAAGGTCCAGTAGTAATCACGGCGTTCACGCACCAGACGCACGGTCAACGCGTCCGCTGCCAGCTTGTTCCCCGCCGGATCGGCCAGCAGAATCTCGAAATTGGCCAGCCCGTCGGCATCGACCTGATCACCTTCAAACAGCCCGCGAATGCCGGGCAAACGCTCAGCAGGCCAAACCGGCTGCACCAGCCGCCGGGTTATGGGCCGACCGCCAGACTCTTGCAGGCTCGCCTGCAATATCAGCTTGAGCGGCGACTTGACCGTGTCCCAACGACTCTCGATGTCCAGCGTGGTGTTGCCCTGCTCATCCAGGGTTTGTTCATCCAACTCCAGATCCTGACTCAGCTCTTTCTCGGTGACCGAGCCGAACTGATAACCAGGCAAACTCGCCACGGCATCACGCAGCGGCCGCACATAGAGTTGCCCGCTGATGCGATTGCCGCTGGCCGGCGCGCCGTAGAGGTAACGACCATTCACCTCGAACTGCGCATGTTGCGCCGGTTTCAGCGGCTGATCCTGACCTTTCAGTTCCAGCGCCAGGCGCTCTGGCAGAAAGTCCTCGACCGAAAATTCATACAGTTGCGGCGCGCCATCGCCCAGATCGAGCAGCAGCTGCCAGCGCCCCGTTGGCGCTTCCTCGGCCAGTTGCAGCTCATATTGATAAAGACCTGAGTCATCGGCGTTCCAGACAAACTTACGGCTCACCTGCGCATCGGGCCGGCGCACTTCAACACTCACGGGCTGGTTGTTGACCGCACGGCCATCGGCATCGCGAAGCAGTGCATTGAGCAGCACCGTCTCGCCTGGCCGGTATAAATCACGCGGGCCAAATACAAAAAACTGCAAGGCGTGAGCCGCTGGCCCGCTGATATCGAACTCGGCCAGATCCAGCGCCGAGCTGTTGAGTTGCAGCAAGCTGGTCTGCTCGCCTTGCTGGGCAATAATCACCTGCGCCTTGGGCGGCAGCGGCAATTCGGCATGGCCTTTACTGTCAGTCTTGCCCTCGGCCAGCACACGGCCTTTGCCGTCGAGCACTTCAAGCGCTACATCCGCCTGCGCACCACCGCCTGCCAACGCCTGAGTGAAGACATCAAGCCGGTTGTTGTAACGGTGCACCGAGAGGCCAATGTCGCTCAGGGTGAACAGCGTTGCCGGCACCGAATAATTGTAAGTGCCGGCGGCTTTCATCACGGCCAGATACACGCCCGGCTGCTTGAACGGTTCGAGCCCGGCAATCGGCAACATCACGGTTTCGCGGGTGTTGCGCTCGGGCTGCAAATCGAAGCGCCCGCCGTATACCAGTTCGGCCATTGGCAGCAGAGAATTGGCCTGCCAGCTTTCGAGATTGCTGTTAGTGCCCCATTCACTGAGAAACTTGGGCAGCGACTGTGGTTTGATGCGGAAGAATTCGACGTTGACCTGATCCACATTCAGGGTGATTACCGGCAAGCCTTCCGCCAGGCGAGTGGGCAGCAGCGAACCACGACTGGCGAAGCCGACACTGGGCTGCATGTCTGTGGTTTGCAGGCGGGTGATGTGCTCTTTGGCCAACTCAGTGTCATTGATTGCCTGCAACCCGGCATCGACGGTAAGCACCAGTTTGCGATCCGGCTCCAGGTGGCGCAGGCGCAGTTCTGTGAGCGAGTCTGACAACTCCCATGCGCCATCTACCTTGCCGGTTTGGGTGTCGACCAGATGCAGCTTTTGGGCGAAATCCTGATCCGGCTCAAGTGGCACCGAGAAACTGATCGAGAGCGCGCTGGCTCCGTCAATCTGCACTTCCGATGCATCGACAACCGTCAGCTCGCGGCCCGCATAACGCTTGGCCAGCGCCTCCCGGTCAACGGCTGGGCGCGGGGCTGCGGGGGCAGTCTGCTGGGCACCGCCAGCAGGCTCAGTGATGGTGACTTTGGCGGGCTCCGAGGAGTCGCACGCGCTGAGCAAACCCAGCACTATCGCCAACAGCAGTCCTTTGTTCAGCATCACCCGTCTCCGTTATTCGCCGGTTGCAAAGCACCCACTATAGACGACTGCCGATTGCGTCCCAATGACGCAATTGCATGAATCAATGTGGCAGCTGGCCCGCGCGTTGAAATCAGCCTTAACCAATCCCCTGATGGGCACGTATAGTGGCCGCCATAGCGGAGTTTTTCATGTCACTGATACTAGATGCCTGGCGCCATAGCCCAACCCATAAACGAGTCTGGGCGCTGGCGGCGCCGATGATTTTGTCGAATATTTCTGTGCCGCTGGTGGCGTTGGTCGACAGCGCCGTGGTCGGCCATTTGCCGCACGCCTACCAACTGGCTGCGGTGGCGGTAGGCGCGAGCCTTTACACCCTGCTCACCTGGGCAATGGGATTCTTGCGCATGGGCACCACTGGTTTTGCCGCACAGGCAGCCGGCCGCGAAGATGGCAGCGCGCTGCGGCAGGTGCTCACGCAAGGGTTGCTGCTTGGCGTGGCACTGAGCGCATTGCTGATAATCGTCGCCCTGCCCTTTAGCCACGCCGCGCTGGCGCTGATGCAGCCCTCCGCCGAGCTGGATGACCTGGCCCGCCACTACTTCCAGATTCGCCTGTTCGGCCTGCCCGCCGCGCTGGCGACTTATGCGCTGATTGGCTGGCTACTCGGCACCCAGAACGCGCGCGGGCCATTGGCGATTCTGCTGACCACCAACCTGCTCAATGTCGGGTTGGATTTACTGTTGGTTCTCGGCCTGAACTTTGGCGTCGCGGGGGCGGCGTGGGCCTCGGTGATCGCCGAGTGGAGCGGCGCGTTGCTTGGCCTGTGGCTGGCACGCCGGGCGCTCAGTGCCTACGCGGGAACCATTGACTGGAGCGCGCTGCGCCGTTGGCTGAACTGGCGGCCATTGCTGGCGGTGAACCGCGACATTTTCATCCGCACCCTGGCTTTGCAGCTGGTGTTCTTCTTGATCACCGTGCAGGGCACGCGTCTGGGCGACTCGACTGTCGCTGCCAACGCACTGCTGCTTAATGGCTTGTTGCTGACTGCGCACGCGCTCGATGGCCTGGCCCATGCGGTGGAAGCGCTTTGCGGCCACGCCCTCGGCGCACGCGACCGGGTGGGATTGCGCCGCACCCTGATCGTCTCTGCTGGCTGGTCACTGTTCGCCAGTGTTGGTTTCGCACTGTTCTTTGCGTTGGCGGGTGAACAGTTCATCGGCATGCAAACCAGCATCGACAGCGTGCGTGAAACCGCCCTTGAATATCTGCCGTATCTGGCACTGCTGCCGTTGCTGGCGGTGTGGAGTTACCTGCTGGATGGCTTGTTCATCGGCGCAACCCGTGCCCGCGAAATGCGCAACGCCATGCTGCTCGCCGTGGCTCTGAGCCTGCTGTTGGGCTGGACGCTGACAGGTCTGGGCAATCATGGATTATGGCTGGCATTCCTCGGTTTCATGATATTGCGCGGTCTCACGCTGGGTGGCTATGCTTACCTTATGACGAGAGATGATCTATGGTTTAGTCCTCGTTCCTAATAAGGAAAATCGCATGCTCTGCCCTGAGACACCGGCCAACGAAGCCTTGCGTCAGAAAGCGCTGGATGAGCAAGAGTTGCTCGATACTCCTGCCGAACCTTATCTGGATGTATTGGTGCGGGTTGTGCGCGATCTGTTCGGGGTCAAATCGGTGCTGATCAGCCTGATCGATCAGCAGCGCCAGTGGTTCAAGGCGCGCATCGGCGCCGATATTGCCGAGACTCCGCGCAGCGTTTCGTTTTGCGGCCATGCGATTCTCGGCTCACAAATGATGATTGTCGAAGATGCCCAGCAAGACCCGCGCTTCAAAGACAATCCGCTGGTCACCGAAGCCCCGCACCTGCGTTTTTATGCCGGCCAACCGCTCTACAGCAGCGACGGCTATGCACTCGGCACCTTATGCCTGCTGGACACGGCGCCACGCGAGTGGAGCGCAAAGCAGCAACAACTGCTCAAGGACATGGCCACGCTGGCCGAAGGCTATTTGCAACTGCGCAAAATCAGCTTGCAGTCGAAGGAGCTGCGCGACGAACTCAGCCGCGAACAGCGCAAAGCACTGCTCGGCCCCCTGACGCAACTGTGGAACCGCGCCGGTCTTGATCACTTTCTGGCCATCGAACAACTCCACGCCAAAGAGCACAATCTGCGCTTGGGCCTGCTCTACTGCGATCTTGATCACTTCAAGCATGTGAACGACAACTTCGGCCATGACAGCGGCGACCGCGTGCTCTGGCAGAGCGCCCGGCGTATCAGCGACGCCATGCGCCCGCATGACATCGTTACGCGCAGTGGCGGTGAAGAGTTCGTGGTTATCACGCAGGTGCATGACATCAGCGAACTGGAGCAGATTGCCGAGCGCATTCGCAGCAAAATCGGCGACTCGCCGATGATCATCGAAGACGCCGAACTGGCGCTGACTATCAGTATCGGCTGCACACTGGTGGAGCCGCCAGAAGACATACGCCAGGCCATGCAGCGCGCCGACAAGGCGCTCTATCACGCCAAGCGCAGCGGCCGAAACCGAGTCTCTGTCGCCAACCCAAGCTCAAGCACTCTCGCCCCTGCCTGAGGAACTGCCAATGGCCGCCGCAATTGCCGCCTACCTGCATTATCTGTCGATATTCGGTCTGTTCGCGTTGCTGTCCATCGAGCACGTGTTGTTCAAGCGCCCACTCGATCTACAGCGCGCCAAGACACTGATCATCACCGATCTGGCCTACGGCCTGTGCGCCGCACTGGTGCTGATAACCGGCGCAGCGCGGGTAATGTGGTTTGGCAAGGGCTGGGAATACTACCTGTATAACGGCGTATTCCACATCAAGCTCGGCCTGTTCCTGCTGGTCGGGTTGCTGTCTATCCTGCCGACATTTGTATTCATCAACTGGCGCAACAGCGTCAACGCAGGCGAGGTGCCAGACGTAAGCGAGCACAAAGGCAAACTGGTGATCATGACTATCCGCCTTGAGCTGCTGATACTGTTGATCCTGCCGCTGCTGGCCAGCTTGATGGCGCGTGGTTTTGGCGCCGGCGCTTAAGCTGCACGCATAAAAAAACCTGTCCGACTCACACCGGACAGGTTTTTTAATATCAGGCGAAAACTGCCTGATATTCATCCAGATTAGTTGACCTTGGCGGCCAGCTCACCTTTGGCATAACGCAGGTACATGGCTTCCAGCGAGACCGGCTTGATCTTCGAGGCATTGCCAGCAGTGCCGAACGCTTCGTAGCGCGCGATGCAGATGTCACGCATGGCTTCGACGGTTTTGCCGAAGAACTTACGTGGGTCGAATTCGCTCGGCTGCTCGGCCATCATGCGGCGCATTGCACCGGTCGATGCCAGGCGCAGGTCGGTGTCGATGTTGACCTTGCGCACGCCGTGCTTGATGCCTTCAACGATTTCTTCAACCGGCACGCCGTAGGTTTCTTTGATGTCGCCGCCGTACTGGTTGATGATCGCCAGCCACTCCTGCGGAACCGAAGAAGAACCGTGCATAACCAGGTGAGTGTTGGGGATACGCTGGTGAATCGCCTTGATGCGGTCGATTGCCAGAATGTCGCCAGTAGGTGGCTTGGTGAACTTGTACGCGCCGTGGCTGGTACCAATGGCGATTGCCAGAGCATCAACCTGAGTGCGCTTGACGAAGTCAGCCGCTTCTTCCGGATCGGTCAGCATCTGGCTGTGATCGAGAATGCCTTCAGCGCCGACGCCGTCTTCTTCGCCAGCCTGACCGGTTTCCAGGCTGCCCAGGCAACCCAGCTCGCCTTCTACCGAAACGCCGCAAGCGTGCGCCATGGCCACGGTTTCCTGGGTAACGCGGACGTTGTAGTCGTAGTCAGCCGGGGTTTTGCCGTCTTCTTTCAACGAGCCGTCCATCATCACCGAGCTGAAGCCCAGCTGGATCGAACGCTGGCACACTGCAGGGCTGGTGCCGTGATCCTGGTGCATACACACCGGAATGTGCGGGAATTCTTCAATGGCCGCCAGAATCAGGTGACGCAGGAACGGCGCACCGGCATATTTGCGGGCACCGGCGGAGGCCTGAACAATAACCGGTGAGTCGGTCTTGTCGGCGGCTTCCATGATGGCGCGCATTTGCTCAAGGTTGTTTACGTTGAATGCCGGGACGCCATAACCGAACTCGGCGGCGTGGTCGAGCATTTGGCGCATGCTGATAAGTGCCATATTTTCCTGTCTCCCAATTGGGCTCATTAATCGTGCAAGCTTGTCGCAGCGACAAGCTGTGTTCAAGTTCTATTGCCTCCAAGCATTACCTTGCAGGCGGCTGTTCAGGGGGCTTTGCAGCCGCGCCCGATCAAATCATTGCTGGCCGTGCGGTAAATCAGGCCTTCTTCACCCTTCATGTGAAAGGTCAGCATGCCATCGCTGAACATCGCGCCGGAGCCCGAAGGCTCACGTTTCAGGCGATGGGCAATATCGCCACCGGCCACACGCACATCCACCGACTCTTTGCTGTCATCGGTAAAGCGCCACAGCACTTCGGCCTGGCTGTCACACACCCAACGGGTCCATGCATCCGGCGTTGCAGGCTGACTAGAGCAACCGGCTATTACACTGAGCAGTGCAGCACCGACGGCGGCTTTGCATAGTTTATCCATATTGGCTCTCCGGGCATCCGTTGTCTGACGGCTCGCAGGTCTACGTCACGAACCCTGTGGATTAAAGACAATGCTTAGCAGTTGGTCTGCTCATCACCGGCATTGGTCATATCTTCACTGCTCTCGACATCGATGCGTTGATCCTGATTGGTGGTTGGCGACTCGATCTCGACCGGGCTGAATACCTTGCAAGCCTTCTCGTGATGAGCACCGCCGACACATCCAGTGATCGACAGAACAATTGCAGCTACCGCTAGACTCATGCGCATCATAAATGGCTCCCTGTCATCCGTTGCAACGTTAAACCGCCTGCGGCATTGGCCTGCAGGCGGTGGGTTATCAAGCGTTGGCGCGCTGCTCGAGCACTTCAACCGCTGGCAACACTTTACCCTCTACGAACTCGAGGAAAGCGCCGCCGCCGGTGGAAATATAGGAGATACGCTCGGCAACGTTGTATTTATCGATCGCCGCCAGCGTGTCACCACCGCCCGCGATAGAGAACGCCGGGCTTTCGGCAATCGCCAACGCCAGGGTTTTGGTGCCTTCGCCGAACTGATCGAACTCGAACACACCAACCGGGCCGTTCCACAGGATGGTTTTCGAAGACTTCAACAACTCAGCGAACTGAGCAGCAGTCTGCGGGCCGATATCCAGAATCATGTCGTCTTCGGCAACGTCCGCCACCAGCTTCACGGTTGCAGTCGCCGACTCGGCAAATTCCTTGGCCACGACAACGTCGACCGGCAGCGGCACGCTGACCTTGGCGGCGATGGCTTTGGCCGTCTCGACCAGATCCGCTTCGTACAGCGATTTGCCGACCGGGAAACCCGCCGCAGCGAGGAAGGTGTTGGCAATACCGCCGCCCACAATCAACTGATCGCAGATCTGGCTGAGGCTGTTGAGTACGTCGAGTTTGGTCGACACTTTCGAGCCGGCAACAACTGCGGCCATTGGCTTGGCCGGGTTACCCAGCGCCTTGCCCAGTGCATCCAGCTCTGCCGCCAGCAACGGGCCAGCCGCCGCAACCTTGGCGAACTTGGCGACGCCGTGGGTCGAACCTTGCGCGCGGTGCGCAGTGCCGAAAGCGTCCATGACGAAGACGTCGCACAAGTTGGCGTATTGCTGCGCCAGCTCGTCGGTGTTTTTCTTTTCGCCGTTGTTGAAGCGCACGTTCTCCAGCAGCACGATTTCGCCGGCTGCCAGCTCAACGCCGCCCAGATAATCTTTGACCAGACGCACGTCGCGGTCCAAGGCCTTGCTCAGGTAATCAGCAACTGGCTTGAGGCTGTTCTCTTCCGAGTATTCGCCCTCGGTCGGACGACCCAGGTGCGAGCAAACCATTACCGCAGCGCCTTTTTCCAACGCCAGCTTGATGGTTGGCAAAGATGCCAGGATACGCGCATCGCTCTTAACCACGCCGTCTTTTACCGGCACGTTAAGGTCTTCGCGAATCAACACACGCTTACCTTGGAGGTCGAGGTCGGTCATTTTTAAAACGGTCATGGAATCAGTCCTTCACGGGGGCTGGTTGAATGGATTGGGTGGAAGCAGATAAGTAGTGTTCGGCAACGTCGAGCATGCGATTGGCAAAGCCCCATTCGTTATCGAACCAAGCCAGCAAATTGACCAGGCGCGGCCCGGAAACCCGGGTTTGGCTGCCATCGACAATCGCTGAATGCGGGTCGTGGTTGAAATCACAACTGACCTGCGGCATTTCAGTGTAGGCAATCAGACCTTGCAGCGGGCCGGAGGTGGCCGCGTCTCGCAGGATGCGATTGATTTCAGCGGCGCTGGTATCACGCGCTGTTTGAATGGTGATGTCCAGGCACGAGACGTTAACTGTCGGCACCCGAATGGCCTTGGCCTGAATCCGCCCATGCAGATCCGGCAACAAGCGTTCGATACCCCGCGCCAAGCCGGTAGACACCGGAATCAGCGACTGGAAGGCCGAACGTGTGCGGCGCAAATCTTCATGGTGATAGGCATCAATCACCGGTTGGTCGTTCATTGCCGAGTGAATCGTGGTGATCGATACGTACTCGATCCCGACGGCTTCATTGAGCAATTTAAGCAGCGGCACGCCACAGTTGGTGGTGCACGACGCATTCGATACGAGCTTCTCGGCACCGCTTAATGCGTGCTGATTAACCCCGTAAACGATGGTGGCGTCGGCATCCGCCTCGCTGGCCATTGGCTGCGAGAACAACACGCGCGGCGCACCGGCCTTGAGAAATCTCTGGCCGTCTGCACGGCTGGTATAAAGCCCCGAGCACTCGAACAACAGGTCGATATCCAGCGCTGCCCAGTCAATCGCTTCGGGCGTTGATTGGCGCAGCACCTTCACACAACCGCCGTTGATGTGCAGGCAATCGCCTTCGACCCGAACCTCGCCGGGAAAACGCCCGTGGGTTGAATCGAAGCGGGTCAGGTATTCGATACTGGCCTGATCGGCCAGGTCATTCAGGGCAACGATTTCCAGCTGCGCGCCAGCGCCCCGCTCGTGCAAGGCACGCAATACGCAGCGGCCAATACGGCCATAGCCATTGAGGGCAATTCTGAAGGGGCGATTACGCATGACAGTCTCGATAATTGCGAGCGACGTTGGCCTGCGCGCACCTTGATGCGCGCAGGCTGAGGCCGTCTTGATCAGGCTTCGAGCATTTCAGCAGCGGTTTCGAGGATGTTGTCCACGGTGAAACCGAAGTGCTCGAACAGAGCAGGTGCAGGCGCCGACTCACCAAAGGAGGTCATGCCGATTACCTGACCTTCGAGGCCGACGTACTTGTACCAGAAGTCGGCGTGAGCGGCTTCGATAGCGATCCGCGCGCCAACCTGAACAGGCAGTACGGATTGCTTGTAGCCGGCGTCCTGCGCATCGAACACGCTGGTGCATGGCATCGAAACGACGCGAACCTTGCGGCCTTGTTCGCTGAGTTTTTCAAATGCCTGAACCGCCAGACCGACTTCGGAGCCGGTCGCGATCAGAATCAGTTCTGGCTCACCGTCGCAGTCTTTCAGCACGTAACCACCGCGGGCGATGTCGCTCAGCTGAGCAACGTCACGGCCTTGGTGCGGCAGGTTCTGACGCGAGAAGATCAGCGCGGACGGGCCGTCATTACGCTCAATGGCGTATTTCCAGGCCACTGCCGACTCAACTGCATCCGCCGGACGCCAAGTGTCCAGATTAGGCGTGCTGCGCAGGCTGGTCAGTTGCTCGATTGGCTGGTGAGTCGGGCCGTCTTCGCCCAGACCGATAGAGTCGTGGGTGAACACATACAGCACACGCTTCTTCATCAACGCCGACATGCGCACTGCGTTGCGGGCGTATTCCATGAAGATCAGGAAGGTCGCGCCGTACGGTACGAAACCGCCGTGCAGGGCCACGCCGTTCATGATCGCGCTCATGCCGAACTCGCGAACGCCGTAGTACATGTAGTTGCCGCTGGCATCTTCTGCCGATACGCCCTTGCAACCTTTCCACAGGGTCAGGTTGGAGCCGGCGAGGTCAGCCGAACCGCCGAGGAACTCAGGCAGCAACGGGCCAAATGCATTCAAGGTGTTCTGGCTGGCTTTACGGCTGGCGATGGTTTCGCCTTTAACCGCAACCTCAGTGATGTAGGCCGCCGCTTTCTCAGAGAAATCAGCCGGCAGTTCACCCGCCATACGGCGTTTGAATTCGCTGGCCAACTCAGGGAACGCCGCCGTGTAAGCAGCAAAGCGCTGATCCCACTCGGCTTCGGCAGCAGCGCCAGCAGCCTTGGCATCCCACTCGGCGTAGATATCTGCCGGGATTTCAAACGGGCCGTGGTTCCAGCCCAGTGCAGCGCGGGTCAGCGCGATTTCGTCATTACCCAGTGCGGCGCCGTGGCAATCTTCCTTGCCCTGCTTGTTCGGCGAACCAAAACCAATGATGGTCTTGCAGCAGATCAGGGTTGGCTGCTCGCTCTTGCGCGCAGTTTCGATGGCAATCTTGATTTCTTCGGCATCGTGGCCGTCGACGTTACGGATGACCTGCCAGCCGTAAGATTCAAAACGCTTAGGGGTGTCATCGCTGAACCAGCCTTCGACTTCACCATCAATCGAGATGCCGTTGTCGTCGTAGAACGCGATCAGCTTGCCCAGACCCAGAGTACCGGCCAGCGAGCAGACTTCGTGCGAGATGCCTTCCATCATGCAGCCGTCGCCCATGAAGGCGTAGGTGTAATGGTCGACAATCTTGTGGCCGTCGCGGTTGAACTGCGCGCCCAGCACTTTCTCGGCAATTGCAAAACCAACGGCGTTGGCAATACCCTGACCCAAAGGACCAGTGGTGGTCTCGACACCGGGTGTGTAACCGTATTCTGGGTGACCCGGCGTGCGGCTGCCCATCTGACGGAACTGCTTGAGGTCTTCGATACCCAAGTCATAACCGGTCAGGTGCAGCAGCGAGTAGATCAGCATGGAGCCGTGGCCGTTCGACAGCACGAAGCGGTCGCGGTCAGCAAAGCTCGGGTTGCTTGGGTTGTGCTTGAGGTAGTCACGCCACAACACTTCGGCGATATCCGCCATACCCATTGGTGCGCCAGGGTGGCCGCTGTTGGCTTTCTGCACGGCATCCATACTCAAGGCACGGATGGCATTGGCACGCTCACGACGGCTGGGCATCGCTGATTCTCCTAAGGGGCTAAACACAAAAGGGGGCTATTTTCGCCCACTACCACACGTTCGGGCAATGACAGATAGTCGCAATCGACACATTAGATGAGAAACTACACCGCCGCAGCGCCAGGATCGCGCTGTATTCCCAGCAGTTGACACTGCCAGCCACCAGAAAAGGAATTTCTCTTGGCTTCAGAAATTACGCTTTACAGCTACCCCACCAGCCCATTTGCCGCAAAAGTACATGCCTATCTGCTGTACAAGCGCCTGGCATTTCGCGTGCATTATGTTAACCCGCTGAAACTCACCAGCACGCTGCCGGTCGGCCAGCAGATCCCCGTGCTGACCATCGATGGCAGCCATTACGCCGACTCCAGCAGCATCATCAATGAAATCGAACGGCGCTGGCCTGCCGAGGTGACCGCGCAGCAGCCGCTGATTGATACCCGCGATCAATGGCTCACCGAAAACATGGTGCCAACCCTGTTTCGGGCGGCGTTCATGGAGGCTGATTCCTCGGCATTCAAAGCCTGCCGCAATGCCTGGCGCTTGGCGGCGGTGATGCGCAAAGCGTGCGGAGTGCCGCTTATGTTGACGCCGGGCTGGCCGCTGCTGCTGCGCAAGCAACCGTTCATCCGCTCTTTGGTGCTGCCGCAAATCAGCCAGGGCAGCGCACCGGAACAACGGCAGAAAATGCTCAAGCAGATGAAACACTGGCTGAGCGAGAAGCCCTATCTGGCCGGCGACTGCATCAGTCAGGTGGATATCAGCGCCTACGGAATGCTGGCGATGCCGTATTACCTGGACCTTGAAGACGCGGACGACTTTGTCCGCTGCGAAGTGATCAAGGCGTGGTTTGAGCCCATCGACAAACTGATCTGCGACAGCGCCCTGCAAGCCACCGACAACAGCAGGCCGCCGTTACTGGCAGCGCAATGGTGCTCACGCTTGCCTCTGACCAAGGCATAGCAGCCGGTAAGAGCTGCGCATCGTTGCGGCGCAGCTCATACCAACGCTTCAGGCTACTTAGCGAATGATTGTGGTGCTGTCGGCGGCGATGTTTTCCACCGTGCGCCGCTCGCCATTGGCCAGAACAACTTCGACACTGACAGGCGACTTGTCGTCACCCAAGCCAAAGAACAGCGAATTGCTCTGGTCGGTCAACAAGCCTGCCTGAGTATTAAGCTGCTGGGTGTAGCTGCGCCCGGCCTTGGAGATAACCGTGACATTGGCCCCAGCCAGCGCCAGATTGTCGGCAAAGGTCAGCTTGATGTAGCTGGCTTTGCCGGTGTTCAGGTAGGCCTTCGGCTTCTGGCCCATGTTCAGCCAGAACAGGTCCGGACGGCCATCGCTGTCGATGTCATAGATAACCGGCGACTGCCCGTAGTAGGGATCGCCGACTTCCAGTTCATCGTTCTGATAGAACCCGGCAGTATTACCTTCGCCAACCTGAACAAAGGCCTTGCCCGGCAATTTGTTGAGCTGATGCGGCGGCCATTTTATGTAGCTCTGCGCGACCATCAGGTCGAGCTTGCCATCCAGATCGAGATCACCGAATACACCGCCCCAGGCGAACCCGTAACCATCCAGCGCCTTGTCTTTAAGCACATCGTGGAACTTGAAGTCGCCCTCGTTTTCCAGCAGCAACCAATCTAGGTTCAACTCCTGATCATCACGCAGGTCACCGCGTGCCAGCTTATTGCTGATACTGGTGCCGATATTCGACAGGAACAGATCCTGATCGCCATCAGCATCAATGTCGCCAATGCCAATGCCCATCCAGTAACCGAGGCCGGAATCAATGGCAATCGACTCGAAGGTCAGGTCGCCGTTGTTCTTGAATATCTCGACGCGACCGGTGTTGTTGGCCAGCACCAGATCCTGCAAACCATCGTTATTTAGATCGACAAAACTGCTGTGGAAGGTGTTTTGCATGCCTTGAGTACCGGTTTTTTCAGTCACATCCTCGAAGGCCATGTTGCCAATGTTGTGCAGCATCAGGTTGTGCTTGGCATGTTCGGGATCATTGAACACGCTGGATGAGAATTTGTCTGGCGCGACAAACAGGCTGACGTACAGATCAAACTGGCCGTCTTTGTCTATATCTGCAATGGTTGTGCTGAGCGGGATCGAATCCGCCGGCAGCGTGATGTCGAGCTTGCGCGTGGCGAACTTGCCGTCTGTGTTGATCAGCGCGTAGAGGCCATCCTGGCGAGTTACCAGCAGGTCGGTATCGGCGTCATTGTCGAGGTCAAACGACAGCGCGCCATAACTGGCCTGTTTGCCGGCCAGGTCGCCCGTCAGCCCGGCTTCAGCCGCGACATCGACCAGATGCCCATCCACATAACGCAACAGGCCATCCTGGTGGCCTTTACCGCTGGAGATGAACAACTCGCTCTTGCCGTCGCCATCTATGTCGATTACTGCCGCGCCGCTGAAAAACTGCGAGGTTTCGTTATCCCAGTGCGGAGTAAACCCAACATCGACCGGCTTGAATGCGGGCCCGGTAAGCTCAACAGGGGACGATTTTATCGTCTCTTCAGACTGCTGATAAAACCAGTAGTACGCCCCCAGACCGGCAGCGGCGACAACAACCAAAGGAATTCCGATTTTCTTTTTCATAGCCATCCTAGCTAATTGGTCCAAACCGGCACTCTGCGGCAAAGACAACCGCGTCACAACCCTGCAACGTCTTTATGTGCATCTGACACAACCACGACTGACCAACGGTCGCTGCGCTGCAACCCACGCAAACAGCACCCTCACGCCTCAATGCAGAGGGCGGCAATGGGACGCCAAAGACCAATATCAAGATTTTTTGATATTGGTCTTGCTGTATGAAAAATGACCTATTAGACTGCCCACCCTATGAACTTGCGCGTCCCACAGCTCCGCTTTGAGCCTGCCGATGAACTGGCTGCCCTGTGCAAAGCTGGCGGAGACCCGCTACGGTTGAATGTTTTACGTGCGCTGAGCAATGACTCCTTTGGCGTGCTGGAACTGGCGCAGATTTTCGACATCGGCCAATCCGGCATGAGCCATCACCTCAAGGTGTTGGCGCAAGCAGGACTGGTCGCGACACGCCGCGAAGGCAATGCGATTTTCTACCGTCGCGCCTTGTCGGCGGCCACCACTGGTCTGGGCGGCAAGTTGCACAGCGCGCTGCTGGATGAAGTCGATGAGTTGCAACTGCCCGACGCCGTATTGGCGCGCATTGCGCAGGTTCACAGCCAGCGCGCGGCAGCCAGCCAGGATTTCTTTGCGCGCAACGCTGGCAGCTTTCAAGCGCAGCAGGATCTGATTGCCGGGCTTGCGCAGTACCGCGACAGCGTTCTGGCGTTGCTTGATGCACTGGGCTTTGATGCCACAGCCAATGCGTTGGAAATCGGCCCCGGCGATGGCGGTTTCCTGCCCGAGCTGGCCAAGCGTTTTCACAGCGTAACAGCGCTGGATAACAGCCAGGCGATGCTTGATCTGGCACGTTTGCAATGTGAAAAACACGCCCTCGGCAACGTCAAACTGCAACTGGCCGATGCGTTGAATGATGATTACAGCGCCGCCGACTGCGTGGTGATGAACATGGTCTTGCACCATTTCGCCGCGCCAGCCGAAGCGCTCAAGCAGCTCGCCACACGGGTCACGCCCGGCGGCAGCTTGTTGATAACCGAGTTGTGTAGCCACAACCAGAGTTGGGCCAGGCAGGCCTGTGGTGATCTCTGGTTGGGTTTTGAACAGGACGACCTGGCCCAATGGGCTATCGCCGCAGGACTTAACCTGGGTGAAAGCCTTTATGTAGGCCTTCGCAATGGTTTTCAGATTCAGGTGCGGCACTTTGCCAAACCGGAACAACACAGCGGTTCAGGTGTGCAGGTGCGCGCCCAACCGATCTCACCCACCGGTATTAATTAGGAAGACCGATAGATGAGCGATTATTCCCTGTTTACATCCGAATCCGTGTCCGAAGGCCACCCGGATAAAATTGCTGACCAGATCTCCGATGCCGTGCTCGACGCGATCATCAGCAAAGACAAACACGCCCGCGTTGCGTGTGAAACCATGGTCAAGACTGGCGTTGCCATCATCGCCGGTGAAGTCAGCACCAGCGCCTGGGTTGATCTCGAAGACCTGGTCCGTAAAGTCATCATCGACATCGGCTACGACAGCTCGACAGTCGGTTTCGACGGCGCCACGTGCGGCGTTCTGAACATCATTGGCAAGCAGTCGGTCGACATTAACCAGGGCGTTGACCGCAGCAAGCCGGAAGATCAGGGTGCAGGCGACCAGGGCCTGATGTTCGGTTATGCCAGCAACGAAACCGACGTACTGATGCCTGCTCCAATCTGCTTCTCGCACCGTCTGGTCGAGCGTCAGGCTGAAGCACGCAAATCCGGCCTGCTGCCTTGGCTGCGCCCGGACGCGAAATCGCAGGTCACTTGCCGCTATGAAAACGGCAAGGTTGCCGGTATCGACGCCGTTGTTCTGTCGACCCAGCACAACCCGGAAGTCAGCTACAACGACCTGCGCGAAGGCGTTATGGAGTTGATCGTCAAGCACGTGTTGCCTGCCGAACTGCTGCACAAAGACACCCAGTTCCACATCAACCCAACCGGTAACTTTGTAATCGGCGGCCCAGTGGGCGACTGCGGCCTGACTGGCCGTAAGATCATCGTTGACACCTACGGCGGCATGGCCCGTCACGGTGGTGGCGCGTTCTCCGGTAAGGACCCGTCGAAGGTAGACCGTTCAGCTGCATACGCTGGCCGTTATGTTGCCAAGAACATCGTCGCTGCTGGCCTGGCCGAGCGCTGCGAGATTCAGGTTTCCTACGCAATCGGCGTGGCTCAGCCAACCTCGATCTCGCTGAACACCTTCGGCACTGGCAAGATCAGCGATGACAAGATCATCCAACTGGTGCGCGAGCACTTCGATCTGCGTCCATACGCGATAACCAAAATGCTCGACCTGCTGCACCCGATGTACCAGCCAACGGCGGCATACGGCCACTTCGGTCGCAACCCGTACGAAATGACTTACGAAGGTGAAACCTTCACCGCGTTCACCTGGGAACGCACCGACAAGGCCGCTGATCTGCGCGCCGCTGCCGGCCTGTAAGCCATAGCAAAAATGAGCCCCGCCACGTGCGGGGCTTTTTTTCGCCGGTAAACTTTGCAGATTGCGCACAGCCACATCCCGTACCTGACGCGCACGTTTTCAGCCACTCGCCTACCACTGGCAACGCTGCGCAATTATCGAAGCCCCGCCACTCTTTAGTTAACACCGCGCCAAGCCCGCTCAACTAGCCTCAAGGCAGCCCGCCCGCATGGATGCCTGCGATGCCGATCTATCTGTCTATGCTCCTGCTGCTATTGAGCGTGGTCACCGAGGCCGCGCCCTGCCCTGCATGGGATAAGCAACGCGCCAGCGCTGAAATCAACCAACTGCACAGCCGCATCGCTCGCTGGGACAGCGCTTACTATGTGGATAAGTCGCCTTTGGTCAGCGACCAGATCTACGATCAGGCACGGGCGCAGCTCGGCCAATTGCGCGACTGCTTCCCCGCACAGACGCCCGCCGCGACTAACCCACTGACTGTAAATGCCGGGCCACTGCAGCACCCGATTGCGCAAACAGGCCTGCGCAAACTCGCCGACGAAGACGCCGTGAATGCATGGCTCAAAAGCCGCGACGAGGTCTGGATTCAGCCCAAAGTCGATGGCGTTGCCGTCACGCTGATTTATCGCAACGCCAGACTGGTGCAAGTGATCAGCCGGGGCGACGGCATCAGCGGTCAGGACTGGACACATAACGCCCGCCACATCAGCGCCATACCTGCTCAATTAGCGGCGCAACGCGACCTGCTGATACAAGGAGAGCTGTACCTGAGACTGGAGCGCCACGTGCAGTCACGCGATGGCGGCGGTGGCGCGCGCAGCGCAGTGGCCGGGCTGATGAACCGCAAGCAACTGACCCGCCAGCAAGGCGCAGAAATTGGCTTGTTTGTCTGGGACTGGCCACAAGGCCCGAGTGATATTGATGCGCGCAGCGAGCAACTGGCCGCGCTAGGCTTCCCCGCCAGCCAGCAATACAGCCGGCCGATAAAAAACCTCGAAGATGCACAACGGTGGCGCCAGCACTGGTGGACGCAGCCCCTGCCCTTTGCCACTGACGGCGTGGTGCTGCGCCACAATACGCGCTCGCCCGCCGCACGTTGGCAAGCGAAACCACCGCACTGGGCAGCAGCCTGGAAATATCCGGTCTCCAGCGCATTGGCACGGGTGCAGGCGGTGCGTTTCTCGATTGGTCGCAGCGGGCGCATCACCCCGATTCTGCAACTGCAAACCATTAAGCTGGATGCGCGCAATATCAGCCGGGTCAGCCTCGGTTCACTGCAGCGCTGGAAGCAATTAAACATTCAACCGGGCGACAGCGTGGCGATTCGCCTCAGCGGGCATGCCATCCCAACGCTTGAGCGGGTCGTCATGCGTACAGAGCAAAGCCCCAGCGTTATCGCACCAAGTGCCAGCGATTACCACTCACTGACTTGCTGGCAAGACTCGCCCGGCTGCCGACAACAATTCAGCGCACGGCTCAAGTGGTTAGCCAGCAGCGATGGTTTGGATATGAAAGGCGTTGGCCCAGCGACGTGGCAGAAGCTGCTCGACAGCCGACAGGTTTATCAACTACTGGACTGGCTCGCCTTAAGCCGCGAACAGTTGCTGGCAACGCCGGAGCTGGGACAGCACCGCACCGACTTGTTGCTGCATCACATTCAACGGGTACGCCAATTGCCGCTGGCCAACTGGTTGATTGCGCTGGGCATGCCGCCGTTGAACACTCTACCCGCAAACTCCTGGCAAGCCTTGGCCCGGCGAAGCGAGCAAGACTGGCGCGATCTTCGCGGCATTGGCCCGAAACGGGCGGCCGCCTTGCAGGCATTCTTCGCTCACCCGCAGGTAAAGCGCCTCGGCCAGCAACTTCAAACACTCGAAGTGGCTGGCTTCACGCCGGATCAGTGATTGCGGAACTCTTGGTGACACGCCTTGCAGCTGTCTTCGACGCGCTTGACCGGCGCCGCCAGATCAGAGCTTTTCAACGGCTTGGCGGTGGTTGCGACGACTAACGCAGCCGTGCTGTTTTCCAGATCGTCGGCCAGTTCTTTAAACCGTGCCTGACGCTTCCAGACATCGTCCTTGGCGTTGGTGTGATCTTCTTCCTTGATCTGCGGAAAGTGCTGCCAGGGCGTACGTGAAATCTGATCGAGCTTGGCGGCGCCTTCAACAAAGCGCGCCTCGTCGAACACAATACGGCCACGAATCATGCCGCCAAGGTCTTCACTGGTTTTCAGCATTTGCTTGAAAATGGCTTGGCGCTGGCCCAGTGGTGAGTTGGGATCGACACCACCGCAGGCGGTGAGTGTGCTGGCGGCAAGCAGAATTAGCAGAGCGTTTCTGAGTTTCATAACACCTTCATAACTGCAACAAGGCTCAAAAGAGGGCGACAGTATCGTCACTCCCGCGCCTGCGGCCAAGCGCGGTAATTTGTCGCAACAAACTATTGAGCCTGCACGCACACCCCACAGCGAAGACAGCTAGCGCTCAGTTTGGTGTGTTGAAACTCAGGCAGACACCACAAACAGGCTGATAATCAGGCCCATATTGACGAACCAAACCAACGAACGCAGAGGCGCCCAGTCGGCCAGGTAGCAGACCAGATAAACCAGACGACTGATTACAAACGCGATGGCCAGTTGGTCGATCAAGCCTTGCTCGGCGCCACCCGCCAAGTGAGCAATAATCACCGCTGCAGCAAATGCAGGGGTCACTTCGAAGCCATTCAGCTGAGCGTTATTGGCCCGCCGCGCGAGTCCTTCGACGCTGCCCAGATGCGCCCGTGGGTCATGGTTGTGACGCGGGCTGAAGCCGCCGCTGGCAGCCTTGGCCGAGACAGTCGCCAAGTAGGGTAAAAACAGGGCTATCAGTACACACCAGAAGGCAATTGTCATGGACACTCCGCGCTCGAATAGAAGGATTAGCTAGAGTGCGCTAGCGACGAACGGTCGTCCATGACCGTTCTCCTTCAATCACAAGGCAAAAGCGCCAATCATGCCGCCAGTTTGCCGCTGGCAATGGCCGCCGAGGCGCGCAACATGGCGCGCAACAGCACCGCACAACCTGCTGCCAAGTCGCTTGGCGCGGCGTTTTCGATTTCGTTATGGCTGATACCGCCCTCGCACGGCACGAAAATCATCCCGGCCGGGCCCAGCTCCGCGAGAAAAATCGCGTCGTGGCCGGCGCCGCTGACGATGTCCATGTGCGACATGCCCAGCCCTTGCGCAGCACTGCGCACGGCATCCACACAGACCTCATCAAAATACAGCGGCGGGAAGTCTGCCGTCGGCGTCAGCTCGACGCTTAAACCATGCTCGGCGCTGGTGGTCTCGATCACTTTGCGCACCTGCGCGATCATCGAATCCAGACGCTCCGGCTCAAGATGACGGAAATCCAGTGTCATGCGCACCTCGCCCGGAATCACGTTACGCGAACCCGGATACGCCTGCAGGCAACCGACGGTGCCACAGGCGTGCGGCTGATGCTCAAGTGCAATGCGGTTTACTGCCGCGACCACGGCCGCCGCGCCAACCAGCGCGTCTTTGCGCAAATGCATCGGCGTTGGGCCAGCGTGCGCTTCAACGCCGCGCAAGGTCAGGTCGAACCACTTTTGCCCCAACGCACCCAGCACCACACCGATGGTTTTCTCTTCATCCTCAAGAATCGGCCCCTGTTCGATGTGCGCTTCAAAGTAGGCGCCCACGGCGTGGCCGGTAACGGCGCGGCTACCGGCATAACCGATAGCGTTAAGCGCCTCACCCACCGTCACGCCATCGGCATCACGCTTGGCCAGAGTTTCCTCCAGAGTGAATTTGCTGGCGAATACCCCGGAGCCCATCATGCACGGCGCGAAACGCGAGCCTTCCTCGTTGGTCCACACCACCACTTCCAGCGGCGCTTCGGTTTCAATGCCCAGATCGTTCAAGGTACGCAGCACCTCGACGCCGGCCATGACGCCAAAGCAACCATCGAACTTGCCGCCCGTAGGCTGCGTGTCGATGTGACTGCCGGTCATCACCGGCGGCAAATTGGGATTACGTCCGGGGCGACGGGCAAAAATATTGCCGACACCGTCCACCGTTACGCTGCACCCGGCAGCCTCACACCACTTGACGAATAAATCGCGGGCCTGGCGGTCGAGATCGGTCAGGGCCAGGCGGCATACGCCGCCTTTGGGCGTCGCGCCGAGCTGGGCCAACTCCATCAACGATTGCCATAAACGCTCGCTATTGATGTGCTGATCAGTGGATTGCAAAACAGCCTGGGCAGCGGTCATAAATACCTCTCTGTCGATTCTGAGTTTTAGAGTGACGGTTTGGCGACAACGGCAGTGCGCGAGCTATTGGCGCTGCACAAGCCGAAATAGATCAGCCCGCCGAGTGCCGAGCCGGTGAACCAGCCATAATCGTAGAACCAGCTGAATGCAGGACTGCCCAGTGACATCAGGGTCAGCAGAACAGGCAATACGAAGGCGGCAAAACCCATCCAGTTCCAGGCCGGATAAACGTCGTCGCGGTACAGGCCCGCCAGATCCAGACGCTGTTTCTTGATCAGGAAGTAATCCGCCACCATGATCCCGGCGATAGGCCCGAGCAGGCTTGAGTAACCCAGCAGCCAGTTTGAATAAACGCTTTCGAGGCTGACGTCAGAGACAATCCAGCCGAGTTTTTTAAGCAGCTCATGGCCCATCAAACCCAGACCGACAAAGCCTGTGATCAACACCGCCTTGGTGCGGTTGATCAGCTTGGGCGCAATGTTCTGGAAGTCATTGGTGGGCGATACGATGTTGGCGGCGGTGTTGGTAGAAAGCGTCGCCACGATAATCAACGCCATCGCCACTGCCACCCAGCCCGGGCTCTGGATATGGCCGATCAGGCTGACCGGATCCGACACGGTTTCGCCAACCAGCGAAGCCGATGCAGCGGTCATCACCACACCCAGCGCGGCAAACAGGAACATGGTCAGCGGCAGGCCGATTATCTGGCCGACAATCTGGTCTTTCTGGCTTTTCGCGTAGCGACTGAAGTCCGGGATGTTCAACGACAATGTCGCCCAGAACCCGACCATCGCGGTCAAACCGGCCATGAAGTAACCGACCACACTTGCCCCTTCAGGACGCTTGGGCGGTTGTGCGAGCAATTCGCTCATCGACACGTTGGGCAGCGCCCATACCAGCAAGCCGGCACCCACCAGCACCAGCAACGGTGCAGAAAGCGTTTCCAGCCATTTGATCGACTCGGCACCGCGCAGTACAACCCACAGGTTGAGCACCCAGAAGATCATGAAACCAATCACCTCACCGGTGCCGCCAAGGGCTTTCCAACCCTCGAAAATCGAGCCCAGAAACAGGTGAATCGCCAGCCCGCCGAACATGGTCTGAATGCCGAACCAGCCGCACGCCACCACTGCCCGAATCAAACAGGGCACGTTGGAGCCAATGATGCCGAACGAGGAGCGAAGTAATACCGGAAAGGGAATGCCGTACTTGGTACCGGGGAATGCGTTGAGTGTGAGCGGGATCAGCACCACGATGTTGGCGAGCAAAATGGCCAACAGCGCTTCCCCGACCGACAGCCCGAAGTAGGCCGTCAGCACACCACCCAAGGTGTAGGTCGGTACGCAGATCGACATACCGACCCAAAGCGCGGTGATGTGCCATTTGTTCCAGGTTCGCTCATGCACCTTGGTCGGTGCGATGTCGTGGTTGAATCGAGGGCTGTCGAGGACGTCACTGCCCGCCTCTAACTCATACAAGCCATCACGCTCTGTGACTTCCGATCTGCTTTGTTGCATGGGCTTCTCCAGATTTTTTTGATTGTTATTAGCTCATCGGGCTACACGATGGCCGGAGTTCTTCGATCTGCTGCGGTGCCAAATGGCGTTGCGAGGCCGACGAACATGACTGCTGCGACACTCAATAAGCGTGCCTAAAACCATGTTCTGCGCCCCTCAAATCACCAGTTATTCCTCTAACGCGCTGATTAATAATCCTTTTATAAAAAATCTTGGCTTCCAAATCAGCACCAACCCGATCAATTGAAGCGTGTTTCTACAGGTTGTCTGCACAGTCAGGATTCAAAGTGGTGCAGGCATATTTTTTTCAAACCTGCACAGCGCTCAATCCCGCCGGTTTAAATCGCTGATTTTGCATAGGAAATCTCGCTCATTTTGACAACCTGTCAAGTGCGTCAAAATGGTGAGCTGCCGATCCATTTTGGTGATTTACATAAAATATCGTTATTTTTCATATACTTATTAACAAAGTAATTGATTAAAAAATAATCTTGATCATTTCCCAAACTGCTACTAAGTTCTATTCCTGACAGCAGTGACAGGATTAAATCGAGCCACTGCCAGATGCTTCCAGATAAATCCAAGAGCCGACACGCATCGGCCAGCCTGAGAGGAATTTGCTATGGCTTTATTGATCCGCGGCGCCACGGTGCTAACCCATGAAGAAAGCTACAGCGCCGATGTCCTATGCGCGGACGGTCTGATTCAGGCGATTGGTGAAAACCTCGACGCACCGGCAGGTTGCGAGGTTCTCGATGGCAGCGGCCAGTATCTGATGCCAGGCGGCATCGACCCGCACACTCACATGCAACTGCCGTTCATGGGCACCGTTGCCAGTGAAGACTTCTTCAGCGGCACCGCAGCAGGCCTTGCCGGCGGCACCACATCAATCATCGATTTCGTTATCCCCAACCCGCAGCAATCGCTGCTTGAGGCCTTTCATCAATGGCGCGGCTGGGCTGAAAAATCCGCCTCGGATTATGGCTTTCATGTCGCGGTCACGTGGTGGAGCGAACAAGTCAGCGCCGAGATGGAAGAGCTGGTGAGCAAGCACGGGGTCAACAGCTTCAAGCATTTCATGGCGTATAAAAACGCGATCATGGCGGCCGACGACACCCTCGTCGCCAGTTTCGAGCGCTGCCTGTCACTCGGCGCCGTGCCCACTGTGCACGCCGAGAACGGCGAGCTGGTTTACCACCTGCAACAGAAATTGCTGGCTCAGGGCTTAACCGGCCCGGAAGCCCACCCGCTGTCGCGCCCTTCGCAAGTGGAAGGCGAAGCCGCCAGCCGCGCCATTCGCATTGCCGAAACACTCGGCACTCCGCTGTACCTGGTGCACGTTTCAACCCGCGAAGCGCTGGATGAAATCACCTACGCACGCGCCAAGGGCCAGCCGGTTTACGGTGAAGTACTGGCCGGACACTTGTTGCTCGATGACAGCGTTTACCGCGATCCGGACTGGCAAAAAGCGGCAGGCTACGTGATGAGCCCACCGTTCCGTCCGCGCGGCCACCAAGAAGCACTGTGGCAAGGCTTACAGTCCGGCAATCTGCACACCACAGCCACCGACCACTGCTGCTTCTGCGCCGAACAAAAAGCGGCGGGAAAAGACGATTTCAGCAAGATCCCCAACGGCACCGCCGGTATTGAAGACCGCATGGCCGTGCTCTGGGATGAAGGGGTCAACAGCGGCAAATTGTCGATGCATGACTTCGTCGCCCTGACGTCCACCAACACCGCCAAAATCTTCAATCTGTTTCCGCGCAAAGGCGCAATCCGTGTCGGCGCCGACGCAGACTTGGTGCTCTGGGACCCGCAAGGTACGCGCACCATCTCGGCGAAAACCCATCACCAGCAAGTCGACTTCAACATATTCGAAGGCAAAACCGTGCGCGGCGTACCCAGCCACACCATCAGCCAAGGCCGCCTGGTCTGGGCCGACGGTGATCTGCGTGCCGAGCGCGGTGCCGGACGCTATATCGAGCGCCCGGCATACCCGGCCGTTTTCGACTTACTCAGCAAGCGCGCCGAACACCAGCGCCCGACCTCGGTAAAACGCTGAGCACGCTTAGAAAGGGCGCCGCCAGAAAGGCGCCCATTTGCAAAGGCGCACTGACACACCACAAAGACGCAAAGAGCAAAGAGCAAAGGCGGACAAACCCCAAGAGGTTTGGCGCCACTTATCAACGAATTGACTGCCCACAAGGCAGCTGGCCACCAAGGCGAGGTTTTAGCCCCTCATTTGCCGGCCAGCCGCCTTGATAACAATCACAAAACCGTGAGGCATTAACCCGTGATAGACACACTCAGCCACCTCCCTCGCCCGGATGCAGACGCCACTGAACTGGCGAAAAATTTCAGCGATCTGGCACCGCCGCTCAATGCTCGCCAGGCTGCGCTGGAAAGTGCTCGTTGCCTGTATTGCTACGACGCACCGTGCATCAATGCCTGCCCGAGCGACATCGACATTCCGTCGTTCATCGGCAGCATCAGCCATGACAACGTCACCGGCGCTGCGCAAACCATTCTCTCGGCAAACATTCTGGGAGGCAGTTGCGCGCGGGTGTGTCCGACCGAAATCCTCTGCCAGCAAGCCTGTGTGCGCAACAACGAAAAAGAGTGCGCGCCGGTGCTGATCGGTTTGCTGCAACGCTACGCGATTGATAACGCCCAGTTCAGCGAACACCCATTCAAACGCTCAGCCGCAACCGGCAAGCGCATTGCCGTAGTTGGCGCAGGCCCGGCCGGGTTGTCGTGCGCGCACCGGCTGGCGATGCATGGCCATGAAGTGGTGATTTTCGAGGCCCGCGAGAAGTCCGGCGGGCTCAACGAATACGGCATTGCCAAATACAAACTGGTCGATGACTTCGCGCAGAAGGAAGTCGACTTCCTTCTGCAAATCGGCGGCATCGAGATTCGTCACGGGCAAAAACTCGGTGACAATCTGACCCTGACAGAACTGCACCAGCAGTTTGACAGTGTATTTCTCGGGCTCGGCTTGGCAGCCAGCAAACAGCTGGGGCTGACGGATGAAAACGCCGCCGGTTTGATGGCCGCGACCGACTATATCCGCGAACTGCGCCAAACCGATGACCTCAGCCAATTGCCGGTCGCCAATCGCTGCATCGTGCTGGGCGCAGGCAACACGGCGATCGACATGGCCGTGCAAATGGCCAAGCTAGGCGCGCGGGACGTCAATCTGGTTTATCGCCGCGGCCTCAGCGACATGGGCGCCACCGGTCACGAACAGCACATCGCCAAGGATAATCAGGTGCGCCTGCTGACATGGGCGCAACCGGAAGCCGTGCTGCTGGATGATGCCGGCAAGGTGCGCGGTATGCGCTTCGCCAAAACCCGTATGGAAAACGGCCGGCTGAGCACGACCGGCGAGACGTTCGAGCTGGCGGCTGACGCCATTTTCAAAGCCATCGGACAGGCCTTCGACAACAACTCGCTGAGCGACCCGCTGGCCGCAGAACTCAAGCGTGCAGGCGAGCGAATCTGGGTTGATGAAAACCTGCGCACCAGCATTGCCGGCGTATACGCCGGTGGCGATTGCACCTCACTCGATCAAGACCTGACGGTGCAAGCCGTACAGCATGGCAAACTGGCTGCCGAGGCCATTCACTCAACCCTCTCGCTGAAAGTGGAGGCTGCATAATGGCCGATCTCTCTATTGAATTCGCTGGCATCAAATCCCCCAACCCGTTCTGGCTGGCATCTGCGCCACCGACCGATAAAGCCTACAACGTAGTGCGCGCCTACGAGGCTGGCTGGGGCGGCGTGGTCTGGAAAACCCTCGGCGAAGACCCGGCGGCAGTCAACGTGTCATCGCGTTACTCGGCGCTGTACGGCCCTAACCGCGAAGTGATGGGCATCAACAATATCGAACTGATCACCGACCGCTCGCTGGAAATCAACCTGCGCGAAATCACTCAGGTTAAAAAGGACTGGCCGGATCGCGCACTGATCGTCTCGCTGATGGTGCCGTGCGTTGAGGAGTCGTGGAAGTACATTTTGCCGCTGGTCGAAGCCACCGGCGCGGACGGCATTGAACTCAATTTCGGTTGCCCGCACGGCATGCCTGAACGCGGAATGGGCGCAGCAGTTGGCCAGGTTCCCGAGTACGTCGAGATGGTCACGCGCTGGTGCAAGACCTACAGCTCGCTGCCGGTAATCGTCAAACTCACCCCGAACATTACCGATGTGCGCTTATCAGCCCGCGCAGCTCATCGCGGCGGCGCCGATGCGGTGTCGCTGATCAATACCATCAACTCGATCACCAGCATCGACCTCGACATGATGGTCGCGCACCCGATTGTCGGCAGCCAAAGCACCCACGGCGGTTATTGCGGCGCAGCGGTTAAGCCCATTGCCCTGAACATGGTTGCCGAAATCGCCCGCGACCCGGAAACCAGAGGCTTGCCGATTTGCGGTATCGGCGGCATCGGCACCTGGCGCGACGCCGCTGAGTTCGTCGCCCTCGGTTGCGGCGCCGTACAGGTTTGCACCGCCGCGATGCTGCACGGCTTCCGCATTGTTGAAGACATGAAAGACGGACTGTCACGCTGGATGGACTCGAAGGGTTACACCAGCCTCAATGACTTCTCCGGCCGCGCAGTCGGCAACACCACCGACTGGAAGTACCTGGACATTAATTATCAGGTCATCGCCAAGATCGACCAGGACGCCTGCATCGGTTGCGGCCGCTGCCACATCGCCTGCGAAGACACTTCACACCAAGCCATTGCAAGCCTCAAACAGGAGGACGGCACCCACAAATACGAAGTGATCGACGACGAATGCGTCGGCTGCAACCTCTGCCAAATCACCTGCCCGGTCGATGACTGCATCGAAATGGTCGTGCAAGACACCGGCAAGCCGTATCTCAACTGGAATGAAGACCCAAGAAACCCGTACCGGGTGGCGAGTTAGTTATGGTGGAGTAAACCCCTCGCAGGGAATTATGCGGTGTAACCAACATCGCCCGACGGATTGCCCCAAAGGGGCTATCCATCCTCCGGGTGTCGTATGGCGCGGGAATGTTCCCGACGGAGGATGGATAAACCGCAGGTTAATCCGTCATGGCGATCTGCGCGATGTGAATTGCGATCGTCTTTGCGTTCGATTTTTCGCGCGGCGGTGGCGGTGAAAATCCTTCGCGGGAAATTTTGCGGCGTGGCCAATATCGCCTGACGGAATGCCCCGCAGGGGCTATCCATCCTCCGGGTGTCGTAAGGCGCGGCAATGCGTCCCGACGGAGGATGGATAAACCGCAGGTTAATCCGTCATGGCGATCTGCGCGATGTGATTTGCGCTCATCTTTGGGTTCGATTTTCGCGCGGTGGTGGCGGTGAAAACCTCTCGCGAGGAATTTTGCGGTGTGGCCAACATCGCCCGACGGATTGCCCCATCGGGGCTATCCATCCTCCGGGTGTCGTGTGGCGCGGCAATGCTCCCGACGGAGGATGGATAAACCGCAGGTTAATCCGTCATGGCGGTCTTCGCGATGTGAATTGCGATCGTCTTTGCGTTCGATTTCTCGCGCGGTGGTGACGGTAAAAATCCTTCGCGGGGAATTTTGCGGTGTGGCCAATATCGCCTGACGGATTGCCCCGCAGGGGCTATCCATCCTCCGGGTGTCGTATGGCGCGGGAACGCTCCCGACGGAGGATGGATAAACCGCAGGTTAATCCGTCATGGCGACCTACGAGATGTGAATTGCGATCGTTTTTGCGTTCGATTTCTCGCGCGGCGGTGGCGATGAGAGTCCTTCGCGGGAAATTATTCGGTGTGGCCAACATCGCCTGACGGATTGCCCCGCAGGGGCTATCCATCCTCCGTGTATCGTAAGGCGCGGAACGCTCCCGACGGAGGATGGATAAACCGCAGGTTAATCCGTCATGGCGGTCTAACAGATGTGAGCAGCAGCCCTAAAGCGAACTTCAGGGCTCAAGCCCGATGCCACGGAGTATCACGGTGGTGATGGTTTGCACGGCTTTCTCAAATTGCATCTCGCTCAGCGCCTGATGGTCATTGAGCACTTTCACCTGATGACTGAAATCGGCGTAATGCTGGGTTGAGGCCCAGATCATGTACAGCAAGCTCGAAGGCTCGACCGCCAATATTCGTTTGTCTTCAACCCACTGACGGATTTTCGCCTCTTTCATTTTCGCCCAGTCGTAGAGGCTTTTATCCAGTTCGTCACCGAGCATCGGGGCGCCGTGAATAATCTCGTTGGCCCAAACCTTGGAGCCGTGCGGACGGGTGCGCGAGTGGGTCATTTTCGCCCGAATGTAACTGCTGAGCACCACTCGTGGATCGTCAAACATCTCGAAGCACAGCGCATCCTGCTTCCACACCTCGAGCAAATCGAGGAGGACAGCGCGATACAGGTCGTCTTTGGTGCTGAAGTAGTAATGCAGATTGGAACGTGGCAGCCCGACTTCCTCGGCGATGTCGCCCATCGAGGCGCCGCCGTAGCCTTTCTCGGAAAAAATCTTCTCGGCAGCGAGGAGGATTTTCTCGGTATTGCGCCGGCGAATTTCGATCTTGTGGTTGGCCATGCTGTGTCCATTACGAGGCAGTGAGCCAAGGCTATCATCTGCTTTCAAACAGAGCGACGGAAAGCCTTGGGCAAAAGCGTTCAGGTCGCTATAATTGGCCGGTTTTTCGTGAGCAACTCCGCTTTGCTCACGCCCGCCACCTGTCCGAGGGGCGCTGCAGCAGACCCTGTTTCTCAGCGGTTTGTCAGGCTCGGATGGGGCGTTAACCATACGCATCAACGGCGCCCATTCGCAGACAACGAATGGAGAACTCATTTTATGAGCGCTGTTATGACGCCTGAAGGTTTTACCGACTTTAAAGTCGCCGATATTTCGCTGGCCGCCTGGGGCCGCCGCGAAACCATCATCGCCGAATCCGAAATGCCGGCTCTGATGGGCCTGCGCCGCAAGTATGCCGGCGAACAGCCGCTTAAAGGCGCGAAGATCATCGGTTGCATCCACATGACCATCCAGACTGCCGTGTTGATCGAAACACTGGTAGTTCTGGGCGCTGAAGTGCGCTGGTCTTCGTGCAACATTTTCTCGACTCAGGATCAGGCTGCTGCTGCCATCGCGGCGGCCGGTATTCCGGTATTTGCCTGGAAAGGCGAAACCGAAGAAGAGTACGAGTGGTGCATCGAGCAAACCATCCTCAAGGATGGCCAACCTTGGGACGCCAACATGATCCTCGACGACGGCGGCGACCTGACCGAAATCCTGCACAAGAAATACCCGGCCATGCTGGACAAAATCCACGGCGTGACCGAAGAAACCACCACCGGCGTTCACCGCCTGCTGGACATGCTGGCCAAGGGCGAGCTGAAAATCCCGGCAATCAACGTCAACGACTCGGTCACCAAGAGCAAGAACGACAACAAGTACGGTTGCCGTCACAGCCTCAACGACGCCATCAAGCGCGGCACCGATCACCTGTTGTCCGGCAAGCAAGCGCTGGTCATCGGCTACGGTGACGTAGGTAAAGGTTCGGCTCAGTCGCTGCGCCAGGAAGGCATGATCGTCAAGGTTTCCGAGATCGATCCAATCTGCGCCATGCAAGCCTGCATGGACGGCTTCGAGCTGGTTTCCCCGTACATCGACGGCCTCAACGACGGCACCGACGCCTGCATCGACAAAGCACTGCTGGGCAAGATCGACCTGATCGTAACCACCACCGGCAACGCCAACGTGTGTGACGCGGGCATGCTCAAGGCTCTGAAGAAGCGCGCAGTGGTGTGCAACATCGGCCACTTCGACAACGAAATTGACACCGCTTTCATGCGCAAGAACTGGGCATGGGAAGAAGTTAAGCCGCAGGTACACAAGATCCACCGTACCGGCGCTGGCAGCTTTGACGCGCAGAACGATGACTACCTGATCCTGCTGGCCGAAGGCCGTCTGGTGAACCTGGGTAACGCCACTGGCCACCCGAGCCGCATCATGGATGGCTCGTTCGCCAACCAGGTTCTGGCGCAGATCTTCCTGTTCGGCCAGAAGTACGCCGACCTTCCAGCCGCTCAGAAAGCCGAGCGCCTGACAGTTGAAGTACTGCCGAAGAAACTCGACGAAGAAGTGGCTCTGGAAATGGTTAAAGGCTTCGGTGGCGTTGTTACCAAGCTGACCAAGACCCAGGCCGACTACATCGGCGTTACCGTTGAAGGCCCATTCAAGCCAGACGCTTACCGCTACTAATCAGTCCGCGCGCTGGCAGTGTGAGAGCGCTGCCAGCGCGCGTTCAAGATGGAATCTTCTGATGAGTAAAGAACGCCGTTACAGCTTCGAGTTCTTCCCGACCAAGACCGAAGCCGGCCACGAAAAGCTGCTGGCAACTGCCCGCGAGCTGGCCACCTATAACCCAGATTTCTTCTCCTGCACCTATGGCGCAGGCGGCTCGACCCGCGACCGCACACTGAACACCGTGCTGCAACTCGACGGCGAGATCAAAGTAGAAACCGCTCCGCACCTTTCGTGCGTTGGCGACAGCAAGGCTGAGTTGCGCGAGCTGTTGGCTCTGTACAAAGACGCAGGCATCAAGCGCATCGTTGCCCTGCGTGGCGACCTGCCATCCGGCATGGGCATGGCCAGCGGCGAGCTGCGCTATGCCAACGAGCTGGTGAGCTTCATTCGTGAAGAGACTGGCGATCAGTTTCACATCGAAATCGCCGCCTACCCGGAGATGCATCCGCAGGCACGCAATTTCGAAGACGATATCGCCAACTTCGTGCGCAAGGCCAAAGCCGGTGCCGACAGTGCGATTACCCAGTATTTCTTCAACGCCGACAGCTACTTCTACTTTGTCGACCGCGTGCGCAAGATGGGTATCGACCTGCCAATCGTGCCGGGCATCATGCCGATCACCAACTACAGCAAGCTGGCACGCTTCTCCGACGCCTGTGGCGCCGAGATTCCACGCTGGGTACGCAAGCAGCTGGAAGCCTATGGTGACGACATCGAGAGCATTCAGGCGTATGGCGAGCAAGTCATCACTGAAATGTGCGAACGCCTGCTGCAAGGCGGCGCGCCGGGCCTGCACTTCTATACGTTGAACCAATCCGCGCCAAGCCTGGCGATTTGGAACAACCTGAAGCTGCCGCGCTGATTCAGTCTTTGCGACGCTGCGGCCTGCTCTCGGGTTAGGCCGCAGTCTTTAGCAGTTGCTCGAAGACAATGCTTTATAACGGCCCTGCATAACAGTGTTGGCGAACCGTTAAGCAGGCTATTGATAAAATTGCCCACTGCTCTGTTATACTCGGGACTTCCCGCCAGGCTTGCGCCCGGATGCTAGGCCCCTCAGAGACCAGCAGTACCGGACGGGATTGCACGCTCATTACGTTGCGATTCAAGCCAGGCAATATACCTCATAGGGCAACGCGCCCTCACTAGACAGGATTTCACATGTCCTTTGCTTCCCTCGGTCTCTCCGAGGCTTTAGTCCGTGCGGTCGAGTCCGCAGGCTACACCCAACCAACTCCGGTGCAACAGCGGGCTATCCCCGCCGCGTTGCAAGGTCGTGACCTGATGGTTGCGGCACAGACAGGTACGGGTAAGACCGGTGGTTTCGCACTGCCAATCCTTGAGCGTTTGTTCCCTAATGGTCACCCAGACCGCGAACACCGCCACGGCCCTAAGCAACCGCGCGTTCTGGTGCTGACACCAACCCGCGAACTGGCCGCCCAGGTGCACGACAGCTTCAAGCTGTATGCCCGCGATTTGAAATTCGTCAGCGCCTGCATCTTTGGCGGCGTTGGCATGAACCCGCAAGTACAGGCACTGGCCAAAGGCGTTGACGTACTCGTCGCCTGCCCGGGTCGCCTGCTCGACCTTGCCGGTCAAGGCAGCATTGATCTGTCCCACGTAGAGACACTGGTGCTCGACGAAGCCGACCGCATGCTCGACATGGGCTTCATCCACGACGTCAAGAAAGTCCTGGCGCGCCTGCCTGCCAAGCGTCAGAACCTGCTGTTCTCGGCAACGTTCTCGAAAGACATCACCGACCTTGCCGGCAAGCTTTTGCACAACCCGGAACGCATTGAAGTAACGCCGCCGAACACCACGGTCGAGCGAATCGAACAGCGCGTTTTCCGCCTGCAGGCCAGCCACAAGCGCGCCCTGCTCGCTCACCTGATTACCGCTGGCGCGTGGGAACAGGTGCTGGTTTTCACCCGCACCAAGCACGGTGCCAACCGTCTGGCCGAATACCTCGACAAGCACGCTCTGCCAGCTGTCGCGATTCACGGCAACAAGAGCCAGAATGCGCGCACCAAGGCACTGGCTGACTTCAAGGCAAATAAAGTACGCGTACTGGTTGCTACCGATATCGCCGCGCGCGGTCTGGATATCGACCAACTGCCGCACGTGGTCAACTTCGAACTGCCAAACGTTGAAGAAGATTACGTACACCGTATCGGCCGTACAGGCCGCGCCGGTCGCAGCGGCGAGGCGATCTCGCTGGTTGCTCCGGACGAAGAGAAGCTGCTCAAAGGCATCGAGCGCATGACCAAGCAGAAGATCCCTGATGGTGATCTGCTCGGTTTTGACGTGAGCAAAGTTGAAGCCGAACGTCCGGAAGTTCGTGAGCCACGCCAGCCGCGCGGCCCACGCAACAACTCCGGCGGTGCCGAGGCCAAAACTGGCGGCGAGCGCCACGGTTCGGGTCGTCGCGATAAAGGCAAAGACTCTGGCCGGGCCAAATCAGCGCCTGCTGGCGGCCGCGCCAAACAGCCGCGCAACGCCCGCTCCTCGAACACCGTTGCCGCCATTCCCGCATTACCTCCAGACCGCGCGCCGGACGAGTTTCTTGATGACGAGATTGATAACTTCGGCAACCGTGCAGACTACGTAAGTCCGCACCAGAACAAGCCACAGCACAACCGCGGTCGTCGTCCAGGCGCACCGGCAGCTGCTGCGGCCGCAACACCTGGCCAGGCGCCACGTAGCAAAGGCCCGCGCAAGCCTTCGGGCGCGAATGGCGCACAAGGCAAGCGTTCGTCTGGTGGTCAGTCGTCAGGCCGTAACGGCGGTGGTTCAGGCCGTTCGCGTCCGCCGCGTGACCGCGACACCACACGCTCGCTGGATCGTGCAGCAGATCGTCCGTTGCAGGAGCCGGGTCAGTCCCGTCGCCCGCAAGAGAAAGTCCCGGTGATTATCCACAAGGGCTCGCGCAGCGATCGCCTGCCAACGCCAGAGCAACTGGACCAACTGCCTAGCAGCCGTCCACGTGGCGAAAAGCCTGCACTGCTGACGCGTAACCGCGACAACGGCTAGCTTTTCTGCAACAGCAAAACGCCGACTTTCGAGTCGGCGTTTTTGTTTGTGCATGTTGTTAACACACCGCACAACCGGAGGATGGATAGCGGCGCAGCGCCGCAATCCGTCATAGCGATTCATGCTCCACGCCACATCAACACAGGTGCAATGCATGTCGAAAACCAGACGCCACGCCCGCGACACCCCGAATACCGATATGACGGTTTACCCTGCGGGTTAACCATCCTCCGCAGATGCAAAAACGCCCGATGCAATGCACCGGGCGTTTAGCTCAAGCTCTGCGGCGCAGTTTACTTGCGCACGCCCTCGAAAGAGATGATCAGCTCAACTTCTTGCGAAGCAGGGCCGAGGTCTTTTTCGATGTTGAAGTCTTTCATCTTGATCGTGGTAGTGCCTTCGAAACCGGCACGGTAGCCGCCCCACGGATCATCGCCTTCGCCCACAAACTTGGCAGCAACTACCACTGGCTTGGTTACGCCATTGAGCGTCAGGTTACCGGTCACATCGGCCATGCCTTCGCCAGTTGACTTGACGGAAGTCGACTCGAAGGTAGCGGTCGGGTTTTTGCTGACGTTGAGGAAGTCACCGCTGCGGATGTGCTTGTCACGCTCGGCATTGTTGGTATCAACGCTTTCGGTTTTCAGGGTGACGTTGATCTTGCTGGCTTCCGGATTCTTGCTGTCATAGCTGAAGCTGCCATCGAACTCTTTGAACGAGCCGTAGATGTAGCTGTAGCCAAGATGGCCAACCTTGAAGTTGACGAATGCGTGCTGACCTTTGATATCGAGCGCGTAATCCGCTGCCATCGCCTGACCGGCACCCAACAACGCAGTGCCAATAGCCAGTGCAGCGAGTGTTTTCTTCAGCATGAGTGTGCTCCTTGTGTTTGTATTCAATAAGCGCGCAAAGCTCACAGCGCGCCAATGGTGTTACCAATCAACGCCCCAGCATGCGAGTGAGCGTCGTGTCACGATCAATAAAGTGATGCTTCAATGCTGCCAAACCGTGAACGCCTGCGAATATCACCAGCGCCCAGGCCAGATACTCATGCACCAGCCCTGCAATATCCTCCTGATTGGGGATGCTGGTCAGGGTTGCCGGTACTTCGAACCAGCCGAACACCGGAATTCCACGGCCTTCTGCGGTGGAGATCAGATATCCGCTGATCATCAACACAAACAAGCCGAGGTACAGAAAGGCATGACCGAAGCGCGTGGCTTTCTGGGTCAGTGGACCATGGCTGGCCAAATGGCCAGGCGGTGGGCTGACCCAGCGCCAGATAACGCGCAGCACCATGACTGCGAAGAGAATCAGGCCGACACTTTTATGGATGTCCGGTGCCTTGGTGTACCAGCTGCTGTAGTAGTCCAGCCCAACCATCCAGTAACCCAGCGCAAACAAGCCGAACACCACCAGCGCCACCAGCCAGTGCAACGAGACACTGACAAAACCGTAGCGCGTTGGAGAGTTACGCCATTGCATTGATAGGCTCCGCATTTATGTAAATGATAATTGTGCGCAAGATTAGCAACAAACCAATCGATTAAAAGCAGAAAATACTGCTTTGAAATATCGAGAAATACGATGCGTAAAACCAATCAGTCAGCTTGAGCAGATTGGATGCACAGCTTCATTTTCAGTTCAGCACAAAGTCTGAGAAATTCACTTTTTGCCGGTGTTTAAAGGGCCGCGCGTGATGCCCTCTCGCCCGCACGCATCTGATAGGCTTGGGGCAGATGATTTGGAGAACACAACAATGAGCTTAAATGACCACTGGATGCAGCGCGACCTCGCTGTGCTCTGGCACCCCTGTACGCAAATGAAGGATCACGAACGCCTGCCGGTGATTCCGATCAAGCGCGGCGAAGGGGTCTGGCTGGAAGACTTCGACGGCAAACGCTATCTGGATGCAGTCAGCTCCTGGTGGGTGAACGTATTTGGTCACGCCAATCCACGCATCAATCAGCGTATCAAGGATCAGGTCGACCAGCTGGAGCATGTGATTCTCGCGGGCTGCAGCCATCAGCCGGTGATCGAATTGTCCGAGCGACTGGTGGCCATGACGCCGGCCGGACTGGACCGGGTGTTCTACGCCGACAATGGCTCTTCGTGCATCGAGATTGCGCTGAAGATGAGCTTTCATTACTGGCAGAACGTCGGCCAGCCGCAGAAGAAACGCTTCGTCACCCTGAGCAATAGCTACCACGGCGAGACCGTTGCGGCGATGTCGGTCGGTGACGTTGCCCTGTTCACCGACACCTACAAAGCATTGCTGCTCGACACCATCAAAGTGCCCAGCCCGGACTGCTATCTGCGCCCCGAAGGCATGAGCTGGGAAGAACACTCGCGCAACATGTTCCAGTGCATGGAGCAAACCCTCAGCGAGCATCATCATGAGGTGGCAGCGGTTATTGTCGAGCCGCTGATTCAGGGCGCGGGTGGTATGCGCATGTATCACCCGGTCTACCTCAAGCTGCTGCGCGAAGCCTGCGACCGTTACGGCGTGCACCTGATCCACGACGAAATTGCGGTCGGCTTTGGCCGCACCGGCACCATGTTCGCCTGCGAGCAGGCCGGTATCCGTCCTGACTTCCTGTGCTTGTCCAAGGCGCTGACGGGCGGTTACCTGCCATTGGCCGCGTGTCTGACCACCGATACGGTTTATCAAGCGTTCTACGACGACTACTCGACGCTTCGCGCCTTCCTCCATTCGCACAGTTACACCGGCAACCCGCTGGCCTGCGCTGCGTCTCTGGCAACACTGGATATTTTCGAGGAAGACAACGTCATCGAGCGCAACAAAGCGCTGGCCAAACGCATGGCCGATGCCACCGCGCACCTTGCTGACCACCCCAATGTTGCCGAAGTGCGCCAGACCGGCATGGCTGTGGCCATCGAGATGGTGCAAGACAAAGCCAGCAAAGCGGCCTATCCGTGGCAGGAACGTCGCGGCATGAAGGTCTACCAGCACGCACTGGAGCGCGGCGCCTTGCTGCGCCCGCTGGGCAGCGTGGTGTATTTCCTGCCGCCGTATGTGATTACCCCGGAGCAGATCGACTTTCTCGCCGATGTCGCCAGCGAAGGCATCGACATTGCCACACGCACCTCAGTCAGCGTGCCGACCGGCAATACCGATTACCCGGGGTTCCGCGATCCGGGTTGAGTTGATCGCATAGATCGCCGTGACGGATTGCCTCCTTCGGGGCTATCCGTCCTCCGGCCTTTGATTTCCGGCCTGGTCTTCGGAGGATGGATGAACCGCAGGTTGATCCGTCATGGCTGACGATGGGTGGCGGGGTTTGTGTGTTTGCCTGTGAAGTGGATTTAGCCTCGGGTTGAAGAAGCGGCGATGCGTGCATCGCCATGACGGATTGCCTCCTTCGGGGCTATCCATCCTCCGCCTTCGATTCTCGGCTTGGTTTGCGGAGGATGGATGAACCGCAGGTTGATCCGTCATGGCTGACGATGGGTGGCGGGGATTTGTGCGTTTGTTTGTGATGTGGCTTTGGTCTTGGGTTGAAGAGGCGGCGATGCGTGCATCGCCGTGACGGATTGCCTCCTTCGGGGCTATCCATCCTCCGGACTTTGATTTTCGGCTTGGTCTTTGGAGGATGGATGAACCGCAGGTTGATCCGTCATGACTGACGATGGGTTGCAGGCATTTGTGCGTTTGTTTGTGATGTGGCTTTGGGCTTGGGTTGAAGAGGCGGCGATGCTTGCATCGCCGTGACGGATTGCCTCCTTCGGGGCTATCCATCCTCCAGCCGTTGATTTCCGGCTTGGCCTTTGGAGGATGGATGAACCGCAGGTTGATCCGTCATGGCTGACGATGGTTTGCGGGGATTTGTGTGTTTGCCTGTGGTGTGGCTTTGGCCTTGGTTTGAAGAAGCGGCGATGCATGCATCGCCGTGACGGATTGCTTCCTTCGGGGCTATCCATCCTCCGCCTTTGATTTCCGTTTTTGATTTCCGGCTTGGTTTGCGGTTTACGTTTCGGTGGTAAATGCAAACACGTTAAACTGGCGGCCCTTGCGTCCAGTTTGCAGCCAAGTCCATGCGCCTATCCCGTTTCTTTATCGATGCCCCGTTGTCTGTCGGCCACCATCAACTGCCTGAGGCTCAGGCGCACTATATTTCGCGGGTGTTGCGTCACAATGTCGGCGATGCGGTGCAGTTGTTTGATGGCAGCGGCAACGAATACTTGGGTGAACTCACCGAGGTGGGCAAAAAGACTGTGGCGGTGGAGCTGCGTGAATGCTTGCCGGGCATGCCTGAATCGACGCTGAATATTCATCTGGGCCAAGGCATGTCGCGCGGCGAGCGGATGGACTGGGCGATCCAGAAAGCCACTGAACTTGGCGTTAGCCAGATCACGCCGATTGTCAGCGAACGCTGCGAGGTGCGCCTGAAAGATGATCGCGCCGACAAGCGCATGGCCCACTGGCGGCAGGTGGCGATTAGCGCTTGCGAGCAATGCGGGCGCTCGGTGGTGCCAACACTCAATGCCCCGGTGACGCTGGATGAGTGGCTGCAAAGCACCGAGGCCGACTTGAAACTGGTGCTGCATCCAGTCGCTCAGGCGCTCACCGAGCATACAGCGCCCAGCCGCCTGGCATTTCTGATTGGGCCGGAAGGCGGCTTGTCTGATGCAGAGGTCGAGCAAGCCAAGGCCAGCGGCTACCACGCAGCCCGTTTGGGCCCACGGGTATTGCGCACTGAAACCGCTGCGGTTGTTGCGCTGAGTGTGGCGCAACAATTGTGGGGGGACTTCTGAGAGTCGCCACTCAACGCGAATAGATAGGCAGACGCGACTCAGATAAGTCCGGCGTCTGCCAGTTTCTGCTCAAGCATTACCAGATCGGGAATGCGCAGCACCTCAGTACCGACTTGCACGGCATCCAGCTCCAGCGGTGCCAACTCGACATCGGCACGCGGCACATCGGCACCGATCTTCATCGAGCGCGGAATCCCTTGCAGCACCAGCGCAATGAATTTGACATTGTCGCGCCCGCCCAACGCGTTGAGCACCGCCACCCGCGCACCCGAGCCCAGTTCTGCCTGCCCGTTGGACGCGGCCTCGAACGACAACATCGGCAATTGCAGATCTCGCCAGGCCAACCGCCCGAGCAGCCAGTCCGGCTGGTTTTCCGTGGTTTGCGGGGCGCGATAGGGAATCAGTTCCGCCAACGCGACGTTGGGTACCAGCAACTGCCGGTCAGCCAGGGGCAACACCAGGCCGGTCAGGCTTTCAACCGCGTTTTGTGGGGCGACTTCACTCATGAATACTTCCTATTAGGCTCAGGCCCAGATTAACTGCATTGCTCGGCCAGATGGTCCACCAGCGCGCTGGCCAACTCACGCGGCGAGGCGCTGAGTTTGCTGTAACCGGCTTCGCGCAGGCTGTCCGGCATGCTCGGGCACACACAACTGTCGCCGCGCTGCGTCCAGATCAAACCGCCCTGACGCTGCATGTACGCAGCCGCCGCACTGCCATCGCTGCCCATGCCACTGAATACGATGGCGCCGCTCAACGCTGCATATTGCCTGGCCAGATTAAGCATCATCTGGTCAATCGACGGGCTGTACGGTTCAGGCCAACTGCGTGACGTGATGTCCATGCTGCCGTCCGCCGCGAAACTCAGCTCATGCTTGATTGGCACCACAACCACTTCGCCGCAGCGCAGTGAGTCGCCGTGCCGGGCATTGGTGACCCGCCACTGGCTATGCCGGCCAACCGCTTGCGGCAGCACCGATTCAAAACTGGGATCAATGTGTTGTGCGTAAAGAAATGCCACAGGCAAACCGCCGGGCAATGCATCAAGAAACGCTTTAACCGCTTCCGGGCCACCCAGCGATGCGGCCAGCAGCCAGACTTGCTGCGCGGGCTCACCGACCTGCAGCGGCGTGCTCGCCAAGGCTTTGGGTAACTCCAGCCGGGCCGGACGCGGGCTGTCTTCAAGCAAGGCCTGCAAATCATCGCCAACACCTTGCGAAGGATTGCCGACCAGTTTTTGCAACTTGCCGAACAGCAGACGCTCCCAGCGCGGGTAGTTATCGCTGTGACGCTCCGGCGCATGACCTTCACCGAACAACACCGGCGCTTCGGTGCGTTCCAGCAAATCGTCAACCAGCGGTGAGTCCTCAGTTTGTGCCAGATCAACCAGCCACAAATCCGCCTCGCACGCGGCCAGCGCTGCATCGTCCAGCTTGGCCGGGTCACTGTTGAGCACGACCTGATAGCCAAAGCCGGTGAGTGCTTGTTGCAGCACATGGCGTTGCAGCGAGGTGTCGGCGATTACCGCTATCCGTGCGGAAGGTTGTCCGGTCATGTCAGCATATCCGTAACGTTATCAATGGCACCCCGGCCGGTCTGCGACCGGTCACCTGCCAGGCGCTGGATATGCTCCAGCAACACAGACTCCTGATAGGGCTTGCCGAGGTATTCGTTCACCCCAAGGCCAAGCGCTCGCTCACGGTGTTTGTCACCCGTACGCGAGGTAATCATGATAATCGGCAAATCCTGCAGGCGCGGGTCGTGACGCACCAGCGTAGCAACCTCGAAGCCATCCATGCGCGGCATTTCGATATCCAGCAAGAGAATATCCGGCTTGCGCTCTTGCAGCAGCGAAATCGCATCGACGCCGTCTTTGGCGGTAAACACGTTCATGCCATTACGTTCTAGCAGACGGCTGGTAACTTTGCGCACGGTAATCGAATCGTCGACCACCATGACCAATGTCGGCCGCTCGCTTTCTATCTCTTCGGCGCTCAACACCTGGCTGACGCGACGCGGCGAGTTGCTCAGCTGATGCGCGTGCAGCGCACGGATAGTCGCCAGCAGATCGAGAATCACCACCACGCGGCCATCCCCGAGAATGGTGGCACCGGAAATTCCGTGAACCCCGGCGAATTGAGCCCCGAGGCTCTTCACCACGATTTCCCGTGAACCCGCCAGCGAGTCGACCTGAATTGCTACCGCGTGCTCGTTGGAGCGCACCAGAATCACTGGCAGCGGCAGGCTCTGGCCGACCAGCTTCGGTTGCTGGCCGTTATTCAGCAGATCACCGATGTAGCGCAACTGATACGCCTGCCCGGCGTACTCGAAACGCGGCGCATCCGGGGCGTAGTAGGCTTCCAGCTCGTAAGGCGAAACCCGCACGATGCCCTCAATGGTGTTCAGCGGCACGGCGTAAAGGTCTTCGCCGGACAGCACCATCAGCGCGCGGTTAACCGACACGGTGAATGGCAGGCGAATCAGGAAGGTGGAGCCCACACCGAGGGTGGACTCGATGCTCATCGAGCCGCCCAGTTGTTTCACCTCGGAATGCACCACATCCATGCCCACGCCACGACCGGAAATCTGCGTGACGCGCTCGGCCGTGGTGAAACCCGGCTCGAGGATGAACTGCAGTATTTCGTAATCGCTGAGGTCAGCATCCTCGTCCATCAGGCCGCGCTCGACAGCCTTGCGCTTGACCGCTGGCAACTGGATACCGGCGCCGTCATCAGACAAGCTAATGACAATATCGCCACCCTCGCGGGCCAGATTCAAACGAATTGTGCCCTGCTTGCTCTTGCCAGCCGCCCGACGTTTCTCAACCGTCTCGACACCGTGGTCAACGGCGTTGCGCAGCATGTGCTCCAACGGCGCAACGATGCGCTCAAGCACGGTACGGTCCATTTCACCGTCGGCGTTACCCACAATGAACTCGACCTGTTTGCCCAGCTCGCCAGACACCTGCCGCACAATGCGCCGCAAACGTGGCACCAGACGGTCGAACGGCACCATGCGCGTACGCATCAGGCCTTCCTGCAATTCGGTGTTAACCCGCGCCTGCTGCAACAGCAGCGTTTCGGCGTCACGGGTACGTTGCGCCAGCGTTTCCTTGAGGTCGAGCAAGTCGGATGCCGACTCGAACAGTGCCCGTGAAAGCTGCTGCAACTGCGAATAGCGGTCCATTTCCAGCGGGTCGAAATCTTCGTAACCGGAACGCTCTGCATCTACCTGATAACGGCTGATGATTTGCGCCTGGGTTTCGGTATCCAGACGCCGCAATTGATCGCGCACCCGGTCGATGGTCGCGTCCATCTCGCTCAGGGTGAAACTGAAATCACTGACTTGCTGCTCTACCCGGCCACGGAAAATCGAGGTTTCACCGGCCAGGTTAACCAACTGTTCCAACAGATCGGCCGGAACCTTGACGAACTCCTGTGGCGCTCGCCGCGAAGTTTCCTCAAGCGCGGCCTGCTGGCTGCGACGCACAAACGGCAAGACGGATGCAGGTGCCGGCTCAGTCTTGAGCTTGCTCACAGCCACTATTGGCAGATCTACTGCGTCCTGCGCCGGGCTCGAAGGCGCAACAGGCTCGCTTGGCGGATTGTTGACCTGATCCGCTTGATCGAGCTGACTGCGCAACTGCTCGACCTCGACCTGCAAGCCATCGAAGCCGGACTGAGCATCAATCAACAGACTCTCGGGCCACGGTTCGCCTTGCTGCTGTGCATCACTCAAATGCTGTTCGAGATCATGAGCCAGATTGCCTAATGCGGCCTGACCCGCTAGCCGCGCGCCCCCTTTGAGGGTGTGCAGAATACGCATGACATCGTCGATCGAGGCGCTGATGTCGCGGCCACCGTCCCAACGGGCAATCGCCTCGCTCATGTTTTCGAGCAGGTCGTCCGCCTCTTCGAGGAAGATATCGAGGATATCGTCGCTCTCGCCAGCGGGAACTACCTGCTGTGTTTGCGGTGCTTGCGGCGTGAGCTTTATCGCAGACGGCACGCTGACCAACTCATCCGGATTGCTGCGGAAATGCTTGATAGCCGCAATCAGCTGCAAGCCATCCGGCACAGGCCGTTGTTCACGCACGGCTTCGAGCATGTCCGAGAGTGAGTCATGGCAGCTCTGCAGCAGACCAACCAGGCCTTCACTGCCGCGTAGCTGACCACCCGCCAGGCCTTCATACAGGAACTCAAGCTCGTGGGCGAGATCGCCAACCGGGCTGATCTCTGCCATCCGCGCGCCCCCTTTAAGGGTGTGCAGATCACGTTGCAGCGACTCCAGCGCCAGGCTGTTATCTGGCTGGCTCATCCAGTCCTGCAAAGAGGCACCGGCGCTGTCCATGATGTCGAAGCCTTCCTCGAGGAAGATTTCGACCAGTTCGCTGTCCTGATCAGGGTCGAGCGTCACGGTGTTAGCCGATTCCGGGTATTGCGGTTCAGGCGCCGGGACTGGTTCATCCGGTGTTTCGGCGATCGGCGCGGTGACGTCCGACGCATCGGCGCCCGACGCAGTGGCGCCCAACGTATCGACGCCCGACGCAGTGGCGCCCATCACTTCCACGTCCGAAACCTGCACATCAGGAGTTACTGGGTCTTGATCATCTTGCACAGGCGATTCAGGCGCATCTGGCATGGTGCCTGAACGGTAATTCTGCAAGGCCTCGATCAGCACGTCTGGCTGGGACATTGGCGCGCGGGTTTGCAGTTGATCAACCAACTGCTGCAAGCGGTCATGGCACTGCGTGAGCAGTTCATCCAAGGCTTTCGAGTAGCTGAATCGGCCGTCGAGCATGCCTTCGTAGATGAACTCAAGCTCGTGGGCGAGATCACCGATAGGGGCGATCTGCGCCATCCGCGCGCCGCCTTTAAGGGTGTGCAAATCGCGCTGCAATGAGCCGAGCACATCTTTGTCCGGGCCTTCGGTGAGGCACGTTTGCAGTGACTGGCCGGCACTTTCCAGCAGGTCTTGCGCCTCTTCGAGGAATATCTCGACCATCTCGTCATCGAGCATGCTGGCGTCTGCAACCGCTTCAACCGGCGCTTGCGCCACGCTAGCTGGCTCTTGCTCTTGCTCTTGCTCTTGCTCTTGCTCTTGCTCTTGCTCTTGCTCTTGCTCTTGCAAGTCGGCGAGGTCGCGGGTCGCGGTGTCCAGCTCTATCACCTGTGCACCCTGCTCGCCCGCTGGCGAAACCAGGCCGATGGCATCCGGGCTCAGGCCTTCATTGAGCAATTCACGCAGCGCGGCAACACGCTGCGGCTCACTGCTGACCTGCAAGCCAGCCGCGACTTGATCCATCATATTCATCAGCGCTTCGTGGGCCTGTTCGGCCTCGCAGAAGAAGCGCTCGCTCACAGCAAGGCTGCTCTCTTCCACCGCGCCGTACAGATCCAGCAGGGCTTCACACAGTTCATCAATCTGCGGCAATTCTGCCATTTCGGCGCCACGGCCCAGCGTGGTCAATTCATCCAGCAGGGCTGTCAGTTCCTGACGCTCGGCCGGGTGTTCGCGCCAGCGCTGCAACAGTTTCTCGGCATCCATGAGGATGTCCATACCTTCCGCGAGGAAGATATTGATCAACTGCGGATCGCGCGTCTCACCTTCCGCCGAAGTCGGCTGGTTGAGTTGCGCCGCATTCAGGCGTTCCTGATGCAGTTGCTGAGCACGTTCGATGAACTCAGCGGCACCCGGCAATTCGGCCAGCGGATCGCTGTCGAGTTGCGCCAGACCGAGCCGGAACAGTTCGCCCGCGCGGGTCAGCAACTCGGCATCGGCCATGTCCAGTTCGATCAGATTGACCTTGAACTCTTTGAGCATTTTCTCAAGCGGCGCGGCAATCTCCGCCACTGGCAGAATGCCTGCCATGTAGGAGCTGCCCTTGAGCGTGTGCATGGCGCGCTGCAAGTCATCTGTCACCGGCTGCGGCACTTCACGCGCGCAATCGGCGAGGAACTGCTCCAGAGTGTCGAGGTGGGCTTGCGCCTCGTTGCGGAAAATTTCGAGCAATTGCGGATCGAGAGCTTCCGCGCGGGACGCTGCCTGCTCGTCCGGCTCAGCTTGCTCAGGCATTGGCGCGCTGGAGGCATCCAGCCCAATTTCCTGCAGATCAAACTCAGCCGCGTCTTGCGGCTCTTCCTCAGCGTCAATGACTGCAGGCAGATCAGCAGCGGTTTCCGCCGGCGGCGTCAGTTCTATATCTTGAATCAGCGCAGGCAAGCCTTTCGCCAGTGCGTGTGCGTTGGCGGCCAGCGCATCCACATCGTCGCGCTGTCGTTGACGCCTGTCGGCAAACTCGCCGACCAACTCGGGCATCACCTCAACAACGCTGACCACGGCCTGCTGTACATCTTTGTTCGGTTCAATGCTGCGGTCGAGCACGCGATTGAGCATGTTTTCAATCGACCAGGCCAGCTCGCCAATGACCAACGCGCGAACCATGCGGCCGCTGCCTTTGAGCGTATGGAAAGCCCGGCGCAATTCAGCCAGCGCCTCGCTGTCATTGCTGTCGGCTTGCCACTTGGGCAGATACTCGGCGATAGTTTCCAGCACCTCGCCAGCTTCTTCGATGAAGACTTCCAGCAACTCTTCATCAACAGGTTCTTCATCGGCGGGCGGCGCCAACAGGCTCAGCGGAATATCGGACGCCGGCGGGTTGATGGCCTGCGTCGGAGTAGCCAAGACATCCGCCATGGTGACGGCTTTCTCGCTATCCGGCGCTTCGTCTGCTGGTTGCGGTGCGCGTGGCAGCTGCACATCCGGCAGTTGCATAGAAGCCAACTCGGCTTCATCCCACTGCAGCGGGTTATCGAACTGATCAATGCTCAGCGGTTGAGACCCATCGAGCGGCAGCGGCTGTTCATCGAGTTCGAGCACCGGCAGGGAGAATCCTTCCTCTTCCGAAGCAGGCGGCTCGATGTCGCTCAGGTCCAGCTCTTCAAGTGTTTCAAACCCGCTCAGCTCGATAAGTTCTTCAGTTGGCGCGGCCGGTTCGTCGAGCAGTAGCTCAGACTCATCACTCTCCAGAGGCTGATCATCCGCCTCGTTGAGCACCTCAATTTCATCAAGCGGGTTGAGCCACGCGGCATCCGGCGTGATCTCCGCCGCATGCGCCTGGGCAACTGGCAGTGGGGTGCCGAGCGAGTAGCCCAGCGACTGCAGACTTTCCTCGGCGACATCCAGAATCAGCTCACCCTGGGTCGAGTGATCATCATTGAGGCGCTCAAGGTAGTATTCGACGCTGGTGATTGCGTCGGCCAGGGTGTCGAGATCCTGCCAGTTGGGCACGCTCTTGCGCGCCAGCAGTTGCTCTTCGATGTATTGATTACAGGCGCTCAACAACTGCGCTGCACGGTCCAGCGGGATCATCGAAAGCGCGCCACGCGCCTGATTCAACAAATCGGGCACGCGCGCCAGATATTCATGATTCCACTGCGAGGCGATAAATTCGATGATCGCGTCTTTGGCTTGTTCCAGCGCGTTGCGTGCTTCCTTGATGACGACCTGATGAATCTGGCCGATATCGTTAACCGGTAACTGGCTGGTCTCGTTGAGTGTTTCGTTGCTGGGCCCGACCATGCCCGAGAGCGTAGCCTCGACGTAGAGCAGCGCACCGGCCACATCCATCAACACCGGATCGCTGGGCGCGCGGCTGCCCTGCGCAAGCGCTTCGATCACTTCAATCTGATCAATGATGACTTTGCGCGGCTGGCCAAAGCCAAGCACGGCCAAGGTGTCGGCTACCTGCTTGAGCGCAGGCTTGAGGCTGACAAGCTCGCCGACCTGTGCACGGTCGCTGCGCACAAACAGATCGAGGCTGTCTTTGACCCGCACCAGCTCTTCACACAATGCGCCCACCACCGAACGCATGGCGTCACGATCTGGGCCTGCCAGAATCGCCCGTTCCTGATCCACCGTGGCGGTATCCGGGAATGCGTCGCTAAGACCATAGCGCGATTTAACCGCATTGATCTTCGGTGTATCCGCCCGCGGGGCGGCGCCAAGTGCCGCGTTGGGCTGGATCTTGGCCACATAGAACAGCAAATTCTTGGTCAGCTCATCAGGCGCCGCCTGATTCATCCCGGCCGGCCCCTCTTCGAAGAGACGCTTGAGTTCTTTGTCGACTTCACGCAACAACATGCGCGCCGACGAGCCATTGCTGATGTCGCCGCTGGCCAGACCTTCGACCACTGCCGAGGCGATGGGCCAGAGATCACCCAGCGGGGAATCCTTGCAGAGTACTTCGAGGCGGGCAAAAACCCGCGCCATGTAACCCAGATTGGTTGGCATGTCCTGATCGCGGAAAACCCCGACCAGTGCCAACTGCAACATCTGCCGCAACTTGCGCAGCAATTGAGTGAATTCGCCGGCGTCAATTGCCGCCAGCGCCTGCGCAGAAAGCGGCTGCGCGTGAGTCGACAGGTCGGGGGCAAACAGGCTGGTTTCCGACAGCAGCTTTTCGCCGCGTGCCGAGCGCAAATCGTTGAGTAATGGCAACACCACGGCTGGCAGATCGCGGCGAGCCGTCTGGATGCGGTCGAGGTAAACCGGCAACTGCAAAATAGCCTGCATCAGCACTTCAAGGGCTTCGCCCTGATTGCTCGCACGACCGTCCATCAATGCCTGGGCGAGCTGCTCCATTTCTTCGGCGAGCAACGCTGCACCGTAGAATTCGACCATCTGCAAGGTGCCCTGCACCTGATGGATATAGGTCAGGCAGAAGCGCATCCGCGTGGGGTCCTGCGGATTCTCGACATAACCTTCAAGGGCCTGACGGGCCTGCTTGAGGGTTTCTGCGATTTCGCCTTTTACCCATTCCAGGGCAACATAGTCGTGCCGATCACTCATAAATTAGGCTCTACGGGTAAATGCCAAAACTCGCTCATCGGCCAGCGCCTGCAAATCTGCATGCTGCCAATCAAGCATTTCGCCTACACCAATCACTAACAAACCACCGGGTGCCAGGCACTCCACGAGTCGATTAAGAATCTCGCGACGGCGCCAGCGACGAAAATAGATCAATAAGTTCTGGCAAAAAATGACGTCCATTCCAGACATTGGCGCTTTCGCCAGATCCAGCACATTGAGCCGGGCGCTGCACACCCTTGCCGCCAGTGCCGGGATAACTTTGTAACGACCCTCTGCCTCGGTCGTGAAAAACTGCTCGCGCAACTCAGTGCTTACCTGCTCAAGCCGGCGCGCCGAATAAACCGCCTCACGCGCCTTGGCCAGCGCACTCATGCTGATATCGGTAGCCGTCACAGCAAACTGTCCGGCCTGCTCCGTGCCACTCAACACTTGGCTGGCCACCATCGCCATCGAATAGGCTTCTTCACCACTCGAGCAACCGACACTCCACAAGTCCAGTGGTTTGTTAAGGCCTGCCGATTGACGCTGCTGCAAATAGCTTTCGAGCGTCGCAAAAGACGCCGGGTGACGAAAGAAACGGGTTTCCTGAACAGTCAGCCGATCGAGCAAATGCGACCACTCGACTGCGCCGCGCGGTCCATCCGTAACCTGCTGATAATAGGTCGCATAATCAGCCACACCCACTTCACGCATGCGCGTCGCGAGATTGGTCTGCAGGAAGGATCGGCGCTGCTCGTTAAGAACAATGCCAACCCGCTCTTCCAGCAAAGCCTGCCAGTCTTGAAACTCCTTGGCGGTCATATCCGCCAAGGGTTGTAAGGACCAGACACGTGACTGCATGACGTGGCTCTCGCTCATAGGGCTGCACCGATACCCGGTTCGGTCGAGGCTTATACCTCTTCACCTTCTGGCAGGGTGAAGCCAGAAACCGAGTTACGCATCTCACTGGCCATCTTCGCCAGATTACCAATGCTCTTCGCAGTAGCTGTGGTACCGGACGAGGTCTGCGAGGTGATTTCTTGAATCACGTTCATGGTGTTGGAGATATGACCCGCCGAAGAAGCCTGCTGGCGGGCAGCGTTGGAGATGTTCTGAATCAAGGCCGCGAGGGTCTTGGATACTTTCTCAATCTCTTCCAGTGCCACACCGGCGTCTTGCGCCAGGTGTGCTCCACGTACCACTTCAGACGTGGTTTGCTCCATCGAGATAACAGCCTCGTTGGTGTCGGTCTGAATGGTCTTAACCAGTGCCTCGATCTGCTTGGTTGCAGCCGATGAACGCTCTGCCAGTCGCTGTACTTCGTCCGCTACCACGGCGAAGCCTCGGCCTGCATCACCGGCCATGGAGGCCTGAATTGCAGCGTTAAGGGCGAGAATGTTGGTCTGGTCGGCAATGTCGTTAATCAGGCTAACGATGTCACCAATCTCCTGGGACGATTCACCGAGGCGTTTAATACGCTTCGAGGTGTCCTGGATCTGCTCACGGATGTTATCCATGCCAGTGATGGTGTTGTGCACCACCTCGTTACCCTTGTTGGCGATGGCTACCGAACGTTCCGCTACCGCAGAAGATTCGGAGGCGTTAGCCGATACTTGGTCAATCGACACCGCCATCTCGTTGATCGCCGCCGATGCACCGGCAATTTCCTGCGCCTGGTGTTCGGATGCTTCAGCCAGATGCATAGCTGTCGACTGGGTTTCCTGGGCAGCACCGGCTACCTGAACGGCGGTCAGGTTGATGGTCGCTACCAGATCACGCAGCTGGTCGATCGAGTAGTTGATGGAGTCGGCAATCGCACCGGTAAAGTCTTCGGTTACCGTTGCCGCTACCGTCAAGTCACCGTCTGCGAGGTCAGCAATTTCGTCGAGAAGACGCAAAATTGCCGCCTGGTTACGTTCGTTTTTCTCGGCGGTTTCAGCCAGTCGCTGGTTGGTCGAGCGAACCATGACGATACCGATCAAGATGATCGAGCCCAGTGCCAGAGCACCCAGCACATAACCGATCAGGGTATTGAACGAACGGGCGCTCTGCAGGTTGTTGAAGCCTTGCGACAGGTCGGATGCCTTGTCCAGCAGGGTTTGCGAACCGCTGAAGATGGTGTTGGCAGATTCACGAACCTGGAACAGTTCTGGCGAGGTTTCGAGAATCTCATCCACCGAACCGGAAACGAACTCGAACAGCTCAGAAATCTCACCAAGACGATCCAGTGCTTCGCGGTCGCTAACCCGGGTGATTTCCATGGCCTGGTTGCCGTCGGTCATGGCTTTCAATACGCGACCGAACAGGCTGGCGTCGCGACCGAACATGTCGGCGGCTTGTACCGAGTCGGCATCACCGGCCAGCACCTTGTTAACCGAACCGAGAATACGTTCTGCCAACAGCGACTGACGCTGAGCGACCGAAACCTGAGCCGCCGGTGCGCCGCTTTGCAGAAGAATGTCGACGACTTCTTCGTACTCAACTTGCAACTGCGGAATGGTTTGGGCCAACGTCGCCGCTACCTGGTGCAGCGACAGTACTGTCTGTTCGCTGGCCAGAATGGCGTCGGTGTTTTTCTTCAGCGTGTCCCAATCCTGCTGCACAGCCGCCATCTGCCCGGCGACCGCTTCCGGTGCTGGAGGCAGGCCGGTCTCGGGGTTGCCGTCAGTCAGGTTGCTCCAGCGCTTGGAGAAGTCGTTGCGTGCATCGCGCAGCAAACCGAACGCAGCCGGTGTACCCGCCGCCGCTTCGGTGGCGTTCTTGGCGATACGTTGCGAAAGAACCCGTAGCTCACCCGAGTCACTGATGTACTCAGTGTCGTAGTTGGCCTGAGTGTTGAGGTATGCGAAGTTGGCAAACAACAGCACGATTGAGACGATCAGGACGATAAACAGCCCTGCAATCAATGTACTGCTGCGTGTACCCGCCAATAAATTGCCTGTGTTTTGTTTTTTCATTATCTGGCCCCCGCCTGGACCTACCGCACTACGGTTCCCATGTAACGCCAAAAGGCCGGCAAAGCCGACCCAACCGAAAATCTTTTTAATAGGCTACGTCAAGAAAACCCTGACTTTGCGCCAGCGCATATGGGCTGAACACCAGCCAGGGCTGCTCGCGCTGAAAGACGCCGTGGATAAACGGCTGAATTGTCGCTTCCAGCGGCGGCATTTCTTCACGAAACGCATCCACTGGAAAATGCTGCATACCGAACACTTCGTCGACCGTGAGGCCGGCGAACACTTGCTGATGTTCAACCACCAGCACTCGTCGCTGCTTGCGGTGCGCCGTCAGTTCATTGCCGAAGTAGGCGCAAAGATCCATAACCGGCAACAAGCGCCCACGCACGTTTGCCACACCTTTAACCCAGCTTTTCACGCCAGGCAGCAGGGTGTGTCTTGGTTCGTGCAGCACTTCACTGACCTCGCCCATGGGCGCCACAAAGTAGCGCTCCCCCATACGAAAGCCAATGCCACTCCAGGTCTGGACGAGGGCTTGCTGCAAAGGCAGGCCCGCCGCCAGCGCCCGACAACGCTGATCAAGTTGGTAGAGAAGCTGGAAGGGTGTGTCCGACATGCAAACCGCGGCCTTATTTTGTTTATAGTCAGCCCAGCACGGAATTAACCGGCCAATACCGCAGCAAGCGTTTTAATCAGGGTGTCTTCTTCAATGGGCTTGGTCAGATAATCCTTGGCCCCTTGACGCTTACCCCAGACCTTATCGGTTTCCTGGTCTTTTGTAGTCACAATTATCACAGGGATGTGACTGGTTTCCGCATCCTTGGTCAATTGACGGGTCGCCTGGAAGCCATTCAGGCCCGGCATGACGATATCCATCAACACCGCATCGGGTTTTTCCTGACGAGCGAGTGCTACGCCATCCGCGCCATTTTCTGCCTTGAGTACCTGATAACCATGCTTTTCGAGCATGGCAGTCAGTTTGTACATCTCGGTCGGCGAGTCATCAACAATCAGAATTCGAGCCATGGTATTCCTAATACATAAAGTGACATCTACAGCCTTGCGGCTGGACGTCAGGAAGCTTGATCCACCGGAACAAATGCCGGTACGTGTGCCTTGATCGCCCCAAGCAACTCTTCTTTGCTGAAGGGTTTGGTCAGGTATTGATCAGAGCCGACGATGCGCCCTTTGGCCTTGTCGAACAGGCCGTCTTTGGACGACAGCATGATCACCGGAGTGGACTTGAAAGCACTGTTGTTCTTGATCAAGGCGCAGGTCTGATAACCATCCAGTCGCGGCATCATGATGTCGACAAAAATAATGCTCGGATGTGTATCTGCGATCTTGGCCAGGGCATCAAACCCGTCAACAGCCGTGATTACTTCACAACCTACTTTCTTCAGCAGGGTCTCAGCGGTTCGACGAATCGTCTTCGAGTCGTCAATTACCATCACCCTTAAACCCTCGGAATTCTGTTCCATGATTGCTTACTAGCGCCTCGGTGAGTCATTATTTTTGCGTTACATCAGCGTGCCTGAGGCTTGCCACCGACGGGCTGCAACCCGATCGTCAGGCCTTTGTAGCACACTCTTCCTCATGCAATCCACACGTCACAGTGCAACCTGTTTTTCCTTGACCGTCAGCCTCGTCAGCGCCACTCTGGCGCGACTTGTTCAACTTTTTCTGCCCGCGCATACCGCTCACACGGAGTACCGTTAAATGACCGTTCGTCTTGGCATCGTCATGGACCCTATAGCCCAGATCTCCTTCAAGAAGGACAGCTCACTGGCCATGCTGCTCGCCGCTGAGTCGCGTGGCTGGTCCCTGTTCTACATGGAGCAAAAGGACCTTTATCAGGCCAAAGGCCAGGCGCGTGCCCGACTTCGCTCACTCCAGGTATTCAACGACCCTGAACATTGGTTCGAACTGGGCGAAGAGCAGGACCTGCCGCTGGCTGACCTTAATGTCATCCTGATGCGCAAGGATCCGCCCTTCGACAACGAGTTCCTGTACACCACCTATCTTCTGGAACAAGCCGAAGCCGATGGCGTCCTGGTGGTCAACCGTCCTCAGAGCCTACGCGACTGCAATGAAAAAATCTTTGCAACGCAGTTTCCCCAGTTCACACCGCCAACAATTGTCAGCCGCCGTGCCGACATTCTGCGCGAGTTTGCCAAAGAACAGCGTGACATCATTCTCAAACCCCTCGATGGCATGGGCGGATCGATGATTTTTCGTCACCGCGAGGGTGATCCGAACCTTTCAGTCATTCTTGAGACGCTCACAGCCCACGGCACCCAGCAAATCATGGCGCAGGGTTACATCCCGCAGATTCTCGATGGCGACAAACGTATTCTGATGATCGACGGCGAGCCTGTACCTTATTGCCTGGCGCGCATTCCCGCGCAGGGCGAGACCCGTGGCAACCTGGCGGCCGGTGGTCGTGGCGAGGCCAGACCACTGAGCGAACGCGACCGCGAAATTGCTCTGGCCATTGGCCCGACACTGCGCGAGAAAGGCTTGTTGTTTGTGGGCCTGGACGTGATCGGCGATTACCTGACAGAGATCAACGTGACCAGCCCGACCTGCATTCGTGAAATTGATGCCGCGTATAACACAGGCATTGCCGACCAACTGATGGACGTGATTGCAAAGAAGCTGAATGCCACACAGTAGTCATCACAAGCTTGACCCAGCTAACACCTTTGCACATGAGGCTTGCAGGCCGAGGTGCGAAGTCGGCAGACTGCGCGGCACTCTGAGCCAAGCCACATGCCAATGAAAGCAACCGACCCGACTCCCAGCCTCCCACCTGCCGGCGCCAGCCCGGCAGACCGGCTGGGCTTTACCCTTTTTCTGGCAGCGGTGCTGCATATCGCGGTGATCCTCGGGGTCGGTTTCACGGTGGTCGAGCCTGAAACCCTGAGCAAAACGCTCGAAATCACCCTTTCAACCTTCAAGAGCGAAACCAAGCCCAAAGAGGCGGACTTCCTCGCCCAGGACAATCAGCAAGGCAGCGGCACGCTGGAACACAAGGCCGCGCCGAAAACCACCGAAAAGGCGCCTTTCCAGGACACCAAGGTTAATAAGGTGCAGCCGAAAACCGTGGCCAAGCCGCCACCGGCACCGAAAGAGGCGCCAAAGGCAGCGGTCGCCACGGTGAAGCCGCAGCCGCAGAAAACCCCTGTCAAACGTGAAAAGCCCAAACCGGCGCCCAGCCACGAACCGGCACCAAGCTTTGATCGAGAACAATTGTCCTCGGAAATTGCCAGCCTCGAAGCGGATCTGGCCAACGAAGTTCAGGCCTACGCCAAGCGCCCGAAGATTCTGCGCCTCAACGCCGCCTCGACCATGCGCGACAAAGGCGCCTGGTACAAGGATCAGTGGCGCAAGAAGGTCGAGCGCATTGGCAACCTGAACTACCCGGACGATGCACGGCGCAAGCGCATTTACGGCAGTCTGCGCTTGCTGGTCTCGATCAACCGTGACGGCTCGCTCTACGAAGTGCTGGTACTGGAATCATCCGGCCAACCAACGCTCGATAAGGCCGCCATGCGCATCGTTCGCTTGGCCGCGCCCTTTGCACCGTTCAGCGGCGACCTGATCGACATTGACCGGCTGGAAATTATCCGCACCTGGCGCTTCGAGAAAGGCGACCGGTTGCAGAGCAACTAGCCGCAAACCGCTTACAGCCACAAGAACGCTGATGCGCGACGGTCGAGCAGGCGAGAACTCGCGCCGCTCGACCGAACGTGCGCTCAGCGTTAAACCGCGAACTGAGCCGCTTAAGCCGCGGCGCAACGCCGCAACCCCTCGCGCAGTAGCGTCTCTGAGGTTTGTTGTGCTTCCAGCCGTCACGCTCAAGTATTAAGCTAACGCCCATGAAAGACGCCAGCCCAAGCAATCTCAAGCACCACTTCCTGATCGCCATGCCGCACATGGGCGATCCCAATTTCGCGCAGACCGTCACGTATCTGGTCGATCATAACGACCAAGGTGCAATGGGCCTGGTGATTAACCGTCCCAGCGGCCTGAATCTGGCCGACGTGCTTGAACAATTGAGCCCGGAAAAAGAGCCGCCGGCACTCTGCCAAAGCCTGCCGATTTTCACTGGCGGCCCGGTACAGACTGATCGTGGCTTCGTTCTGCACCCTGTAGGCCTGAACTTTCAGGCCACTCTCGATCTCGGCGAGTTGGGTCTGACCACCTCGCAAGACGTGCTGTTTGCGATTGCGGCCGGCACCGGCCCCGACAAATACCTGATTACCCTGGGCTATGCCGGTTGGGAAGCAGGCCAGCTTGAGGCCGAACTGGCCGACAACGCCTGGCTGACCTGTCCGGCTGATGCCGGCATCCTGTTCGACATGCCTTACGATCAGCGCCTTGATGCAGCGGCGGCGCACCTCGGGGTCAACCTGAGCCTGCTCACCTCACAAGCTGGACACGCCTGATGGCCGAGCCTAAACCACTGCGCCTGCTGCTTGGCTTTGATTACGGCACCAAACAGATTGGTGTCGCGGTTGGCCAGCCAATCACCGGCCAGGCGCGCGAACTGTGCGTGCTAAAAGCGCAAAATGGCGTGCCGGACTGGCAAAAGGTCGAAGCGCTGATCCGCGAGTGGCAGCCCGATGCGATCGTGGTGGGCCTGCCGCTGAACATGGACGGCTCACCCAGTGACATGAGCGAGCGCGCCGAAAAGTTCGGCCGCCGCCTCAATGGCCGCTTCAATCTGCCGGTACACACGCACGATGAACGCCTGACTACTTACGCCGCCAAGGGCGAACGCCTGCAGCAAGGCCAGAGCAGCGGCTACCGCGAGCGACCTGTCGACGCACTGGCTGCCGCGCTGGTACTCGAAGGTTGGATGCAAGCGCATATTTGCGGCTGAGCTCGCTCGGCCATCAAGGAGCTTCATATGAATTTACCGTCACCTGCACAACTGCTGCCGGAAATGGCCACGGCGCTGATTCGCCACCTCAATGCGCGACAAATCAGCACCCCGCGCTTTATCGGCATCCGCACGGGCGGCGTCTGGGTTGCTCAGGCACTTATGGAAACCCTCGGCAGCACTGAGCCGATGGGCATTCTCGACGTGTCGTTCTACCGCGACGATTTCACCCAGAACGGCCTGCACCCGCAAGTCAAACCGTCCGAACTTCCGTTCGACGTCGAAGGTCAACATCTGGTGCTGATAGACGACGTACTGATGAGCGGCCGGACAATTCGCGCGGCGATGAATGAACTGTTCGATTACGGTCGTCCAGCTAGTATTACCTTGGTTTGCCTGCTCGACCTGACCGCGCATGACCTGCCAATCCGGCCTGACATTGTCGGCGCCACCTTGTCTCTGCCCGCGCAGCAACGAGTAAAATTGACCGGCCCAACACCGCTTAACCTCGAGCTGCAATCGCTCGCCAACTGAGATCCCCGCGATGACGCCCCTAGACGCCAAGCGCTCCCTGCAACTGAATGACAACGGTCAGTTGCAGCACTTTTTGTCCATCGACGGCTTGCCCCGCGAACTGCTGACAGAAATTCTCGATACCGCCGACTCGTTCCTCGAAGTGGGCGACCGCGCCGTAAAGAAGGTTCCGCTGCTGCGCGGCAAGACCGTGTGCAACGTATTCTTCGAGAACTCGACACGTACCCGCACCACCTTTGAGCTGGCGGCGCAGCGCTTGTCTGCCGACGTCATCAGCCTCAACGTATCGACCTCATCAACCAGCAAGGGCGAGTCTCTGTTCGACACCCTGCGCAACCTTGAGGCGATGGCGGCCGACATGTTCGTGGTGCGCCACAGCGACTCCGGCGCGGCGCACTTCATTGCCGAGCATGTGTGCCCCAACGTCGCCATTATCAACGGCGGCGACGGCCGACACGCCCACCCGACGCAAGCAATGCTCGACATGCTGACGATTCGCCGGCACAAGGGCAGCTTCGAGAATCTCTCGGTTGCCATCGTCGGCGACATCCTGCACTCGCGTGTTGCGCGCTCGAACATGCTCGCGCTGAAAACCCTAGGTTGCCCGGATATTCGCGTGATTGCGCCGAAAACCTTGCTGCCGGTCGGCATCGAGCAATACGGCGTGACGACCTACAGCGACATGGCCACCGGCCTCAAGGATGTCGACGTAGTGATCATGCTGCGCCTGCAACGTGAACGCATGCAGGGCGGCCTGTTGCCGAGCGAAGGTGAGTTCTATCGCCTGTTCGGCCTTACCGAGCAACGCCTCAAGCTGGCCAAGCCCGATGCGCTGGTCATGCACCCGGGGCCGATCAACCGTGGCGTTGAAATTGAATCGGCGGTGGCCGACGGCCCGCAGTCAGTGATTCTCAATCAGGTCACTTACGGCATCGCCATCCGCATGGCCGTGCTCTCAATGGCCATGAGCGGCCAGAAAACCCAGCGACTACTTGATCAAGAAAGCGAGGAGCAGAACTGATGCGTACCCGTATCCTCGGCGCCCGCGTAATTGACCCCAACAGCGGCCTGGACCAAATCAGCGACATCTACATCGAAGGCGGCAAGATCGCAGCCATTGGTGATGCGCCCGCAGGTTTCAACGCCGAACAAACCATCGAAGCTGATGGCCTGATCGCAACACCGGGCCTGGTTGACCTTAACGCAGCGCTGCGCGAACCCGGCTACAGCCGCAAAGGCAGCATTGCCAGCGAAACCCTGGCGGCGGCTGCGGGCGGCGTTACCAGTTTGTGCTGCCCGCCCTTCACCAAGCCGATTCTGGACACGCCAGCAGTCGCCGAGATGATTCTTGAACGCGCACGTGAAGCGGGCCACACCAAGGTCTTCCCGGTCGGCGCACTGAGCAAAGGCCTCGAAGGCGAGCAACTGGCCGAGCTGGTTGCCCTGCGTGATGCCGGTTGCGTGGCATTCAGCAACGGACTGGATTGTTTCCGCAACAACCGCACCCTGCGCCGCGCCATGGAATATGCCGCCACCTTCGATCTGACGGTGATTTTCCACTCGCAGGATCATGATCTGGCAGAAGGCGGCCTCGCCCACGAAGGCCCGACCGCCAGCTTCCTCGGCTTGGTCGGTATCCCGGAGTCCGCTGAAACCGTAGCCCTCGCCCGCAACTTGTTGCTGGTCGAGCAGACCGGCGTACGCGCGCACTTCAGCCAACTGACCAGCGCCCGTGGCGCCCAGTTGATTGCCGACGCACAAGCGCGCGGCCTCAAGGTGACGGCCGACGTGGCGTTGTACCAGCTGATTCTGACTGACGATTCGCTGCTCGGCTTCTCCAGCCTGTATCACGTTATGCCGCCACTGCGCACCCGCGCAGACCGCGACGGCCTGCGTCAGGCGGTCAAGGACGGCACCATTCAGGCCATCGCCAGCCATCACCAGCCACACGAAGCCGACGCCAAACGCGCACCGTTTGCCGCCACCGAACCGGGCATCAGCAGCGTGCAGCTGATGCTGCCACTGGCCATGAGCCTGGTGCAGGACGGCGTGTTGGAACTGTCAGAGCTGATCGCCCGCCTCAGCAGCGGTCCGGCGCAGGCGCTTGGCCTGCCTGCAGGCAAGCTGGCCGCCGGTGAACCCGCCGATGTGCTGCTGTTCGACCCGAACGCCTCAACACTGGCCGGTGATACGTGGTTCTCCAAAGGCGCCAACAGCCCGTTCATGGGCCACTGCCTGCCGAGCGCCGTGCGCTACACGCTGGTAGACGGGCACATCAGCTACCAAGCGTAAGCCTTACGCTTCTAACCTGTGCGCACACCAGAAACCCACTCCCGAGTGGGTTTCTGCTTTTATCTCCCCGGCAAATCGTCTTATTTGCCAAACCCGCCTATACGCCAAGTTTGATGCCAGCCGTCGCATCATCGAACTCTCTGAACAAATCTGCGTCAGACATAAAACTGTCGTGAATTACGCTTAATCATTAAGCATCAGGCAGACAACAACATAAAAGTTAGGCCTAAACGCGGTAACACCGCCGCTCGGCCCGCCTCAACAGTTCTTCCCTCTAGCCGCAGCACGGAGCAGATAGTTGATGAGCAGCACATTAAGAGTACTGACCCCAAAGCCAGCCCCCAATGCGCTACTCGACTATTACCTGCAGGTCAGGCGCCGAACCGAAACCCTGATCACGCCGCTGGAGCCGGAAGACATGGTTGTGCAATCCATGCCTGATGCCAGCCCGAGTAAATGGCACATTGCCCATACCAGCTGGTTCTTCGAAACCTTTCTGCTCAGCCCGCAGCTCAAAGGCTACAAGATTTTCGATGACACCTTCTGCTACCTGTTCAACTCTTATTACGAAGCCGTCGGCCCCCGCCATCCCAGACCCCATCGCGGCTTGCTGACCCGCCCCGCCATCAGCGAAGTGATTGCCTACCGCAAACATGTCGACAGGCAAATGAGCGTCCTGCTGCAAACCCCACTCGATGACGCCACGCGCCAGTTAGTTGAACTCGGGCTGGCGCACGAGGAGCAGCACCAGGAACTGCTGCTCATGGACATACTCCACCTGTTCAACACCTCGCCCCTCAAACCCGCCTATAACCCGCAGTGGCCTGAGCCCACCCGCGCCGGCCCCGGGCGTTTCAAGCAACACATTGGCGGCCTGCTGGATATTGGCCACACCGATGACGCCTTTGCCTTCGACAATGAAAGCCCGCGCCACACCACGTACTTACAGCCCTTCGAGATCAGTGACCGGCTGGTGACAAACGGTGAATGGCTGGCATTTATCGCAGACGGCGGCTACCAGCAAGTGGATTTGTGGCTCTCAGAAGGCTGGGATTGCGTGCAAAGCCAAGGCTGGAAAGCCCCGCTGTACTGGCATCACGATGAGCACGGTTGGAGCCAGATGACTTTAAGGGGCATGCAGCCCATTAATCCGGACGACGCCGTGACGCACATCAGCTACCACGAAGCGACCGCCTTCGCCTGCTGGGTCAACGCCCGCCTCCCGACTGAAGCAGAATGGGAAGTTGCCGCTCAAGCGGGCATGTTGCAACAAGTGGATGACGTCGCCTGGCAGTGGACGCAAAGCCATTACAGCGCCTATCCCGGCTTTAATCCGGCCCCTGGCGCTGTGGGCGAATACAACGGCAAGTTCATGATCAACCAGATGGTTTTACGGGGCGGCAGCGCGTTCAGCAGCCCCGGCCATACGCGCTTGAGCTATCGCAATTTCTTCCATGCCGATAAGCGCTGGATGTTGTCGGGGCTGCGATTAGCCCGGGATATTCAACCGCACCAGCAACACACAAAATCTGATAACGAGTTCTTGCGCGACGTACAACAGGGGCTCAGCGCAAAACCCAAAGCGCTTTCGCCTAAATATTTTTACGACGCCAAGGGCTCCGCGCTATTCGAGGCGATTTGTAAAACGCCGGAGTACTACCCCACCCGCGCCGAAACGCGACTGCTGAGCGAGATTGCTGATGAAATTTCAGCCACCATTGCCAGTGGCAGCGCGTTGATTGAGTTTGGCAGCGGCGCCAGCGAAAAGACCTGTCTGGTGCTGGATGCAACGCCGCAACTGGGCGCTTATGTTCCCATCGACATTTGCCCGGATGCACTTGAACATGCGACCCAACGCCTTAACAAGCGCTACCCGGAACTGCCGGTAATCGCCCAAACGGGAGACTTCACCGAGCCGGTTGAACTGCCGGAACAAGTAGCCGCAATGGCCAAAGTCGGGTTCTTCCCCGGCTCAACCATCGGCAATTTCACTCGCAGTCAGGCGATTGAATTTCTCAAGTCGGCAAAACGCCTGCTGGGTGCTAACGGGCAATTCATTGTCGGCGTGGATATGGTCAAAGACCGCCACATACTTGAGGCAGCCTATGACGACGCTGGCGGCGTGACGGCAGCTTTCAACAAGAACCTGCTAACCCGCATCAACCGTGAACTGGGCGCCAATTTCTGCCTGGAAAACTTTGCTCACGTTGCACTGTGGAACCCCGAACACCAGCGCATGGAAATGCACCTGCAAAGCCTTATCGATCAGTGCGTGGAAATAGCCGGTCAACGCTACATCTTCTCTAAAAATGAGCGCCTGCATACCGAGTGCTCACACAAGTTCACCCTTGAGTCCTTCAGCGCAATGGCCGCCGAAGCAGGCTGGATCGTGAGCCAGCACTGGATAAGCGCAGAACCCGAAGTCGGCCTGATGCGCTTGACTCAGCAGCCGTAGTTGCGCACTTAAACAAAAAACCCCGCTGATTCAGCGGGGTTTGGTTAGCTCAATGGAACGCGGGAATCAGCTGCGCTCGGAGTTTTTCAGGGTGATCTGGGTATTCAGCGTCCAGAAGTCATACAACACCCCGATGAGAAACAAGCCACCTGTGCACAGATAGATGATCCCGGTGATCCACTTGCCCATGTACATGCGGTGCACACCGAAAACCCCGAGGAAGGTCAGCAGAATCCACGAGACGGTGTAATCGGTTTCCCCTGCGGTAAATCGCAAGTCGGCTTCCTTGTCCATCGACGGGATCAGGAACAGGTCAATGATCCAGCCAACAAACAACAGGCCAAATGTCAGAAACCAGATGGTTCCGGTGACCGGCTTGCCGTAGTAGAAACGGTGAGCGCCGAGAAAACCGAAGATCCACAACAGGTAGCCGATTGTCTTGCTGTGCGTGTCTTGTTGCTGCATGAATGCCTCCTGCTGGCATGATTATCCTGAACAACAATCTACGCGAGAACCGCCGCAAACCCAAATTTGGCCCCCGCTAGACGCTCGCCCCATGCGCACAGGGCGAGCGGTCTGAAAACCAGCGGCTAACGCGAATCAGCGAAAGCGACGGCCCGGATCATCGGTACTGACTTCAAGCGACAAGCCTTCGGTGAGACTCGACAAATGATCGCCGTCACCTTCGGAAGCCAGCTTGATCATCAGGCGCAAGTCGTTCGCCGAGTCGGCATAGGCCAAGGCGTTTTCGTAAGTGATTTCACCGTCGCTGTAGAGCTTGTACAGAGCCTGATCGAACGTCTGCATGCCCTGCTCAGAAGAACGCTTCATCAACTCCTTGAGCTGATGCACCTCGCCCTTGCGGATCAGGTCGGCCGCCAGCGGCGTATTGATCAGCACTTCAATCACCGCGCGGCGGCCTTTGCCGTCGGGTGTCGGGATCAGTTGCTGAGCGACAATTGCCTTGAGGTTAAGCGACAGGTCCATCCAGACCTGGCTTTGCCGGTCTGCCGGGAAGAAGTTGATAATCCGGTCCAGCGCCTGGTTGGCGTTGTTGGCGTGCAATGTGGCCAGACACAGGTGGCCGGTTTCGGCAAATGCGACGGCGTGATCCATGGTCTCGCGCGAGCGCACCTCACCAATCAAGATCACATCCGGCGCCTGGCGCAGGGTGTTTTTCAGCGCCACTTCGAACGATTCGGTATCGATGCCGACTTCGCGCTGAGTGACGATGCAATTCTGGTGCTGGTGAATGAATTCGATCGGGTCTTCGATGGAAATGATGTGGCCGCTGCTGTTCTTGTTGCGATAGCCAATCATCGCCGCCAGCGAGGTCGATTTACCGGTACCGGTAGCGCCCACAAACAACACCAGACCACGCTTGGTCAGGGCCAGTTTTTTCAGCACTTCCGGCAGTTTCAACTCTTCGAGCGTGGGGATGTTGGTTTCGATACGGCGCAGCACCATGCCAGCCAGGTTGCGCTGGTAGAAGGCACTCACCCGGAACCGCCCGATTCCGCGAGCGCTGATTGCAAAGTTGCACTCATGGTTCTCGGCAAAGTCACGGCGCTGCTGATCATTCATGACCGCGTGCACTGTTTCGCGGGTTTGCTCGGGTGACATCGGCGTTTTGGTGATCGGCAAGATTTTGCCATTGACCTTCATCGATGGCGGAATACCGGCTGTAATGAAAAGATCGGAGCCGCCCTTTTCGACCATCAGACGTAATAGTTTTTCAAAGTCCATGGGTCTCTCGCCTTACACCAAATTGCACCTGCAGCCGACTGCCGCTGGCACGTTCATTACCATTTATCCAGCGAGGCAGCCTTGCGACTGCCTCGTTGCTACGTGTTGTTTCGGTCGGCGGCTAAGCTGCCGACATTCCGGCGGTGCAACGCGCGCCTTGCGGCGGCGGTTGCCAAGCTAGAAGTTCTCTGGGTTTTTAGCCTTCTCTTTGGCCATGTCTCGGCCGATCAGGCCTTTGCTGACCAAGGTTTTCAGGCACGAATCCAGGGTTTGCATGCCCAGCGAGCCACCGGTCTGGATGGCGGAATACATCTGCGCAACCTTGTCTTCACGGATCAGGTTACGAATCGCCGGCGTGCCGATCATGATTTCGTGGGCGGCAACACGCCCACCGCCGATTTTCTTCAGCAGGGTTTGCGAAATCACCGCCTGCAATGATTCGGACAGCATCGAGCGAACCATCGACTTCTCTTCCGCCGGGAACACGTCAACCACACGGTCGATGGTCTTGGCAGCAGAGGTGGTGTGCAGCGTACCGAACACCAGGTGGCCGGTTTCAGCAGCGGTCAGGGCCAAACGAATGGTTTCCAGATCGCGCAATTCACCGACCAGAATGATATCCGGGTCTTCACGCAGCGCCGAGCGCAATGCTTCGGAGAAGCCAAGCGTGTCACGGTGTACTTCACGTTGGTTGACCAGACACTTCTTCGACTCGTGAACGAATTCGATCGGGTCTTCGATGGTCAGAATATGTTGGTACTTGGTGGTGTTGAGGTAATCGAGCATCGCCGCCAGCGTGGTCGATTTACCCGAACCGGTTGGCCCTGTAACCAGTACCAGACCGCGCGGCACGTCGGTGATCTTGCGGAACACCTCACCCATGCCGAGGTCTTCCATGGTCAGAACCCGCGACGGAATCGTCCGGAATACTGCGCCCGAACCGCGATTCTGGTTGAATGCGTTAACCCGGAAACGGGCAACGCCTGGCACTTCAAAGGAGAAGTCCGTTTCCAGAAACTCTTCGAAGTCCTTGCGCTGCTTGTCGTTCATGATGTCGTAGATCAGCGCATGCACTTGCTTGTGATCCAGCGCCGGCAGATTGATGCGGCGAACATCGCCATCAACCCGAATCATCGGCGGCAAACCAGCAGAGAGGTGCAGGTCCGACGCACCTTGCTTGGCACTGAAGGCGAGCAGCTCAGTGATATCCATAGGACTCCCTAATGACGGTAGAATGCCGTGAACGTAGAACGCACGGGCGATAGAGCGAGAATAATGTCCACGATAGCAGAGAATATTGCAAAGGTCGGAGCTCGCATTCGTGAGGCAGCGCAAGCTGCAGGCCGCGAATCCACCTCCATTGGCCTGCTCGCAGTGAGCAAAACCAAACCTGCCGCTGCCATCCGTGAAGCTTATTTAGCGGGTGTCGGGCACGTTGGCGAGAACTACTTGCAAGAGGCGCTCGAAAAACAGCAGGAACTAGCCGATCTGCCCCTAACTTGGCATTTCATCGGCCCTATCCAGTCGAACAAGACCCGCGCGATTGCCGAGCACTTCAGTTGGGTGCATTCGGTAGACCGCCTGAAGATCGCGCAGCGCCTCTCGGAGCAGCGCCCAGCCTCATTGCCGCCATTGAATATCTGCCTGCAAGTGAATGTCAGCGGTGAAGCGAGTAAATCCGGCTGCACGGCAGAACAATTGCCGGCACTGGCCGCTGCGGTGCAACAGTTGCCCAACCTGAAGCTGCGCGGGTTAATGGCCATTCCCGAGCCTACCGATGATCAAAGCGAGCAGCGCGCAGCATTCGCTATCGTCCAAAACCTGCAACAGCAATTGGGCCTCGACACCTTGTCGATTGGCATGAGCCACGACCTCGAAGCGGCCATTGCTCAGGGCGCAACGTGGGTGCGCATCGGCACGGCGCTGTTTGGCGCCCGCGACTATTCATAAAGGTGGCCGCACACGCAGAATTCCCCGACCTTACTGAGCCGTTGTTGCATTGAAAAATGCTCACAGCCTCCTCATCTAGTAATGTGCTTCATTCTAAATAGCTAAGGACCCCGTTATGACCACTCCTCGCATTGCCTTTATTGGTGCCGGCAACATGGCAGCCAGCCTGATCGGCGGGATGCGTGCTCAAGGCGTTGGCGCCGAGTCGATCCGCGCCAGTGATCGCGGCGCCGAGCAACGCGAAAAAATCAGCGCGCAATACGGCATCGATGTGTTTGCCAGCAATGCCGAGGCCATCAACGGGGTCGACGTGATTGTGCTGTCGATCAAACCGCAGGCCATGAAAGAAGTGTGTCTGGATCTCGCGCCGCATATAAAGGACGGTCAGTTGATTGTCTCGATCGCAGCCGGTATCAGCAGTGCAAGCCTTGCCAACTGGCTGGGCGAGCGCGCCATTGTGCGCTGCATGCCCAACACCCCGGCCTTGCTGCGCCAGGGCGTTAGCGGCCTGTACGCCAACCCGCAGGTGAGCGCCGAGCAACGCCAGCAAGCCGAGCAATTGCTCAGCGCCGTTGGCCTGGCCCTGTGGCTGGATGAGGAACACCTGATTGACGCAGTCACCGCCGTTTCAGGCAGCGGGCCGGCGTATTTCTTCCTGCTGATCGAAGCCATGACCGCTGCCGGCGAAAAACTCGGCCTGCCGCGTGAAACCGCAGAAAAGCTGACCCAGCAAACCGCACTGGGCGCCGCGCAAATGGCCATTGCCAGCGACGTGGATGCCGCTGAGTTGCGCCGCCGGGTAACATCACCGGCTGGCACCACAGAGGCTGCAATCAAAACCTTCCAGGCTGGCGGCTTTGAAGCCCTGGTCGATGCTGCATTAAACGCCGCCGCCCAGCGCTCCGCTGAACTGGCCGAGCAACTGGGCAAATAAGGAGATCATGATGATCGGATTGAACACCGCTGCCGTCTATGTACTGCAAACCATCGGCAGCTTTTACTTGTTGATCGTGTTGCTGCGTTTCATTCTGCAACTGGTTCGGGCTGACTTCTACAACCCCATCAGCCAGTTCATCGTGCGCGCAACCCAGCCGCTGCTGAAACCGCTACGCCGGATTATCCCAAGCTTTGCCGGCCTCGACCTGGCGTCGCTGGTACTGGCGATTCTGGTGCAACTGGCGCTGATGGCACTGACCCTGATGCTGATGGGTTACGGCGTTGGCAACCCGCTGCAATTACTGGTCTGGTCGATCATTGGCGTGACCGCACTGTTCGTAAAGGTGTTCTTCTTTGCCCTGATTATCAGCGTGATCCTGTCGTGGGTTGCCCAAGGCAGCAGCAACCCGGCAGTAATTCTGGTCAACCAGATCTGCGAGCCTCTGCTGATGCCGTTTCGCAAGATCCTGCCGAATCTTGGCGGCCTCGATCTTTCGCCGATTCTGGCGTTTCTGGTGCTTAACCTGATCGACATGCTGGTGATCCGCAATCTCGCGGTCATGACCGGCATGCTGCAAGGCCTCAGCATGGCCATCTGATGAGTTTCTATCGCTGGGACGGTGACGATCTGATCCTCAATTGTCACCTGCAGCCCAACGCAAGCTCCGACGAGTTTGCCGGGCTGCACGGCGACAGATTAAAAATTCGCCTCACCGCCCCGCCAACAGAAGGCAAAGCCAACGCCCATCTGCTAGCTTTTCTGGCAGGTGCATTTGCTGTGAGTAAACGCCAAGTTTGCTTGGAAAGTGGCCAACAGAGCCGACAAAAGCGCGTACGAATCGTGAACCCGCAAAAACTGCCGAACGGTATAGAACTTAATCGTTCCGATAAGTGACAAACCTTTAGTGAGGTAGCTTGCTTGAGTTTATTGACGCCGGGCGCATCTGCGGCATAATGCCAGTATACGATTATCAACAAGCATTGAGTCTCATTACCGGCAACGGTTGAAAGGGCTCCACCCCAGTAGTATCTGGGTGGTAATAGCGGGCCAGAAACACGGCTATCCCATGTTCATGAGCATGCCGGCGCGTGTTTGTATGTGAGGAACGATGAATGAGCATGGAACGTCTCAGCCAACAGGTCGACGCCTACGTCACCTGGAAACGCGAGTTGATGCGCGAAATTACCCGCTACCGCAGCTGGCTGATCTCCAACCGGCTGGGCTCGGAAGCCCTCGATAAAAAGCTTGAACGCGCGATGCATTTGCTGCGCACCGACCACATAACGCTGGCGTTTGTGGGCGAGTTCTCGCGCGGCAAGACCGAACTGATCAACAGCCTGTTCTTCTCCGACTATGGCCAGCGCATGCTGCCATCGCAGGTCGGGCGCACAACCATGTGCCCCACCGAGCTGTTTTTCGACCCGCGTTCCGAGCACAGTTATATCCGCTTGCTGCCGATAGAAACGCGCAGCGCCGATGCCAGCATTTCCCAATTTAAACGCGCGCCTGAGCAATGGCTGAACATCGCACTGGATCCAAGCGACCCGGACAACATGGTCGAGGCTTTCGCGCAGGTTGCCCGTACCAAGCCCATGCAGGTCGAGCAGGCAATCCAGCTCGGCTTCTACCCGGAAATGCTTGAAAGCACCGGCAAACCCGGCCAGGTGATGGTTCCGGCATGGCGCCATGCGCTGGTCAATATCGACCACCCACTGCTGCGCCAAGGGCTGCGTATCCTTGATACGCCGGGCTTGAATGCGCTGGGCAGCGAACCCGAACTGACCCTTTCGATGTTGCCCAACGCTCAGGCAATCATCTTCCTGTTGTCTGCCGACACCGGCGTTACCGCCAGTGACATGGAAATCTGGAAGCAGCATATTCTGCAACTGGATGACCCGGACCACACCAGCCTGCTCGCCGTTCTGAACAAGATTGACGTGCTCTGGGACGATCTCGCCGGCGAGGCATTTGTGCAGGAAAGCATTCATCGCATCCAGCAAACAACCGCCAGCCAACTGGGCCTGAAAACCGCCGATGTACTGCCTATTTCAGCGAAACAGGCGCTACTGGCCAAAGTGCGCCACGATCCCGAGTTACTCGCCCGCAGCCAGATCAGCGGACTAGAAGACCTGCTCTGCGAGCGCATCGTGCTACAAAAAGAGCGGCTGATTGAAGACCACGTGGTGATGCAGGTGCTGGACTTGCTCAAAGGCAGCCAGAACATGCTCAACCAGCGGCTGCAACAGGTCACTGCGCAGAAAGAGCTGCTCAGCAACAGCCATCAGGACAACGGCCAGACGCTGTTCGAGCTGACAGCCAAGACCAAAGAAGAGCACAACCTGCATCACAAGCGCCTGCTGGGCCTGAAAACCAACCAGCGCCTGCTCAAGCGTCAGGGCGACCTGCTGCGCGAGGCTATTCGCCCGGAGCGGTTAGAAGGCCACCTCGAAGTGGTGCGCAAGAACCTCACCGGCAGTTGGACCACCATTGGTATCAACCAGGCGATTACCAACTTCTTCGCCAGCATTGATGAAGACTTGCAGCACCTGGCCGATGAAGCCGAAATGGCCAACACCATGGTTGCAGCTATCTACCGTCGGCATAACGAAGAGAATCCGCTGCATTGTGTGGATGCGCCGCAGTTCAATATCAACCGCCACCTGCGTGATCTCAAGCAACTGCGCGAACAGGCCGACCAATTCCGCCTGCAGCTGAAAACCCTGCTCACCGAGCAAGGTGTGCTGGCGCGCCGCTTCTTTGCCACCCTGGCCCAAGAAGTCATCGGGCTGCACCAGCGTTTGCGTCAGGATGCCGAACAATGGGCCAACGATGCCTTGATGCCACTGATGCAGCACACCCTTGAGCACAAGCAATTGCTCGAAACGCACATGCTCAAACTCAAGTCGCTGGCGCAGGAAACCCAATTGAATCGTCAACGCAGCGAGCAACTCAGCCGTTATCACGGCGAGCTGCTGGTTCAGCTCAGCCAGGCCAATGGCATGCTCAAGGTTTTCCGCCGTCCGGCGCCGGTGCAGCGGCAAAAGAAAGTGGTAAATCTGCTGGCTTCGCTGCGTACCGAAGGCGCCCGCGATTAAGTCGTAACAGTTTCTCCGCGCAACACCTGCCGCCCCGTGCTTGCCGCACGGGGCGGCGCTCTTTAGACTGCGTCCCTTGCTTTTTCACTTCACTTTTCGCGAGCGGGCTCGATGTCGACTGCCTTCCCCCAAGACTCTGTTGGCTTGGTGACTCCCCAGGTGATGCATTTTGCCGAACCTTTGGCTCTCGCCTGTGGGCGTGACCTGGCCGAGTACCAGATTACTTATGAAACCTACGGTGAGCTGAATGCTCAGCGCAGCAATGCGGTGCTCATCTGTCACGCCTTGTCTGGCCACCATCACGCCGCGGGTTATCACAGCCCCGACGACCGTAAACCCGGCTGGTGGGACAGCTGTATCGGCCCCGGCAAAGCCATCGACACCAATAAGTTCTTCGTGGTCAGCCTGAACAATCTCGGCGGCTGCAATGGTTCGACCGGCCCCAGCAGCATCAACCCGGCAACGGGCAAGCCTTATGGCGCCGACTTCCCGGTCTTCACCGTGGAATGCTGGGTTCACAGCCAGGCGCGGTTGGCCGATGAGCTGGGAATCGAGCAGTGGGCGGCCGTGGTGGGCGGCAGCTTGGGCGGCATGCAGGCCATCCAGTGGACTATCACCTACCCTGAGCGCGTGCGTCACTGTTTGGCCATCGCTTCGGCGCCCAAGCTTTCGGCGCAGAACATCGCATTCAACGAAGTCGCACGTCAGGCCATTTTGACCGACCCGGATTTTCACGGCGGGCACTTTCTTGAGCACGGCGTGATTCCCAAGCGCGGCTTAATGCTGGCTCGCATGGTCGGCCACATCACCTATTTGTCTGACGACGCCATGGGCGAGAAATTTGGTCGCGGTCTGAAGAGCGAGAAGCTCAACTACGACTTCCACAGCGTCGAGTTTCAGGTCGAGAGTTACCTGCGCTATCAGGGCGAAGAGTTCTCCGGGCGTTTCGACGCGAACACCTATCTGCTGATGACCAAGGCGCTCGACTACTTCGACCCTGCGGCTGCTCACGACGGCGATCTGGCCAAGACGCTGGCAGTGGCCAAAGCCGACTTCGCGGTGTTCTCGTTCACCACCGACTGGCGTTTCTCGCCAGCGCGCTCGCGCGAAATTGTTGATGCGCTAACCGCCTCACGCAAAAACGTGTGCTATCTGGAAGTTGACGCCCCGCAAGGCCACGATGCCTTCCTGATGCCAATTCCACGTTATTTGCAGGCATTTAGCAGCTATATGAATCGAATTGCCGTATGAGGTCGAAATGAGAGCTGATCTGGACATCATCCAGGACTGGATTCCCGCGGGCAGTCGCGTGCTCGACCTTGGCTGCGGCAACGGCGAACTGCTGGCGTGGCTCACGGCCAACAAGCAAGTATTCGGCTACGGTCTGGAAATCGACGCGGACAACATTGCCGAGTGCGTAAGCAAGGGCGTCAACGTCATCGAGCAAGACCTCGACAAGGGGCTGGGCAACTTTGCCGATCACAGCTTCGATGTGGTGGTCATGACTCAGGCGCTGCAAGCGGTGCATTACCCGGACCGGATTCTCAGCGAGATGCTGCGCGTCGGTAAGACCTGCATCATCACCTTCCCCAACTTCGGTCATTGGCGCTGCCGCTGGTATCTGGCCAGCAAAGGCCGCATGCCGGTGTCCGATTTCCTGCCGTACACCTGGTTCAACACCCCGAACATTCACTTCTGCACCTTCGAAGATTTCGAGCGCCTGTGCCGTGGCCAGCAAGCCACCGTACTCGACCGTCTAGCGGTTGATCGCGACCACATCAATGGCTGGGCCAGCCGGATGTGGCCTAATCTGTTTGGTGAGATTGGTATCTATCGGGTCAGTGGTCATACCGCCATGAATGCCGGACAAAACCGCTGACCCACACCGTTTCAAGGAGAGCCCCATGCGCCGCCTCGCTGTTCTACTCATTGCTCTGTGCCTGAGCCTGCCCGCGTTTGCCGAACAAAAGAAAACCTTCGGTGATCTCGATGTTCACTACAGCGCCTTCACCTCGGGTTATTTGCAGCCCGACATTGCGGCGGCCAATGGCCTGACCCGCAGCAAGAAACTTGGCGTGATGAACATCGCCGTGCTCAAGGCCGGCAAAGCCACCACGGCCAACGTCAGCGGCACCATGAAGAATCTGCTGGGTAAAGATTACCCGCTGAGCTTCAAGGCCGTTAACGAAGGTGAGGCGATTTATTACCTCGCCCAGTTCCCGCTGGAAAGCCAGGAAATGCTGCGTTTCACCATTAATGTCAGTGTCAGCGGTGGTGCGACCAACAGCTTCGAATTCAACCAGGAACTGTATCCAGGCGAATGATCAAACTCACTCAACTCGTGCTTGCCAGCCATAACGCCGGCAAGCTCAAAGAACTCCAGGCCATGCTCGGCGAATCCGTGCAGGTGCGTTCGGTCGGTGAATTCAGCAGCGTCGAGCCTGAAGAAACCGGCTTGTCGTTCATCGAGAACGCCATTCTCAAGGCGCGCAACGCCTCCCGCGTCTCGGGCTTGCCGGCACTGGCCGACGACTCAGGACTGGCGGTGGACTTTCTCGGCGGCGCGCCCGGTATATATTCGGCGCGCTATGCCGACGGCCAGGGTGATGCGGCAAACAACGCCAAACTGCTTGAGGTGATGCGTGAGGTGCCCGACGCCGAGCGCGGCGCCCAGTTCGTCTGCTGCCTGGCGCTGGTACGCCATGCCGATGACCCGCTGCCAATTATCTGCGAAGGCCTGTGGCACGGCAGTATTTTGCACCAGCCGCAAGGCGCCAACGGTTTTGGCTACGACCCGCTGTTCTGGGTGGCCGAGCGTCACTGCTCAAGCGCAGAACTCAGCCCTGCCGACAAGAACCAGCTGAGCCACCGCGCCCGCGCCATGGCCTTGTTCAAACAGCGGCTGGGGCTATGAGCGCAAGCAACACGATCATCACTGATCGGGTGCGCCACACGACTGCCGGCTTCGAGCTGCCGCCTCTGGCGATGTACATCCACATTCCGTGGTGTGTAAAGAAGTGCCCGTACTGCGACTTCAACTCGCACGCGGCGGCGCCAACGCTGCCGGAAGAGGAATACGTCGACGCCCTGCTCGCCGACCTCGATGCGGATTTGGCGCATGTGCATGGCCGCCCGCTCAGCTCGATATTTTTCGGCGGCGGCACGCCCAGCCTGTTTTCGGCCAAGGCCCTTGGCCGCTTGCTCGAAGGTGTCGAGCGGCGCATCCGCTTTGCGCCGGACATCGAAATCACCCTTGAAGCCAACCCCGGCACGTTCGAGCAGGCCAAGTTTTCGGCTTATCGGCAACTCGGGATCAATCGCCTGTCGATTGGCGTGCAAAGCTTTCAGTCAGCCAAACTGGCAGCACTGGGCCGTATCCATGACGGTGACGAAGCCATCCGCGCCGCCGATATGGCGCGCGCTGCTGGCTTCGATAACTTCAACCTCGACCTAATGCACGGCCTGCCGGATCAGTCGATTGACGACGCCCTGAGCGACCTGCGTACAGCTATCGCGCAAAAGCCTACGCATTTGTCCTGGTACCAACTGACGCTGGAGCCGAACACCGTATTCTGGAACCAGCCGCCCACTCTGCCGGAAGACGACACCCTGTGGGACATTCAGGAGTCCGGGCAAACCCTGCTCGCCGAACATGGCTATGCGCAGTATGAGGTTTCGGCCTATGCCCAGCCCGGCAAAGCGGCCCGCCACAATCTCAATTACTGGACCTTTGGCGACTTTATCGGAATTGGCGCTGGCGCCCACGCCAAGACCAGCAGCCCGGACGGAATTATTTCGCGCAGTTGGAAAACCCGCCTGCCAAAAGACTATCTAAACCCGGGCAAGCAGTTCACTGCCGGCCACCGCGTGCTTGAGCCAGACGAGTTACCGTTCGAGTTTCTGATGAACGTGCTGCGCCTGACCGAAGGCGCTGCCAGCGAAATGTTCACCCGCCGCACCGGCTTACCCCTGAGTTTGCTCGCCAGTGCACGGCAAGAAGCGGAAAAACGCGGTCTACTAAAAGCAGAGCCGAATCGACTGGTCGCCACCCGCGAAGGCCAGTTGTTTCTCAACGATTTGCTGCAACAATTTTTGCCTTAATGGGCCGCTCACGAGCCACTTGGCTCTAAGGATCTTCCATGGATTTGCTACTTGATCTGATCGCCACACTTTCGCGCTGGAGCCGTGGCCACTTGTACGACATTTCGCTGGCAATCATGGCGACCCTGTTCGTGCTGTTCGGCCCCAGCCTCAATGCGTGGGTGCAGCGCACCATCGGCGGCCTCAACTTCATCTTCCGCACACTGATCTTCGTTTTGGTCTGCGCGCTGGTATACGGCATGGCCATCGTTTACCTCACGCCTTATCTGTCGGCGGGGCTTGGCCAGTTCAACAACTACACGTTGGCGCCGGTGCTGCTGTTGGTGTTCTTCTTGATCGGTGTAATTGCGGACCGCAGCTAAGCAACAAACCAGCGTGTTCCGTTTGGGAATTGCGCCACTCAGTTGCTCGATCAAGAATCAGAGACGCTAAAACCAAAAAGCCCTGAATGCATGCATTCAGGGCTTTTTCATTTAGCTGCGGTAACTGCGGATTAGATGCCGCCGCTGCGCAGGGCCTGTACGGTGAAGTCGGTCCGCTTCAAGTCAGCATTGAAGTCGTACATCGGCTCGTTGTTGTCCAGGCCATCGACAAAGTAGCGGTTGCCCTTGAAGTCGTAGATGGTCTCTAACGTGCTGCCGAACATCGGCACCTCGTAATAGCTGATCGGATGGCTTTCTTGCAGGCCAATCAGCTTGCCGTCCATGTCATACAGGTCAACGGCGAGAATCTGCCAGCTGTCCTCGTCGAGATAGAAGCGGCGCTTGCCGAACGGATGGCGGAAACCTTTACGCAGGTCTGCCTCGACCACCCAAACGCGGTGCAACTCATAGCGCAGCAATTCGGGGTTGAGGTGCTTGCTCTTAACGATGTTCTCGTAAGGAATACCCTGCTGGTGAACGGCATAGCTGTTGTAAGGCACAAGCATTTCCTGCTTGCCCTTGAGCGTCCATTCGTAACGATCCGGCGCGCCGTTGTAGGAGTCAACCACGTCGGCAGTGGCCAGACCATTGGTGTCTGGCTGCAGCGAATCGTAAGCCAGCATTGGCAGGCGACGCACACGGCGGTCGCCACGACTGAAACGCCAGGCCTTGCGAATGGCCAGAACCTGATCGATTGTTTCCTGCACCACCAGCGCAGAACCGGCGACGCGTGAAGGCGCGAGAATCTTGTACTTGTAATAGAACAGGGTGTTGTTCAGGTCGCCTGTGGTCATGCCATCGCGGCCATAGACGAAATAGATATCGCGCTCGAGCTTGAGCAAGTTGTAGCTGCCATTCTCCAGCACCGCGGCCTGGTTGGTGACGAAGCGAATCTGATCACCGCGATAACGCATGATGTGATTCCAGATAGCCTGCTGGCCATTCTGTGGAATCGGGAACGGAATGCCTGAAGCCGCGCCCTCGACGCCATTACCGCCGGAGATAAGGCGGGCACCCAGCGCATTTTGCTGAGTCGCATCATAAATGCGTTGCGGCGCGGCAGCGCTGCGATGGGTGGGGAATACGCGCAGGAAATAGTCGGGATTTTTTTCCAGCATGACCTGCAGGCCAATTGGCAACTGCGCCTTGTACTGCGCAAGATTCTGCGCCGAGACGTTATACAGCGGCTGCTCACCCGCGTACGGGTCCGGGTGATGCATGCCCGGCTGATAGTTGGCGGGCGGTGTCGCCAAGCCACCTTCCCAGCGCGGGATGGTGCCGGCAGCATTGCCTGCCATTTCGCCGCCCAGCGGTGTTAAATCCCGGCCCAGACGATCGGCCTGCGCGCTATCAACCTTAGCCTGCGCATGAACCGCCAGGCCTGCTAACAGCAGTGCTGAAAGTGTACGTAACACAATAATCTCCCCCAGCGCAGAAGACCGCGCCGCTGTATTTTTATATCCGGTACGAGCCGGGCTTTATTGGTCAGTCGTGGTGAGTCGCCGTCCTGGCATCGGGCATTTCCCGCAAAGATTACTCCTGCCCCTCAACCGCGCCGGTTTCGACACTCGCGGCGCAGCCATAGAAAGCATCCGGGCGCACACGCAGCAGCTGAGGGATTAATCCCGCGCGGAGTTTACCCATTCAAACAAGCATTTGCTTTTAATCTGTCGAGTTTTTTGCGCCAGTGCATAAAGCACCATCACCAGGCTTTATGAACCAAGGCAAATAACCGGGGATTTACGCAGATAAGCAACTGCACCGCTGCCGCAAGACAGCAGTGCAATTGAGTTGAAGAGGCTGGGGCAAATCGGCAAACGCGCTAAAACGCCAAGACCGGCCAGAGTGCAGGGCCTATGCGCTGCGTTGGAACTTCAGGTCCCACACGCCATGGCCAAGGCGCTCACCGCGACGCTCGAACTTGGTCGTCGGGCGCTCTTCCGGGCGCGGTACATAGTGGCCGTCAGCCGCCAGGTTCTGATAGCCAGGCGCTGCGTTCATGACTTCCAGCATGTACTCGGCATAGGGTTCCCAGTCGGTCGCCATGTGCAGCACGCCGCCCACTTTGAGCTTCTGGCGAACCAGCTCGGCAAACGCTGCCTGAACGATCCGGCGCTTGTGGTGACGCGCCTTGTGCCATGGGTCCGGGAAGAACAGCATCAGCCGGTCAAGGCTGTTATCGGCGATGCAATTACGCAGCACTTCCAGCGCATCGCAGCGATACACACGCACGTTGGTCAGGTTCTGCGTCAGCAAGCCATTGAGCAACCCGCCAACACCCGGGCTATGTACCTCAACCCCGATGAAGTCCTGATCCGGAGCCGCGGCCGCCATCTCCAGCAGGGAATGCCCCATGCCAAATCCGATCTCGAAGGTACGCGGAGCGCTGCGACCGAACACTGCATCGAAATCAGGGGCTCCCTGCTCCAGTTCAAGGCCGAACTTGCTCCAGCCTTGATCCAGACCGCGCTGCTGGCCTTCGGTCATGCGCCCGGCGCGCATCACGAAACTTTTGATGGTGCGCATTTTGGGAGTTGCCTCGGCTGGCGCCTGAGGATCGTGCGAGTCGGTCATTACGTGCTCTTCAATCGTTGGTTCTAAGTCGCCCTGCGCCAGCAACAGGATGCCGGCGCAGAAGCGTCAGGGTTAAGTATTAGCCGATCAGGCCGTCCAGCGGCGACGAGGCGCTGGCATAGAGTTTTTTCGGCATCCGTCCGGCGAGGTAAGCCAGACGGCCCGCCTCGATGGCGTACTTCATGGCTTCGGCCATCATGACCGGGTTCTGGGCGTGAGCGATGGCGCTGTTCATCAGCACGGCCTCGCAGCCCAATTCCATGGCGATGGTTGCGTCGGATGCAGTGCCTACACCGGCATCAACCAGAACCGGAACGGTGGCCTCTTCCAGAATGATGCGCAGATTATACGGGTTGCAGATGCCCAGACCTGTACCAATCAGACCGGCGAGCGGCATCACCGCAATACAGCCCATAGCCGCCAGCTGACGCGCAATGATCGGGTCATCGCTGGTGTACACCATCACATCAAAGCCATCCTTGACCAGAATCTCGGCGGCCTTGATGGTTTCGATGACATTCGGGAACAGGGTCTTGTCGTCGGCCAGGACTTCAAGCTTGACCAGGTTATGGCCGTCGAGCAGTTCACGCGCAAGGCGACAGGTGCGCACGGCTTCTTCAGCGGTGTAGCAACCGGCGGTGTTGGGCAGGATAGTGAAGCGATCCGGCGAAATTACATCGAGCAGGTTGGGCTCGCCCTTGCGCTGACCAATGTTGGTCCGGCGCACGGCCACGGTTACGATCTCGGCGCCTGACGCTTCAATCGCCGCGCGGGTTTCGCTGTGGTCTTTGTATTTGCCCGTGCCTACCAGCAAACGCGACTGAAAAGTACGGCCGGCCAAAGTGAACGGCTTGTCTTTAATAGCAGAATTCATCGAAAGCTCCTCATGCGAAATAGGCACTGCGGCAAACGGCGGGCACGTTCAGCGCATGGTCAAATAGGGGATGCAGCGTCTCAACCGCCGCCGATGGCATGAACCACTTCTATGCGGTCGCCTTCGCTCAAGCGCGTGCTGGCGTGCTGGCTGCGCGGGACAATATCCAGATTAAGCTCAACGGCCACACGTTGGCCGGTCAGCTCAAGGTGGCTGATCAGATCAGCAACCGTCTGGCCATCTGGGAACTCGAAAGGCTCACCGTTCAACTGAATATGCATGACGGCTCAGTCACATTTTGAGAGGGGGTCGGCATTCTAGCCCGATCCAACCGGATGACCAAGACTGCAACGCGCCATTTGTCATTAAAGCTGACGCATCGGTCAAGTTAATTTCCAGGCAGCCAAGCCCAAACACAGCCAACCCGCCAGAAATGCCAGGCCGCCGAATGGCGTAATAATGCCCAGCTTGCCAATGCCGCTGAGGGTCAGGGCATACAAGCTGCCGGAGAACAGGATAATGCCAAGGGTGAAAAACACCCCGGCCATTGTCACCAGACGGCTGGGCATGTGCAGCGCCAACAGGGCCACGCCAAACAGCGCCAGCGCATGGATCATCTGATAGTGAGTGCCGGTCTGGAACACCGCCAGATAGTCGGCGGTAAGCTTGCTCTTGAGGCCGTGCGCGGCAAATGCACCCAGTGCAACACCGGTAAAACCGGAAATAGCCGACAACAATAACCAAATGCGCATACGCGATCACTCCAGACAAGTTCAAAGTCGCCGCTATAATGGCGCGCAAACTCTCCACGGCCAAGCTCGCATGTTCCGAACCATCCGCCGCCTCCTGTTAAAAGTCATCTTCTGGTTCATGGCCGGCTCATTCCTGCTCGTGCTGATTTTCCGCTGGGTACCGCCGCCAGGCACGGCGTTGATGGTCGAGCGCAAGATTGAGTCCTGGATTGATGGCAAGCCGATCGATCTGCAGCGCACGTGGCGCCCGTGGGCGCAAATATCCGACGATCTCAAAATCGCAGTGATTGCCGGCGAAGATCAGAAATTTGCCGAGCACTGGGGTTTTGATATTCCGGCGATCAGAGCGGCTATTGCGCACAATCAGGAAGGCGGCACGGTTCGAGGGGCAAGCACCCTCACCCAGCAAGTGGCCAAGAACCTGTTCCTGTGGTCGGGTCGCAGTTGGCTGCGTAAGGGCGTCGAGGTGTGGTTTACCGGCTTGCTCGAACTGCTCTGGCCCAAGCAGCGAATTCTAGAGGTGTATCTCAACAGCGCGGAATGGGACACCGGCGTGTTTGGCGCCGAAGCCGCCGCGCAGCATTACTTCGGGGTCGGTGCGCCGTATGTGTCTGCGCAGCAGGCGAGTTTGCTGGCGGCCATTCTGCCGAGCCCGCTCACCCGCAGCGCCAGCCGTCCGAGCGCCTATGTCAGCCGCCGGGCCAACTGGATACGCCGCCAGATGCGCCAGCTCGGCGGCAGCAACTATCTGGTCCAGCTTGAGTCAGCGCCCAGCCAGTGGATTAAAAAACTCGGATTCAACTGATCGGGCTTAACCTTGCTGCAACAACTTGCTCGGGACGATGCGGATCAGCTGCACGGCATCATCGAGAATGTGTGCGGTCAGGCCTTGCTGCGGATACACCCAGGCGACACCTGCCGGGAGTTCCAAACGCAAACGCGGCTGGCCGATGCTGCTCACCAGCCGCTCAGGCGCAATATCCTTGGGCGCCAGCACGGTGATGGCGCTTATCCGATGCTTGCCCAGCGGCGCCAGCATCTGCGCGCTCAGCGGCTGCTCATCATCCTGCGGAGTCAACCCCGCTGCCGCCATCAAGCTGCTCATTTCCGCGGCGTCCATCTGCACATCGCCTTCAACGGCCCACGGCTGGCCAGACTCCTCGAAGCTGCCACGAAACAGCAACCGTGCGCCGTCCTTGCGTGGCTGTAGCCACAAATCGCCGCTGACCTGATGCGCCAACTCGGATAAATGCAGTTGATCTTGGGCCAGTGGGTCGAGCACCTGTTGCTGCCAACCCGACAACCACTTGAGCGCAGATGCAGGTGCAGCGGGCTTGGTCAGCCACGCGCCCCAGGCAAAGAACAGAACGGCCACAATAATCAGGAAGACAATGTGCTTGGAGCTGAGCGAACGAAAATTCATGATTTTCTCTAGGCAGAAAAAAGCCGCACCTGAGTGCGGCTTTAGCGATTTGCTGACTCAGGCTGCGATCGAGCCTTTGAGCTTGTTCATCGCGTTCTTTTCGAGCTGACGAATACGCTCGGCAGACACGTTGTACTTAGCGGCCAGGTCATGCAGCGTGGCCTTCTCTTCAGCCAACCAGCGCTGATAGAGGATGTCACGGCTGCGCTCGTCGAGGCCTTGCAGCGCTTCGTGCAGATTAGCGCTTGAGCTGTCGGACCAATCCGCATTCTCCAGCTGTTGCGCCGGGTCGTAACGGTTGTCTTCCAGATACTGGGCTGGCGACTGGAATGCGCTTTCGTCGTCCGCGTCGTTGGCCGGATCAAAGGCCATGTCGTGGCCGGTCAGGCGGCTTTCCATCTCGCGCACTTCGCGCGGCTCAACCCCGAGGCTCTCGGCAACAGCGTGCACTTCATCGTTGTTCAGCCAGGCAAGACGCTTCTTCTGGCTGCGCAGGTTGAAGAACAGCTTACGCTGAGCTTTGGTGGTCGCCACTTTGACGATGCGCCAGTTACGCAAAATGAACTCGTGGATTTCGGCACGAATCCAATGCACTGCAAACGACACCAGACGCACACCCATTTCCGGGTTGAAACGCTTCACGGCCTTCATCAGGCCAACATTACCTTCCTGGATCAGGTCTGCCTGAGCCAGGCCATAGCCAGAATAGCTACGGGCGATGTGCACGACGAAACGCAGATGCGCGAGCACCATCTGCCGTGCAGCTTCGAGGTCCTGCTTGTAAAAAAGGCTTTCGGCCAGCTCGCGTTCCTGCTCCGGCGACAGCAGTGGAATGCCGTTGACCGCATGCACGTATGCCTCCAGGTTTGCGCCTGGAACCAAAGCATGTACAGGTTGCAATGAAGTGGACATTTAATTCCTCCGACTGACGAATCGTGTGCAGTCTAACACTGCCAAATCAGACATGGAACGCTTCTACAAGTTCCCCGACCAATAGTCAACATCAATCAAATCAATTAGTTACTAAAGTATTACGGCGCTGCCTGAGCAGCGGCCTGCTCAGCGTGGAGCCAGTTCTCTCAAGTGCCGCGCTACCGCCAGCCATGCGCCGATATAACCCAGCAGAACCGCACCAATTACCAGCGAGAAACCATCACCTGCCGGTACGCCATCAAGGGCAAAGTTGCTGCCATACAGACCGGCGAGATTAACCACGGCCCCGTTCAGCCAGTTCAGGCCGTAAGCCAGCACCAGCCATGCCAACAGCCCGGCACCAAAACCATAGAGCGCGCCCATATAAAGGAAGGGCCGACGCACGTAACTGTCTGTGCCGCCAACCAGCTTTATGACCTCGATTTCGGTGCGCCGGTTCTCGATGTGCAGACGAATGGTGTTGCCGATTACCAGCAGCAACGCCATGACTAACAATAAGGTTAGGCCGAATACAAATCGCTCGCCGAGCTTGAGAATCGCCGACAACCGCTCAACCCAGAGCAGGTCAACCTGCGCCTGCTCGACCTTGGGCAATTCCGACAAACGCTGGCGCAATGCTTCCAGCGTGGGTTTGTCGACCTCTTGCGGCGTCACCAGCACCACACCTGGCAATGGGTTATCCGGCAATTCCTTGAGCGCCTGGCCCAGCCCGGACTGCTGCTGGAACTCGGCCAGCGCCTGCTCGCGACTGATCCACTCGGCGCTTGCGACATCGGGCATGCCTTCGATCTGCTTACTCAGCGCCTGCCCTGCCGCATCTTTAACGTCCAACTGCATGAACAGCGAGATCTGCGCCGCGCGCTGCCATGAACCGCCCAAACGCTCGACGTTATTAAGTAGCAACGACAAGCCCATCGGCAGGCTCAGCGCCACGGCCATTACCAAACAGGTGAAAAAGCTGCCAATCGGCTGCCGGCCAAGACGGCGCAAGCTGTCGACAATACTCGCCCGATGGCTCTCGACCCAGGCATGGAACTGGGTGCGGAAATCCGGCCCTTCATCAGGGATTTTAGGGTCTACTTTCTTCGGCGCAGCGCCAACACGCTGAGCGGGCTGCGGTGGTGGAATACGGGTTGCGCTCATTACACGGCCTCCCCGTCACCAATCAGGCGGCCACGTTGCAGGGTCAGCATGCGGTGACGCATCCGCGCGATCAGAGCCAAGTCGTGACTGGCGATCAGCACACTGGTGCCAAGCTTATTGATGTCTTCAAACACGCCCATGATCTCGGCGGCCAGACGCGGGTCGAGGTTACCGGTTGGCTCATCCGCCAGCAGCAAGGCCGGACGATGAACAATGGCGCGGGCGATACCCACGCGCTGCTGTTGACCGGTCGACAAGTCGCCGGGGAACAACTCGGCTTTATCGGACAGCGCCACGCGCTCCAACGCCGAACCTACGCGGCTGCCGATTTCGGTTTTGGACAAACCGAGAATCTGCAACGGCAGGGCGACATTGTCGAAGACGCTGCGATCGAACAGCAGCTGGTGATTCTGGAACACCACGCCGATCTGCCGACGCAGATAAGGAATCTGCGCGTTGGTGATCTGCGCCAGATCCTGCCCAGCGAGTAGCAACTTGCCGCTAGTCGGCCGTTCCATCGCCAACAACAAGCGCAACAGGGTACTTTTGCCGGCACCCGAGTGGCCGGTCACGAAGAGGAACTCACCACGGCGCACACGAAAACTCAGTTCGTGGAGCCCAACGTGACCATTCGGATAACGCTTACCGACCTGCTCGAAACGAATCATCGAGAGAGTATCCTTGGTTATTTTCTACAAGTGCTTCGCTTACTACTGCTCAGCGTGAATTAACGCTGAGCAAACAGGGCCTGTACAAATGTTTCTGCTTCAAACGTGCGCAAGTCATCAATGCCCTCGCCCACGCCGATGTAACGGATTGGCAAACCGAACTGTTTGGCCAGGGCGAAAATAACCCCGCCTTTGGCTGTGCCATCAAGCTTGGTCAGCGCCAGACCGGTAAGAGCCACTGTCTGATTGAACTGTTTAGCCTGATTAATCGCGTTTTGCCCGGTGCCGGCATCCAATACCAGCAGCACTTCGTGCGGCGCGGTGTCATCAAGCTTACCTATGACCCGGCGAACCTTCTTCAGTTCTTCCATCAGGTTATCTTTGGTGTGCAAGCGACCTGCCGTATCAGCGATCAGCACATCCATGCCACGTGATTTGGCAGCCTGCACCGCATCGAAAATAACCGAGGCAGAATCGGCGCCGGTGTGCTGGGCAATGACCGCGATCTGATTACGCTCGCCCCACACCTGCAACTGCTCGACGGCTGCGGCGCGGAAGGTATCGCCAGCCGCGAGCATGACTTTCTTGCCTTCCTGCTGGAGTTTCTTCGCCAGCTTGCCAATGGTGGTGGTCTTGCCGGCGCCGTTAACGCCAACCACCAGAATCACATACGGCTGTTTGCTGGTGTCGATCACCAGCGGCTGCTCGACAGGCTTGAGCATGGCGGTCAATTCTTCCTGCAGCGACTGATACAGCGCATTGCTGTTGGTCAGTTGCTTGCGCTCAACCTTCTGGCTGAGGTTATCGATGATGACGTTGGTTGCCTCGACCCCGACATCGGCCACCAGCAGGCTGGTTTCGATGTCGTCGATCATGTCATCGTCGATGGTCTTCTGGCCCAGGAACAAGCTGGCCATGCCTTCGCCAAGGCTCGAACCGGTCTTCGACAAGCCTTTCTTCAGGCGGCTAAACCAGCCGCCCTGATTATCGTCCGGCTTGTTCTGCTCGACCGCAGGCGCGGCCTCAACCGCAGCTGCAACCACTGGAGCAGCAACAGGCTCAGGCGCAGCAACCACGGGTGCAGGCTCTGGCTCGGGCGCTACTGGCGCAACCGGTTCTGGCGCGGCAGCGGCTGGCTGCTCGGGCTCGACAGGCTGCGGCTGGACTACCGGCGCAGGCGCAACGGGGGCCTCAACAGGTGGCAGCGGCTGCACGGGTTGAGCCGACTCTGTAACGGCAGGCTCAACTGGCGCCGGGGCGGCGGGCTCAGCGGGCGGCGATGCAGGCGCAGCAGGCTCTTGCGGCTTTTTGCGCAACCAGCCGAACAGGCCCTTTTTCTCAGTGGGCTGATCGGTGTTTTTGTCCGCAGGCTGTGCGGGGGTCTTCTTGTCGTCGTTGGAACCAAACATGGAGGACGGCTATCTCAAAGATGCGACAGGCTGGCAAACCACACTAAAGCACCATTTATACGTTGAACTCGCACGTTCTCGGCACAACATGGTGTTTAGTCACGTTTACAGGCATGGTCGTCAGTCAAACGGATGAGTATCCTAGCACCTCCGCGACCGTCGAGGCTAAGCCCAAGCGTGCCCAACCGACAGTTCGCTGTAACCAATAGGTCTGTAAGCCGATTGCCGGCCTGGGTTGTGACCCACGTGCCAGATAGATGATTACGCCTGACCCTGCGGGGCTCAAGGCAAAAACCGAGGAGACCTGTTTGTTAGCTCCCAATTCACGACGAAACGCGACAATCCACAGGGTCTGCAGCGCAGCCCTTCTGGCCAGCGCCTCACGAGGCGAAACTCCGCGGACTGGCATTGTTTACACGCCAGACCTGAACGCTCTCTGAATGTGAATACACCTCTTATGAAATCATTTTGCCATCAGGCTGCAGGCCTGTTCCTCAGCGCGCTTGTTGTGCCGCTGAGCGCGCTGGCCGCCGCCCCGCAACCGACTCACGAATTCACCCTCGACAACGGCCTCAAGGTCATTGTCCGCGAAGATCATCGCGCCCCCGTGGTGGTTTCCCAACTTTGGTACAAGGTGGGCTCCAGCTACGAGACACCGGGCCGCACTGGCTTGTCGCACGCCCTTGAACACATGATGTTCAAAGGCAGCGAAAAGCTCGGCCCGGGCGAAGCGTCACACGTGCTGCGTGAACTCGGCGCCGAAGAAAACGCCTTCACCAGCGATGACTACACCGCTTACTACCAGGTGCTCGCCAGCGATCGCCTGCCCGTCGCCTTCGAGCTTGAAGCAGACCGCATGGCAACGCTGAAAGTCCCGGCTGACGAGTTCAAGCGCGAGATCGAAGTGATCAAGGAAGAACGCCGCCTGCGCACCGATGACAAACCCACCAGCAAGGCATTCGAGCGTTTCAAGGCCATGGCTTACCCTGCCAGCGGCTATCACACGCCGACCATTGGCTGGATGGCCGACCTGCAACGCATGCAGGTTGAAGAGCTGCGTGACTGGTACCAGGCCTGGTATGCGCCGAACAACGCGACGCTGGTTGTCGTCGGTGATGTGACGGCAGATCAGGTTAAAAAGCTCAGCGAGAAATACTTCGGTCCAGTCCCGCGTCGCGCCGTGCCTTCGTCCAAAGCGCCGCTGGAGCTGGCCACGCCGGGTGAACGCAAAATCACCCTGCATGTTAATACCCAACTGCCGAACTTGCTGATGGGCTTCAACGTGCCCGGCCTTGCGACGGCAAAAGACCCGCGTCAGGTGCATGCCTTGCGTCTGATCTCGGCGCTGCTCGACGGTGGTTACAGCGCACGCCTGCCATCACGCCTTGAGCGCGGTCAGGAACTGGTCTCCGGCGCATCGGCCTGGTACGAGCCGTTCAGCCGGGGCGACAGCCTGTTTGTGCTTTCCGCCACGCCGAACGAACAAACCGGCAAGACCATCGAGCAGGCCGAAGCTGGCTTGTGGGCCGAACTGGAAGACCTCAAGAAGAACCCGCCAAGCGCTGAAGAAATGGCCCGCGTAAGCGCCCAGGTCATTGCCGGACTGGTTTATGAGCGCGACTCGATTACCGGTCAGGCCATGGCCATTGGCCAACTTGAAACCGTGGGCCTGTCTTGGAAGTTGATGGATCAGGAACTCAAGGCGCTTGAAGCCGTAACGCCGGCTGACATTCAGGCAGCCGCGAAAACCTTCTTTACCCGCGACCGCCTCAGCGTCGCCTATGTATTACCTGAGGAGAAGGGCAATGAATAAGCGCAACCGTCTTGGCCACTGCCTCACTCGCGGCCTGCTCGGCCTGGCGCTGAGCACCTCGCTGGTTATCAGCCACAACGCGCTGGCAGACACCGCCAAAATTGATGGCAGCAAACTCGAATCACTCGCTGGCCTCGACGGCAAAGCGCCCGTGCGTCGCGACCTGAACATCCAGTCATGGAAAACCAAGGAAGGCGCCAAGGTGCTTTTCGTTGAAGCCCATGAATTGCCGATGTTCGATCTGCGCCTGACATTCGCCGCCGGCAGCAGCCAGGACGGCGATAAGCCGGGCCTGGCCATGCTGACCAACGCCATGCTCAACGAAGGCGTGCCGGGTAAGGATGTCAGTGCAATCGCGGCCGGCTTTGAAGACCTCGGCGCCGATTTCGGCAACGGCTCCTACCGCGACATGGCCGTCGCCAGCTTGCGCAGCCTGAGTGCCGCCGACAAGCGCGAACCGGCGCTGAAACTGTTTGGTGAAGTGCTCGGCAAGCCTACATTCCCGCAAGACTCGCTCGATCGGATCAAGAATCAGGTGTTGGCGGGCTTCGAGTATAAAAAGAAGAACCCCGGCACATTGGCAAGCCAGGCATTGTTCGCCAATCTCTACGGCGACCATCCTTACGCCCACCCGAGTGACGGCAACGAGAAATCGATTCCGGCAATCACCCGCGAACAACTGCAAGCGTTCCACGCCAAGGCTTACGCCGCTGGCAACACGGTGATCGCGCTGGTGGGTGATTTGTCACGTGCTGAAGCCGAAGCGCTGGCCGCCCAGGTTTCTGCCGACCTGCCGAAAGGCCCGGCGCTCGCGGTTATTGCCCAGCCACAAGAGCCGAAAGCCAAGACCGAGCACATCGAGTTCCCGTCCAAACAGACGCACCTGATGATCGCGCAAATGGGCATCGACCGGCGTGACCCGGACTATGCAGCGCTGTATCTGGGCAACCAGATATTCGGTGGCGGCGGTTTCGGCACACGCCTGATGGAAGAAGTCCGCGAAAAGCGCGGCCTGACTTACGGCGTCTACTCAGGCTTTAGCGCCATGCAGGCGCGCGGCCCGTTCATGATCAACCTGCAAACCCGCGCCGAACTCAGCGCCGGCACTCTGCAACTGGTCAAAGACCTGCTCGCTGATTACCTGAAGAACGGCCCGACTGAAGATGAGCTGAACAAAGCCAAGCGTGAGCTGGCAGGCAGCTTCCCGCTTTCGACCGCCAGCAATGAAGCAATTGTCGGCCAACTGGGTTCTATCGGCTTCTATAATCTGCCATTGGATTACCTCGAAACCTTTATGCAGCAAGTGCAGGCATTAACGGTTGAGCAGGTGAAAACTGCCATGGCCAAACACCTCGACCCTGAAGCGCTGGTAATCGTTACCGCCGGCCCTACAGTTGAGCAAAAAGAACTACCGCCACCGACCGACAAACCTGTCGAGCAACCCGCTGGCGTACCGGAGCACTGATGCGTAAATCTGCAGGAATCAATCCCAGCCACTCGGGCCTCGGCCAACTGCGAATCATCGCGGGCGAGTGGCGTTCGCGCCGCTTCAGCTTTCCGGACGCACAGGGTTTGCGGCCAACGCCCGATCGCGTAAGGGAAACCCTGTTCAACTGGCTGGCGCCTTACGTTGAAGGCGCCAAAGTGCTCGATGTGTTCACCGGCAGCGGCGCATTGTTTCTCGAGGCTTTGTCACGTGGCGCCTCCCGCGCGCTGGCACTGGACATGAACCCGGACTCGATTGCCTCCCTGCGTGGGCATTTGCAAACGCTGCGCTGCGAGCACGGCCAATTGGCTCAGGCTGATGCGCTGACGTATCTGCAAACCCAGCCTGCGACCCAGTTCGATCTGGTGTTTCTCGATCCGCCGTTCCACCAGAATTTGCTGGCCCCGGCGTGCAATCTGCTGGAAACACACGGCTGGCTGAGCAGTGATGCGTGGATTTATAGTGAAAGCGAAACCGCGCCATCCACACTGGGCTTGCCAGGCAACTGGCGCCTGCACCGGGAGAAGAAATCCGGGCAGGTTTACTACGCCTTGTGGCAGCGTACGGCTTAAGCCAAGGCAGGCTTTTGCAGTGCTGGCGTGACGGGTATTGCACCTGAAGCGCCTGCTTGCGTCGGCTCGGCGCCCGACGAACTACAGATCGGAAACAGCATGAACACAGCATTCAAACCAGCCTGGTGGTTACCTGGCGCACATAGCCAAACGCTGTGGAATTCGATGTGTCGCACTCCGCCGAAACTTGAGCGTCGCCGGGAACGTCTGTGGCTGGCTGACAGCGACTTTCTCGACCTCGACTGGTACGGCCAGCACGATGTCGAGGCACCACTGGTTCTGGTGCTGCACGGTCTTACCGGCTCCTCCAGTTCACTTTATGTGCTCGGCTTGCAGCAGAGCCTGGCGCAACAAGGCTGGGCCAGTGTGGCCTTGAATTGGCGCGGCTGCTCGGGCGAGCCCAACCTTTTGCCCCGGGCTTACCATTCGGGCGCCAGTGAAGACTTGCGCGAAACCATCAATCACCTGCGCGCCCAGCGGCCAATGGCGCCATTGTATGCAGTGGGGTATTCGCTGGGCGGCAATGTGTTGCTCAAATACCTGGGCGAAAGTGGCCCGCAAAGCCACCTGCAAGGCGCGGTGGCGGTGTCGGTGCCCTACCGGCTGGACCAGTGCGCGGACCGCATCGGCCTAGGTTTTTCCAAGGTGTATCAAGCGCACTTCATGCGCGAGATGGTCGCCTATGTGAAGAATAAACAGCGCCTGTTTGCCCATCACGGCCAAACCGAACACCTGGCCAAGCTCGATAGCCTGGGCTCGCTTGAGAATATGCGCACCTTCTGGGACTTTGACGGCCGCATCACCGCGCCGCTGCATGGTTTCAGCGATGCGCAGGATTATTACAAACGCTCATCGAGCCGTTATTACCTCGGCGCAATCGAATGCCGCACGCTGCTGATTCAGGCCGCAGACGATCCCTTCGTCTTCCGCCAAAGCCTGCCGGATGCGCATGAACTCTCGGCCAGCACCGAGTTTGAACTGCACGCACACGGCGGTCACGTTGGCTTCATCGACGGCAGCGTGAAAAAACCGGGCTATTACCTCGAACGCAGAATCCCGCAGTGGCTGGCGAGTTAAAGCGAGCCGAACACACAGGCCAAGGTGCTTGGCTCAAAATGTTTTGCGGGTCGTAAATCGCATGACGGATTGCCCACAGGGCTATCCGTCCTCCGATGGGGTTCGGCCAAAGATTTGCGGCAGATGCATAATTCGAACGGAGGATGGATAAACCGCAGGTTAATCCGTCATGGCTAATTATCGGTCGCGCCAGATCGGGCGTTTTTTGCGTTGCGGCGTTGGGCTCCGGCGCGAATATTTTCGCAAGGCATACATCGCTATGACGGATTGCCCACAGGGCTATCCGTCCTCCGACGGGGTTCGGCCAAAGATTCGCGGCGGACGCATAATTCGAACGGAGGATGGATAAACCGCAGGTTAATCCGTCATAGCTGATTATCGGTTACGCCAGATCGGGCGTTTGTTTGCGTTGCAGAATTGCGCGGCGGCGCGAATGGTTTGCGAGATATACACCGCTATGACGGATTGCCCCGACAGGGCTATCCATCATCCGACGGGGTTCGGCTGGGGATTTGCGGCGAACGCATAAACCCAACGGAGGATGGATAAACCGTAGGTTAATCCGTCATGGCGCCATATGGGCTGAACAATAGGCTTTCTCTCGCGGCGATTATCCAAACTCTATAAAACAAAAAACCCCGAGGCCTGGGCCGTCGGGGTTTTGTTTCAGCGGTTGCTGCAGAGCAACACTATTCGGTGTTACTGAACAGTGGCGTCCGGAGCGGCTTGCTGAATACGCTGCAGCTCTTGGGCATACAGGGCATCGAAGTTCACCGGTGCCAGCATCAGGGCTGGGAACGAGCCGCGAACAACCAGGCTGTCCAGGGTTTCGCGTGCATACGGGAACAGGATGTTCGGGCAGAAAGCGCCGAGGGTGTGGCTCATCGATGCTGCATCGAGGCCCTTGATCAGGAAGATACCGGCCTGCTGGATTTCAGCAATGAAGGCAACTTCTTCACCGTTCTTGACGGTTACGGACAGGGTCAGCACCACTTCGTGGAAATCGCCATCAAGCGACTTCTGACGAGTGTTCAGGTCCATCTCAACGCTTGGAGTCCATTCCTGACGGAAAATCTCAGGGCTCTTCGGCGCTTCAAAGGACAGGTCACGCACATAAATACGCTGCAGGGAAAACTGCGGAGTTTGTTCGCCCTGTGCGGCGCCGTTGTTAGCTTGCTCAGTCATGCCAAAGCCTTCTTGTAGTTAATGCCAGTTAATTGAAGGGTGATTACCTGCATCAGTAGCCCGCGGGCCTGCCGGCGGTAATCACACCCGATGTCAGCCTTTGAGCAACGCGTCGAGTTTGCCCGCGCGCTCCAGCGCATATAGTTCGTCGCTGCCGCCAACGTGAGTGCTGCCGATCCAGATCTGCGGCACCGACGTACGGCCAGCTTTCTTGGTCATTTCAGCGCGAACGCCCGGTTTGCCATCAACCTGTATTTCTTTGAAGTCTACGCCTTTACTGCTCAGCAATTGCTTGGCGCGCATGCAGAACGGGCAGTAGTCACTCGAATATATTACGACTTCAGACATATCACTTCACCACGGGAAGGTTATCACCACGCCAGCTAGCAATGCCGCCGGCAAGCTTGGCGGCAGTGAAGCCAGCCTTCATCAGCTCACGTGCAGAGGTGCCAGCATGCTGACCCATTGCATCGACCACGATAACGGTCTTGTCTTTGAACTTCTCAAGCTCGGCGATGCGCGACGTCAACTTTTCGTACGGGATGTGTACAGAACCAACAATATGACCTGCCGAGAAGTCTTTCTGATTACGGATATCCACAACCACACCCTGCTCGCTGTTAAGCAATGCAGTCAACTCGCGGCTGCTCAGGCTTTTGCCGCCTTTGCGCATTTCAGTAAACAGCAGCAACACCAGCAGTACGACGAAAATGCCACTCAGAATAAAGTGGTTTGTAACGAATTCGATTAGATGGGCAAGCATCAGAATATTCCAGGGCGATAAGTCGGAAGGAGCAGACCATTCCTGGCGTGCTCTCCCTCTGAGAACCGTGCGTGCAGCTCTAACCACAACCGGTTCAAGCCCACAAAAGCCAATCTTCCAGACTGGCAACACACGAAATTGCGCGTGACTTTACCACTATCAGTCACGATGAGGCAGCCCTACATGTTACTGGCTGTAGGCCTTTGCCTGGCGATTCAAGCCGCGCGACCTGATCGACTGGCACCGCGGCAGACCGCCAGCTTGCGCGTGCTTGAGCCACCCAATCAGCACACGTACCGACGAAAGCGCGCTGACCGCTGCCTTCTATACAAACAATCAACACACTTGCATCGAAGCAAACACCCCGCCCCCAGCGGCCCTATGTCGCGCAAAACGTCTGTGGCGGTGACGTAGACGCTCGCAGGGCTTAAAATGGCTGATCTTTCGCACAAAACGCAGAGTGAGCCAGCTTTATGAGCGCCACGCCAACCCCTTTGGTCCTGATTATCCTTGATGGCTTCGGCCATAGTGACAACCCGGAATTCAACGCTATCTACGCCGCAAACACCCCGGTTTACGATCACCTGCTGGCCACTCAGCCACACGGTTTGATCTCGGGCAGCGGCATGGATGTTGGCCTGCCAGATGGCCAGATGGGCAACTCGGAAGTCGGCCATATGAACCTCGGCGCCGGCCGCGTGGTGTATCAGGATTTCACCCGCGTGACCAAAGCCATTCAAGACGGCGACTTTTTCAACAACGCCGCGATTACCAGCGCGGTCGACAAGGCCGTTGGCGCTGGCAAAGCCGTGCACATCCTCGGCCTGCTCTCGGATGGCGGTGTACACAGCCATCAGGACCACATCGCGGCAATGATCGAACTGGCCGCTCAGCGTGGCGCAGAGAAAATCTACCTGCACGCCTTCCTTGATGGTCGCGATACACCGCCGAAAAGCGCTGAAGCGCCAATCGAGTTCATTGAAAACACCTTCGCCCGCGTTGGCAAAGGCCGTTTCGCCAGCCTGATCGGCCGCTACTTTGCGATGGACCGCGACAATCGCTGGGACCGCGTAGAGCAAGCCTATCAACTGATCGCCACCGGCCAGGGTCTGTTCAACGCCGAGTCCGCGCAAGCCGGCCTCGCCGCCGCCTACGCCCGCGAAGAGAACGACGAATTCGTCAAAGCCACCACCATCGGCGACGCTGTACGCGTTGAAGATGGCGACGCGGTGGTGTTCATGAACTTCCGCGCCGACCGTGCCCGCGAATTGACCCGCACCTTTGTCGAGCCGGACTTCAGCGAGTTCGAGCGTAGCTACGTGCCCAAGCTGGCTGACTTCGTGATGCTGACCCAGTACTCCGCCAGCATCAAAACCCCAAGCGCATTCAAGCCGGATGCCCTGAGCAACGTGCTCGGCGAATACCTGGCCAAGCAGGGCAAGACCCAGCTGCGCATTGCCGAGACAGAGAAGTACGCGCACGTAACCTTCTTCTTCTCCGGTGGCCGCGAGGAGCCGTTTGCAGGCGAGGAACGCATTCTGATCCCGTCGCCAAACGTTGCGACCTACGACCTGCAGCCGCAGATGAGCGCACCCGAAGTCACCGACAAGATTGTCGATGCGATTGAAAATCAGCGCTACGACGTGATTGTCGTCAACTACGCCAACGGCGACATGGTTGGCCACACCGGCGTGTTCTCGGCCGCCGTCGCCGCCGTTGAATGCCTCGACAGCTGTGTGGGTCGCATCGTGGCAGCCCTCGACAAAGTCGGCGGCGAAGCACTGATTACTGCCGACCACGGCAACGTCGAACAGATGGAAGACGTCTGCACCGGCCAGGCACATACCGCTCATACCTGCGAGCCGGTGCCTTTCATTTATGTCGGCAAGCGTAACGTTGGCCTGCGTGAAGGCGGCGTGCTAGCTGATGTGGCGCCGACCATGTTGACGTTGATGGGCCTCGAAGTGCCTGCCGAAATGACCGGCACCAGCATCGTCAGCCTGAAATAAGGCCTGCATCACAGCGCAAACCTGCCAGCCCGCACGGCTGGCAGACAAGCATGCAGCGGGTCGCCGATTTTTTAGGCATACTAGGTCGCGTGCGTTGTGTGGCTGGTCGTGCATTATCAAGCCGCCCCGATTACAGCTGGAGCAGGCCATTGGCGTTTGCTTCCGGCTGGTTTGGCCAGGTTTGAGTTGCCCACACCCGCGCTGAGTTATCCACAGTCCGACCCTTTATCCAGGTGCCGCCCGCCCCATGTATCGCGCTCTCATCTTCGTGCTTATGACCTGCCTGGTGTCTCCGGTATTTGCCGATGACAAAGCAGCCGCCGAACAACAGCTCAAAGCGGCGCAGAAGGATGTTGCCGAACTAAAAAAACTGCTGGATAACCTGCAGAAAGAAAAGTCCGGCGTGCAGAAGTCGCTGAAGCAGACTGAAACCGAGATGGGCCAGTTGGAGAAACAGGTCAACGACCTGCAAAAAGAACTGGAAAGCGGTGAAGAAGAAGCCAAACGGTTGGATGCAGAGAAAAAAAAACTCGAAGAAGCGCGCCTCGAACAGCAACGACTGATCGGCATTCAAGCCCGCGCGGCTTACCAGAGCGGCCGGCAGGAATACCTCAAGCTGCTGCTCAACCAGCAAAACCCGGAAAAATTCTCGCGCACCATGACGTATTACGACTACGTCAGTGAGGCGCGCATGGAACAGCTCAGCGCCTTCAACGAGACGCTCGAGCAACTGCGTAACGTTGAACAAGACATCATCGCCCAGCAAAACAAACTGCTGGAGCAGAAAAACGCACTGGACGACCGCACGGCCAAACTTGCCAAGGTGCGGGAAGAGCGAAAACTGGCACTGGCCAAGCTCGACAAGCAATATTCAGATCGTGACCGCAAGCTAAAATCCCGCCAGAAAGACCAGCAGCAACTCACCAACGTAATCAAAACCATCGAAGCCACCCTCGCCCGCCAGGCCCGCGAAGCCGAACTGGCGCGCCAACGGGCACTCGCCGAAGCTCGCAAACAACAACGCGAGCAGCAAAGCGCTACCCCAAACCGCCCAGCCAGCGGCCCGATTGTTACTTCTGGCGCGGTATACGGCGGCCCGTTCGCCAAGGCCAAGGGCAAATTGCCATGGCCGGTTAACGGGCGAATCGTCGCAAGCTTTGGCACCGCACGCGGCGAAGACACCCGCACCAAGTGGGACGGCGTACTCATCGGCGCGCAAGCCGGCAGCCAGGTTCATGCCGTACACGGTGGCCGCGTGGTGTTTGCCGACTGGTTACGCGGCGCCGGCCTGCTGGTGATTCTGGACCACGGCAACGGTTATCTGACGCTTTATGGCCATAATCAGAGCCTGTTGAAAGATGCCGGCGATATCGTCAAAGCCGGTGAGGCCATCGCGACTGTCGGCACCAGCGGCGGGCAGAGCACCCCGGCCCTGTACTTCGCCATTCGCCAGCAAGGCCGCCCCAGCAACCCGACGCAATGGTGTCGCTCGCAGGGTTGAACAACAACTTTCATGTGCACCGGCAACCACTTAATTAAAGGCAGATGCCAGTGCAGCGTTAAAACGTGATTTACTTACTGAACTTAAACATTTTGTAAACGGTCGTTACGCTAATGCGTTACACCGCCCGTTTTGCGCCACAAGATATGCGCCACCTCATCGTGTAGGAGTTTGTACGCTATGCCGCAATTGTTCCGCGCCACATCGCTCGCCCTGGCAGCAACACTGCTGGGCGGAGCCTCGTTGTTGCACGCTGCAGAGCCCACTGAGACTGTAGCCAGCAGCAAGGCGCCGCTGCCGCTCGATGAGCTGCGCACTTTTGCCGAGGTGATGGACCGGATCAAGACCGCCTACGTCGAACCGGTGAGCGACAAGACCCTGCTGGAAAACGCCATCAAAGGCATGCTCAGCAACCTCGACCCGCACTCGGCCTACCTTGAGCCAGATGACTTCGCTGAACTTCAGGAAAGCACCAGCGGTGAGTTTGGCGGCCTGGGGATTGAAGTCGGCATGGAAGACGGCTTCGTCAAAGTGATATCGCCCATCGACGACACCCCGGCCTCGGCGGCGGGCATCCAGCCGGGCGACCTGATCATCAAAATCGACGACCAGCCGACCAAAGGCCTGTCGATGATGGAAGCCGTCGACAAGATGCGCGGCAAAGCAGGCAGCAAGATCAAGCTGACCCTGGTACGCGATGGCGGCAAACCATTCGACGTGACCCTGACTCGCGCAGCGATCAAGGTCAAAAGCGTCAAGAGCGAACTGCTGGACGACGGCTACGGCTACCTGCGCATCACCCAGTTCCAGGTTAAAACCGGCGAAGAAGTCGGCAAGGCACTGGCCAAACTGCGCAAGGAAAACGCCAAGAAGCTCAGCGGTATCGTTCTCGACCTGCGCAACAACCCAGGCGGCGTTCTGCAGGCAGCGGTTGAAGTGACTGACCACTTCCTCAAGAAGGGCCTTATCGTCTACACCAAGGGCCGCATTCCCAATTCAGAACTGCGCTTCTCCGCCGACCCGGCCGACGCCAGCGAAGGCGTGCCATTGGTGGTACTTATCAACGGCGGCAGCGCCTCGGCTTCCGAGATCGTCGCCGGCGCCCTGCAAGACCACAAACGCGGCGTGCTGATGGGCACCGACAGCTTCGGTAAAGGCTCGGTCCAAACCGTATTGCCGCTGACCAACGACCGCGCCCTGAAACTCACCACGGCGTTGTACTACACGCCTAATGGCCGCTCGATTCAGGCGCAGGGCATCGTGCCAGACATCGAAGTCACCCGCGCCAAGGTCACCAAGCTACAAGCAGACTCCATCTACAAAGAAGCCGATCTGCAAGGCCACCTCGGTAACGGCAACGGCGGCAAAGACAAGCCAACCGGCAGCCAGGCCGCCAGCAAGAGCAAGCTGCAAGACGACGATTACCAACTGAGCCAGGCCCTGAACCTGCTCAAAGGCCTGAACGTAACCCGCAGCAACTAAGTGCCGATGACGGATTGCGTTGCTTCGCGCCGCTATCCATCCTCCGGATTTGTGCGGCGGCATATGTGGAGGATGGAATCCCCGTAGGGGCTTCCGTCATGACAATCCTGGATATGTATGCGGTTGAGCCATTGATCCGATGCGCGCCATTGACGGATTACGCAACGACGGATTGCGTTGCTGCGCTCCGCTATCCATCCTCCGATTTCGTGTACGGCGGATAACCTACGTGGAGGATGGAATCCCCAAAGGGGCTTCCGTCATGGCGATTTCGGATATGTACCCGGTTGGGCCATTGATCCGGTGTGCGTCGTGACGAATTACGCAATGACGGATTGCGTTGCTTCGCGCCGCTATCCATCCTCCGCCGTGTTCATCCTTCAATCGTATGCATCCGCCGGCCTATCCATTTTCCGGTTCATTGGCATTTCGGTGGCTGTGCTAACGGGCTCTTTTATCCCGACTATGCTTTGGCCGATGCAAGGGAGGGGCAAGGATGCCGAACTATCGACGTATTTATGTGCCTGGGGCGACTTGGTTCTTCACCGTGAACCTGTTGCATCGCGAAGACAACGACCTGTTAATCCAACATATCGGCTTGCTACGCGACGCGGTGCGGCGGGTTAAGACCCTGCACCCGTTCCAAATCGATGCGTGGGTCGTTCTTCCGGAGCATATCCATTGCGTATTAACGCTACCGGCTGGCGATAGCAATTATTCGCTTCGCTGGCGCCTGATCAAGTCCACTTTTAGCCAATCATTACCGCGCGGGGAATCACGCTCGAACGTGCGCATTCTTCGCGGTGAACGCGGCATTTGGCAACGTAGATTCTGGGAACGTTTGATTCGTGACGAGAAGGACTTCCGTGAGCACGTGGATTACGTACACGGAAATCCGCTCACTCATGGTTGGGTCTGCCGGGTGAAAGACTGGCCGTATTCCACCTTTCACCGGGATGTGCGCAACGGGATATATCCCATCGACTGGGGTGGTCCGGAATAATTGAGGTTGTGTGTCAATACGGATCGCGCAATGACGGATTGCGTTGCTTTGCGCCGCTATCCATCCTCCGGTCTTGTGTATGGCGGGCGGGCATGTTTGGAGGATGGAATCCCCGTAGGGGCTTCCGTCATGGCGGTTTCGGATATGGGCGCGGTTCGGCGCGCCCCTTGAAAAACGTCGGGGTACGGCTACAGGTAACTGTTGGTCATGTCGTCGACGAAGCCTTCTTTGCGCAGTTCATCGAGGGCTTTTTGCAGGCGTTCGACTACTTCGTCCGGGGTGTCTTTGTTGAGGGCGAGGTACAGTTCGGCTTCGTTGAAGCGCAGCACGGTGTTGAGGCCGGTAACGCCTTCCTGCTTGGCCAGGTAACGGCCGACCGGATCGGTGGTAGCCCACAGGTCGATCTTGCCGTCCATCAGCTTGGCGATGTTCTGCTGATCGCGCAGCGCGTTGATGGGCGACATGCCCTGCGACTCAAGATGCTGGCTCACGGCATCGTTTTTATAGGCGCCAATGGTGTATTGCGCGGCATCTTTCAGGGTGGCAACGCTGATGGTGTTGCCCGGCGCCGAGAGCAGAACCCAGCCGGTTTTAGCCAGCGGGCCGACCCATTTGAACAGCGGCTCGCGCTCTGGGGTGAAGGTCGTTGAGAACAGTGCGTAGTTGGGCTTTTCCAGCGTCAGCCGATACAGGCGATCCCACGGGAAGCGCAGAGTCAGCGAATATTTGATACCGGCACGCTTGAACATTTCCCGCACGATGTCGGCGCTGATGCCGTCAATGCCATCATCACGAGCGAAGTTCTTGTCATCGACAGCCATGTTGAATGGCGGAAAGTTTTCCGTCAGCAACACCACCTTGTAGTCTTCCGGCAGTTCTGCGCGTGCAGCGCACGCCGCCATGGCCAAGCCGAACAGCAAACCGATTTTCAGGGTTTTCAGCATTCGATGATTCGCTCTGTTGTGATTATTGTTAACGGCTGCGCCCGGCATCGGGCCGAGCGCAAAACCGAGCTTAGGTAAATGAAGGCTTACAGGTAGTTGTTGAGAATATCGTCAACAAATCCCTCTTTGCGCAGCGCATCCAGTTCGGATTGCAACTTCTGCACCACTTCATCCGGCACTTCATTGTTGAGCGCCAGATACAGCTGCGCAGTGTCGAAGCGCAAAACGGTCTTCAAGCCAGTGATACCGGCTTGCTTGGCCAGATAGCGGCCAGCCGGATCGCCCGTCGCCCACAAGTCGATCTCGCCGGACATTAGCTTTTGCGCGTTGGCCTGATCACGCAGCACGGTGATCGGTTGCAGACCCTTTTCGGTCAGATGCTGAGCAATCGCGTCACCTTTGTAGGCACCCACCTTGTAGTTTTTCGCCTCGTCGAGGTTTTTCAGGGTGATGGTGCTGTCGCTCCTGCCGAGCAATACCCAGTCATCCGGCCCGATCGGCCCGACCCATTTAAACTGGTCTTCACGCTCGGGCAGGCGCGCCGTAACAAACACGCCATAGTCGGGCTTGGTCATGGCCAGGTTGTAGATCCGGTCCCACGGGAAGCGCAGTGTCAGGTTGTATTTGATGCCTGCACGCTTGAACACTTCACGGACGATGTCCACGGCGATGCCATCGATATTGTCTTCTTGGGCGAAGTTTTTACCGTTGATGGCCATGTTGTATGGCGGGAAATTTTCGGTGAGCAATACCATGCGGTATTCAGGGTCGATTTCAGCACGCGCCATTGTTGAAATCATCACGAGCGCACAGGCACTCATCCAGCAGAAACGCTTCCACATAAGACAGCTCGCAACCTAGGTTTAGTCAATAAAACGAGGGGCCAGCTTAGCTGTGTTTGCCTGCGCGCAAAGGCAAAACTTGATCAAGTGAGACGCAGATCACACCCTGTCGGGAACTTTTGCGCGACCGCTCTATCTCGGCGCATGACTGCAATAAATGGGCAATTTTTGTGCTTGATACGCACAAAAAAGACGCTCAAAAGAGCGCCTTTTCGCGTTACGTGTAGCGGATCAGCGCACGACAATGCCGCGGCTGGCGAGGTAGGCCTTGGCTTCCGGTACGGTGTATTCGCCGAAGTGGAAAATACTTGCTGCCAGCACGGCCGAAGCCTTGCCTTGCAAGATGCCATCAGCGAGATGATCAAGGTTGCCAACGCCGCCGGAGGCGATCACCGGAATACCCACAGTTTCACTGATTGCGCGGGTAACGCCGAGGTCGAAACCGTTCTTCATGCCATCCTGATCCATGCTGGTCAGGAGGATTTCACCGGCGCCAAGGTCTTCCATTTTCTTCGCCCAGAGCACTGCGTCCAAACCAGTTGGTTTGCGCCCGCCGTGGGTGAAGATTTCCCAGCGCGGTACTTCGCCCGGCGCCGAAACGCACTTGGCATCGATGGCCACGACGATGCACTGCGAGCCGAAACGCTGCGCCGCTTCGCCGACGAATTCGGGATTGAATACCGCAGCAGTGTTGATCGAAACCTTGTCTGCACCGGCATTGAGCAGGTTGCGGATGTCTTGCACGGTGCGCACGCCGCCGCCAACTGTCAGCGGGATAAACACCTGGCTGGCCATACGCTCAACGGTATGCAGCGTGGTGTCACGGCCATCAACGCTGGCGGTGATGTCGAGAAAGGTAATTTCGTCAGCGCCCTGCTCGTCATAACGACGGGCGATTTCTACCGGATCACCGGCGTCGCGAATATTCTCGAATTTGACACCCTTGACCACGCGACCGTTGTCGACGTCGAGGCAAGGAATAATACGTTTAGCCAGGGTCATATCGCCGTCCTGTGTAGTGCGGGCAACGCTTGGGTCAGCCCGCCTTGCGCACGTTCAATCAGCCTTTGTAGCTGTCGCAGAAAGCCTGAGCTTCGGCCACATCCAGCGTGCCTTCGTAGATTGCACGGCCGGTGATTGCGCCGATGATTCCCGGCGCCTTGGCGTCGAGCAGGGTTTTGATGTCGCCCAGATTATGGATACCGCCAGAGGCGATTACCGGAATGCTGGTCGCCGCTGCCAGCGCCGCTGTGAACGGTACGTTGCAGCCCTGCATCATGCCGTCTTTGGCGATGTCGGTGTATACGATTGCCGAAACGCCATCCGCCTCAAAGCGCTTGGCCAGGTCGATGACCTGCACGGTGCTGACTTCTGCCCAACCATCGGTGGCGACAAAACCATCTTTGGCATCCAGACCCACAATCACTTTGCCCGGAAATGCCTTGCACGCTTCGGCAACGAACTCAGGCTCTTTAACCGCCTTGGTGCCAATGATCACGTAGCTGACGCCCGCTTTGACGTAATGCTCGATGGTTTCCAGCGAGCGAATGCCGCCGCCGATCTGGATCGGCAAATGCGGATAGCGCTTGGCAATCGCCGTGACCACTTCACCGTTGACCGGCTGGCCTTCGAATGCGCCGTTCAGGTCAACCAGATGCAAGCGGCGGCAACCACCCTCCACCCACTTGGCAGCCATGCTCACCGGATCATCGGAGAACACTGTGGAGTCTTCCATGCGGCCTTGACGCAGGCGCACGCAGGCGCCGTCTTTCAGATCGATAGCGGGAATAATCAGCATCGGTTGAACCTGTTCAAGTCTTATAAAATTTAAAGGTCAGCTCTTTTCGAGCGCCCACAAGTCGCTTTCGATGCTGACAAACCGGTCACTGAGAACGGCCTGCACATCGGCAATCGCCTTGTCGTAATAAAGCGGGGCAATTTCCCGGCTGAACATCTCGAGCACTTCATGCACTTCAAACGAGCCCAGCTCAAGCTCGAAACGCTGTTCGAGAAAACGCTTGAGCGCCTCGACAGCGACTTGTTCCTGAGCCGGCTCAAGTTTGAGTTGCGCAGTGATCTTGCTCCGGGCCATTACCAGCGGCCATCCCAGGCGGCGAAGTTCTGCAGCAACTGCAGGCCATGGGTATGGCTCTTCTCCGGATGGAACTGCACGGCAAAGCGCGAACCTTCGGCCAGCGCGGCGGCAAAATCCTTGCCGTAATGTCCGCGACCGACGACCTGCTTGGGGTTGCCGGCTTCGATGTAATAGCTGTGCACGAAGTAGAAGCGCGCCATGTCCGGAATGTTGTGCCACAGCGGGTGTTTGATCGTTTGCGCGACCTCGTTCCAGCCCATGTGCGGCACTTTCAGTGCTTCGCCGTCTTCGACCTGATCCTTGCCGAAGAAGCGAACTTGCCCTGGAAACATGCCAATGCAGTCAACGCCGGCGTTTTCTTCGCTGCTCTCCATAAGCGCCTGCATACCCACGCAGATACCCAGAAACGGACGATCCTGGCTCACTTCACGGACCAGCGTGTCGAAGCCCAGCCGGCGAATTTCAGCCATGCAGTCGCGAATAGCGCCAACACCCGGGAAAACCACGCGGTCTGCTTCGCGAATTACTTTCTCGTCACTGGTGACCAGCACCCGGCCAGCACCAACGTGCTCCAGCGCTTTGGACACCGAGTGCAAGTTGCCCATGCCGTAATCGATTACCGCGACTGTTTGCATCAGAGCACGCCCTTGGTCGAAGGCATCTGGCCCGCCATACGCGGGTCCAGCTCAGTGGCCATGCGCAATGCGCGGCCAAATGCCTTGTACACGGTTTCGATCTGGTGGTGGGTGTTGGTGCCACGCAGGTTATCGATGTGCAGGCTTACCAGCGCATGGTTGACGAAGCCCTGGAAGAACTCCTGGAACAAGTCCACGTCAAAACCGCCGACTACAGCGCGGGTAAACGGCACGTGCATTTGCAGGCCGGGACGTCCGGAGAAGTCGATAACTACGCGCGACAGCGCCTCATCCAGCGGGACGTAAGAGTGGCCATAACGGACCATGCCCTTCTTGTCGCCGACAGCCTTGCTGAAGGCCTGACCGAGGGTAATACCGACGTCTTCGACGGTGTGGTGATCATCGATATGCAGATCGCCCTTACACTCGATATCCAGGTCAATCAGACCGTGGCGTGCGATTTGATCGAGCATGTGCTCAAGAAACGGTACGCCAATGTCAAAACGGGCCTTACCGGTGCCGTCCAGGTTGATTGAAACCTTGATTTGGGTCTCAAGGGTGTTGCGCTCGACGCATGCCGTACGTTCGGCCATCACCTGCTCCACGAAATCATTGTGCAAAATGGGCAGGCATTATAGGCCCAATCGGGGTAAACCTTGAAGCAAGCGCCGATCAGAAGAACAATTCTGCCGAATAACTGCAATTGAGTAACCGGATGGACAGCATCGACACCCTCGTAATTGGCGGCGGCGCAGTGGGCCTGGCCTGCGCTGCACGCCTGGCCAACCCGCAACAGAGCCTGTTGATTGTGGAGGCCGAAAGCCTGATTGGCAGCCACACTTCCAGCCGTAACAGCGAGGTGATTCACGCCGGTATTTACTACGCGCCCGGCTCGCTCAAGGCGCAACTCTGCCTTGAAGGCCGTGAGCGTCTTTACAGTTGGTGCGCACAGCATCAGGTTGCGCACCGCAAAATCGGCAAATTACTGGTTGCGGTAACTGCCAATGAAATCAGCCGCCTCGACGCGCTGGCCAGCAATGCCATTGCATCGGGTGTCGAGCCGCTGCAAGAGATCAGTCGCGCGCAATTGCAGCAGCTCGAACCGGCGGTGAGCGCAGTGGCGGCGCTCTACTCACCGCACACCGGCATCATCGACAGCCACGAATTTATCCATTCGCTGCTCGGTGCTGCCGAACGCCAGGGCGCGCAACTGGTGCTCAACACCCGCGTGACCCAACTGCAGCGCACCCCGGATGGCTGGATTGTCAGTGGGATAAGTGCCGGCGAGCCATTCCAGATCAAAGCCCAGCAGGTCATCAATGCCGCCGGACTTTTTGCCCAGCAACTGGCGCAGCAAACCAGCGAGTTGCCCGGCGCGACCATTCCCAGGCTGCATCTGTGTCAGGGCCGCTATTTCAGTTACAGCGGCCGCTCGCCATTCAATCATCTGATCTACCCGATGCCGGAAGCTAACAACGCCGGGCTCGGCGTGCACGCCACTCTGGACATGGGCGGCCAGTTACGTTTCGGCCCTGACACTGAATACATCGAGCGCATTGACTACAACGTTGATGCACAGCTGCGCGACGCCTTTGCCGCCGCCATTAACCGCTACTTCCCCGCGCTCGACAGCGCCCGGCTCAGCCCGGCATACAGCGGCATCCGCCCTAAACTGAGTGGTGCAGGGGAACCGCCGGCCGACTTCATCATCCAAACATCAGCCATACATGGGCTGGAAGGCCTGATAAACCTGTACGGGATCGAATCGCCGGGGCTGACTGCCAGCCTGGCAATTGCCGATCGCGTGGCGCTTTATGCTAAATAGTCATCACATGGGCGCTATACTTCTTCGCTCTAAATAAAAGCCAATGCATACAAGGAATCGTCCATGAAATCGCTCGGCAAAATCCTGGGCCTGTTTTTCCTCGGACTGTTGCTGATCATCGTGGCGGCGGGTTTTATCCTGACGCACCTGTTCGATCCCAACGACTACAAAGACGAAATCCGCGATCTGGCACGCGAAAAAGCCAATATCGAGCTGACGCTAAACGGCGATATCGGCTGGAGCCTGTTCCCGTGGCTTGGCCTTGAGCTGACCGATGCGACTGTCGCCAGCGCTTCGACACCCGATCAGCCGTTCGCCGATTTGCGCCTGCTTGGCCTTTCCGTGCGGGTATTGCCGCTGCTGAGCAAGCAGATCCAGATGAGCGACATCCGCATCGACGGCCTCAACCTGAATCTGCAGCGTGACGAAAAAGGCCACGGCAACTGGGAAGACATCGGTCATCCGCAAAAAACCGCCGCTGCCGATGGCGAACCTGCAGCGCCAGCAGAACCTGAAAAAACCGCAGAGACGCCCGCCAAACGCTCCGAACCCATGAAGTTGGATATCGACAGCCTGATTGTTAACGGCGCCCGCGTGGAATACAGCGATGCGCAGAAAGGCCAGCAATTCAGCGCCGAGAGCATTCAGCTCACAACTGGCGCCATCAGCGAAGGGCAGGCTGTGCCTATCAAGCTGAGTGCATTCTTTGGCACCAACAAGCCGTTGATTCGTGCGCGCACCGAGCTGCAAGGCGACCTGCGCATTGACCGAAACAGCAAACGCTACCAATTGGAAAACGCCAGAATTTCAGGTGAAGCGTCCGGCGAGCCGCTCAACGGGCAAACCCTCACCTATTCCATGCAAGGCCAGATTCTGGTCGACCTGACCAAGCAAGTAGCCGAGTGGAGCAATCTCAAACTATCGGCCAACCAGCTGCGCGCACTCGGTGAAATCAAAGTCACCGAGCTTGACCAGAAAGCGCCCAAGCTGACCGGCGGGCTGTCGATTGCCGAGATCAATCTGCGCGAGTTCCTGAGCGGTATCGGCCACCAGCTTCCGCCGATGAACGACGATAAAACCCTGCGCAAGTTCGAACTGGTTACCCGCCTCAGTGGCAGCCCGGACAGCGTCCAGCTAGACGATCTCAAAGTACAACTCGACGACAGCAAGTTCACCGGCAACCTCGCCATTGCCAGCGTTACCAAGCAAGCGCTGCGCGCGCAGCTCAAGGGCGACCAGCTCGATCTCGACCGTTACCTGCTGGCGCCGGACGAGAAAACCAAAAGCAGCACCGTTGCGCGTAACGCCGAGGTCAAGGAAAGCATCGCCAAAGCGGGCAAGAACGGCACCAGCGATCTGCCCAACGCACCCACTCAGCAAGCCTGGAGCAATACTCCGGTGTTGCCGATTGAGCGCCTGCGCAAGCTCGATATGCAGGTGGATCTGAACATGGACAGCCTGACCGTTAAGCAACAAGCGATCAGCAACTTGGCAGTCAAAGCGAAAAGCGCCAACGGCCTGCTGACCCTTGAGAATGCCAGCGGCAACCTCGGTAGCGGCAGCTTCAGCGCCAATGCCAGAGTCGATGTACGCAAGGCCATTCCGCAACTGACTCTGCACAAGCAGATCAAGCGCATTCAGATAGAACCCTTTCTGAAAACGCCTGAACATGCCGCTCCGGTGAAAGGGCTTCTCGACCTGCAAGCCGATTTGACCACCACCGGCAACAGCCAGCGCGAGTGGGTGGCCGGGCTCAACGGGACCTCGAAATTCACCCTCAACGACGGCATGCTGGTTGATGCCAACGTTGAGCAACAGCTGTGCATCGGTATTGCCACACTGAACCGCAAAAACATTACCCGCGACTTCCCGAACAAGAGCACGCCGTTCGAGAAACTCCAGGGCAGCCTGACCTTCACCAACGGCGTGGCCAGCAACCCTGATCTGGCCGTGAGTATTCCCGGCCTCAGCGTTACCGGCCACGGTGATCTCGACCTGCGGGTTATGGGCCTCGACTACCGCGCCGGCATCACCCTCAAGGGCGACCAGCGCGAGATGCCAGACCCGGCGTGCCAGGTAAATGAACGTTACGTCGGCATCGAATGGCCACTGCGTTGCCGCGGCCCGCTAGAGCTGGGCGCCAAGGCTTGCCGCCTGGACAAAGCCGGCATGGGCAAGATAGCCGCGCAATTGGCAGGCGAGAAACTGACCGAGAAACTCGAAGAGAAGCTTGGCGACAAAGTCAGTCCAGACCTCAAGGACGCGCTCAAAGGTCTGTTCAAACGATGAGTCCCACGCAATTCTCCCAAGCTGTACTCGATTGGTACGACAGCCACGGCCGCAAAGATCTGCCCTGGCAGCAGGCAATCACGCCTTATCGGGTTTGGGTTTCCGAGATCATGCTGCAACAAACCCAAGTGAGCACCGTGCTTGGCTACTTCGACCGGTTCATGAGCGCCCTGCCGACCGTGCAGGCGCTGGCGGCCGCACCTGAAGATGAAGTGCTGCACCTGTGGACGGGCCTCGGGTATTACACCCGTGCGCGCAATTTGCAGAAAACCGCGCAGATCATCGTCAGTCAGCACGGCGGGGAGTTTCCACGCAGCGTCGAAGCGCTTACCGAGCTGCCCGGCATTGGTCGCTCGACTGCCGGCGCGATTGCCAGCCTGAGCATGGAGATCCGCGCACCAATCCTCGACGGCAACGTCAAACGCGTGCTAGCCCGCTACGTGGCGCAGGAAGGCTATCCGGGCGACCCCAAAGTGGCCAAACAACTCTGGGATGTTGCCGAACGTTTTACGCCCGAGCGCCGCGTGAACAACTACACGCAGGCGATGATGGATCTGGGTGCGACGCTGTGCACGCGCAGCAAACCCAGCTGCTTGCTGTGCCCGCTAAAGAGTGACTGTCAGGCGCATCTGCTGGGTCTGGAGATTCGTTACCCAATCCCCAAGCCGCGCAAGGAGCTGCCGCAAAAGCGCGCTCTGATGCCGATACTGGCCAACCGCGAACACGCCATTCTGCTTTACCGCAGACCGGCAAGCGGGCTTTGGGGCGGGCTTTGGAGCCTGCCAGAGCTTAACGACCTGCAAGCACTCGAGCCATTTGCCAACCAACACGCCCTTGAACTCGGCGAACGCAAGCCGTTGGCCGAGTTGATTCATACTTTCAGCCACTTCCAGTTAACGATCGAGCCGTGGCTGGTCGACGTCACCGCCGCCCCCACCAACGTGGCCGAGGCCGACTGGCTCTGGTATAACCTCGCCACACCACCGCGCCTCGGACTCGCCGCTCCAGTCAAAAAACTGTTGAAGCGCGCAGCCGATGCACTGAATGCAGGAGAATTGTCATGACCCGCACCGTAATGTGCCGCAAACACAAACAAGAGCTGCCAGGCCTTGATCGCCCACCATATCCGGGCCCAAAAGGTGAAGACCTGTATAACAACGTCTCCAAGCAAGCCTGGGATGAGTGGCAAAAACACCAGACTTTGCTGATCAACGAGCGTCGTCTGAACATGATGAACGCCGAAGACCGCAAATTCCTCCAGGCCGAGATGGATAAATTCCTTTCCGGCGAAGAGTACGCACAAGCCGAAGGTTACGTGCCGCCAAGCGAGTGAAACCCGGCAAAGGGCAAAAGCGATTATTTTTTGATCACTTTTGCCCCGATTCATCGTAAGAGCCCGTTTTCTTTAAATATTTTTCACAAACACGCTTGACATGCATCCGCCAAATCCGTCTAATACGCCCCGTTGCCCAGATAGCTCAGTCGGTAGAGCAGGGGATTGAAAATCCCCGTGTCGGCGGTTCGATTCCGTCTCTGGGCACCACTAATTCATTTCAGGTGGTGACAGCATCATCTGAAATACGAAAACCCGCCTAGTGCGGGTTTTTTATTGCCTGCGATAAAGACCCGCCCTTCTCACGAGCAAACCTAAGCCGACACTGCCTCTCTTGCTGCCGGCACGCGGCCTTACCCGCGCCGAGCACATCTCACTTCAATCACGGCCAAGCAGACAGTTTCTGAACCTGCAGCCGCACATCTTTTTCCTGCCCATAGCGCAACGTCCCAATTTAGAGCCCTGCCTGTATACAGCCTGGCCAACCCTGCTCTGGTCAAAAGCTTGCAGCATGCAACAGCAGGTGGGTTTCGAATCCATCGCCAAAGTGCTCTAGATCAAGCCTTACAGCACAGCGATTCGCCAAAATAGGTAGGCACTGAGGCTACAATAGCGGCTCAATCATCTATCAGGGACGATAAATGAAACACATCCAATTGCCCTTCAAAAATCCCGAGCAGTCAGATCCGCTCGTTCGTCAGCCATCCCCAAATGATCCTCTTCCTTCGTGGCGCGACGGCGCGACCAAGCAAGCCATCATTGCGTTTGTCGAGTCTGTTACCGACAGCACCTCGAAAGATTACGTGCCGGTGAGCGAACGCATTGCGACACTCGATAACGACGGCACGCTGTGGAGTGAAAAGCCGCTCTATTTTCAGGTGCTATTCGCCTTTGATGAGGTCAAGCGCAGGGCCTCGGACCATCCGGACTGGAAAGACCGACATGGATTCAAAGAACTGCTCGAAGGCGGTATAGACGCAGTAAAGGAAAACGATCACGAAGGCATCATGGCGATAGTTGAGGCGACCCACACCGGAATCAGCACCGACCAATTTACCGCCAACGTAAGAGCCTGGCTGGCCACAGCGCGCCACCCCGGCACTCATCGTCCGTATACCGAAATGGTTTTCCAGCCGATGCTGGAGTTGCTCAACTATCTGCGCGCCAATGACTTCCAGACCTACATCGTCTCTGGCGGCGAGGTCACCTTCATGCGCGCCTGGAGCGAAGATGTTTACGGCATTGGGCCTGAGCAGGTAATCGGCACCACGTTTATCAACCGCTATCACGACAACAACGGCGAGCCCGAAATCGTGCGCACCGTTATCATGGCGCACCACAACGACGGCCCGGGCAAGCCTGTGGGCATCGAGTCGATCATCGGCCGGCGGCCAATCATGGCAATAGGCAACGGCGATGGCGACTTAGAAATGCTGCAGTGGACCGCTGCCGGCGAAGGCCCGAGGTTTATGGGCGTGATCCACCATACAGACGCCAAGCGCGAATGGGCTTACGACCGCAAAGCGCTGATCGGCAAGCTGGATGAAACTCTTGATGAAGCCATTGCCAACAACTGGACGGTGGTTGATATGCAGCGCGACTGGGCGCGAATTTATCCCGAAAACAGCGATAAATAGCCGCAACAGGTGAACGCCAAGCTCTCAAGACAGGGACTTGGCGCACCTTGTTTCAGCCGCAACAACCTCTACTGGGTCACCCGACTTGTACGATGGCTGGCCAGTGGCGGACTGACTCGGCATAATCGCCTCCATTGAGTGACAGTCTCAACTTGCTGCATCTTTGCGGCTGATCGCAACCGAACTCGACAGCCTGAATCAAAAAACCGCTTTTTGTGCCTGCGCGACAGGCAACTGCGGTGATGCGACACACGACCCACTTCAAGCTTTTAAACCGCTCCCGCAGGCTTGGCCGTAATCGAAGCGCTATGCTAATTTGGCTGCGCCAGGATGGCTATATGATGGCTGGAGAGCACTCAGAGAATAAGAGGAATACCCATGGCTGAGGCTTCGCCTGCGCTAGAAATTCGCGATTTGCATAAACGCTATGGCGATCTTGAAGTACTTAAAGGTATCTCGCTGACCGCCCGTGATGGCGATGTCATCTCGATTCTCGGCTCGTCCGGCTCCGGAAAGTCGACCTTCCTGCGCTGCATCAATCTGCTTGAGAACCCGCACAAGGGTCAGATCATCGTCGCCGGTGAAGAGCTCAAGCTCAAAGCTGCCAAAAATGGTGAACTGGTTGCCGCAGATGGCAAGCAGATCAACCGCATGCGCAGCGAAATCGGCTTCGTGTTTCAGAACTTCAACCTTTGGCCACACATGAGCGTGCTCGATAACATCATCGAAGCGCCGCGCCGCGTGCTGGGTCAGAGCAAAGCCGAAGCCACTGAAATCGCGGAAGCATTACTGGCCAAGGTCGGTATTGCCGACAAACGTCACGTTTACCCCAACCAGCTTTCGGGTGGCCAGCAACAGCGCGCAGCGATTGCACGCACGCTGGCCATGCAACCCAAGGTCATCCTCTTTGACGAACCCACCTCGGCGCTAGACCCCGAGATGGTACAAGAAGTGCTTAACGTAATTCGTGCACTGGCCGAAGAGGGTCGCACCATGCTGCTCGTGACGCACGAAATGGGCTTCGCCCGCCAAGTGTCGAGTGAAGTGGTATTTTTGCATCAAGGCTTGGTTGAAGAACAAGGCTCGCCCGAGCAGGTTTTCGAGAACCCAAGCTCAGCACGCTGCAAACAATTCATGTCAGGCAATCGCTAACCAAGGAGCTGTATCGAATGCAAAACTACAAAAAAATTCTGCTAGCCGCTGCTGCAACACTGGCTTTCGGCACTAGCGCAGTCGCCGCCGACAAACTGAAAATTGGTACCGAGGGCGCATACCCTCCGTTCAACCTGATTGACGCAAGTGGCCAGGTGGGTGGCTTCGACGTCGAGATTGGCCAAGCACTTTGCGCCAAGATGAAGGTTGAGTGCGAAGTCGTTACTTCCGACTGGGACGGTATTATTCCGGCCTTGAACGCCAAGAAGTTCGACTTCCTGATCGCCTCCATGTCGATCACCGAAGAGCGCAAGCAAGCGGTCGACTTCACGGATCCGTACTACACCAACAAACTGCAGTTCATCGCGCCGAAGAGCAGCGATTTCAAAGCTGACAAAGACAGCCTGAAAGGCAAGGTCATTGGCGCTCAGCGTGCAACCATCGCCGGCACCTGGCTGGAAGACAACATGAAAGACGTTGTCGACATCAAGTTGTATGACACTCAGGAAAACGCCTACCTCGACCTGTCGTCTGGCCGTCTCGATGGCGTGCTGGCAGACACCTTCGTAAACTGGGAATGGCTCAAGAGCGACGCCGGCAAAAGCTTCGAATTCAAGGGTGACCCTGTATTCGATAACGACAAAATCGGTATCGCTGTGCGTAAAGGCGACGAGCTTCGCGTGAAACTCAACGCCGCCCTGAAAGAAATCGTTGCCGACGGCACTTACAAGCAGATCAACGACAAGTACTTCCCGTTCAGCATTTACTAAGCTGCCGGCACTGCGCCGCCCTCACCGGCGGCGCAGGCTACTGAGCCCACATGAACTTCGATCTCTATGGATTCGGCCCTGCCCTGGCAGCCGGCACCCTGATGACCATCAAGCTGGCGCTAAGCGCGCTATGCCTCGGTCTGGTGTTGGGCATGCTTGGTGCACTGGCTAAAACTTCTCCGTACAAGCCGCTGCAATGGCTTGGCGGCACTTATTCGACCATCGTGCGCGGCATCCCGGAATTGCTCTGGGTACTGCTGATCTACTTCGGCACCGTCAACCTGATGCGCACCCTGGCAGACTTTCTGCACATGGAAAGCCTGGAACTCAGCCCGTTCGCTGCCGGCACAATCGCCCTCGGCATCTGCTTCGGCGCATACGCAACGGAAGTATTTCGCGGGGCCATTCTGGCAATCCCCAAGGGCCACCGCGAAGCGGGTCAGGCACTGGGCATGTCCAAGCCACGCATTTTCTGGCGCCTGATTCTGCCGCAAATGTGGCGTATCGCCCTGCCCGGCCTTGGCAACCTGTTCATGATTTTGATGAAGGACACCGCGCTGGTTTCAGTGATCGGCCTGGAAGAAATCATGCGTCGCTCGCAAATCGCAGTGACCTCAAGCAAGCAAGCCTTCACCTTCTACATGGTCGCCGCCTTGATTTATCTCAGCCTCACCGTCATCGCCATGACCGGCATGTACCTGCTTGAAAAACGCGCAAGCCGTGGTTTTGTCAGGAGCAGCCAATGAACTGGGAAGTCATCATCAAGTGGCTGCCACGCCTTTCCGAAGGCGCAGTGCTTACATTAGAGCTGGTCGCCTTCGCGGTAATCGCCGGTCTCATTCTGGCCATTCCGATGGGCATCGCCCGCTCATCGCGGCATTGGTATATCCGCAGCCTGCCTTACGGCTACATCTTCTTCTTCCGTGGCACACCGCTGCTGGTTCAGCTGTTTCTGGTGTATTACGGCCTTGCGCAGTTCGAGTCCGTGCGCCAAGGGCCGCTCTGGCCTTACCTGCGTGACCCGTACTGGTGCGCCGTTCTCACCATGACGCTGCACACAGCCGCCTATATCGCCGAAATCCTGCGTGGCGCGATTCAGTCTGTTCCGCCAGGCGAGGTTGAGGCTGCACGCGCATTAGGCATGTCACGGTTCCAGACCATGGTGCACATTCTGCTGCCCCGTGCTGCACGCATCGGCCTGCCCGCTTACAGCAACGAAGTGATTCTGATGCTCAAGGCCAGCGCACTGGCGAGCACCATCACCTTACTTGAGCTCACCGGCATGGCGCGCACAATCATCGCCCGCACCTACTTGCCAGTGGAGATTTTCTTCGCCGCCGGGATGTTCTATCTGGTGATCGCCTTCGTTCTGGTTCGCGGCTTCAAGCTGCTGGAACGCTGGCTGCGCGTAGACGCCTGCCAAGGCCGTTAACAGTTGGGCCGGCAACGGCCCGACTGCATTTCCCTATGACAACCCCCGTCTCTCTTGCCCAGCGTTTTGCCGCACTCGACACCCTGCTCATAAAGCACCAGCACCTGTGGCGACCGCGCCCGTTTACCCAACTGCAGCTTGAGTGGGAACACGATCACCCTGAACTGGCCAACTGGCTGCGCGCACGAACGCTGGAACAGGCCGAGCTTGCCCACAACCAACCAGAGTTGCTCGACGCACCCGCCCCGTTCGGCGAGATCGCCAAGAGTGCGCAAACGCTTTGTTATGTTGATGGCGTATCAGTCGCGCCACACACACAGCTGAACGCGCGGCAAACGGCGGGTATTCCGGGGCGCAAGTTGCAGCAGATCGAGGCGTTCGCCCACAGCCTGCAGTTTGCCCAACCTGTCAGTCATTGGCTCGACTGGTGTGCTGGCAAGGGCCATCTTGGACGGGTACTGGCGCAAGACTCACAGCTACTGACCTGCCTTGAATACGATGCAGAACTGGTCGCAAGCGGGCAAAAGATCAGCGATCACTTAAAACGTCAGGCCCGGCATATCCAGCAAGACGTGCTCGCCGAGGATTGCCAACAACAGCTGCAACCCAGCCACACACCCGTGGCCCTGCATGCCTGCGGCGACCTGCATGTGCACCTTATGCAACTCGCCAGCAAGGCAGGTTGCCAGCAATTGGCGATTGCGCCCTGCTGCTACAACCGCACCCGCGATGAGCATTACCAGCCGTTATCCACGGCTGCAAAAGCCTCCAGCCTGCAACTATCCCGCGACGATCTCGGCCTGCCTGCCAGCGAAACCGTAACCGCTGGCGCCCGCGTGCGCAGACAACGCGACAACTCGATGGCACGACGCCTGGCATTTGATCAATTGCAGCGCCGGTTACGCGGCATCAATGAATACCTGCCCACGCCTTCTTTGCCAGCAGCCTGGCTGGATAAACCGTTCACCGACTACTGCAAAGACCTCGCCGCACTCAAAGACCTGCCCGCACCGCCCGCCGACGAAGACTGGGATGCACTGCAATCCCTCGGCTGGCAACGCCTTGCCGAAGTCCGCAATCTGGAACTGGTACGCGACCTGTTCCGCCGCCCGCTGGAAATGTGGCTGGTACTTGATCGCGCCCTGTATTTACAGGAGCACGGCTACAGCGTGACGCTAAAACGCTTCTGCCCACATGAAGTAACCCCAAGAAACCTGCTGTTACAGGCAGAACGCCTTTAACTTATCCACAAAAGCTGTGGATAAGTCAGTTGATAGTTTTTCGAAAAGGCGTCTAACACAGGCTGTACAGCCCGACAATGCGACTCAAGGTCTTTTTTAATAATTTAAAAATACTAATAAAAACAGACACTTATGAAATACCGAGGCGAGCATCACAAAAAATCTGCTGCTGCGGGCAAAATTTATCTCAGTTGTGCATAAAGAAATCCGGGCTCATTACATTTTTTATAAAATAGTTGCCAAAAGGGCCTTTACTCATCGCAACTTATCTATATAATGCGCCCCACAAATGCCGGTATAGCTCAGTTGGTAGAGCAACTGACTTGTAATCAGTAGGTCCCGAGTTCGACTCTTGGTGCCGGCACCATACAAGGTTCCAGAGAAGGCTTTCAAAATCTCTGGAACTCTCGAAAAACCCGCCTTTTGGCGGGTTTTTCGTTTTGGCGATCCATCGGCTTCCGTCAGAAACTGGAGGATTCCAACCGTTTTAAGGGTAGAGTCTGGGATACAGGTCACTTCGATAAAAGGGAGTACCCTTATGTCGCGCACCACAGCTCCGCTCTCCGACGCAGCTTGCCGCTTGGCAAAACCTACAGACCGCGCCTACGAGCTTTTTAACGGCGATGGCCTATACCTCCTAGTCCAACCCAGTGGCCGCAAAGGCTGGCGGCTCCGTTACGTCAAACCTGACGGACGGGAAGGACTGACCTCGTTCTGCAACTACCCCGTCATCGGCCTCGCCGATGCGCGCCGCAAGCGCTTGGAGGTCAAGCGAATGCTGGCGGATGGCATTGATCCCATAAAGACCAAGCACCAAGCCAAGGCGGAAGCCGTGATCAAAGGCAGAACCTTTAAAAGCGTTGCTCTAGACTGGCATACGGAAATGTCAGCCAACTGGGCACCAGGGCCACTCCAAGAGTGTGATGAGCCGCCTCAAAACCCACGTATTCCCGCTGATTGGCGCACGCGCCATTGTTGATCTCGACATCCATGACCTTATGCAGTCCTTGAAAGCGATCAAAAAGCGCGGAACGATCGACGTTGCTTTAAGGGTACAAAACTACCTGCAGAGTATCATGCGCGAGGCAAAGCGCCTCCGGCTTATCACCATAAACCTTGCTTACGATCTCGAAGGCTCGATCAAAGCCCCGCGGGTGGTATATCGCCCCGCTCTACCCTTATCGCGACTGCCGGAACTACAGGAGCGAATCGACACCTATAAAGGCCGCGCACTTACCCGGCTGACGGTCATGCTCTCGCTGCATGAGTTCGCCAACCAGATGGGGGGCGAATGTAACTCGGATGAAGGTGAAGCGGATCACTGATTGAGTCCACCCGCCCTTAGATCCCTGAGGCAATCCCGCTATGGGAGGATGCCTAAGACCTCAGGGGTCAAGATCTGAAGCCCAATCCCCGACAACAGACTTGTACCCAGCAAGAAGAGAGCTACTTTCATCAGCAAGCGAATACCACCGCCGCCTCCTTTATGACGCAACAAGTAACTGGCAACAATTTTCCGGTAAGCATCACCGTGGCTAAACGCATAGGCGATCGCTACCGCGAAGACAAACCATGCAGCGCGCTCAGGATGAGGCATTGTGATTATGGTCAACGCCAAACCGACACAAACAAAACCAATGCTATTCACTTTCTTGAAATAGCTCTTGGCGATGGCTTCATCTTCATCGTCCAGAAAGAAACTCGGTCTCATTGATATGCTCCTTTTGAGATCACAGTGCCTATCACCATGTCATCCAGTCACAGATTAAGAACTCTCCTTGACCGCTTCCCCCCGAAGCAGGCGCATTTCTCCCGCAAATCGACAGGAGCATGTCACTCCACACGAATTCGCGAACCAGACCGGAGCTAACGTCACTCGCCTAAAAGTAAAACGTGGCGCAACCGAGTAAGCGTTCGGTCTTCATATATCAGTGATCCGCTTGTCCACGCGGGTCCACTGCGGCAACTCATCCCCTCTCATAGCCGCACTGCAGCGACCTATCCGCTTGGCCATTTCACTGCGCCAACCTGCGCCCGTCTCTTTCTTCCGGAAAGAGACGGGCGCTTCTACCACTGCTGCAGCCCTGATCGCACATGGCTTTGCGGCAATCCCCTCGTGTCAATCGGCGTGACATACGCGGATGTCACCAGCAACAGCGCTGCAGATGATGGTGCCGCAGACCAGGGAAAGGACTGCACCAGACTGACAGTCAGGCATGCCCCGGTCATCGCATTGCTGCTTTCACCCGGCTCAGGATCTCGCGGCACTGGTCTCGTCAGCCAATGCAGCCTCCACCCGCCCACCGGTAACGATGCTCAGGGGGCCAGATCATGAGATGCCCTTGCTCCCGGACGTAAGGTGTCGCCAGTCCCGCGTTCGAGGACATCCCACAGGTCGCAGGGGCCTTGATCCCTGATAACACTCAGCATTCTTGGCGGGATGACGTGGGGCGAGGACTGGATAGCTGAGAATGTGGTAACCGACATGGCATTGGTGGGTAGACGCGATGGTCGTAATTTCGGCCACGGCAGGCAATTGAGCTACGCAGGGCCGCAGGCGCTGAAAGACATGTTCGGCGGCGGTCATTACGGCACGATCAAGGCGCACTGTGATCGGTGGCAGGAATTCGTCAAATGGTGCCGTTCCGAACAGGGGCCCGGTATCAATGATGCGCGGCAGATTGGTCGGGAGATGTTGGCGGATTAAGCAGCGTACCTGCGCGACCTAGTTGAGCGCGGTGATCTTGCTGTCAGCACCGCACAAAACCGGCTATCCAGTGTTAACAGGACCATGGCGGCGCTTCGCGGTGATCAGCACGTGAAGTTGCCGAGTCCGAGCAAGGCTTTGGACATGCAGCGCACCGGGGTTCGTCATTCAGTTCCACAAGGCCAGGATCGCGAGCAGGTTAAGCAGATCGTCGATGCGCTTTGCAGCCGTGACCAGAGACGGGCAGCAGTGATCGTTATGTTGGCGCGAGCCACCGGCATGCGCTTGCGAGAGGCCATCTTGGCTGACCTGCCGCGACTAAGCCGTGAGGCTAACGGCCTAGGCAGGATTAACATTCAGGATGGCACCAAAGGCGGCCGCGCCGGTGCCTCGGCGCCACGTTGGATTACAGTGGATGATCATGTTCGAGCCGCGCTTAGATTTGCACAGCAGATTTCGCCTGCGGGAAGTCGCAACCTGATTGCTCCGAGCGAAAGCTACCTGAGCATCCTGCAGGAAATCGACCGTCCTGCCCGCGACACCCTGCATGTACACAACCTCAAAGGCTTTCATGAACTCCGAGCGGCGTTCGCGTGTGAACGCTATGAGTGGATCACCCATCACCGCGGATCTATTAACGGTGGTCAATGCTGCCAGTTAGATCAACGTCTTGACCATCAAGCCCGACGGCAAATCAGTTATGAATTGGGGCACGGTCGGATCGACGTGGTCGCGGCCTACATTGGTGGGCTGGCATGAGTAAGCAATTCGATATGGAGTTGTTCTTGGCTGGAGTGCTAACCGGCGCGCACGTAACCCGAAAACGCCATGTGCGACAGGCAAAAATCATCCAGGCTGAAATTGCAGAGCGCTGGCAGCGAGAAACGCCATGGGCCTGGCAAAAAAGCATGTGGCTTGCATGAGCCACCGCAGTGATGCAACACGGTACTACTACCTGCTAACGGTCCGCCTGCTCGCTCGACGTCTAGATACGTCATGGGTTTTCAATCCCTGAGTGAGACCTGATCCTAATGGGACCATAGACACACCACCAAAGTTTACGTAGCCTCGGGCTAGGTCTTATCGCTACTTCCCCATTACTCATTGTCGCGTCTAGAACGTACTACTCAATGGGATCAAGGGATTATGCGTAGACAAGGAACGTTATGCGACACAGGTGGCGAAAAACATCACCTTATATGGTCGCCTTATAATTAGGCCTTTGAAACCAGAATGACAATCATAAACACCCACGACGGCTCGCAAATCTTGGCCTCATTTTTAGATAGCCAAGTAAATTTACTTGTAGAAAATGTAAGCCTCATAAGCCAGAGTAGTCAGTCGCGAATTTCAGACCTTTTTGCAATCTACTCTGCAATCATCGAAGACGCGATTTCAATAAGATTGCTGTGTGAGAATGGCCGTACTAACCAAGCCTACATTATCTCAAGAGCACTAATAGAACGGGTTACGAATTTCTGCTTTCTTCAGCTATGCACAGACGCGGAGTTTTCAGATTATCTTGATTACTCCTTGAACAAAGCTGGCCGAAGCCTAGATCAATCCATTGAAGTTAATGGGAAAGTTAAAGCACGCATTGCGCTCAACGGAGGAGACTTTGACCTCCCAGACGAAATCCGCGTAGCAATTGCAAAATTCACCAGTGAACGCGGAAGAGAAAAAACACGCTGGACAAATATTTCCGTCCCTGAAAGAGCTGCTTTGATCGAAGCAAAGCTAGGCAGTACTGGGTTATTCATGAGTCTACTGGCAATTTATGCCAATGCGTCAGAAGCGCTGCACGGAACCATTTACGGAGCCGTGTTTCACCTAGGAGCCTATGAGGCCAAGCCACCCCATGATCAAGAGAGCTTGGATTGCCACTTTCATCAAACGCTCTCGACCTTGTACTTAATGGCGGGAGCCAGTATAGACACGCTGTTCGGCCTTTTAGCATCACTCGGCAATGAATCCATCGATGCAGCAGCTCATACATCTAAAAATTCGTTCAAGGAGGCTGCAATTGCAACAGGGCTTGCGGTAGTCAAGGAGAATTAATATGCTTTTAGCATCAACCATATTTACTGCCAGCCTAACAACTCGCTCAAATCGTTCGCATCGCTCACTGGAACAGGCTAAAGCCCGTCCGTTAACCAAAGGTTACGCTGCACAAGGAAGCGCAACAAATTGAACCTAGAAGAAAAGCTTGAGAGCATAACCCCTCGAAGTTTACTCAAATGGATAGTTTGGATATTGGGGATCGCAACAGGCTTCTTCGGCTTTGTACTTACCTTATATCTCATGGAGTTCAACAACGGGTTCAGCAATGAAAATTCAGACTGGGGAACATTTGGAGATTTCCTCGGCGGCACATTAAATCCCATATTTGGCTTTTTAAGCCTGATTGCGCTTTTACTAACAATCGTATTACAAAGCAAAGAGCTTGAATCAACCAGAATAGAGCTTGAGCGATCCGCCTCTGCGCAAGAAAAAACCGAAGCAGCACTAAACAAACAATCTGACACACAATCAAAACAGCAGTTTGAAAATACCTTTTTCTCGTTGCTCGACCAACACAACAAAGCTCTCGAAAAAATATCCACACCAACTACAAAGTATACAAACGATCGATCAGACTTAGATATTGTTAGACTTGCCGTATTTTCGGAGAATCACTCCGATCTACAAGACGCGAAAAATGCGCTAGAAAAATATAATGGTATTTGCGGCCACTATTTTAGAGTCCTGTACCAAGTTCTGAAATTTATAGCCACAAACGTACCTGACGGAAGTATTGGCTCAGAATTTAGCCAAGAAACACTAGCCAATAGCAAGCTTGCACCAAGTGAGAAAATGTACAGCAACATCGTAAGGTCGTTTCTAAGCTATGACGCAACCCAACTACTAGCCATTAACTGCTTCTGCGCAGACAGCTCCAACACCTACTGGAACTTTAAGTTACTTATAGAGCGCTACTCATTTCTTGAGCATATGCCATTCAAAATCAAAGAAAGCGATCACGTGCTACTAGTTTCCACAAAGAATTTTTATGAAAAAAATGCATTCGGGCGAACCCAGTTCAAAACTAGTTCGGAAAAATTATAACTAGTTGCTCTCTGGCCCCGTAAAAGCTACGCTTTTGTTCGCCTGCTAGCTGAATTTTTAGGATCCAGGAGGTATCACAGTTAGGCAATGAGCGCTTCGTAAGGTGGCAAGGGCAAACTATTAGCCAACTCTCTACCGCCCTCTCTTGTTTTCTGGACTGTCAGTGGGGGGCCTAGGCTTTCTCTTTTCTCTTCTGCGTGATGCTTCATTCAAACCCACAGGGATATTGGCTTTACTATTTCTACTCGCCTTCCTATCGCTGCTTGTTGCATCTATTTCTGGCTCCGCAGCCGTGGTAACACGTCTGTTTGACTTCCGTCTTACCGCTCAAAATTGCGCAACACGAATAGTGAACCGTTAACACTATTTGGCACAGACTCCTCAGGATATGGCAAAGCCACATGGATACTATTCTGGGTCTTCTTAATGTTCTTCTCTATTGGTATATTACTAAGCAGCGTAGTAGTAGGAACCTTTTATTTCGCTGGTATGTTCTGCGCCATTGGCTCCTAACAACTCGCCAAACTCCCGCTAATTTATCCGATCGGATAGCCAGAAGTACGCTTTTGTCTACTCGTTAGCTTAATTATTATGCACAAAGGTGAACCTGTGCCACTCAGCCAAGAAGCGCATCAATTTCTGATAAATGAAATGTGCGTAGACATCCAAGATCTGACAGAGAAGATCGACAGTTTAGGTTGCGACAGTCATGTAGGCGATATTTACAGAATGATCGAGAGCTTCTTCATCTCTTTAAATAAAGAGGGTGCCGAAGAAGAGATTCAGAGAAATTTCTTAAATTACGAGCACCTCTTTGAAAATGAACATGCTTACGCAATCATCGATCCAATTCGACATGCATTTGCTGGATTTGCGTGCGACGGGCTTTACCAGCTCTTTACTAGACAAGAGAACGAAGCATGGTACCCAAGAGTACTTTTAACCAAAGAGCTAAAGCCTAACGACATCGCAACCCTTGCGGAAACTGTTGAAATCTACCGAGGTTGCGGCATAAAAGAACACATAATCCAAAAATATGGCCAGTCTTGGTCTACCTCTAAAAATGTAGCTGAGCAATTTGCATATGTGCACTACCAAAACCAACCATGGTTTAACATCCAAGACCGCGCAGTACTGCAGTCCACAATCTCCAAGACAGCTATTTTTTACTCGAAGCAAGAATGTGAGTTTGAAATTGTGGTAAACGTGAACTTACTAGGCGAAGTTCAAGCATGCCCATAACGATTCGCTCAACTATCGCTTGTTTCATTCGCTGCACATCAAAGAACTACGCTCTTGCCTGACCGATAGCAGCCTTTAAGCAACGGTAGCTGGGTCGTTTGCTGTTGCTTAGCATAGCTGGAGAGGCGCTCGTTTTTTACTCAAGCACGACATCCTGCCATGCCTCAAGGGCAATAGATCTTAGCTTGGCTTTGCCTGCGTATATGATCGAATGAATGCTAAAGGATAGTTTTAGAGATAGAGAACTTCAGCTCAAAAAAATAAATCATTATAAAAAATGTACTTATGTATACCTTCGACTCCTGGTGCCGCACCATACAAAAAAAAAGCCCACAGCGATGTGGGCCTTTTTTGTTGCCTGCGATTTATCACTGCCTGCTGCCAGTCAGGGTTGCTTGCTGTTCACGATGCCTGCCATGCTCGGCCACAATGCATTTTCAAATCCCAGAGGCGATATGAGCACGCAACAGGTAGTTATCGAAGACTGGAATGGCGACGGCGGTATCCGCATTCCGGATGCGGCACTTCAGGAATTGGGCGTTGATGTGGGCGATTCGTTGTATCTGATTGAAGAATTCGTTGGCACAACTCGTTGCCTGGTTCTTAGCAAAACACCGCGCATCCCTGATCGTATGGATGAATTGGTTGAGGCGTGGGACAAGGGGCAATAAGGCCTTGTGAGCCTGATATCAGCTAAAACGCTTAGGCACATCTGCAGACAGGCATCATCAAGCCGGCCGATACGCGTCAACTAAGCTCGCCATATCATCAGCGAGCGCTGCAATCTGAGCATTCGCTACTTTTCGCTCGGCGAATACCCGCAAACCGATGATTTGCGCTTGCAGGAGTCGCGCAAGCCTTGCGCAATCGACATCGGCGCGCAGCTCGCCAGCATCCTTTGCCCGCTCCAGCGCTTTACCAATACGTTGCTCGATTTGCGTCAGCACCGCATCCACTTTGTCGTGCAAGGCGGCGTCTTCAGGGTTTATTTCGAGCAGGGTTTTCACCAGCATGCATGCCTGCGCCGGCGGCTGCGTCTCGGTGTTGCAGGCCTGTGCGAACGAGCGCAAATAACACTTCAACCCTTCCAGCACTGCGGGGGCGGCGTCCAGCGTTTGCTGGAAGGTGTCGGCTGTGCGCGCGACATAGGCATCCAGCGCTTCGGCGAACAGGCCGCTCTTGCTGCCAAACGTGGCGTACAAGCTACCTGGCCGCATATCCAGCGCCAGCTCGATGTGCTTCATCGACGAGGCGTAATAGCCCCGCGACCAGAACAGTTCTACCGCCCGATCCAGAGCAACTTGACGATCAAAACGAGCAATACGCGGCATGGCTGTCTCTGCATAAAGGCTGTTGGGCAGCATCATTGATAATTGAGCGATCACTCAATTATAGCTTGATAGCGGTGAACTCCTCAATTAAGGTGAAGTCATATTTGAACGATCACTCAAAAAGGATCAGCACATGTCTACTTTCAAATTGCATGACCAAAACACAGCTCCTGAAGCCTCTAAACCTTTGCTGGAAAACTCGCAGAAAGCCTTTGGCATGGTTCCCGGCTTGCACGCGGTAATGGCCGAGTCGCCCGGCCTGCTGGAGGGTTATCAGGTTCTGCACAACCTGTTCCTCAACAGTAGCTTTACTGCAGAGGAGCAAACTGTTGTCTGGCAGAGCATCAACGTCGAGCACAATTGCCACTATTGCGTTCCGGCGCATACCGGCATCGCCAAGGCGATGAAGGTGTCTGACGAAATAAGCAATGCGTTGCGCGATGAAACGCCGCTACCAACGCCTAAGCTGGAAGCACTGCGCGACTTCACGCTGGCCATGGTTCGCCAGCGTGGTGAGCTGCAAACATCGCAGATTGAAGACTTCTACGCGGCAGGCTTCAGCCAGCAAAACGTATTGGAAGTGATTTTGGCGCTCAGCCAGAAGGTGATGAGCAACTACACCAACCACGTTGCCCAAACCCCAATTGATGCCGCTTTCAAAAGCTTCGCCTGGGAAAAGAAATAACCGCTACCGACAGTGTTAATCAATGATTGAAGCGCAGGAGCAACAGATGAGCGAGCCAACAGCCGCACCGATTATCGTGTTCGACGTAAACGAAACCCTGCTCGATATAGACACACTCGCGCCACTGTTCGAGCGGGTGTTTGGCGACGCAACGGTGTTACGCGAATGGTTCGCCCAGCTGATTCTCTACTCACAAACGCTGACCCTCAGCGGCCGTTACTGCCCGTTTGGCGAGCTCGGCGTTGGCACGCTGCACATGCTTGGCACCCAGCACGGCAAAACCATTAACGATGCCGACATTGCCGAACTGAAACAGCGCATGGGCAACATGCCCGCCCACGCCGATGCTTTACCTGCGCTGAAGATGCTGCGTGATGCGGGTTTTCGCCTGGTGACACTCACAAATTCGGCGAGCAGCGCATCGCCCACAGCACTTGAGCGAGCTGGGCTGGCGGAGTTCTTTGAGCAGACCTTCAGCGTCGAGTCGGTTAAAAAGTTTAAGCCCGCGCCCGAAACCTATGCCCATGTTGCGGATCAACTGCAGGTACCTGCTGCCAGTTTGACGCTGGTAGCCTGTCATTTATGGGACACCATCGGCGCGCAGTCTGCGGGCTGGCAGGGTGCGTTTATCACGCGGCTGCATAACACCCTGCTGCCGGCAGCCGAAGTACCAACGCCTAATTTTGTCGCGGCGGATTTAACCGAGCTTGCGAGCCAGTTGATTGACCGACTACGCGCTTGAATAGCGGACTAATCTGCGTTGTTTCAGCGTCACGACAATCAACTGCAACGCCCGGTTTATCTCGCTCTGCGCGATTAACGTATTGAAACTCTAACCTGTTAAAAATAGGTATCTGCAATGGACGATCAAACAACCTATACACCGCCCGCAGTCTGGAAGTGGGACAAACAGAACGGCGGTGCATTCTCCAGCATCAACCGGCCGATCTCCGGCCCCACGCACGACAAGGACCTGCCGATTGGCAAGCACCCGCTGCAACTCTATTCACTGGCTACGCCCAACGGCGTGAAAGTCACGGTGATGCTTGAAGAGTTGTTGGCACTGGGCCACAGCGGCGCCGAATACGACGCGTGGCTGATCAAGATTTCCGACGGCGATCAATTCTCCAGCGGCTTTGTCGAGGTCAATCCGAACTCGAAGATTCCGGCGATGATGGATCACAGCACAACGCCGCCGACCCGTCTTTTCGAGTCGGGCTCGATTCTGCTGTACCTGGCCGAGAAGTTTGATGCGCTGCTGTCGAAAGACCCCAAAGCCCGCGCTGAAACCATTAACTGGCTGTTCTGGCAGATGGGCAGCGCGCCGTATCTTGGCGGCGGTTTCGGTCATTTCTACGCGTACGCGCCGAGCAAAATCGAATACGCCATCGACCGTTTCACCATGGAGGTCAAACGCGAACTGGATGTACTCGACCGCCGCCTGGCCGACAATACTTACCTGGCGGGCGACGAATACAGCATTGCTGATGTCGCCATCTGGCCATGGTACGGCGTTCTAGCGCTTGGCGGTCTGTACGATGCCGCCACATTCCTCGATGTGAAAAGCTACAAGAACGTGCAGCGTTGGGCCAAGGCCATTGCCGAACGCCCCGCTGTGAAACGCGGCCGCATGGTTAACCGTACGTGGGGCGAGGCCAGCGAGCAGCTGCTGGAGCGCCACGCAGCCAGCGACTTCGACAACATTGGCGGATAACACTGGTAAATGACGGCGACCGTAAAGCGGGCGCCGTCACTCCATCACCCGCCTCCTGCCAAATTCCCCGCCCCTGTTCAGCCCTCTTCCTGCGCGCGCACGTCGCCATTGCGCTAAAAAATGCTCCCCGCGTACGCCTGCGCATTGACGCTCGATTTTACGACGCCCTAAAAAAACTGCTATAGACTCAAATTCTGAAAACCGACGCGGCCAATGCCAGCGGCTAACCTCGCTACAGCTGGGCTGGCGAGTGCGGCGTAATGGATTAATCGACAGAGAAGGGAGTCATATGAAAGCACTCAAACTGTTAGTGATTGGATTGGCATTGGCCTCTGGCTTCAGCCACGCCGATGAGAAAACCGGTGTCGGCAAGAACGGCGTAGCGCTCGCCTCAAGCCCGGCATTCACGGCTGAAGGCGGCGAGAAAGTGACGATGGAGAATGTCGTCCGCGCTGAAACCGCCAAATATTTCGCCGAAGAAACCATCAAGACCGGCCCCAACAAATTCCGCCATGAGCGCCAGGGTATCCAACTGGATAATCAAACCATCATTCGCTCAAATTTTGACCTGATCTATTCCTATGCAGTGTTCGACGCCTCCAAAGGACTGAGCGTGACCGTGCCGCCCTACGACCTGTATCAGTCCGTACAGATTTTCGACGGTAACTCGATCACGTTGGGCGTGGTTTATCCGGGCGAAACGATGAAAATCAGCCCGGACCAACTGACTGTTGGCGACCACGTGTACTTGTTTATGCGCACTCAACCGCCCTCACTCGACGAAGCCGGCATGAACAAGCTGCACGAGCGCCAAGACTCAGTCGTGGTCGAGGCTGGCTCGGCGGAACCGTACGTGCCCGAGGTTAAGTACGACCTGGCGTCGTTCAACACGCTGCGCGATGACTTGATCAAACGCGCACCGAAAGAAACCGTGATCTGGAAAGGCTTCGTCGAAAGCCTCGACGCCATTGAGTCGCCGTATTACCAGATGACCAACCTGGCCGGCTGGGCTGGCTTGCCGGCGACTCAGGCGCACTACTTCGTGGTATTGCCGGGCGACAAGGCAGCGGCTGATGGCAAGCCTTCGAGCATGACATTCAAGGCGCCAGATTTGCAGTACGACCGCAAAGGCTACTGGTCGTTGACTGTTTATGATGCCGACGGCTGGGTGGTCAGCAAACCGTTCAAGATCAGCTCGCTCGAAGCCGAACCCAATGCAGACGGCAGCTACACCCTGAACTTCAATGGTCCGGAAGGGACGCCGAACAATCTGCAGGTTCCGAAGAACTGGAATGCCTTGTTCCGTGCTTACCTGCCCAAGTCGCGCGACAGCATTCTCGCCTTCGAGAAAGACCTGACCGACAACCACAAACCCACAGCCGCAAAACCCTGAAAACAGTCGCCTCACGACAAATCAAGGCCCGCATTGACGCGGGTCTTGTATTTGGTCCGGCTGAAAATGCTAGCCTGAGCGTACCGATCACTGGCACTGGAAGCTTATGCGCGCGCACACAGAGCCCCTTAATTTCTGCAAATCTGCCCGGTTGCCAGCGCACTGGCTGGCCATGCTGTTTGCCCTGCTCACCGGCGGACTGGCAGGTTGCAGCTCATTGCCCAGTTTGACCACGCGGCCTGAGTCAATGGCTTTGGGCCAGGACGAAGCGCAAAACACCCGTCTGGGCAAGGCATTGCAACCACTTGTCAGCAGCCATCCGGGGGAGTCCGGGATTTACCCGCTGGACAATCCGCGTGACGCCTTCGCCGCACGCGTGCTGCTGGCAAACGCCGCCGAGCGCACGCTGGATGTGCAGTATTACATTTGGCGTGGCGACACCACCGGCACCTTGCTGATGCAGGCGCTGCTTGATGCCGCCGAGCGGGGTGTGCGCGTACGCCTGCTGCTGGACGATAACGGCACCAGCGGCATCGACCGCGAACTTGCCGCCCTCGACAGCCATGCCAACATCGAAGTGCGCCTGTTCAACCCGTTTCGCACCCGTTCGGCGAAGTGGACCGGATTTATCACCGACTTCAAGCGCTCCAACCGGCGCATGCACAATAAATCATTCACCGCCGATAACCGGGCCAGCATCATTGGCGGGCGCAACGTTGGTGATGCCTACTTTGGCGCAACCGACGGCGTTCTGTTTGCGGACCTGGATGTCATCTCGGTCGGGCCAGTGGTGAGCGATGTGTCCAGCAGCTTTGACCGCTACTGGGCCAGCGAGTCGGCCTATGCGGTGAACGACTTTCTGCCCAAGGCTGACGCGGCCGAGCGCGAAGCTATTGGCGCAGCGGCCACTTCCATCGAACACAATTCCAAGGCCAATGCCTACGTAACAGCCCTGAAAAACCTGCCCTTTATCAGCAAACTGCTCGATGGTGAACTGGAGTTGATTTGGGCCAGTACCCGCATGGTCAGTGACGATCCAGCCAAAGGATTAGGCAAGGCTGCGCCCGATGGATTGCTCATCAACAGAATCAGCAACATTCTGGTCGCCCCCACTCATCACGTAGAGTTGGTATCTCCTTACTTTGTCCCGACCAAAGTTGGGGTCGACGCGTTTAGCGAGCTGAGCCAAAGCGGGGTCAAAGTGCGCGTGCTAACTAACGCCTTCGAGGCCACCGATGTGCCCGCGGTGCATGCGGGCTACGCGAAATCGCGCAAAGACTTGCTCAACGCCGGCATCGAGATTTACGAAGTACGCAGGCTCGCTCCGACCAGCAAGCAGGCCAAAGGCCGCAACTCATTCGGCAGCAACGGCTCCAGCCTTCACGCAAAAACTTTCGCCGTGGACGGCTCGCGGGTATTTGTTGGCTCTTTCAACTTCGACCCACGCTCGGCCAACCTCAACACCGAACTCGGTTTCGTCATCGACAGCCCACATCTGGCGCAACGCATGCAAGTAGCTTTCGACCGTGACCTGCGCCAGTTCGCCTATCAGCTTAAGCTCGATGAGCAAGGCAATATCATCTGGCTCGAACAAGACGCCGATCGGCAAATTATCCACACCAAAGAGCCAGGCAGCAGCGTGTGGTCACGCAGCATGGTGGGTTTCCTGTCGATTCTGCCTATCGACTGGATGCTTTGAGGGCACGGCGCTCAGGCTGAAAATACGCTGCAAAAAGCCGGACACGAGCACACGCACAAGCGCTTTTCCGGCGCGCTGTGCATAATGCGCCTATGAGCCAAGCCCCGATCAAAACCACTGTTCCCCGTCGTCTTCGCTGGCGCAGCCTGCTGCTGCTCGGGGTATTGCTGGCACCGCTGTTATGGCCGCTGCAGGTCTCGATCGAGCGCTATTACGGCGCGCAGCTCAATGACCAGAAGCGCCAGATTCTCGATTTATACGTGGCCAACCTCCTCGGCACCCTGAGCCGCTACGAAGTGCTGCCGCCGATTTTTGGCCAGTTGCCGAGCCTGCGCCAATTGCTCAAAGGGCAAACCAATATTGCCCTGCAAGATCAGGTGAACCGGCAACTGGCGAGCTTGCGCAAGCAAACCGGCGCCGATGTGATCTACCTCATGGCGCCAAACGGTCAAACCCTCGCGGCCTCCAACTGGAACGACGAGGACTCATTTGTCGGCCGTAACTTCTCTTATCGCCCTTACTTTCGCGAAGCCTTGCAAGGCCGCCACGGGCGCTTCTTCGGGCTGGGCACAACGTCGCGCAAGCGCGGTTACTTCTTCGCCGATGCGGTGCGCGATGGCGACAACATACTCGGCGTGGTCGTGGTCAAAGTCGATCTCGATCACACCGAAACCCTGTGGGGCGATCGCCCTGAACGCTTGCTGGTGACCGATAACTACGGCGTGGTGATACTCACCTCGCATCCTGACTGGCGCTTTCGCTCGACGCGCCCGCTGGATAACGCCGAACGTGCGGTGATTGCCGACACCCAACCCTATCGCATTCAGTCACCTTCGCCCCTGCACCTCAATGAAAAAGCCTGGCTCAAGCAAAGCACGCATCTGGAAGATATCGACTGGACGGTGAGCATTCTGGCACCACGGCGCATGCTCGATGGCCCGGTGCGCACGGCAGTTGCGGTTGGCGGCGCATCGCTGATGATGCTGATATTGCTGCTCGGTCTGCTCATGCAGCGCCGGCGCCATTATCTCGAGCGCATCGCGCTCGACACACACGCCCGCCAAGTGCTGGAGCAACGCGTGCTGGAACGCACGCTCGACCTCGAACAACTCAACAGTCGCCTGCGCCAGGAAGTCCTGGAGCGCGAGCAAGCGCAACAGGAGTTGGTGCGCGCGCAGGACGAACTGGTACAGGCAAGCAAACTGACAGCGCTTGGCACCATGTCGGCCAGCATCAGCCACGAACTCAATCAGCCGCTCGCCGCCATTCGCAGCTATGCCGACAACGCCGGCGTATTGCTCGATCACCAACGCACCGACGATGCCCGCGCCAATCTCAAGCTCATCAGCCAACTCACCGAGCGCATGGCCTCAATCATCGCCCACCTGCGCGCTTTTGCCCGCCGCGATCGCCACGCACCGGAAACCGTCGCACTGCAATCCGCTCTGGACGATGCATTGGCATTGCTGGCCAAACGCCGCCGTGCGCTGGATGTCGAGCTGATCCGCGACCTGCCCGAAGCCACCTTGTGGGTGCAAGCCGGGGAAACCCGCCTGCGCCAAGTGCTCAGCAACCTGCTGGCCAATGCCCTTGATGCGCTCAGCGAGGTGCCGCCGCCACGGCGTTTGTGGTTGAGCAGCGTGGTCACTGCAGACGGCATTGAACTGCACATCCGCGACAACGCCACTGGCTTCTCGGCCGAGGCGCTGCAACGCGCCCGGGAGCCATTTTTCACCACCAAGACCAGCGCGCAGGGGCTCGGATTGGGACTGGCGATTTGCGACAGCCTGATGCGCGCATTCGGCGGCGAACTCAGCTTCGACAATCATCCGCAAGGCGGCGCTTTGTTGATCCTGCGCATGAAGGCCGGTGATAACAGCATGAGCCGGGTGAGTGATGACTTGGCCAATGAGACATGAAGCGTCGCGGCCGAGCTGGTTCGTAGCTTGCATACTGGCAGCAGTGCAACCTTGAACACCGTGCTAAACCGCCCCTATTTTTGTGCAGTCGCTTGCAAAGGAACCCTCACATGACCCGCCTCGACGCTAACACTCAGGTGCTGTTGATTGATGATGATCCACACCTGCGTCAGGCCCTGAGCCAAACCCTTGATCTGGCCGGATTGAAGGTCGTCACGCTCGCCGATGCGCGGGGTGTTGCCGAGCTGATTCAGCCGGACTGGCAAGGCGTGGTGGTCAGTGATATTCGCATGCCGGGCATTGATGGCCTGCAACTTCTGGCGCAACTGCATGAACAAGACCCGCAATTGCCTGTGCTGTTGATTACCGGCCACGGTGATGTGCCGTTGGCGGTGCAAGCCATGCGCAGCGGCGCCTATGACTTTCTTGAAAAGCCATTCGCCAGCGACGACTTGCTTGAGTCGGTGCGCCGCGCATTGGCGCTACGCCAGCTGGTTCTGGAGAACCGCAGCCTGCGCTTGGAGTTGGCGGACCGCAAGCAACTCGCTGCGCGCCTGGTTGGGCAATCGCCTGGCATGCAACGCTTGCGTGAGCAGATCGGCGCGGTGGCCGGGATCAATACCGATGTGCTGATTCTCGGTGAAACCGGCGCTGGCAAAGAGGTCGTGGCGCGTGCCCTGCACGATTTATCCAACCGCCGCGCTGGCCCGTTTGTGGCGATTAACGCGGGCGCACTGGCTGAGTCTGTGGTCGAGAGTGAGCTGTTTGGCCACGAAGCCGGCGCCTTTACCGGCGCGCAGAAACGCCGGATAGGCAAGTTCGAATTTGCCGCTGGCGGCACCCTGTTTCTCGATGAAATCGAAAGCATGAGCCTCGATGTGCAGGTCAAGTTACTGCGCCTGCTGCAGGAACGTGTGGTTGAGCGCTTGGGCGGCAACCAATTGATTCCTCTGGATATCCGCATCATCGCCGCGACCAAGGAAGACCTGCGCCAAGCGGCGGACCAGGGCCGCTTCCGCGCTGACCTGTATTACCGGCTGAACGTCGCGCCGCTGCGGATTCCACCACTGCGTGAGCGCGCCGACGATATTCTGCTGCTGTTCCAGCACTTCACCGAGACCGCCAGCACGCGCCACGGTCTGGCTGTGCGCGAACTCACTGCCGCGCAGCGCGCACAACTGCTGCGCCATCCCTGGCCCGGCAATGTGCGTGAACTGCACAACGCCGCTGAACGCTTTGCCTTGGGCCTTGATTTAGGGCTGGAAGCCGGCGCCGATGCATCGAACGCCACGGCTGAGTTCAGCGGCACACTCAGCGAGCAGGTCGAAGCTTTCGAGAAATCCCTGATCGCCAGTGAGCTTGCACGCTCGCACAGCTCATTGCGCAGCGTGGCCGAGGCGCTTGGCGTGCCCCGCAAAACCCTGCACGACAAACTGCGCAAACACGGCCTGAGTGGCGGAAGCTCGCCAGACGAAGCGGAGTAGTTGGCGGATTTCCGCCACATGTCCCGACCAAGTCTCTTCCTGTAACCGGCATTCGGTTTTTTTCGAGCGGCCTAAACCGCCGTGTCACGCATAACAGCGCTCATTTTATGGCGCTTGGCACAGGCTGGCATGCCGGTTGCTCTAGTGAAGTCCTGGCCCACAACGCAGTAAATTCGGTCTATTGCAGCCTTTGCCCGTCATTTTTTGACAGGCCGCCTAGACTTGCAGTTGTTGCCCAGTAATACGCGCTACCGCGATAACCACAAAAAGAGGAAGCATCGCATGTTCAAACTTTCTGCCAAGGCGCTCGCGTGCGCCCTGTCACTGAGCATCGCTGGTATGGCTCAAGCAGCCGACCCGATCGTCATCAAATTCTCCCACGTAGTGGCCGATAACACCCCGAAAGGCCAAGGTGCCAACCTGTTCAAGAAGCTCGCTGAAGAGCGTCTGCCGGGTAAAGTGAAGGTTGAGGTTTATCCGAACTCTTCGCTGTTTGGCGACGGCAAGGAAATGGAAGCGCTGCTGCTGGGCGACGTTCAGCTGATCGCGCCATCACTGGCCAAGTTTGAGCAATACACCAAGAAACTGCAGATTTTCGACCTGCCGTTCCTGTTCAACGATATCAGCGCAGTCGACAAGTTCCAGCAGAGCCCAGAAGGTCAGGAACTGCTGACTTCGATGGAGTCGAAGAACATCACCGGTCTCGGCTACTGGCACAACGGCATGAAGCAGTTGTCTGCCAACAAAGCCCTGTACGAGCCTAAAGACGCTCGCGGCCTGAAGTTCCGCGTACAGGCTTCTGCCGTACTCGAAGAGCAGTTCAAAGCCGTTCGCGCCAACCCGCGCAAAATGAGCTTCGCCGAGGTTTACCAAGGCCTGCAGACTGGCGTGGTTAACGGTGCGGAAAACCCGTACTCGAACATCTACAGCCAGAAGTTCAACGAAGTTCAGAAGTACATCACCGAGTCCAACCACGGTGTACTAGACTACATGCTGATCACCAACACCAAGTTCTGGAACGGCCTGCCGGATGATGTCCGCACTGAACTGGACAAGATCATCGTGGAAGTTACTGCTGAAGTGAACAAGCAGGCTGATGCCCTGAACGCCGGTGACAAGCAGCGCATCATCGACGCTAAAACCAGCGAAATCATCACCCTCACGCCAGAGCAGCGTGCTGAGTGGCGCGATGCCATGAAGCCGGTCTGGAAGAAGTTTGAAGGTGATATCGGTGCCGACCTGATCAAAGCAGCTGAGGCTGCCAACCAGTAAGGTGAGTTTGCCGTAAGGCACGACTCCCGGCAGCGGCCACGCCCGCTGCCGGCCATTACGGCTGGCCAGCTCCATGCCGGTTCTGGCCAGCAGTTCATACCTCTGGAGAATTTATCGATGAACGCCCTGCGGCGAGCCTGGGACCACTTCGAGGAAGGTTTTATTGCCTTTCTGTTGGGTGCCATGACTCTGGTTACCTTTACCTATGTAATCCTCAACAACCTGTACACCTTCTTCTACAGTTGGGCTGACAACTGGGAAGGCGCCAGCGAGTCCTTGCTGTGGATTGGCGACCATATCCTCGACATGGCTCAGTCCATGACCTGGAGTATTGCCCTGACCAAGGCGCTATTTGCCTGGTTGATCTTTTTCGGTCTGGCTTACGGTGTGCGCACCGCGGGCCATATCGGTGTTGATGCGCTGGTAAAACTGGCTTCACGCCCCGTACAACGCATCATCGGTCTTATCGCCTGCATCGCCTGCCTGACCTACGCCGGCATGATTGCAATTGGCAGCTTTGACTGGGTGAAAACCCTGTTCATCGCGGGCATCGGCGCAGAAGACCTCGGCCATTACGGCATCGCCCAATGGCATATCGCGGCCATCGTACCGTTTGGCTACGCGATGGTATTTATCCGCTTCTTTGAAATCTTCGTGCGAATTCTGCGTAACGAGCAGACTGGCCTCGGCTTGGCTGACGAAGCCGCCGATGCGCTGAAACTGAAAGAACACGAGGCGCAAAAATAATGACCATTCTGTTCCTCTTTGCCGCGCTGTTCGCGCTGATGTTCATCGGCGTGCCGATTGCGGTTTCGCTGGGCCTCGCCGGCTCGGTGACGATTATGTTGTTCAGCCCGGACTCGGTCCGCTCGCTGGCCATCAAGCTGTTTGAAACCTCCGAGCACTACACGCTGCTGGCGATTCCGTTCTTCCTGCTTTCCGGCGCGTTCATGACCACCGGCGGCGTGGCCAAGCGCCTGATCGACTTTGCCAACGCCTGCGTCGGTCATATCCGTGGCGGCCTGGCAATCTCGGCCGTTATGGCGTGCATGCTGTTTGCGGCGCTGTCTGGTTCATCGCCTGCCACCGTTGCCGCAGTCGGCTCGATTGCGATTGCCGGTATGGTGCGCTCGGGTTATCCACAGGCGTTCGGCGCCGGTATCGTGTGTAACGCCGGTACGCTGGGCATTCTGATTCCGCCGTCGATCGTGATGGTGGTCTACGCCGCTGCAACCGAGCAATCGGTCGGCAAGCTGTTCATGGCCGGTGTAATTCCAGGCCTGCTGCTGGGCTTGTCATTGATGGTCGCGATCTACATCGTCGCGCGCAAAATGAACCTACCGGCGCAGCCACGTGCCACCTTCCGCGAGTTTTTGAGTGCCGCGCGCAAAGCCATCTGGGGCTTGCTGCTGATGGTCATCATTCTCGGCGGTATCTACTCGGGCATGTTCACGCCAACTGAAGCCGCTGCGGTAGCCGCAGTCTACGCAGGCTTTGTGGCGCTGTTCGTGTACAAGGATCTGTCGATCCGCGAGTGCCCGAAAGTGCTGCTCGACTCCGGCAAGCTGACCATCATGCTGATGTTCATCATTGCCAACGCCATGCTGTTTGCGCACGTACTGACCACCGAGCAAATCCCGCAGACAATTACCGCATGGGTAATCGAAGCCGGCCTGCAACCGTGGCAATTCCTGCTGGTGGTGAACATCGTGCTGTTGGTCGCCGGTGCGTTCATGGAGCCTTCGGCGATCATCCTGATCCTGGCGCCGATCCTGTTCCCGATTGCCGTGCAACTGGGCATCGACCCGATCCATCTGGGCATCATCATGGTGGTGAACATGGAGATCGGATTGATAACCCCGCCGGTGGGCCTGAACCTGTTCGTGACCTCGGCAGTGACCGGTATGCCACTGACTCAGGTCATCCGCGCCGCCTGGCCCTGGCTGATGCTGTTGCTCGGCTTCCTGATGGTGATCACCTACATCCCGGCTGTTTCAATGGCGCTGCCGAACTGGCTGGGCATGAACTGACCGCTTGACAGCGCATGCTAATGCCCTGCTGGAAACCAACGGCAGGGCATTAGCTGAAAAAAGCAGAAAAGGATGCAGCTGTAAGAATTAGATTCAAATTTTAAGCCCCTGATTCATCTAAGAAAAACCCAAGCCCGGCCTCTGCGTCGGGCTTTTTCATGCCCGCAACTTGCGATTAGTCCTACAGCTTCTATCGTTTTCAACTCAGAAAACAAAAAAACAAACCACTGACCAAAGAACTAGTTGTTTAGTTGATTTGAACTGACTTAAGTCAACACGCTGTCATTAATCAGAGCGCCTAATAGTTGCAAGAAACATTTTGTCGCAGGGAGAACGATTATGTCAGAACCCACCCAAAAACTTCGCCTCGGCGCACTGATTGCGCTGGTTGTAGGCTCAATGATCGGGGGAGGAATCTTCTCTCTCCCGCAAAACATGGCGGCCAGTGCCGGCGCCGGTGCCGTTTTAATCGGCTGGGGCATTACCGCTGTCGGGATGCTAGCCCTGGCCTTTGTATTCCAGACGCTGGCTAACCGAAAGCCAGAACTCGATGCCGGGGTTTATGCCTACGCCAAAGCCGGCTTTGGCGACTACATGGGTTTCTCATCCGCCTGGGGTTACTGGATCAGTGCCTGGCTGGGAAACGTCAGTTACTTCGTTTTACTGTTCAGCACCCTCGGCTACTTCTTCCCGGTGTTCGGTGAAGGCAACACGGTTGCGGCGATCGTCGGCGCATCAGTGGTGCTCTGGGCCGTACACTTTTTGGTGCTTCGCGGCATCAAGGAAGCGGCTTTCATCAACTTGATCACTACCGTGGCCAAGGTCGTCCCGCTGATCATGTTTGTGGTGATCACCGCCGTAGCCTTCAAGATGGATATTTTCACATCCGACTTCTGGGGCCGTGGCAACACCGATCTGGGCACTGTGATGGATCAGGTGCGCAACATGATGCTGGTCACCGTGTGGGTGTTCATCGGTATTGAGGGCGCCAGCATTTATTCGGCCCGTGCCGAGAAGCGCTCAGATGTCGGTAAGGCCACCGTTATTGGCTTCATCGGTACATTGTTGCTGCTGGTGATGGTCAACGTACTGTCGATGGGCATCATGAGCCAGCCAGAACTGGCTGAGCTGAAAAACCCTTCAATGGCGTATGTGCTTGAGCACGTAGTAGGCCACTGGGGCGCCATCCTGATCAGTGTTGGTCTGGTGATTTCTCTGCTCGGTGCTCTGCTTTCCTGGGTGCTGTTGTGCGCTGAGATCATGCACGCTGCGGCGAGCGATCACACCATGCCCAACTTCCTCAAGAAGATGAGCTCCAAAGGTGTGCCAACCAATGCGCTGTGGCTGACCAACATCCTGGTCCAGGCGTTCCTGATAATCACCCTGTTTGCCGCCAGCACTTATACCAGCCTGCTGTACCTGGCAACTTCGATGATCCTTATCCCTTACTTCTGGTCGGCCGCCTACGCCGTGTTGATCGGGGTTAAAGGTGAAACCTACGAGCAAGATCCCGGCGCCCGCAAGAAGGATCTGATCATCGGCGGAATCGCGTTGATCTACGCCATCTGGTTGCTGTATGCCGGCGGCTTCAAATACATCCTGTTGTCTGCACTGCTGTATGCACCCGGTGCGCTGCTGTTCGCCAAAGCCAAGCGCGAACAGAACCTGCAAGTCTTTACCGCAATTGAAAAGGTCATTGTCGTTGCCACCGTATTTGGCGCTGCCTTTGCCGCTTACGGCCTCTACGACGGCTTCCTGACCCTTTAATAGCCTTTATAGCAAGGAGAAAAGACATGTCCAAAGTCAAATTAGGCGTTCACTCCGAAGTTGGTAAATTACACAAAGTGATGGTCTGCTCACCCGGTTTGGCGCACTTGCGCCTCACCCCAAACAACTGCGATGAGCTGCTTTTTGATGATGTGATCTGGGTAAGCCAGGCCAAGCGTGACCACTTCGACTTCGTCACCAAAATGCGTGAGCGCAACATCGAAGTGCTGGAAATGCACAACCTGCTGACCGAGACACTGAAGATCCCAGCCGCGATGGACTGGATTCTCGAACGCAAACTGACCGCCAACCAGATTGGCACCGGCCTGACCGATGAAGTTTCCAGCTGGATGCGCAGCCTTGATCCACGCGCACTGGCTGAGCATCTGATCGGCGGCGTATCAGTGACCGACCTGATCAACGCACTCGGCGCCAGCAAAGAACTGACCATGCTGGGCGATTTCATCGGCGAGTCGAGCTTCATCCTGCCGCCACTGCCCAACACCCAGTTCACCCGTGACACCACTTGCTGGATTTACGGCGGCGTTACGCTCAACCCAATGTATTGGCCAGCGCGCCGTCAGGAAACTCTGCTGACCAGCGCCATCTACAAGTTCCATCCAGACTTCACCAACGCGGAATTTGAAGTGTGGTACGGCGATCCAGATCTGGATCACGGTATGGCCACTCTCGAAGGCGGCGACGTCATGCCAATCGGCAACGGCGTAGTACTGGTCGGCATGGGTGAGCGCAGCTCGCGTCAGGCCATCGGCCAACTCGCACAGAACCTGTTCGCCAAAGGCGCTGCCGAGAAAGTAATCGTGGCCGGCTTGCCTAAATCACGCGCAGCCATGCACCTCGATACCGTGTTCAGCTTCTGCGACCGTGACCTTGTCACTATCTTCCCGGAAGTGGTTTCACAGATTGTGCCCTTCACCCTGCGCCCAGATGAAAGCAGCCCAACCGGCATGAACATCCGCCGCGAAGAGAAATCCTTCCTCGACGTGGTTGCCGACTCGCTGAACCTGAAGAAACTGCGCGTCGTACAAACCGGCGGCGACAGCTATGAAGCTGAACGCGAGCAGTGGGACGACGGCAATAACGTGGTCTGCCTCGAACCTGGCGTGGTGGTTGGCTACGACCGCAACACCTACACCAACACTCTTTTGCGCAAAGCCGGTGTTGAAGTTGTCACCATCAGCGCCAGTGAACTCGGCCGCGGCCGTGGCGGTGGCCACTGCATGACCTGCCCGATCCTGCGCGATCCGGTCGACTATTAAAAAGCAATGTTAGGCGCTTACGAGGCGCAACTCGCCAAACCAGCCACAAGCTGTACTGGTAGGCCTGAAATTCTTGAATTCATGGAGATTTAATCATGGCTTTTAACATGCACAACCGTAACCTGCTCAGCCTTGTTCATCACACTGAGCGTGAACTTCGCTATCTGCTCGACCTGTCTCGCGACCTTAAGCGTGCCAAATACACCGGCACCGAGCAGCAGCACCTGCAGCGTAAAAACATCGCGCTGATTTTTGAAAAGACCTCCACTCGCACACGCTGTGCGTTTGAAGTGGCCGCCTACGATCAAGGCGCAAATGTCACCTATATCGACCCGAACTCCTCGCAGATCGGTCACAAAGAAACCATGAAAGACACGGCGCGCGTTTTGGGCCGTATGTATGACGCCATCGAGTATCGCGGCTACAGTCAGGACATCGTAGAAGACCTGGCCCAGTACGCAGGCGTACCGGTATTCAACGGCCTCACCGATGAGTATCACCCAACCCAGATGCTGGCAGACGTGCTGACCATGCGCGAGAACTGTGACAAGCCTCTGCACGACATCAGCTATGCCTACCTGGGCGACGCCCGCAACAACATGGGTAACTCGCTGCTGCTGGTTGGCGCCAAGCTGGGGATGGATGTTCGCATCGCCGCGCCTAAAGAGCTGATGCCAGACCCTGAGTTTGTTGCGCAGTGCGAAGAGTTCGCCAAAGCCAGTGGCGCACGCATCACCCTCACCGAAGACCCGAAAGAAGCTGTCAAGGGCGTTGATTTCATCCACACCGACGTTTGGGTGTCGATGGGCGAGCCAGTTGAGGCTTGGGGCGAGCGCATCAAGCTGCTGCTGCCTTATCAGGTCAACAGCGACATGATGAAGGCCACCGGAACTCCACGGACCAAGTTCATGCACTGCTTGCCTGCGTTCCACAACACCGATACCAAAGTCGGCAAGCAGGTTGCCGAAAAGTATCCGCATCTGGCAGGCGGCATCGAAGTGACTGAAGAAGTTTTCGAGTCCCCTGCGTGCATCGCGTTTGAGCAAGCAGAAAACCGCATGCACACCATCAAAGCCATTCTGGTTTCAACTCTCGGCGACGTCTAAGCGCCCGCCTACAACGCCGTGCGTCCTGCACGGCGTTGTTGCTTCACTGAATCCCTTTTTGGAGGTATTAGCATGCGTATCGTCGTCGCTCTGGGCGGGAACGCCCTGCTCCGTCGTGGTGAACCCATGACGGCTGACAACCAACGTGAAAACATCCGTATCGCTACCGAACAAATCGCCAAAGTTGCCCCCGGCAATGAGCTGGTGATTGCCCACGGTAACGGCCCGCAAGTCGGCCTGCTGGCACTCCAAGGCGCTGCTTACAAAGCCACCAGCCCTTACCCGCTAGACGTGCTGGGCGCCGAAACAGAAGGCATGATCGGCTACATGATCGAACAGGAGCTGGGCAACCTGCTGCCGTTCGAAGTGCCATTCGCCACCCTGCTTACCCAAGTTGAAGTAGACCCGGAAGACCCGGCGTTCAAGAACCCGACCAAGCCAATAGGCCCGGTTTATTCGAAGGAAGAAGCCGAGGCGCTGGCGGCCGAAAAAGGCTGGAGCATTGCCCCCGATGGCGACAAGTTCCGCCGGGTTGTACCCAGCCCACGGCCTAAGCAGATTTTCGAAATCCGCCCGGCCAAATGGCTGCTCGAAAAAGGCGCAGTGGTGATCTGTGCAGGTGGCGGTGGCATTCCCACCATGTACGGTGAAGACGGCAAGCTACAAGGCGTTGAAGCGGTAATCGACAAAGACCTGTGCTCGGCATTGCTCGCCGAACAACTTGAAGCCGATTTGCTGGTCATCGCCACAGACGTGGAAGCAGCCTTTATTGACTGGGGCAAGCCCACGCAAAAAGCCATTGCCGAAGCCAGCCCGGATGAACTCGACAAGCTCGGCTTTGCTGCCGGCTCTATGGGGCCGAAAGTGTTGGCTGCCAGCGAGTTTGCCCGCAACACTGGCAAGACCGCAGTTATTGGTTCGCTGGCGCAGATTGACGCCATCGTTCAGGGCGTTGGTGGCACCCGGGTCAGCACCGATAGCAAGGAAGTGCGTTATCACTAAGCGCTCGGCATGAAGCCGGGTTCTAGTGTCAACCAACCAGCGCTGCGCGGCCTTCACCGCTCAGCGCTGGTTGCGTTTCAGGCCAGCGCTTTGGCCTGCTCGCGCAAGACGAATTTCTGCACCTTGCCGGTCGAGGTTTTCGGCAGTTCGCAGAACACTACTTTGCCAGGCACTTTGAAGCGCGCCATGTGATGCTGGCAAAACTTGATGACCGACTCCTCGGTCGACTCAGTGCCGGGCTTGAGCGTCACGAACGCACACGGCGTTTCACCCCAGCGCTCGCTGTGCATGGCCACCACGGCGGCTTCAAGAATGTACGGATGGCGATAGAGCACATCCTCGATCTCGATGGACGAGATATTTTCCCCGCCGGAAATGATGATGTCTTTCGAGCGGTCCTTGATCTCGACATAGCCATCGGCATGCCACACGGCCAGATCACCTGAATGAAACCAGCCACCGGCAAACGCTTCAGCCGTTGCGGTCGGGTTTTTCAGATAACCTTTCATCACCACGTTGCCGCGCATGAATATCTCGCCAATGGTTTCGCCATCACGCGGCACCGGCTGCAACGTTTGCGGGTCGGCGACCATCAACTCATCAAGCAATGGCGCACGCACGCCTTGGCGCGACTTGTAACGCGCACGCTGCTCGGGCGCTTCGCTGTCCCACTCATCCTGCCACTCGCACACCACACTCGGCCCGTAGGTTTCGGTAAGGCCGTAAACGTGGGTGACCTGAAAGCCTTGCGACTCCATCGCCTCGATCACCGCAGCCGGTGGCGGCGCTCCGGCGGTCATGACTTTCACCGGACGGGTTTTCAGCGCTTTAAGCTCAGGCGATGCGTTGGCCAGCATGTTCATGACAATCGGCGCACCACAAAAATGATCGACTGCATGCTCCGCCAGCGCCGGGAAAATCGCCTCGGCGCGCACGTGACGCAGGCACACATTGGTTCCCACATAGGCTGCCAGCGCCCAAGGGAAACACCAGCCGTTGCAGTGGAACATCGGCAGCGTCCACAAATACACCGGGAAGCGCGTCATGTCCCAGCACATGGCATTGGACAACGCATTGAGGTGCGCGCCACGGTGGTGATAAACCACGCCTTTGGGATTGCCGGTGGTGCCCGAGGTGTAATTCAGCGCGATGGCTTGCCATTCATCCGCCGGCAGCTGCCATGCATAGTCCGCATCGCCTTCGGCCAGAAAAGCTTCATAGTCGAGTTCGCCGATCAGCTGGCCTTCATCGTACTCAACATCGTCGATGCCAATAATCAGCGGGCGGTTGGGCATGTGACTGGTTGCCCGTTGAGCGACCTCGGCAAACTCCTTATCCACCATCAACACCTTGGCTTCGCCGTGCTGGAGAATAAAGCCGATGGCTTCGGCATCAAGGCGGGTGTTGATCGCGTTGATCACCGCGCCGCACATCGGCACACCAAAATGCGCTTCAAACATCGCAATACCATTGGGTGCGATCACCGCCACGGTATCGCCGAGGCCAATGCCGCGCTTGGCCAATGCTGAAGCCAGACGAACGCTGCGGGCGTATGTTTCGCCCCAGGTTTGCCGCTGGCGGCCATTAATCAGTGCAACTCGCTGTGGATAAATACTTGCCGCACGCTCCAGAAAACTCAGCGGGCTGAGTGCCTGAAAGTTCGCAGCTTCTCGCGGCATGCCGTATTCGTAAGGGTTGATGGCGTTCATTTTTATTCTCCTGCGCACCATTACGCTGAACTTATGGTCATAACCCTATCAGTTGCATGGCTTTATTTGATCCTCTACCTTGGTCGAAACAGTGACTTCCAAGTCATACTTCGCGTCAGCATAGGCATCCGAACGGTTAAACCGGCGTGAGTCTGTGTTAGTTACAGTCTTGCAGCTGCACCCCAGACGAGCTGAATCGCTTCATCTGCGCTCGCCTGGTGTACTTATTTGAGGAGTTACCGCGTGATGTCTCGCTTACCCGTTATTGTTGGTTTTGGTGGTTATAACGCAGCCGGCCGCAGTTCTTTTCACCACGGTTTCCGGCGTACGGTAATCGAGTCGCTCGACCTGGCCAGCCGTCAGGCCACCCTTGCAGGCCTCGCAGTGCTGATGAAACTGGTGCGCGTGGTAGACGGCCAGTATCAGACCCATGAAGGCACTGAACTGACATTGGCCGAGATCGATGAGCAATTCGCTCAAGTGATTCTGGCCTCGACACTGGTTCGCCGCATCGACAAGAAATACCTCGATGTTGATGCAGCCCACTGGCAAAAAAACATCACCATCGATGCCACCGCCGGCAACCCGCTGAGCTTCATCACCCTGCGCAAACAGTTGCCAGACCCGCTGCCCTCGGACTGGACAGTGGAAGACCTGAGCGCCAGCGAAGTGCGGGTTACTCTGTACGACAGCTGCGACTTCAAGATCGACAGCTACCGCGCTTTACCGGTGAAATCGGCCGGGCAATTGCCTACAGGTTTCGAGCCGAGTGAACTCTACAACGCCCGCTTCCACCCGCGCGGCCTGGCCATGACAGTCGTCGGCGCCACCGATGCGCTGCGCTCGACTGGCATCGACTGGCAAACCATCCTCAAGCACGTCGCGCCGGATGAAGTGGCGGTGTTCTCTGGCAGCATCATGAGCCAGCTGGACGAAAACGGTTACGGCGGCCTCATGCAATCTCGCCTCAAGGGCGGGCGCGTAACGGCCAAGCAGTTGCCGCTGGGCTTTAACAGCATGCCCACCGACTTCATCAACGCCTACGTGCTGGGCAGTGTCGGCACCACCGGCAGTATTACCGGCGCGTGCGCAACCTTCCTGTATAACCTGCAAAAAGGCATCGAGCACATTCAGTCTGGCAAGGCGCGCGTGGTGCTCGTGGGTAACAGCGAGGCGCCGATCACTCAGGAATGCATCGAAGGTTATGGCGCCATGGGCGCACTGGCGACCGAGGAAGGCTTGCGCCAGATTGAAGGCACCGACGACGTCAACTTCCAGCGCGCCAGTCGCCCGTTCGGCCATAACTGCGGTTTCACGCTGGCCGAGTCCTGCCAGTACGTGATGCTGATGGACGACGAGCTGGCCATGGAGCTGGGCGCAGACATTCACGGCGCTGTGCCGGATGTGTTTATCAACGCCGACGGCTTCAAGAAATCGATTTCGGCGCCTGGCCCGGGTAATTATCTGACCATGGCCAAGGCCGTAGCCAGCGCCACGCAGATCCTCGGCGCAGAAGCCGTGCGCACGCGCAGCTTCGTCCACGCCCACGGCTCCAGCACGCCGGCCAACCGCACCACCGAATCCGACCTGCTCAACCGGATCGCCGCCACCTTCGGTATCGAAAGCTGGCCAATCACCGCCGCCAAGGCATTCGTCGGCCACTCACTGGCAACCGCCAGTGGCGATCAGGTTATCTCGGCCCTCGGCACCTTCAAGTACGGCCTGCTGCCCGGCATCAAAACCATCGATAAAGTGGCCGATGATGTGCACCAGCAACACCTGAGCATTGCCATCAAAGACCGCCAGCTGGGCGAGCAGGCGATGGATGTGTGCTTCGTCAATTCCAAGGGCTTTGGCGGCAACAACGCCAGCGGCGTGATCCTCGCGCCACACGTTGCCGAACGCATGCTGCGCAAGCGCTACGGCGAAGCGGCATGGGGCAATTACGTTGAACGCCGCGAGCAGACCCGGCGCAATGCCGAAACCTATGAGCGCAATGCCCTGCTCGGCCAACTCGACATCATCTACAACTTCGGCAATGACATGATCGATGACAGCCACATCGAACTGGGCACCGAACAAATCAGCATCCCTGGTTTCAGCCAGCCGCTGGTGTTCAAGAAAGATGATCGCTACAAAGACATGCTCGACTGAGTGAAACGGGGCGGCCAGCCAACCTGCCGCCCCGCTCCCCTAAACACCGTCCCCTCGCCGCGCACGGCAATTCCAACCGATTGGTTGGTCACCGGGCTGTGCACGCTTTTATCCACAGGTTGGCTGGGCGCCAAGGCCCGTTGATCACGACTCATTGCCCGCGCACCTTGGAATCTGCAAATAAAACCCCACTATTTAACTCAGGCATGTTTTCCCGCGGCGCGGCACCCAAGTGTCGAACGCTTAGCGCAACCGAATAGGCAGGGCTCATGAGTGAATTAGCAAAGACCAAGATTTCAATCCTCGACCTCGCGCCGATTCGTGACGACGGCGGTCCGCAGCAGGCCCTGCAAAACTCACTGGCGCTGGCTCAACATGCCGAGCGGCTGGGTTACGAGCGATTCTGGGTGGCTGAACACCACAACATGGATGGCATCGCCAGTTCGGCCACGGCGGTACTGCTCGGGTATCTGGCGGCAGGCACTTCGACCATTCGCCTCGGTTCTGGCGGGGTGATGCTGCCCAACCATGCGCCGCTGGTGATCGCCGAACAATTCGGCACGCTCGCCACCTTATATCCAGGGCGCATTGAACTTGGCCTGGGCCGTGCGCCAGGCGCTGACCAGTACACCGCGCATGCACTGCGTCGTGAGCGTTCCGGCAGCGCCGATGATTTCCCGGCTGATGTCGAAGAGTTGCAAGGGTATCTCGGCCCACGCACGCGCAATCAGCGCGTCGTCGCCATGCCGGGCGCAGACACCAACGTGCCGATCTGGCTGCTCGGTTCGAGCCTGTTCAGTGCGCAACTGGCCGGCATGAAGGGTTTGCCTTACGCGTTCGCCTCGCACTTCGCCCCGCGCATGATGCACGAGGCGATCCGGGTTTATCGCAACCACTTCAAACCCTCCGCCACCCTCGACAAGCCTTACGTAATGCTCGGCGTGCCGCTGGTTGCCGCCGATACCGATGAGCAGGCAGATTATTTGGTGACCTCGGTTTATCAGCGCATTCTGGCGCTGATTCGCGGCCAGAGCCTGGTCCAGCGCCCGCCCGTCGACAGCATGGAAGGCCTGTGGCTGCCGCACGAACGCGCCGCTGTAGGAGATTTTCTGGGCATGGCAGTGGTTGGCGGTCCGGAGAAAGTGCGCGCCCGCCTTGATGTGCTGCTGGAGCAGACCGATGCTGACGAGCTGATATTTACCGGCGACCTGTACAACTTCGACGATCGCCTGCGCTCATTCGAAATTCTCGCGCAGCTACGCTAGGGTCTTTAAAGGCCTCGCCTTGTGCGAGGCCAGCCATTCGACGTGACCCAACCCAGTCAGGAGTCTGAGCATGGCAACCCTTTACCATCAGTTGATGATCAACGCGCCCGCCGCCAAGGTTTTCCAAGCCCTCTCAACCATAGAGGGTATTGGCAGTTGGTGGGACACGCCCAAAGCCGGCGAACACGAACAGCTGGCCGCATGGTTATTCGAGCCGGGCGCAGGCCACGACGTGCTGATAATGGCCGTCGATGAGTCTGTACCGAACAGCCGCATACTGTGGCGCTGCGTTAGCGAGCATGAACAATCGAGCCCGGCATCGGCCTGGTTTGGCACCGGAATTGTCTTTGAGCTGGCGGCCAACGCCGACAAAACCATGCTGGAGTTTCGCCACGCCGGCTGGGACGAATCGAATCGCTACCTCGGCTTCTGCAATTTCCAGTGGGCGATGTCACTCAAGGCGCTCAAGGACTACTGCGAACGCAGGTGAAACCCGGCCATGGAAAATACCCCCGGGCGTTGAGTGCGGCTAGAACGTCCCGCAACGCAGAACTTCGCCTCGGGCCAGCTCATTACGCTGCTCGTCATAAAGAAATGCCTGCGCGCTGCGCATGAGTGAACGCGCCTCCAGCCGGTAATGCTGGCCGGCGGCAAAGCTGTCGTAGCGCACACGAATTTCGCAGGTCACCTGAGTCGGCTCCGACATGTAACCACCGCCGCCATTGACCTCGAACTGAAAGCGCGAGATCAACTCATGGGCGCCGGGGCTGACCTCGAAATAGCGGCCATCGTCCCAGCGTTTACCGTCCAGCTTATCCGCCATCAAAAGCTCCCCGGCCACGGCAAAAGGCTCAACCCAGGCCTTGCCGGGATCAGGTGCGGGTAACGGTGAAGAACAACCGGCCAGAACCAGCAGGCCGGCGGCAATGGATATGCGGCGCATGGTCACGCCTCCTGAATAGAGAATCTCACTCAAGCATAGCTGGCTGCGCCCGGGTTATCCGCAACGACCTTCCTTGGCGCGGGCAAGCTCTTGGTTATGTTCATCATAAAGTTTGGCCCAGGCGCGGAATCCGGTATTTCCGGCTTCCAGACGGTAGCGCTCTCCCTTGGCAAAGTCGGCGTAGACCAATTTCACCTCGCAGCGCCGGCTCAAGGCGGAACTGCTGGAGCCAACATTGCTGCCATCGACCTTGAACAATACGCGCGCAACCAGTTCATGGCGGCCAGGCGTTACCTGAAAATATTCCCAGTCATCGACCGGCTTATCGTCGACTTTATAAGCAAACAGGCGATTATCGCGATTGGTGCTCAAATCGACCCAGGCCTGCTCGGAATCATAGGCCCACATATGGGCACAGCCACTCAGCAACAACACACCCGCAACCAGTAACGGACCACGCATACAGAGACTCCAGAGCAAAGTGCGTCAGGCTGGCGAAATCACCTGCGATTGCAGTAGTGTCGCGCCATGCCCAAATTCATATCACCCCTACTCGACCGCCTCTCACTGCGCTGGGTTCCCCTGCTCGGGGCTTTGGCGCTGAGCGGTTGCAGCAGCGTCGACTATTACGGCCAGCTTCTCGGCGGCCAGTACGCCTTGCTCAGCAGCCGCGAGCCGGTTGCCGAAATCGTCGCCAACCCGGCACAAAATCCGCAGTTACGTAAGCGCCTGGCCCTCTCACAGCAGGCCCGCGACTTCGCCAGCAGCGCACTGGCATTGCCGGACAACAACAGTTATCGCCTGTATGCCGATATAAAGCGGCCGTTTGTGGTGTGGAATGTATTCGCAACGCCCGAGTTCTCGCTGGAGCCCGAGCTGTATTGTTTCCCCATTGCCGGCTGCGTGGCGTATCGCGGTTTCTATGACCAGAATCGCGCCCGCGGCGCCAAAGCCCTGCTGCAACTGCAGGGGCTCGACACTTACATGGGCGGTGTCGAGGCCTACTCGACGCTGGGCTGGTTCGATGACCCGATTCTCAACACCATGCTGCGCTGGAGAGATCAGCGGCTGGTGGCGGTTATCTTCCATGAATTAACCCATCAAAAACTCTATGTGCCGGGCGACACTGCGTTCAATGAATCCTTCGCCACATTCGTCGAGCAACAAGGCTGGCGGCAGTGGCATCAAGCTCATCCGGATTCAGCTGCGCAGGCGCCCAATCAGCAAGTGTTAAAACAGCGCGCCGAATTTACCGAGTTGGTGCTGGCCAGCCGAGAACGCCTGAAAACGCTCTACGCCAGCGGCCAGACACCCGAACAGATGCGCACTGGGAAGCAGGCCGAGTTCGAGCAATTACGCCGCAACTACCGCGCGCTACGCGACAGCCAATGGGGCGGCACAGGCGCTTACGACAGCTGGATTGAAGCGCCGATGAACAACGCCAAACTGCTGCCCTTCGGCCTCTACGACCATTGGGTTACAGCCTTTGCCGTGTTGTTCGAGCAAGCCAATGGCGACTGGACCAAGTTCTACGCGCAAGCTGCAAAAATAGGCGCCCTGAACCCGGATGAACGCAAGGCGCGACTTGAGCAATTGCAACAAGCCGCAGCGCCGCAAAGCGCACATGACACCAAACATTGAGGGCCATAGGACTGCCGAGCGGATAGCTTCCGGCTTTATTTCGCGTCTTTATCGCTAAAAATTATTAAAGCCTGTGCATTTTTGCAGAGTGGGTGTGTTGTATTGCTAATTGCCCCCACCCTGACTTCTGCCTACTCTCGAACTGCTGACGCTGTCGACAACACAAGAATGACAGCCTGCCTCTAGCCCTGAGCTCAAACTCTCTCGAACATGTAGGAGTCGCACATGGTAGTGCCAATAATAACAATCAGCTTCACTCGCACACCGTATGACCTGCCCGCGCAGCAAAGCGCTGCCTATCCCTGGCTGCAATCGATCCCTATCAAAAGATAACAATCGGCCTCACATCTGATCGGCACTAACGCCCGGCTCGGGTTTTAACGCGCCGCATCACACAAAGCCTCAAACAAAACCTTATTTCAGCGGCACTTCCATGCGGCGTGGCTCTCTTTTGCTGCCATAAACCACTTCGCCCTGAATAAAGCGCAGCGCCGCCAAACAATAAATATAAAAACACAAGGAACAGCTAATGCTTACGCTAAGTTACATCGGCTTGATCGCTGGTTTAGGACTGCTGGTACTGCTCACCATGCGCGGTATCAACATCATCATCGCCGCACTGGTCTGCGCTGTTCTGGTGGCGCTCTCGAGCCAGATGAACCTGAGCGAAGCGATGCTGGTTTACTACATGAATGCGTTCACCAAGTTCTTTGCCACTTGGTTTCCAGCTATTTTGCTCGGTGCAATATTTGGCCGTTTGATGGATGACAGCGGCGCAGCTCTGGCGATTGCCCAGAAAGCCAAAAACACCCTCGGCGAATCACGTGCAATCCTCGCAGTAGTCGCAGCAGGGGCGATTTTGACCTACGGTGGCGTAAGTGTATTCGTTGTCGGCTTTACGCTTTACCCAATTGCCTTTGAGTTATTTCGCAGCGCCAATATTCCCCACAGAATGATCCCCGCAGCCATCATTTTTGGCTCCATCTCTTTCACGATGGTCTCCCCCGGATCACCTGAAATCCAGAATCTGATCCCCACAACCTACTTCGGAACTACTGCAACAGCAGGAGGGCTGATTGGCGTGATGATGGGGCTGCTGATCATGGTCGCTGGCGGTTTTGCCATGCGCTTTATGGTTCGCCGGGCACAAGCGGCCGGCGAAGGGTTTGACTTGCCTGCGGGGCATCCACAACAGGCAGACCAGCGGATTACGACTATCGGCTTTTTCAGTGCGCTGATCCCGTTAATCATCCTGGTGGGCGGGTTCAACTTGCTCTCTGAATTTATCCCGGTGATCGACTCACTGTTGCTGGCGATTTTGATGAGCCTGCTGGTTGGCTACCTACTCTATCGCCGATCAGTCCCGAGCCTGTCGAATATGCTCACGGTCGGCACTGAAAACGCCTTGGTTGCGATCGCCAACACCTGCGCTGTGGTTGGGTTCGGTGCAGTCGCCTCGAAGTCTCCGGCCTTTCAGAGCGTAGTTGCAGTGCTCACTGACATGCCGGGTATGGAGTACGCGGGGCTCGCGATTGCTGTAACTGTGATTGCCGGTATCACCGGCTCTGCATCGGGCGGTCTGGGCATTGCGCTACCCATTCTGGCACCCATCTACCAAGGCATGGGCTTGGACAATGGCGCAATGCACCGTATCTCCGCGCTGGCCTCTGGCGGTCTCGACTCGCTGCCACACAATGGCTACGTGGTGACGACAATTCGCGCAATTTGCCGCGAGACTCATGATCGCGCCTACCCAGCGGTATTTGTCGTGAGCGTACTCTTACCTCTACCGGTGTTGGCGCTGGCAGTGGTTCTCTACACCCTGTTCACCTGACATCAACCCACCAATGGCGGCAACCACTGTCGTCATTGGCATTTCACAGCTGCCTGCAAAACAAACCCCTGTGGATAAAACTAGTGGCTAATCGCCGTGTCCAAACAATATCAATCGATGTTTGCGAGGCAATTACCATGAAACGCGCGATGCAAAAATGCAGCGCTGTAATTCTCCTGACCCTGCTCAGCAGCGCAGCGCTGGCCGCAGGCGTGGCCAGCTACACGCTGGAAATCGTGCCTAACGATGAGGTCAGCGATGAGACGATGGTGGTGGGGAGCTGCGATGGCGGCACCCAGAAAATCATCTATCAGCGTAACGACTGACCAGCCGTCATCAGGCTAACCAGCAAACGCCTGGTGCAGCTGCATGACAGACTCAAAATGATAGTTCGGGGCTTGCGCCTCAAGCTCTTCACGGCTGCCGAATCCGTAGCCAACCGCCGCCACATCAAGGCCATTGCGCTGCCCGCCGATAAGGTCGTGCTTGCGGTCGCCAATCATCAGCGAACGTTCGGGCGCAATGCCTTCACACGCCAACAGATGGGCAATCAACTCGACCTTGTTGGTGCGGGTGCCGTCCAGCTCGCTGCCGTAGATCACCTTGAAGTGACGAGAGAAACCGAAGTGCTCGGCGATCTTGCTGGCAAACACTGTTGGTTTGCTGGTCGCGATGTACAGGGTTCGCTGCTGCGCCTCAAGCATATGCAAAAGCTCGCTGATACCGGCAAACACCTGATTCTCATAGAGCCCGACATCGGCAAACCGCTCCCGATAGAAGTTCACCGCCTGCCAGCCACGGGCCTCGTCCATCGCGTAGGTCTGCATAAAGCACTGCAGCAGCGGCGGGCCGATGAAGTGCTCAAGCGCCTGTAACTCTGGCTCATCAATTCCCAGTCGCGACAAGGCGAACTGCACCGAACGGGTGATGCCCTCACGCGGGTCGGTGAGTGTGCCATCGAGGTCAAACAGAATGTTCTGGTAATGCATAAGCCGCCCGCGCAAAGCCGAGAGTATGAAGTGGCGCCACCTTACAAAAAAGCGCGCGCCGATCAAACCGCCAACGCACATCTGGACCATAACCATTCAACTATCTGGCCGTTGTGCATGGCGCATCTGGTGGTCATTGTCAGACTGCAAAGTACAGCGCCCGATAGATTTCGCCGCTGCCAATGACAATAAAAACCAAGAGAGGCCGAGCATGTCGAAAGAGGTTAAGCCGACCGAACGTGGCATTCACGCGTTATATGCCGAAGATCCGTTGAAAGCAGAGAAGCTATTGTGGGACCGCGAACCTGAGTCTGATCGCCGCGGATTTCTCAAACGCAGCAGCTTGCTGGCGATGGCCTCCGCCTTGGGAGCAAGTATTCCTTTCGCCCGTTACTTGCCGCTGGGCATGATCCCCGCCGGGCTGGCACATGCTGAGGAGCCGTTCAGCATTGAGGGCAAAGATGGCCTCAAGGTGCTTAACGACCGACCGCTGAACGCCGAAACACCGGCCCACTTATTGGATGATGCAATCACCCCGGCACGGCATATGTTTGTCCGCAACAACGGTATTGTGCCGGCACCCAAAGAGCTGGATGCCGCCAACTGGACGCTGGAAATTGCTGGCGAGTCCTGCGTTACGCCGACCACCTTCTCAATTGCCGATTTACAGTCGCGCTTCAAGCACTACACCTATCAACTGGTGATTGAGTGCGGCGGCAACGGCCGCAGCGAGTTTGTGCCTGCTGCCAGCGGCAACCAATGGACAGTGGGCGCTGTCGGCTGCCCAACCTTCACCGGCGTGCGTTTGCGTGACGTGCTCGAAGCCTGCGGGATCAAGAAGGATGCGGTGTATATCGGCTATTACGGCGCCGATTTACACCCCAGTGGCGACCCGAGCAAACATGCCATATCGCGCGGCGTGCCCATGTCCAAGGCGTTGGAGGATGAAACCCTGATTGCCTGGGCCATGAACGATCAGGCGATTCCTTATCTCAACGGTCAGCCATTGCGACTGGTCTGCGGCGGCTGGCCTGCCTCGACATCGGGCAAGTGGCTGAAAAAGATTGTGGTGCGCAACAAGGTTCACGATGGCAACAAAATGGCAGCGCCGTCTTACAGCGTGCCGAAGTATCCGGTGGCGCCCGGCAGCGAAGTGCCACCTGAAGACATGCAGATTATTCACTCGATGCCGGTGAAGTCGCTGATCACCTTCCCCAAATCCGGAATCAGCCAGCCACTCGATAAAACGTTGCAAGTACGTGGTCACGCATGGGCGGGCGACCTTGAAGTGAGTGAAATGCATGTATCCACAGACTTCGGCGTAACCTGGCAAAAGGCCAAACTCGAAGCACCGGCGAATCGTCTGGCGTGGCAGCACTGGAGCGCCGACCTGAGCTTTGCCGAAAAGGGCTATTACGAAGTGTGGGCGCGGGCAGTCGACAGTGAGGGCAAATCGCAACCGATGCTGGTCCCCGGCTGGAACCCCAAGGGCTATTTGAATAACGCCTGCCATCGCATCGCGGTGCAAATTGTTTAGGAGAACCCATGGCCCACTCAATTACCTTAGGCCTGGTCATGCTCGGGTTGTTATCGGCACCCGTTCATGCAGCCGAAACCGATCCGGCAAGCGGCCTGATCATCGCTGAGGGCTGGGAAACCGTGCGCAATAACTGCACGGCGTGTCACTCGGCCAAACTGGTTACGCAGAACAGTGGCAGCCGCCAACATTGGCTCTCGCTGATTCGCTGGATGCAGGACAAACAAGGGCTTTGGCCCTTTGACCCGAAAACCGAGACGGTGATTCTCGACTACTTGAGTAGCGAGTATGGTGCCAAGGCCGAAACCCGGCGACCGGCGCTGCTGGCCGAGCAACTGCCGGATAATCCTCTGCGCAAACCCGCCGCTAAACCGGCGCAGTAAAGCCATGTGCCCGGCCCGCAGTGCGGGCCGGTTACGTATCAGTGCGAGTAGCCTTCCATCAGGTGCTGGTCTTTCAGGCGCACGTAATTGTCGGCGGTGTAGCGGAAGTAGCTGAGTTCCTTTTCGGTAAGCGCGCGGGCTTGTTTGGCCGGGCTACCGACATACAGATAACCACTTTGCAGGCGCTTGCCGGGCGGCACCAGGCTGCCGGCGCCGAGCACGACCTCATCCTCGATCACCACGCCGTCCATGACGATGCTGCCCATGCCGATCAGAATCCGGTTGCCAATGCTGCAACCGTGCAGCGTGACCTTGTGGCCCACCGTGACATCGTCGCCAATATTCAGCGGATAACCGGCCGGATTGAACGGCCCGGCATGGGTAATGTGCAGCACGCTGCCATCCTGAATACTGCTGCGCTGACCAATGCGAATGCTGTGCATGTCGCCGCGAATGACCACCAGCGGCCAGACCGAGCTGTCGTCACCGATCTCGACGTCGCCCAACACCACAGAAGTCGGGTCAACGAACACCCGCTCGCCAAGTTGCGGAGTGAATTGCTGAAAAGAACGAATGGACACGATAGTTTCCTCTTGGCTGCGATTCGTCTGAATTCTAATTATTATGGCTGCCATGTGGGTTGTTAATTCGCCATCGCGACCCAATTAACCTGTTATTACGGCTGAACTGCTGTGGATAAGTTCGCTCTTATCACGCTCGACAACCCCCAGCTCAGCCAAGCCATTCTCTGAACGCAAGGTGCCTGCCTGTGACCGCTAGCAATCCGCTACTCCAGAACTTCGATCTGCCGCCTTATTCAGCCATTCGCCCTGAGCACGTAGAGCCGGCGATTGATGCCATTCTTGCTGACAACCGCGCCGCGATGGCCAAGTTGCTTGACGAACAGGCGAGCACGCCGACGTGGGCAGGGCTGGTGTTGCCACTTGATGAGATGAATGAACGCCTGGGTCGTGCATGGAGCCCGGTGAGCCACTTGAATGCGGTGTGCAATAACGCCGAACTGCGTGGCGCTTATGAGGCATGCCTGCCGAAGCTGTCGGAATACTGGACCGAAATCGGCCAGAACCAGACGCTGTTCAAGGCTTATCAAGCGCTCGCCAACAGCCCGGAAGCGGCCGGCTACGACGTAGCCCAGAACACTATTTTGCAACACGCCCTGCGTGACTTCCGCTTGTCGGGTATCGACCTGCCAGAAGCCCAGCAGCAGCGTTACGGCGCCATCCAGATGAAACTCTCGGAGCTGGCCAGCCGTTTCTCCAACCAACTGCTGGACGCAACACAGGCCTGGAGCAAGCACATCACCGACGAGGCTGATCTTGCCGGCCTCACCGAGTCGGCAAAAATGCAGATGGCTCAGGCCGCACAAGCCAAAGGCCTTGAAGGCTGGCTGGTGACGCTGGAATTCCCAAGCTACTTCGCGGTGATCACCTATGCCGATGATCGCGCCCTGCGTGAAGAAATTTACGCCGCCTACTGTACCCGCGCCTCGGACCAAGGCCCGAACGCTGGCCAGAACGACAATACGCCGGTCATGGCCGAGATTCTCGAACTGCGCCAAGAACTGGCCAAGCTGCTCGGCTACGCCAACTTCTCCGAGTTGAGCCTTGCCAGCAAGATGGCCGAGAGCAACGAGCAGGTGCTCAACTTCCTGCGTGATCTGGCCGTGCGCAGCAAGCCGTTTGCCGCCCAGGACCTGGCTGAACTGCAAGCCTTTGCTGCCGAGCAGGGCTGTAACGACCTGCAGAGCTGGGACGTTGGCTACTACGGCGAAAAGCTGCGCGAGCAGCGTTACAGCATCTCGCAAGAAACCCTGCGCGCCTACTTCCCGGTCGACAAAGTACTCAGCGGCCTGTTCGCCATTGTCGAGAAGCTTTACGGCATCCAGATCAAGGAGCTGAGCGGCTTCGACAGCTGGCATGCGGATGTGCGTCTGTTCGAGATCAGCGAGAACGGCCAGCCGGTCGGACGCTTCTTCTTCGACCTTTACGCCCGCGCCAACAAGCGCGGCGGTGCCTGGATGGATGGTGCACGTGACAAGCGTCGCGCTGCCGATGGCACGCTGATCAGCCCGGTGGCGAATCTGGTGTGCAACTTCACTCCGGCGGTTGGCGGCAAGCCTGCGCTGCTGACCCACGATGAAGTCACCACGCTGTTCCACGAATTCGGTCACGGCCTACATCACCTGCTCACCCGCGTTGAACACGCCGGTGCCTCTGGCATCAACGGCGTGGCGTGGGATGCGGTCGAATTGCCAAGCCAGTTCATGGAAAACTGGTGCTGGGAGCCGGAAGGTCTGGCGCTGATTTCGTCCCATTACGACTCGGGCGAAGCCTTGCCTGAAGACTTGCTCGACAAGATGCTGGCGGCGAAAAACTTCCAGTCCGGCCTGATGATGGTGCGTCAGCTGGAGTTCTCGTTGTTCGACTTCGAACTGCATGCCACCCATGGCGATGGCCGCAGCGTGATGCAGGTGCTGGACAGCATCCGCGATGAAGTTTCAGTACTGCGTCCGCCCCAGTACAACCGCTTCCCCAACAGCTTTGCGCACATCTTCGCCGGCGGCTACGCAGCGGGTTACTACAGCTACAAGTGGGCTGAAGTGTTGTCTGCCGATGCCTTCTCGCGGTTCGAGGAAGAAGGCGTATTCAACAGTGAAACCGGCCGTGCATTCCGTGAAGCGATTCTGGCACGCGGTGGCTCGCAGGAGCCGATGGTGCTGTTCGTTGATTTCCGTGGCCGCGAGCCAAGCATCGACGCACTGCTGCGCCATCTGGGCCTGACTCAGGAGGCAGCATGAGCGACGCACCGCGTCAGGTGACGCCCAAGCGCTTTATCGCCGGCGCCGTATGCCCGGCGTGTAGCGCGCAGGACACGGTAAAAATGTGGGACGAAGACGGCGTGCCGCATCGCGAATGCGTGAGCTGCGGTTACATCGACACGCTCAACGCACAGGGCCAGTCGGTGCCGAAAGAACTCGGTACCCGGGTCAATAAGGCCGCGACCAAACCGGCGCAGCCGAAAGGCCAGACAGTGCAGTTCTTCCCCAACCCGAAACTGAAAAAGCCTGCCGAGTAATGTGGCATTTAACCTGTGGCGATTTGGCGGCCGAAAGCATCAAGCCCCTGCTTGATGAGCAAGCGGCCAAAACGCTGCGGGTTATGCGCGACGATCTGGCCGTTGGCCCGCTGCACGATGTGGATGCAGCACCTTGTGCTGCGCGGGCAGCTTTCTGGCAGAAGGTGTGGCCGCAAAGCGTGCAACCGCAACCCGATTTTTGCAGCACTTTAAGCGAAGATGCCAAGTGGCTGGCTGCGCTGAATCAGCAAACGCAAGCTGTGACCGTCTGGCATGGCGACAGCTGTTCAGAGCAACTGCTTCTGGCCCGCGTTGCTGCGGCGTTGGAACACTCTCAAGCTACGCTTTTCGAGGTGGCCTGTGGCAGCAGTGATAGCCGGGTGGCCACGCGCAAAGCCGTTTCGATGCGCGCGCCACAGGAGCTGGTCGCGCTGTATCAGCCGAAGCGCATTGCGGCCGATCGCCAACAGCAACTTGCTGCGCAGTGGCGCGCTGTACTCGCGGACTCATCCGGGGTCAGACGCTGGCAGCACGGCCAGTTCAGCGGCGAAGATTACACCGCGACAGACCAGCGTTTGCTGCACTTTGCCCAAGCACAGTGGCTGCCTTTAACGCGTGTCATGGCATGCGTAATGGCCGAGTGCGACGGCTTCTTTGCCACCGACTTTTTCCTCTGGTGGCGGGTGCGCGAACTCGCCGCGAACGGGCAACTGTTGCTTGCCTCGCCGCCAGAGCAAAACCTTGCTGAGCAACAGGTAAAGCGCGCATAACAGTCCCAATCGTGGCGGACGCTAACGAAAGAACTCGCCTGGCGTTGCACCGAAATGCTGGCGAAATGCGGCGATAAAAGCCGAAATCGAATCGTAACCACAGGCCAATGCCACATCAGTTACGCGCGCGCCCTGCTCCAGTGGCGTCAATGCGCCCAGCAGGCGTAAGCGCTGGCGCCATGCACGAAACGTAAGGCCGGTGTCCTGCACAAACAAACGGCTAAGGGTGCGCTCCGAGACGCCGAGAAGCTGGCTCCAGTCGGCCAGTGTGGCGTGCTGCTCGGGATTATCTTGCAGGCTCAGACACAGCTGTTGCAGCCGTGAATCGTGCGGCATTGGCAGCACCAGATCGACTTCCCGCGCCACCCGCAACTGATCCAGCAACACTTGCGCAAGCCGTCCGCCCTCGCCTGCCTCGTCGTATTCCGCTGGCAGTTCGCTGAATGCGCTGATCAGTTCGCGCAGTAACGGGCTCACCGCCAGCACCCGACAGCTATCCGCCGCCCAGCCAGTCACCGAGCAGTCGATATACAGGCTGCGCATTTCGGTGCGCGAGGAACTCGACACCTGATGCACCAGCCCGGCGGGCACCCAAACGGCACGCTGCGGCGGGGCGACATAACGGGCGTTTTCAGTTTGCACCTCAAGCACCCCGGCAATCGCATAAGACAATTGCACCCACGGATGACTGTGCCGAAATGTCAGTGCCCGGTTCGGCAACGACTCGACGCGGCCATAAAGCGGGCGCGGCAAGGCTTGCAGCTCGGGGAGCGAGCGGTGCACGGCGCTGTTTTGTCTGTTTGGCGACATTCGCTGGCTCTTTGGCGTTAGCCGGAAATTTGTCAACAGAGTAGTGTCTGTCTCAACCTGCCTGCAAGTACGAGATTTGAACATGTCACTCAAGCGTTTCCTGCCCGATAACTTCACCTGCGCACTGGTTGCAGTGGTTGCCATCGCCAGCCTGTTTCCCGCCAGCGGCCAAACTGCGGTGGCCTTCGGTTGGATCACCAACCTTGCCATCGGCCTGCTGTTTTTCCTGCACGGCGCCAAGCTCTCACGCCAGGCGATCATTGCCGGTGCCGGCCACTGGCGTCTGCATTTGCTGGTGTTCGCCTGCACCTTCATCCTGTTCCCATTGCTGGGGCTGGCGCTGAAACCCTTGCTGTCGCCGATGGTCGGCGATGAGTTGTATCTGGGCATGCTCTATCTCTGTGCCCTGCCCGCCACCGTGCAGTCGGCTATCGCCTTCACCTCACTGGCGCGCGGCAACATTCCAGCGGCTATTTGCAGCGCGGCGGCCTCCAGCTTGTTTGGCATTTTCCTGACGCCGATTCTGGTCGCACTGCTGCTGAACGTGCACGGTGAAGCCGGTTCTACGCTCGATGCGATTGGCAAGATCACCCTGCAATTACTCGTGCCCTTTGTCGCCGGCCAGATCGCCCGTCGCTGGATTGGCGAGTGGGTCGGCCGCAACAAGAACTGGCTGAAATTCGTCGATCAAAGCTCGATTCTGCTGGTGGTCTATACCGCCTTCAGCGCCGCAGTTATCGAAGGGCTGTGGCATCAAGTGCCGCTGCAAACACTTATCGGTCTGGTTGTGGCTTGCTGCATCCTGCTGGCGTTGGCGCTGCTGGCGACACACCTGCTGGGCAAGTGGCTGGGCTTCAATATTGAAGACCGTATTACCATTCTTTTCTGCGGTTCGAAGAAGAGCCTCGCCACCGGCGTGCCGATGGCTCAGGTGCTATTTGCCAGCAGCACCATCGGCCTGCTGATTCTGCCGCTGATGCTGTTCCACCAAATTCAATTGATGGTCTGCGCGGTCATCGCCCAGCGTTATGCGCAGCGCCCCGAAGGCATCAACATCACTGCAACCGACCAGCCAACCGGCTCCAAAGGCTGACACACAGGTCGACGCCCATCGTTAGAGAGGAGCCAGGGCAGGCGCGTTTGCTCAAGCTGAACGCAATCTTTATGCATCCGTTATGCGACCCATAACCGCTCGGCTGGCAGGCTGAAAATCGCCTTGCCAGTCGCCTGGTTCTGCGGTTGTCTGGCTGGGTGCAGCGCAGAACCACAAGGAGGTTTGCCATGCAATTTGGAATCAAGGGACAACCGGCTCCCGAACTGCGAATAACCGATTGGGTGGATCGACACGGCCAGCCCCTAGCGCCTTTCCGGCTCAGCGAGCATGCCGGCAAAGTGCGTGTTATCTACTGTTTCCAAGCATGGTGCCCGGGCTGCCACAGCCACGGTTTCCCGACTCTACAGAGCCTGATTACTGAATTCAAAGACCAACCTGTGGTGTTTGCCGTGGTGCAGAGCGTGTTCGAAGGGCACCGCGAAAACGGCCCCGAGAAACGCGCGGAAAACGCCGAGCTTTATCAGCTCGACCTGCCCTTCGGTCAGGACGACGGATTACCGCGTCCCACAATCATGAGTGACTACCGCACTGGGGGCACGCCGTGGTTTATCGTGATTGACCGCAATGGCGTGGTTGTCGCCAACAACTATCGCCCGGAAAATCTCGCCGCAACCATCAGCGCCGCACTCGACAGCACACCGGCCGAACCATCGCCAAGCCGGATCACGGTCAGCCACAATCCGGCGCATCAGCGCTTCGAGGTCGACTTTGGCGACGGCGCCAGCGGCCAGCTGATTTATCGCAAAGAGGGCCAAACCCTGTACCTGACGCACACCGAAGTCCCCGCCAATCGTCGTGGCGAGGGTTTGGGCGCGATTTTGATGGAGCACTGCCTGGAAGCTATCGAGAAGCTTGGCTACAAGGTGGTGCCGGTGTGCTCGTACACCCGCGTCTATCTGATCCGGGCTAAGCGATGGGCGCATCTGCTGGCGAAAGGTTAAACCGACAAACAGTTGTAAAGGCCTCGATTTTATACTGTATATTTAGCCAGTAAAATTCGAGGCTATTTTATGAACGCTCCCCTGCCACCCCGCGGGCGCGGCACTGCCAGCAACCCTGCCAACCGCTACGCACCGACGCAGATAATCGCCAGTGATGACGGCTGGTTTCAGGAAGTACCGCCTACGCAGGCGACCGAAGTGCGCCTCGAAACAGCCAAATCGATCATCACCCGCAATCAGTCGCCCGATTTACCGTTTGATCGCTCGATCAATCCGTACCGAGGCTGTGAGCACGGCTGCATCTACTGCTACGCAAGGCCCAGCCATGCGTACTGGGATCTGTCACCCGGCATCGATTTCGAGACCCGGCTCATAGCCAAACACAATGCCCCGGCCATGCTTGAACAGCAGTTGAGCAAGCCCGGTTACGTGTGCGCGCCGATTAACCTTGGCTCCAATACCGACCCGTATCAGCCTATCGAGCGCCAGCAACAATTGACCCGGCGCACCCTTGAAGTGCTGCTCAATTATCGTCATCCGCTGACCATCATCACCAAGGGCTCGCTGATCTTGCGCGACCTCGACCTGCTCACCGAGTTGGCCAAGCAGCGTTTGGTGGCGGTGATGATCAGCCTGACCACGCTGGACGATGAGCTTAAGCGTATCCTGGAGCCGCGCGCCGCTTCGCCATCCGCAAGGCTACGGGCGATTCGGGTGCTGCGCGAAAATCGTATTCCGGTGGGCGTGTTGTGTTCACCCATGATCCCGATGATCAACGACATGGAGCTTGAGCATCTGGTTGAGGCGGCTGCACAAGCGGGCGCGCAAAGTGCGTCTTACATGTTTTTGCGCTTGCCGCGTGAAGTGGCGCCACTGTTCGAGGAGTGGCTGCACGCGCATTATCCGCAGCGCGCCGAGCATGTCTTGAGTCTGGTGCGCCAAAGCCGTGGCGGCGAGCTTTACGACAGTCGCTTTGGCAAGCGTTTCAGCGGCGAAGGCGCATTTGCCGAGCTGCTCTCGCAACGCTTTAAGGTGGCGCTCAAACGCAATGGTCTGGCGCAGCGCGAGCGCTTCAATCTCGATTGCTCGGCGTTCTGTCCGCCCGGCGGTCAGCTGTCGCTGCTGTAGCCCTGCGCTTTGCCGAACAGGCCGGAACGGTAATAAACTTGGAGTTTATTACACGCAACTGTGACCCGAACTCCTTGTAATGTGTCCAGTCTTAACTGGGCTTGCCAGTAGCACGCTGTACTGGCGCCCGCCGATTTCAGCAGGTTGATAGAGGTTTGCAGCATGGGTAAATTTAATCCGTCTAATGCTCAGCACGCCGCAAGCGCCGAAGTTGCGCTGCAGCACATCACTGATGGCGTTCAGCGCTTTCGTGAGAATGTATTCCCTGAGCAACAAGCACTGTTCAAGAAACTCGCGCACCAGCAAACCCCGCACGCGATGTTTATCACATGCGCTGACTCGCGCATTGTTCCCGAACTGATTACTCAGAGCGATCCGGGCGACCTGTTCGTCACCCGTAACGTCGGTAACGTTGTGCCGCCTTACGGCCAGATGATGGGCGGCGTTTCGACCGCCATCGAATACGCGGTAATGGCGCTGGGCGTACACCACATCATCATCTGCGGCCACTCCGACTGCGGTGCGATGAAAGCAGTTCTTGACCCGCAAACCCTCGAACGCATGCCGACCGTCAAGGCCTGGCTGCGCCATGCCGAGGTGGCCAAGACCGTGGTAGCGGAAAACTGCGGCTGCGCGGATCACAGCACATTGGGCACGCTGACCGAAGAGAACGTCATCGCTCAGCTCGACCATCTGCGCACGCATCCGTCGGTCGCCGCGCGACTGGCCAGCGGGCAGTTGTTCATTCATGGCTGGATGTACGACATTGAAACCGGCGAAATTCGCGGCTACGACGCGGAGAGCGGCAACTTCAAGAAGATCGGTGACGGTCCTCTGCCGATGGCCACACCCCGCGCGCGTTATCTCAATTCGCAGTCTTCAGACAGCTGATTGAATATCCGCCTGCTGTAGCTCCAGCTCAACCCCGAGCTGGCGCGACAAGCATGGCCAGCGCTTCCAGGCAGCCTCGACCGTCGGGTCGTTGAGGCGCTCACGGTAAGCATGCACCGAGGCCTGATCAAAGGTTTCGCTGTCGAGCAAACCGTCCAGCGCCTGCTGCACTGCCTCATCCAACTGGTTGGCAAACGTCTCGCCAATCAGTTGATGAGCAATAAGATTGGCCACCGTGGTATCCAGCGGAATCAAGGGCTGGCCAAGGTGGGCGATATAGCGGTCGTTAACTTCCTCCACCAACCTGTGCGCCAGATAAGCCTCATCCAACAGGCAATCGAGCCCCTCATGCCCGGCCATGACTGGCGGCGGGTGCAGAAAGAACTCTTCGGCAACTTTCAGTACCGGTTTGATCTGCAACTCGATACCCGCTTCACGCGCCACCTGATTGGCTGCGTCGAGCATGTCGGGCACCTGCTCGATGTAAGCGTGCACAAACCGGCCAAGCACACCTGCGGTATCGGCTCCGGTAAGCCGGATAGCCGGATGCAGGGCATCAATGCTGGCAGACAATTGATCGGCGAGACGCGGCTGTTGCGCCTCCTGTTGCTGGGCGCGCTGAATCAGCGTGCGCAAAGCGGCAATATTCATGACTACTCCATAACCAGGACATGAACGACTACATTAGCTGGAGAATCTCCAGCGCTAAGATTTGATTGTCATAATTTATTAACGCTTATGCGACAGCGCTATATCTCGGTGCACAAAAAAACTTTCTCGCCCCAGACCCGCACTGCCTCTAAGACACGCTCGACAACGCCACGGAGTTTTTCGGTTTGGCATTGCGGGCCGACAAGTGGCGTCTATACTCGAATTCGAAAGGCAGTATCTGATGGAACCGGACGGGCTTTAGGCACGGATAGGTTTCGACAGTTGTCGCCAGTTCCTTGGCAGTCGATCCCTTAGCCGCAGGCTTCGCCGGCGGGATAACAAGAACCATAAGGGGAACCCGCAATGTCGCGACATCCACACGTTTGGATGGGTATCCTGCTGTGGTTGGTTTTCGGCACCGCTCAGGCCAGTTGGACCACCAACATGACCCCTGGCGCGACCGAAGTCAGCCGCTCGGTATTCGACCTGCACATGACCATTTTCTGGATCTGCGTCGTCATCGGCGTTGTGGTCTTTGGTGCCATGATCTGGTCGATGATTATCCATCGTCGCTCCACCGGCCAGGAGCCTGCACACTTCCATGAAAGCACCACTGTCGAGATTCTCTGGACGGTCGTGCCCCTGCTGATTCTGGTAGTCATGGCGGTGCCTGCAACCAAGACCCTGATCAATATCTATGACAGCTCGGAGTCGGATCTCGACATCCAGGTCACGGGTTATCAGTGGAAATGGCACTACAAGTATCTGGGCCAGGATGTTGAGTTCTTCAGCAACCTGACCACGCCGCAAGCCCAAATCAATAATCAGGAAGCCAAAGGCGAGAATTACCTGCGCGAGGTCGACAACCCGTTGGTGATTCCGGTGGACGCCAAAGTGCGCTTTTTGATCACGTCAGCAGACGTCATACATGCGTGGTGGGTGCCGGCGATGGCGGTGAAGAAAGACGCCATCCCCGGCTTCATCAACGAATCCTGGACACGCATGGACACGCCCGGCACCTATCGCGGCCAATGCGCCGAGCTGTGCGGCAAGGACCACGGCTTCATGCCGATTGTGGTCGAGGTCAAATCCAAGCCGGACTTCGAAGCCTGGCTGGCCAAGCGTAAGGAAGAAGCGCTGGCCGAGAAGGAACTGACCAGCAAGGAGTGGACGCTGGAAGAACTCAGCGCCCGCGGCGAAAAAGCCTATGCCACCAACTGCGCCTCATGCCATCAGGCCAACGGCGAAGGTTTACCGCCAATGTTCCCGGCGTTGAAAGGCTCATCAGTCGCAACCGGCCCGGCAGAGGAGCATATCCACACAGTGGTCGAGGGCCGTCCTGGCACTGCAATGGCCGCGTTCGGCAAGCAACTGTCGGAAGTCGATATCGCTGCAATCATCACTTACGAGCGCAATGCCTGGGGTAACAAAGTGGGCGACATGGTTACGCCTAAAGACATCCTCGATTTCAAAAAGGCTAAGGAGTAAGGGACATGAGTGCAGTGATCGATCACGGTCATGCCGGACATGACCATCACCACGGCCCGGCCAAGGGGCTGATGCGTTGGGTGTTGACCACCAACCACAAAGACATCGGCACCATGTACCTGTGGTTCAGCTTCGCCATGTTCCTTCTCGGCGGCAGCTTTGCCATGGTTATCCGCGCCGAACTGTTCCAGCCGGGCTTGCAGATTGTCCAGCCGGAATTCTTCAACCAGATGACCACCATGCACGGCCTGGTAATGGTGTTCGGTGCGGTAATGCCCGCGTTTGTCGGCCTGGCCAACTGGATGATTCCGCTGATGGTCGGCGCGCCGGACATGGCCCTGCCACGCATGAACAACTTCAGCTTCTGGTTGCTGCCCGCGGCGTTTGCGCTGTTGGTCAGCACCTTGTTCATGGAAGGCGGCGGACCAAACTTTGGCTGGACGTTCTACGCCCCGCTCTCAACCACTTACGCGCCCGCCAGCGTGACCTTTTTCATTTTCGCCATTCACCTGATGGGCTTCAGCTCGATCATGGGCGCGATCAACGTGATCGCCACCATCCTCAACCTGCGCGCCCCCGGCATGACGCTGATGAAAATGCCGTTGTTTGTCTGGACCTGGCTGATTACCGCCTTCCTGCTGATCGCAGTAATGCCGGTCTTGGCGGGCGTGGTGACCATGATGCTGATGGACATCCACTTCGGCACCAGCTTCTTCAGTGCGGCCGGCGGTGGTGATCCGGTGCTGTTCCAGCATGTGTTCTGGTTCTTCGGTCACCCCGAGGTGTACATCATGATCCTGCCTGCCTTCGGCGCAGTCAGCTCGATCATCCCGACCTTCGCCCGTAAACCGCTGTTCGGTTACACCTCGATGGTTTACGCGACCGCCTCGATTGCCCTGCTGTCGTTTCTGGTCTGGGCGCACCACATGTTCACCGTGGGCATTCCGCTCACCGGCGAGCTGTTCTTCATGTACGCGACCATGTTGATTGCTGTGCCTACCGGGGTGAAGGTATTCAACTGGGCCAGCACCATGTGGCAGGGTTCGATGACCTTCGAGGCGCCGATGCTGTTCTCGGTGGCCTTCGTGATTCTGTTCACCATCGGCGGGTTTTCCGGGCTGATGCTGGCCATCGCGCCGGCAGACTTCCAGTATCACGACACCTACTTTGTGGTTGCGCACTTCCACTATGTACTGGTGCCAGGCGCCATCTTCGGCATCTTCGCTTCGGCGTATTACTGGCTGCCAAAGTGGACCGGGCACATGTACGACGAAACCCTCGCCAAGCTGCATTTCTGGATGAGTTTCATCGGCATGAACATGGCGTTCTTCCCGATGCACTTTGTCGGGCTGGCAGGCATGCCGCGGCGTATTCCCGACTACAACATGATGTTCGCCAACTTCAACATGATCTCCAGCATTGGCGCATTCGCGTTCGGGGCCACGCAGCTGCTGTTCCTGTTCATCGTCATCAAGTGCATCCGTGGCGGCAAGCCAGCACCGGCAAAACCGTGGGACGGTGCCGATGGCCTAGAGTGGACTGTGCCTTCACCGGCGCCGTACCACACCTTCTCCACTCCGCCTGAAGTGAAGTAGCCATGTCGACCTCGACAGACATCTCACGCCTGATCAAACGCCTGGTCGTTGTGGTGGTGCTGATGTTCGCCTTCGGTTTTGCCCTGGTGCCGATTTACGACGTGATGTGCAAAGCGTTCGGCATCAATGGCAAACCCGATGGCACGGCCTACGAAGGCACACAGGTAATTGATGACAGCCGCGAAGTGCGGGTGCAGTTTCTGGCCACCAACAATGCCGACATGAGCTGGGATTTCTATCCGGAAGGTGACGAAATCACGGTCAATCCCGGCGGCGTCAACCAGATGCTGTTTGTCGCCCACAACCCGACCGACAAGCCCATGACGGCGCAGGCGATTCCCAGTATCGCGCCCTCCGAGGCTGCCGCTTACTTTCACAAGACCGAGTGTTTTTGCTTTAGCCAACAAGTGCTGCAACCCGGCGAAAGAGTCGAGATGCCAGTGCGTTTCATTGTTGATCGCGACATGCCCAAGGATGTGCGTCACCTGACGCTGTCCTACACCCTGTTTGATGTGACTGCGCGTAAACCACCTGTCGCACAGGTGAGCCAATAAGGAGAACAAAGATGGCCGGGGCAAAAACTCATGACCCGTATTACGTTCCCGCTCAAAGCAAATGGCCAATAATCGCCACTGTCGGCATGTTCGTCACCGTTTTCGGGGTCGGCACTTGGTTCAACGACATGAAGGCTGGGCATGAATCATCCCACGGCCCGCTGATTTTCTTTTGCGGCGGGTTGGTGCTGGCCTACATGCTGTTCGGCTGGTTCGGCGCGGTCATCAAAGAGAGCCGGGGCGGCTTGTACAGCCCTCAGATGGACCGTTCCTTCCGCTGGGGCATGAGCTGGTTCATCTTCTCCGAGGTGATGTTCTTTGCTGCCTTCTTTGGCGCCCTGTTCTATGTCCGGCATTTCGCCGGGCCGTGGCTGGGCGGCGAAGGCGACAAGGGCGTTGCCAACATGCTCTGGCCCGGTTTTGAATTTTCCTGGCCACTGCTGAATACGCCAGACCCGCAAAAATACCCGGCGCCGGAAGGCACCATCAGCCCTTGGGGCTTACCGCTGCTGAACACCATTTTGCTGGTGTCTTCCAGCGTGACCCTGACGCTGGCGCACCATGCCATGCGCAAAAACCATCGCACGCCGCTGAAGGTCTGGCTGGCGCTCACCATCATCCTGGGCCTGGCGTTTCTCGGCTTTCAGGCCGAGGAATATATCCACGCCTATAACGAACTGGGCCTGACACTCGGCTCAGGCATCTACGGCGCGACATTCTTCATGCTCACCGGCTTTCACGGGGCGCACGTAACGCTGGGTGTGCTGATGCTGTCGATCATGTTTATCCGCATCCTCAAAGGACACTTCAATGCCGACCAGCACTTCGGTTTCGAGGCCGCCAGTTGGTATTGGCACTTTGTGGATGTGGTGTGGATCGGCCTGTTCGTATTCGTCTACGTGTTGTGAGTCTGCCGGCGGGCTGCTTGCGGCCCGCTTTACCACGTGACATGCGAGGCCAGTTGGCCCGTGTAAAAACCCCAGGCAATCAGTGCCACAGTCAGAACCGCCAGAGAGACCCGAACAGTAAGCGCGTTAACCACCCGTGAGGTGCGGCCTTCGTCCTTGACCAGAAAGAACAGGCCGCTGAACAGACTGACCAGCGTGGCCAGTAACAGCAAAACGATCGCGGCTTTGAGCATTCATGGACTCCTTGGTGAGCAGTGAAGTGATAAGGGGAAATGATGCAATGCAGCTTCAGTATAGTCCGCCAGCAACAGCCAGCCGCGAGCGCGCCATGAGCCGCTTTCGCCCCGGCTGGCTGCCAACCTGCGTGGTCTTGCTGCTGATGCCGGTACTCATCGGGCTGGGCTTCTGGCAGCTCCAGCGCGCGCAGGAAAAACGCGAAATCATGGCGGCCAATGCCCTGCGGGAAATGGCCGCGCCCATCAGCCTGGTGCAAGCGCAAGCGCTGGCAAAACCGGCTTACACCCGGGTAAAGCTGGTCGGCCGTTTCGACGCGCAACACAGCCTGTATCTGGATAACAGCATTCGCGACGGGCATGTCGGCCTCGAAGTGCTGCAACCCTTTTTCGATCAGGCCAGCGGCCTTTGGGTGCTGCTCAATCGCGGTTGGCTGGCGTGGCCGGATCGTCGCGTGCAGCCGACTGTGAATACGCCGCAAGGCCCGCAAAGTGTTATCGCCGAAGTCTATGTACCGCTCGGTGGCGGGCTCAATCTGGCCAACAGCGAGGCGGACGCAGGCTGGCCGCAGTTAATCAGCAAAGTCATGCCAACAGACGTTTGGCAGCGCCTGCAGCGCGACGGCTACGCCTACGAAATGCGCCTCGAAAGTGGCGCCGGTGCTCTGCACACAGGCTGGCCAGTAGTCGCCATGTCGCCTGACACCCATACCGGTTATGCCGTGCAGTGGTTTGCCATGTCGGCGGCGCTGCTCGGCTTGTTTATTTACCTTGGTTTGCACAATGCGCGGGAGACTCGCCATGAACCCAGCAATCACCTTGCCTGAAGTGTCGCCGCAACGTCGCTGGCGCGGCCGTTTGCAGCTAATCCTGATTCTGACCATTGTGATTGGCCCGATGATTCTGGCCACGGCCATGTATCAGTGGCGCTTCTGGGTGCCCGATGCGCGCAATTATCACGGTGAACTGCTGGGCACCGGAACCGGCGTTGCCGATCTGGGCGTTGTCGGCGATCAGGACAAGCGCTGGCAGTTACTGGTCACCGCGCCCGACAGTTGCAATACCGATTGCAAGCAACTGGTGTATCTGGCCCGGCAGATCAATATCGGCCTGAACCGCGAAGCCACCCGCGCCACTCACGCCATTGCGCTGTCCCAGCCGTTGCAGGCCGACTATGACGCGCTGCTCAAGCGCGAATTCCCGCAGCTGTCGCGCTACACCCTCGAGCCGCAAGCCTATGCCGCCACTGTCAGCAAAACGGCCGGCAAGCTCGATGCGCCGCAACTGTGGATCGTCGACCCACACGGCAATCTGGTGCTGCGTTACGCCAACGGCACCAGCGGCAAGGCGATTTTGAAAGACCTGATTCTGCTGCTGAAGATTTCACGCATCGGTTAAAGGCAACGCTGAATACCTGACAAGAGGCGCCCTCGCGCTCAACAGTAAGGCGATAACCATGACCAAACCGGCTTATCGAATTGCCCTGCTCGCCACCCTTCTGGCATTGCTTGTCGTGATGCTCGGCGCCTACACGCGCCTCAGCCATGCCGGCCTCGGTTGCCCGGACTGGCCTGGCTGCTACGGATTTATCGGCGTGCCGATGAGCGAGCACAAGCAAGCGTTGGCCGAAACACGCTTCCCTGCTGCACCGGTTGAGGTCGCCAAGGGTTGGGCCGAGATGATTCACCGCTATTTTGCCGGCAGTCTGGGCCTGGTCATTCTGGGCTTGGCGATCCATGCGCTGCGCAATCGACACCTGCCTGACCAGCCACTGAAACTGCCGGTGTTTTTGCTCGGGCTGGTTATTGTGCAAGCCGCATTTGGTATGTGGACGGTCACGCTAAAGTTGTGGCCGCAAGTGGTAACCGCACATTTGCTCGGCGGTTTCTCGACGCTTTCCCTGTTGTTTTTGCTGACGCTGCGTCTCTCGGGAAAATTTGCCGTGTTGCCGGACATCAGCCAACGCACGCGGCGTCTGGCAATGCTCGGATTGGCGCTGGTAATCGGCCAGATAGCACTGGGCGGCTGGGTCAGCAGCAATTACGCCGCGGTGGCCTGCGTCGATCTGCCAACCTGTCACGGCCAATGGTGGCCGAACATGGACTTTGCCAACGGCTTTCACCTGACCCAGCACATCGGTCCCAATTATCTGGGCGGCCAACTCGACAGCGACGCCCGCACCGCCATCCACATGACCCATCGCATCGGCGCCGTGCTGGTGACGCTCACCCTGCTGACTCTTGCATGGCAATTGCGCGCGCAGGGTTTGCCAAAGCTTTCGTTACTGCTGGTTCTGGCTCTGCTGACTCAGGTCAGTCTGGGCATCAGCAATGTCCTGCTGCACCTGCCACTTGCCGTGGCGGTGGCGCACAACGCCTGCGGCGCGGGCTTGTTGCTGTGCCTGGTACTGATCAACTATCGGCTGCGCCCGGTTGCTCTGCCAGCGAGTTCACCCGCAAAACGCATAGCATCGCTGCCGATCAAGTCGCTGCGTACGGAATAACAATAACGACGAGGAGAGACCCAATGGCTACTCTACTGCGCGAACACACAGCCCGAGCCACTTGGCGCGACTACCTGGAGCTGACCAAGCCACGGGTGGTCGTGTTGATGCTGATCACTTCGCTGGTCGGCATGTTTCTCGCCACGCGCGCCGGTGTGCCGTGGCAGGTGCTGATTTTCGGCAACCTCGGCATCGGCTTGTGCGCAGGCGGCGCGGCGGCGGTGAATCACGTGGTCGACCGGCGAATCGACTCGGTCATGGCGCGCACCCATAAACGACCACTGGCGGAAGGCCGGGTCTCGCCGACAGCGGCGATTAGTTTTGCATTGCTGCTTTCGGTGGCGGGTTTGAGCGTGTTGCTGGCCTTCACCAATGAACTGGCCGCCTGGCTGACACTGGCATCACTGCTCGGTTATGCGGTTCTTTATACCGGCTTTCTCAAGCGGGCCACGCCGCAGAATATCGTGATCGGCGGCCTTGCTGGCGCCGCCCCACCGCTGCTCGGTTGGGTGGCAGTCACCGGCCATGTAGGTGCCGAGCCGTTGCTGCTGGTGTTGATTATCTTTGCCTGGACGCCACCGCATTTCTGGGCGCTGGCGATTCACCGCAAGGCCGAATACGCCAAGGCCAATATTCCGATGCTGCCGGTCACGCATGGCGAGCACTACACCAAGATCCACATCATCCTGTACACCTGCATCATGTTCGCCGTGACGCTGCTGCCTTTTGTTATCCACATGAGCGGCCTGCTGTATCTGGCCTGCGCTGTCGTTTTGGGCGGGCGCTTTATGTTCTGGGCTGTGGTGTTGTACCGTGACTCCCGGCCGCATGCCGCGATCAACACTTTCAAGTACAGTATCTGGTACTTGTTCCTGCTGTTTATCGCGCTGCTGCTCGACCACTATCTGCTGATCAACCTATAGAAAATTGGTGCTATGACCCGTACTCAGAAAACTGTATTTGTGCTCTTCGCCATTGTTGCTCTGGTACTGGGCCTCACCGTTAACAAGGTTCTCAACAGCAAGGGGCAGGCTGATCCGACCAAACTGCTCGATGCGGGAATTGTGCTGCTGCCGCAAAGCCGCAACCTGCCCGACCTTGAACTGACTGACCAGAATGGCCAGCCGTTCAAAGTCAGCCAGTTCAAGGATCAGTGGAGCCTGCTGTTCTTTGGCTACACCTTCTGCCCGGATATCTGCCCGGCCACGCTCGCCGAGCTGCGTCAGATTCGCGGCCAGCTGCCGGCCGAGACGCGTGACAAGTTGCGCATCGTCATGATCAGCGTCGACCCGAACCGCGATACCCCGGAGCAGCTAAAAAAGTACCTGAACTACTTCGATCCGCAGTTCATGGGCCTGACTGCGCCTGAGCCGGTCATCCAGAAACTCGCCAACGCGGTAAGCATCCCGTTCATTCCTGCCGACACCAGCAAGCCCAACTACACCGTCGATCACAGCGGTAATCTGGTAATCATTGGCCCAGACGGCACCCAGCGCGGCTTTATCCGCGCACCGCTGAACAATCAGAAGCTGGTTGAGCAATTACCCGAACTGGTTGCCGAGTAAGCCCAAAAGGCCGTTGAAAAACGGCCTTTTTACAGCGAGCGCGCCATCGCGATCAGCTCATCGCGCCACTGGGCGGCGGCAGGCAGCGCCAGAAACGAAGGGTTGAGCAGCGACTCACGCGCTTCATAGCGCAGCACCTCGCCATTCAGGCGCAGCACTTCACCGCCCGCGCCTTCGAGTACGCCTTGAGCGGCGGCTGTGTCCCACTGCGAAGTTGGCGCCAGCCGCGGATAGAAATCGGCTGTGCCTTGGGCCAACTGACAAAATTTCAGCGAACTGCCCACGCTCACGCAATCCAAATTACCAAAGCGCTGTGCCAACCCTTCGAGCAATTGTTCCTGCTCCGGGCTGGAATGACGGCGACTGGCAACCACGGTGAATGCTGCAACGGGCTGATTACGCACATTAATCGGACGCTCACGGCCATCGGCCTCGGTGAGCTTTGCACCCAGACCTGCACCGCCGGAATAACAGCGCCCGCTGACCGGCAGACCCACCACGCCAAACACCACGCGACCTTCTTCGATCAGCGCGACGTTAACGGTGAATTCGTCGCTGCCACTGATGAATTCCTTGGTGCCATCCAGCGGATCGACCAGCCACCAGCGCTGCCAACTGGCACGCTCACTCAGGGCGATGTCGGCATCTTCTTCAGACAACACGGCAATGCCCGGGTCCAGCGCCTTAAGCCCGTCCATCAGCACGTGGTGCGCGGCCAAGTCTGCGGCAGTCACTGGCGAGGCGTCGGCCTTTTCAGTCACGGCAACGTCCTCGCGCCAGAACGGCAAAATGGCTTTTCCCGCCTCGCGCACTAATTTCTCAACCGCCGGTATCAATGCATGGCTCATGCGCCGAACTCCCCGCGCTGGGTCAGAATATCGCGCGCCAGATACAGCGCCGCCAATGCCCGGCCTTCGCTGAACAGCGGGTTTTCAATCAGCGTTGAGAGTTGCTTGAGGCTGGTTTTCTCAACCCGCATTGGCTCCGGCTCATCGCCCGGCAAGCGCTCCTCATAAAGATCCTGCGCCAGCACCACGTGAATCTTCTGGCTCATATAGCCAGGCGAAAGGCTCAACTCGGCGAGCAATTGCAGCTTGTGCGCCCCGAAACCGGCCTCTTCTTTAAGCTCGCGATTGGCCGCCACCAAAACATCTTCACCCGGCTCGACCAGCCCTTTAGGCAAGGACATCTGATAATCGTCGGTGCCGCCGCAATATTCCTCAACCAGCAAGGCATGCTCGCTGTCGATCATCGCCACCACCATGACCGCGCCGTAACCCGAACCTTTACCGACCAGGCGTTCATAGGTGCGCTCAACGCCGTTACTGAAACGCAGCTGCAACTCTTCAACCCTGAACAAGCGGCTGCTGGCGACAATCTCGCGGGCGAGTACGGTGGGCTTCTGCGGCATGAGTGCGACTCCTTCGGGTGACCTGACGGGTTATCATACCGTGCCTTTGCACGATTCCCCGCTGCAGTTTAGCGGTGTGAGCAACCACTGGGGCAAATCGACCACGGGGCAAAGTTGTCGCAGCGCTCAGGCAAGTAGTTATCCACAGGGGCCAGCAAGTCGTCTTGCGCCGGGTGCTTATGCCTTTAAGCTATCCGGGTTTAATCCACACAGGCTAGGTAAGGCTGAACATGACACACCTGAACTGGAACACGATAGACACTGTTCTGCTGGACATGGACGGCACCCTGCTCGACCTGCATTTCGATAACCACTTCTGGCTCGAACACCTGCCGCAACGCTACGCCGAGCATCACGGTATCAGCCGCGCGCTGGCCGATGCCGAACTGATGCCGCTGTTTCGCGAGCACGCCGGCCAGCTCAACTGGTATTGCACCGATTTCTGGAGCCGCGAATTGCGCTTGTCGATCCCCGACCTCAAGCGTGAAGTTGCCGAACTGATTGCATTGCGCCCGGACGCAGATACCTTTCTGGGGGCGATCCGCAGCGCGGGCAAGCGGGTGATTCTGATCACCAATGCCCACCGCGACTCGTTGTCGCTGAAAATGGAACGCATTGAGCTGGCGCCCTACTTCGAGCGCATGATCAGCTCTCACGACTATGGATTTGCCAAGGAAAACCAGCAGTTCTGGTTTGCCCTGCAAGCCGAGGTCAACTTCGATCCGGCTCGCAGTCTGTTTATTGATGACAGCCTGGCCGTACTGCGCAGCGCCCGCACCTATGGCATCGGCCACTTGCTGGCCGTGCGCGAACCCGACAGCAAGGCGGGGCCGAAAGACACCGAAGAGTTTGCCGCCGTAGACGATTACCGGGAATTGCTCACCGGCCTGTGAGGCAGGCGCGAGCAGCAACTCAGCTAACCATCAGCCGACAGCCCCGCGCGGCGATCAGCCAGCGCGGAGCCTTGTGGATTACTCGGATGGAATACGCAGCACCTGCCCCGGATAAATCTTGTCCGGATGGCTGAGCATCGGCTTGTTAGCCTCGAAAATCTTCATGTAGGCATTAGCATTGCCCAGTTCGGCCTTGGCGATCGCGCTCAGCGTGTCGCCCTTCTTGACGGTAACGAAACGCGCTTCTGGCGCCGGCGTGGCCACGGTGATGTTGTCTTCTACTTCTGAAACGCCTTCGACGTTACCCAGCGCCAGCAGGATCTTCTCCTTCTCCTCCTGAGTCGCGACCTCGCCGCTGGCGGTCACCTTCTCGCCCTCGACGGACAGTTGAATGGCAGGATTGCCCAAACCGACCTTGGCGACGTGCGCTTGCAGTGATTCAGCCGCTTGAGCTTCCGAGCCAACCACTGACTCCCAGAGTTTTACGCCTGCCTCTTTCACGAAACTGAAAATACTCATCGCGATTCCTCTATGTCCTTGGGAAAATTCCGAGTAGCAATTACTCGGAACTCAAAGACTAGACGGTATACGGCGGCCTGCGGCTCCACTCGTCAAACTTTGCTGCATATCTTCTTGCTGATGCCGCTCTCCAGTACCTGCGGCCCCGCTCGGTCGCGATGCAGGCTAGAATCGGGGCGCCCCGGAGGAGCCGCGCATGGACATCAAACAACTCAAATTCCTTATTGCTCTGGATGAGACACGCCACTTTGGCCAGGCGGCGGCACGCTGCCACATCAGCCAGCCGACGCTGTCGATGCGCCTGCGCAACCTTGAGCAAGAGCTGGGTTTACAGTTGGTGCGCCGTGGCCAGCGTTTTGAAGGCTTCAGCGAAGAAGGCGAGCGGATTCTGGCCTGGGCGCGCAGCTTGATGGCCGCACACGATGGCCTGTACGCCGAAGCCGCCGCCTGCCGTGGCCAACTGGTCGGCACCCTGCGGCTTGGCATGGTGCCGTTGGCCGGTTTCGATCCGATGAGCCTGGTGGCCTTTTTCGGCAAAAAACATCCGGGCCTGCATTTTCAGTTGTTCTCGCTTAGCAGCGAGCAGATTCTCGAACGCCTCGGGCGTAACCAGATTGATCTGGGCTTGTCTTATCTCGACCGGCTGGACCGCGAGCATTACGACAGCCTGGAGCTGGCCGACACGCGCATGGGCTTGCTGCACGACAGCCGTCACTTTGCGTTCAGCAACGCGCAATTGAGCTGGGAAAACCTGATCGACCTGCCGCTGGGGTTGCTGTCGAGCGGCATGCATTTTCGCCAGTCTATAGACCACAACTTCCGCTCACGCGGCTTGCTGCCCAAGCCGAAACTGGAAACCGATGCGGTGCATCAGCTCCTGCAAGCGGTGAGTGCCGGCCTGTGTTGCGCCATCATGCCGCTGCGCAGTGGTCTCGCTGACTTTACCGAGCACCTGACACTCACGCCAATTGAAGACGCCCACACACTTGCGCCACTGGGTTTGATCATGCGTCGCAATGCGCCGCGCTCGGCACTGGCTGAAGCCTGCTTCGATGAGACCCGCAGTTTCCAGCCCGATGCCGTGGAGTAACGCAATCATAGACGGCATCTATCAATGGATCAGCCATAGCGATTAGACGCTGCCCCTTGATGCCACCTAAGCTAATGAGACATTAAGTCGCAGGCCTTACTGCTCATGTCTCGTAGCGCGCAGCTCAAAAGCTTTTTTCAGCCCATTCCGCAGCCCCAACCGGCAGCTGAGTACAGCTACGTCGAACTCGATTCGACAGGCCTTGCGGCGCGCGCACAGCTAGCAGAAGAAGTGGCAATCGCCATCAGTTATAACGGCATAAACCATGCCGTCATGATGGTTTCGCCCTCTTCAGCCGAGGATTTCATACGCGGCTTGAGCCTCAGCAACGGCGTGATCAACCGCGTCGATGAGATCTACGATATTCACCTCGAATACAGCGCCGCGTCGATCAGCGCCAATGTCAGCATCAGCAACCGCGCATTCTGGGCACTCAAACAACAGCGTCGCCAATTAGCCGGCACCAGTGGCTGCGGCCTTTGCGGTGTGGCCGCACTGGAGCAAGCCCTGCCCTCGCTGACGCCACTGCCGCCAAGCGCACTGCCGCCTGCCGCGCACCTTCACAATTTGCGTCCGCGCATCGCCACCGCGCAAAAAATGGCCCGACACAGTGGCGCGCTTCACGCCGCGTTATGGGTAAACGCGCAAGGAGAGGTGAATCTGTGCCGCGAAGACATTGGCCGCCATAACGCGCTCGACAAACTGGTCGGCGCCGCACTCGACGAAGGCCAAAATCTGGCGCAGGGATTTGTGGTGGTCACCAGCCGTTGCAGCCTTGAGCTGATTCACAAAGCAGTACGCAGTGGCATCGCCACGCTGGTCAGTTTGTCTGCGCCCACCGCCCTCACCGTGGAATGGGCGCGCCAGTACAACCTCAATCTGATCCATTTACCTCATCACAACGCGCCCCGGGTGTTCAGCCCGGCGCCGCGCCAAAGCGAGCCTTGCCAATGAGCCTGCAATCGGTAAACCCCCGGTATAAACCTTATAAAGGCGCCGCCGCCGGTTGGGGTGCATTGCGCAGCGTCACGCGCTTCTGGCTGGACAGCAAACAGCCTTTCAAGAACCTGCGCGCCCTGCTCAAGACCAATCAGAACGGCGGCTTCGATTGCCCCGGCTGCGCATGGGGCGACTCGCCGGAAGATGGCCACATCAAATTCTGCGAAAACGGCGCCAAGGCAGTGAACTGGGAAGCCACCAGCCGCCGGGTCGACAGTGCATTTTTTACCCGCTATAGCGTCAGCCAACTGCGTGAGCAGAGTGACTACTGGCTGGAATATCAGGGCCGCCTGACCGAACCGATGCGTTACGACGCTGCACAGGATCGCTACGTACCGGTGAGCTGGGATGACGCCTTTGCCCTGATTGCAGAACATTTACGCGCACTCGAAAACCCTAATCAGGCCGAGTTCTACACCTCGGGCCGGGCCAGCAACGAGGCGGCCTACCTGTATCAATTATTCGTGCGCGCCTTCGGCAGCAACAACTTCCCCGACTGCTCGAACATGTGCCACGAGGCCAGTGGCGTGAGCCTGGGTCAGAGCATTGGCATCGGCAAGGGCACGGTTACCTTCGCGGACTTTGATCATGCCGATGCAATTTTTGTCCTCGGGCAAAATCCGGGCACCAACCACCCGCGCATGCTCGAACCCCTGCGTGAGGCCGTAAAGCGCGGCGCACAAGTGGTGTGTTTCAACCCACTGAAAGAACGCGGGCTTGAGCGTTTTCAGCATCCGCAGCATCCAATCGAAATGCTCACCAACGGCAGCGAGGCGTTGAACACGGCATTCTTCCGCCCGGCTCTGGGCGGCGATATGGCGGCGATTCGGGCCATGGCCAAGTTTCTTCTGCAGTGGCAACGCGAGGCCAAAGCCAGCGGCCAGCCAGACATTTTCGATTACGCCTTTATCGATGAGCACACCGATGGCGTGGATGATTACCTGCGCCTGCTGGATGAAACTTCCTGGGACTCGCTGGTCGAGCAGTCTGGCTTGAGCCTTGAGCACCTGGAACAGGCGGCAAGCCTTTATCGCCAGGCCGAACGCGTGATCATGTGCTGGGCCATGGGCATTACCCAGCACCATCACTCGGTGGCGACCATTCAGGAAATCGTCAACCTGCAGTTGCTGCGCGGCAATCTCGGGCGTAAAGGCGCCGGTTTATGCCCGGTGCGCGGCCACAGCAATGTGCAGGGTGACCGCACCATGGGCATTAACGACCGGCCATCGCAGGAGTTTCTTGATCGCCTGCAGCAGCGTTTCCAGTTTGCCGTGCCACGGGACAGCGGCCACAACACCGTCGAGGCGATCAACGCCATGCTCGCGGGCGAGGCCAAAGTGTTTATCGGTCTGGGCGGCAACTTCGCCCAAGCCACACCCGACAGCCCGCTCAGCCACAAGGCGTTGGCCAATTGCGATTTGACTGTGCAGATCAGCACCAAGCTTAACCGCAGCCACCTGACTACCGGCAAAGACGCGCTGATTCTGCCGTGCCTTGGGCGCACCGACATCGACATGCAAGCCAACGGCCCGCAAGCGGTGACGGTTGAAGACTCGTTCAGCATGATCCACGCATCATTCGGGCAGTTGCAGCCAATCTCGGCAGAGATGCGCTCGGAGCCAGCGATTCTGGCGGGCATCGCGCACGCCACATTAGGTGATCATCCGGTGAACTGGCTGGAATTGATTGCCGACTACGACCGGATTCGCGAGCTGATCGCCGACACCATTCCGGGCTTTAGCGACTTCAATACCCGGGTCAAACATCCAGGCGGTTTTTATCTGGGTAACTCGGCGGCCGAACGGCGCTGGCTAACCCCGACCGGCAAGGCCAATTTCAAGGCAAACCCGTTACTGGCAGATCTGTTGCCGGCGCAGGTGCGCAACAGCGGCCAGAGCGCGGACTTGATCTTGCAAACTCTGCGCTCGCACGACCAGTACAACACCACCATTTATGGCCTGGATGACCGCTATCGCGGGGTTAAGGGGCAACGCAAAGTATTGTTTGCCAATGCAGCAGATATCGTCCGCCTCGGTTACAAGCCAGGCCAGGTTGTGGATATCTGTTCATTGTGGGATGACGACGTGGCGCGCAAGGTGCAAGGTTTCACCTTGCTGGCATTTGATATTCCGGCGGGTCAGGCCGCGGCGTATTACCCCGAAGCAAACCCGCTGGTGCCGCTGCAAAGTTATGGTGCTGGCAGCTTTACCCCAACCTCAAAATTCATCGCCATCAAGCTCGAGCGAGCGGCAGCAAACCAGCGCATTATCTGAGGTTAAAAGCGCATAAAACGGCCTGAAAACAGGCGAACTCAAATGCCCTAAACAGGTTTAAGACTGCCCGTTTTCACAAAAGTTCTTGTTTAAAAACAGATAGTTAAATTATGTGCGCAAACCCGACTATTCGTCGGGTTTTGCTTGCCTGACACAGCACACAAACATGAGGATCGGCGCGTGATATCCACTTGAGCGAGCTGATATGAAGTACTCATCAATTCTGTTACTGACCCTCGGCCTTAGTGCTGGACAAGCCTTTGCAGGCAACACCGAAGCAGGTGTTGGCGGTGCATTGGGTGGTGTTCTCGGCGCCGTTGTAGGCCAGCAGGTGGGGGGCAATACTGGCGCTACCATCGGTGCCGGTGTCGGCGGCGCAGCAGGCGGCATGGTTGGCGCAGATCGCCGCAGTCGCACAGAAGCGGCCATCGGTGGCGCTCTGGGTGGCGCGGGTGGTAACGCGATCGGCCGCAGTGTCGGCGGCACCAACGGCGGCCTGATCGGCGCAGCGCTGGGTGGCGGCGCAGGCGCAGCACTGGGTAATAACTACGGCGACGATGGCCATCGTGATGACCGCCGAGGCTATCGCGATGACCGTCATTACTACCGTGACGACCGTCATTATCACAAGCACCACAAACACAAAGGCAAGCACAAGGGCTGGCATCACGGCCACCGCCACTGATGTGCTGCGCGCTGCTGATTGACGCGGCGCAGTTGTAAGGTCATCCGACGATGATTGAATTATCTGCCTTAACCGGCGTCGAACCTATGACTGAACAATTAATCTGCATTGCTGCACGAGCACGATGCAGCCCCTGACAACTGAGGTATGACGATGCGAACTTTATTAACAGCTTTGCTTATGAGTGCGGCGGTGAGCCCTCTGGCATTTGCCGGCGATAATGGCAGCGTTGCAGTCGGCAGCGGTGTGGGTGGTGCATTGGGCAACGTGATCGGCTCGCAAGTCGGTGGCAGCACCGGCGCGACCATTGGCTCCGGCGTCGGTGGCGCAGTCGGTGGTGCAGCAACCGCACGTGACGGCAACAAGACCGAAGCAGCCCTCGGCGGTGGCTTGGGTGCTGCGGGCGGCTCAGCGATTGGTAATTCGCTGGGCGGCAGCACAGGGTCGCTGATTGGCGCAGGCGTTGGCGGAGCCGCCGGCGGCGCGTTGGCCAACGACATTGCCGACGACAACCGCCATGACGACAACCGCGGCCACAAGAAAAACAAGCACAAGAAACACAAACATCATTGATGCCTTGTGCTTGATGCTGGCCGGACGATTGTGATGACGGAAGCCGCGCCATGGATTCCATCCACCGGCATCTTTCATCATCACCTGTAAACACGATCGATCCCGGAGGATGGTTAACCCATCGGGTAAACCGTCATGGCTATTGCACGGCCAAAACCTGATCGCACCCGACCGAACGATTGCCATGACGGAAGCCGCGTTGCGGATTCCATCCTCCGCAGGTTTCATCACCTGTAAATGCGATCGATCACGGAGGATGGTTAACCCAACGGGTAAACCGTCATGGCCATTGCGCGGCCAAAACCCGATCGCATCCGACCGGATGATTGCAATGACGGAAGCCGCGTTGCGGATTCCATCCTCCGCAGGTTTCATCACCTGTAAATACAATCGATCCCGGAGGATGGTTAACCCAACGGGTAAACCGTCATGGCCATTGCGCGGCCAAAACCCGATCGCATCCGACCGGACGATTGCAATGACGGAAGCCGCGTTGCGGATTCCATCCTCCGCAGGTTTCATCACCTGTGAATGCAATCGATCACGGAGGATGGTTAACCCAACGGGTAAACCGTCATGGCCGTTGCACGATCAAAACCTGATCGCACCCGATCGAACGATTGCCATGACGGAAGCCGCGTTGCGGATTCCATCCTCCGCAGGTTTCATCATCACCTGTAAATGCAATCGATTCCGGAGGATGGTTAACCCAACGGGTAAACCGTCATGGCCATTGCCGGATCAAAACCTGATTGCGTCCGACCGGACGATTGCAATGACGGAAGCCGCGTTGCGGATTCCATCCGCAGGTTTCATCACCTGTAAACACGATCGATCACGGAGGATGGTTAACCCAACGGGTAAACCGTCATGGCCATTGCGCGGCCAAAACCCGATCGCATCCGACCGTACGATTGCAATGACGGAAGCCGCGTTGCGGATTCCATCCTCCGCAGGTTTCATCACCTGTAAATGCGATTGGTCATGGTCTAAACCAATATCGCCTCAAGGGCTGCCCTCAACTCTGCCGGGATTGGCACCGGGCGATTGCTTTCGCGGTCCACGAACACGTGAATAAAGCGCCCCGCTGCGCAGGCTTGTTCTTCGCCTTCCTTGAATACCGCCAACTCGTACTGCACTGAGCTGTTGCCCAGCTTGCCCACGCGCATGCCCAACTCGATGCGCTCGGGAAAGGCGATGGACGCGAAGTAATCGCAGCTTGAACTGACCACGAACCCGACTACATCCCCGCCATGAATATCCAAGCCGCCCTCTTCGATCAGGTAGCTGTTCACGGCGCTGTCGAAGTAGCTGTAATAGGTCACGTTATTCACATGGCCGTAGATGTCGTTGTCGTGCCAACGCGTGGTTATCGCCTGAAAACGTTTGTAGTCATCACGTAAATGTTGCGTCTGGCTCATGAACTGTTTCCGTGGTTATGAAGGGCGAGAAACTCGGCTCAATAAGCCGACTGGTAAATGGCCAGCGCGTGTTGTTCGGTCATCTCGCGCGGGTTATTCACCAGCAAACGCTGCTGCAACATCGCATCGGCTGCCAAGCGCGGGAGCATGTCTTGCGGCACTCCGGCTTCGCGCAGCCGCGTCGGCAGGCCGCAACGCTCGTTCAAATCTGCCAACTCCAGAATGAACTGCTCGGTCTGGTCCATCGCGCTGGCCGAACGCAGCCGGTCGCCGAGCACCAGCGGCGCCAGCTCTGCATACAAGGACGCAGCAGAGGCGGCGTTGAAGCCGAGAACATGCGGCAGCACCAGCGCGTTACTCAGGCCATGCGGGATGTGAAAGTGGCCGCCCAGCGGGTACGCCAGCGCATGCACCGCGGCCACAGGCGCATTAGCGAAGGCCTGACCGGCCAGGTTAGCGCCGAGCAACATGGCCTGGCGGGCGGCGAGATTGCTGCCGTTATGCACCACTTCATCGAGATTGGCCGCGAGCAAACGCAAGGCTTCACGCGCCAGCATGTCTGACAGCGGGTTCTTTTTCAGCTTACTGGTGTACGCCTCAATCGCGTGAACCATGGCATCAATGCCCGTCGCAGCGGTGATCGCCGGCGGCAGGCCGAGGGTCAGCTCAGCGTCGAGTAGCGCAATATCCGGGAGCAGCAGCGCCGAAACCACGCCCATCTTGGTGGTTTCACCGGTGGTAATAATGGCCACCGTGGTGACTTCCGAGCCGGTGCCGGCAGTGGTTGGCACCTGAATCAGCGGCAGACGCTGGCCTTTGGCGTTATCGACCCCAAAAATATCATCCAGCCGCTGGGTGCTCTGCGGATGGGCAAGTAATGCCACCAGTTTGGCAACATCCATCGAGCTGCCGCCACCAAAGCCGACCACTAATTGCGCATCAAGCGCTCTGGCCTGAGTGATCGCTTGCTCGACAATAGCTTGCGGCGGATCGGCGACGACCTGATCAAACACTTCAACCGCGACACCAGCCGCGCCGAATCCGGGCAGGATACTGTCGAGCAAGCCGAGTTTGGTGATGCCCGGATCGGTGACGATAAACACCCGGCCGACATTACGCTCCTTGCACAGCGCCGCCAGATTACGCGCAGCCCCCGATTCACAGATAATCCGGGCACTGGTGACAAAGTTGAATGGCTGCATGGCTCAGGCCTCTTTTTTATTGGCTATAGGCAACAGACTAGCGTGTTCAGCAGATGAGCACCCCACGCGGCGCGGCAATTGCGCCAACGCGGGGGCAAAGATCAGAACTTTTGGTGCTGCACGTCGGCGAATTTTTTCTGCGCCGCCGCCAGTTGGCTAATCAGCCGGGCGGGCTTCCAGTGATCGCCCAGACAGGCTTGCAAGCTCTGCAAACGCTGCTCGATTTCGGCCACGCCCTGCTCATCAGCCCAACTCATGGGGCCGCCGCGCTCGGCCGGGAAGCCATAACCATTAAGGTAGACCAAGTCGATGTCGCGGCTGTTGGCGGCGATGTCTTCCTCAAGGATTTTCGCGCCTTCATTTACCAGCGCCAGCAGGCAGCGCTCGAGAATTTCCTCGGCACCGATCTCGCGACGCTCGAAACCCAGAGACTCGGAAACCTCCTGCACCAGTGCATCGACCTCGGGATCATGCTCGGCCTGACGGCTGCCTTCGGCGTAGCGGTAGTAACCCATGCGTGCCTTCTGGCCAAACCGACCGAGTTCACACAGACGATTATCAACCTGCACCGCCGGATCATCCTGGCCCTTGCCAGCGAGTTCGCGTGCCCGCCACTCCAGATCAATACCGACCACGTCGTACATCCGAAACGGGCCCATGGCGAAGCCGAAACCCTGCAACGCCGCATCGATCTGATGCGGCCAGGCGCCCTCAAGCAACATCATCCGCGCCTCGCGGACATAAGTGTGGAGCATTCGGTTGCCGATAAAACCATGGCAATTGCCTGCCACCACACTGACTTTGCCAATGCGCTGTCCCAACGCGAGGGTGGCTTCCAGCACCGCCGGCGAGGTTTTCGCACCCCGCACGATTTCGAGTAGTTTCATGATGTGCGCAGGGCTGAAGAAATGCAGGCCCAACACCGATTCCGGGCGGCTGGTGGCGCCAGCGATGGCGTCGATATCCAGTGCCGAAGTATTGCTGGCCAGAATAGCGCCCGGCTTTAGCGTGGCGTCCAGCGTGCGGAAGATCTGCTGTTTGAGCTCGAGGTTTTCGTAGACCGCCTCGATCACCAGATCCACATCCGCCAGTGCCGCATACTCGCTGACCGGCGTGACGCAAGCCAGGCGCTCAGCGGACTGTTCGGCACTGATGCGTTCCAGCTTGACGTTGTGCGCGTTGGTTTGAGCAACCACGGCGAGCGCCTGCTCAAGCATCTGCGGATTATTGTCCAGCCACAGGACCTTGATGCCGGCGTTGGCCAAACTCATGACGATGCCCCGCCCCATGGTTCCGGCACCAATCACAGCGGCTTGCTGCACGTTATACGCATTGCTCATACACAGGCCTCATCTTCAGCGAGAGTGATTCGAGATCCTCCAACCATAAGCAAGACGCCGGACTTTTAGAAATTTAGTCGTGTGATGAGCCGCATTCAGCGGATGAATAAGCTCACGCAAGGCTTATAAAAATAAACCAACTGCCCGCCGCAGGCCGAGCTAGGCTGAAGTAAGACTCAACGGGTGGTAGGAATTTGTGCATGAAACCATTGAAAAATCTTTATCTGTATTTCCAGGATGGTCAGCGCCTGGCGCTTCGTTTCCCGCAACAAAGTGACGATCCGGTGGTAATCGCCCGCAGCCTGCGCAAACAACTGGAAACCCCGATGCTGAGTATTGAGGTCGATGGTGACTTGCTGATGATTCCACGCGAAAGCATCAAATATCTGCAGATATCCCCTGCTCCGCTTTCCCTGCCAGACCCGGTAATCAGAGGGGCCGAGGTGATTCAGTAGGCGCGATACAGCTATTGATAGGTTTTGCCCATATGCTGCAGCCAGCCGTCTTCATGGCGACCCCGAGGGTCGCGGTGCGTCCAGTGGATGACGCCGCCCTTATCGTTCCATTCGTATTCACCGGCAAAACCGACCGTATCGCCCTCGCGCAAACCGCTGACGCGCGGAGCCAGATCGATATTATGGGCGACCAGCACCACCGGCCCATTGCTGCCCACACGCATCAGAAAGCGCTGATGCTGCGAGCCCCGCGTGTCATCCTTGAGCACCTTGATCACCACTCCCTGGCCTTGCACCTGAACATCGCTGCGCTGATCGGCGTATGCCTGTGCAACAGCAGACTCGCCACCCGTAGGCGCGCTGCTCAGGCCGGGAATTTGTAGGCCTTGCTCTTGAGCAACAACAAAAGCCAGAGCGGCGACCGCAATCAGGTAAATAATTTTTTTCATAACGGCAGGGGCGCTTCCATGGCGGCTGGAGTGGGCACAAGCCCGGTTAAATATAGCCACAGTTTAACCCGGGCACGCTCAAACCAAACCAGCCATAATTTTCGGCTAGCTATTCCTATGCGGCATTAGGGAGGTAAGCTGTCTGTATGGCGACTAACCCGTACATCACGCTGCGCAACACCGATGGCACTGACGCCACACCAGACGTCAGCGAAACACTGTGTGTGGGCGGCGACTGGACGCTGGCCAATTACGCCGATCTTGAAGCGCAGGTGGACACCTTCAAGCATCAGCTCAAGGACGATGCACCGGTAGACTTGGGCGCACTTAGCGAGCTCGACACCGCCGGCGCGGCGGTGCTGGTCGAGTTGCTCGGCGAAAAACGTCTGGATGCACTGGAACAGGAATCGCCGAATCTGGCGCCGGAACGGCGTAGCCTCCTGCAAAACGTCGGCAAAGCCATCACCGAGTCACGCCGGACACCACCGCCGCCGCCACCCAACTCGCTGAAAGAGTTCTTGTCGCATATCGGTGTTGCCGTCGAAGACTTCGGCAACAAGGCCGTGCAGCTCATTGGTTTTTTTGGCCTGACGTTGTCGACAATGATCCATGTTTTGCTCCGGCCCAAGCGCTGGCGCATGACCTCACTGACCGCCAACATTGAGCAAATCGGCCTCAACGCGGTACCGATTGTGGCTCTGCTCACCTTTCTGGTGGGTGCGGTCGTGGCGTTTCTGGGCGCCACGATTCTCTCCGACTTCGGCGCCAGCATTTACACGGTGAATCTGGTGGCCTTCTCGTTTTTGCGCGAGTTTGGTGTGCTGCTGACGGCGATTCTGATTGCGGGGCGAACGGCCAGCGCCTTCACCGCACAAATTGGTTCGATGAAGGCCAACGAAGAGATCGACGCCCTGCGCACGCTGGGGCTCAGCCCAATCGAACTGCTGGTATTACCGCGGGTTTATGCACTGCTGATCACGCTACCGATTCTGACCTTTATTGCCATGATCTGCGGCATCGTCGGCGGCGCCGTGGTCTGCTCGCTGGCGCTGAATATCTCGGTGACCACTTACGTCACCATGCTGCATGAAAATATCGAGGTCCGGCACTTCTTCGTCGGCATGGTCAAAGCCCCGGTGTTTGCCATGCTGATTGCGGTCATCGGCTGTCTGGAAGGTTTCAAGGTTACCGGCAGCGCGCAATCTGTCGGTGAGCGCACCACCTCAAGCGTGGTCCAGTCGATTTTCGTGGTGATCCTTTTGGATGCAATATTTGCCCTGTTTTGCGTAGAGATGGGCTGGTAATGACTGAAGCCATCATTGAAGTCCGCGACCTGTGTAATCGCTTCGGCACGCAAACCGTGCACGAAGGCTTGCAGCTCGACCTGTATAAAGGTGAAGTGCTCGGTGTCGTTGGCGGCTCGGGCACCGGTAAGTCGGTATTGCTGCGCTCGATAGTCGGCCTGCGCGAGCCAACGGCCGGAAATATCCACGTATTTGGCAAAGAATTGCTGAGCCTTGACGCCACTGAGCGCTCTGCAATCGAGCGCCGCTTTGGGGTGCTGTATCAGCGCGGCGCATTGTTTTCATCGCTCACGGTGACCGAAAACATTGCCCTGCCATTAATCGAACACACCAAACTGAGCCGCGCCTCGGCTGAAAAGTTGGCGCGGGTCAAAATCGCGCTAGTCGGCCTGCCGTGTATAACCGGTGAGAAGTACCCGTCTGAATTGTCTGGCGGCATGGTTAAACGTGTGGCGCTGGCCCGTGCACTGGCTCTGGAACCGGACATACTGTTTCTTGATGAACCCACTGCCGGACTCGACCCGATTGGCGCCGCTGCGTTCGATCAACTGATTCTGACGCTGCGCAACGCACTGGGTTTGAGTGTGTTTCTGGTCACTCACGACCTCGACACGCTCTACACCATCTGCGATCGCGTTGCCGTGTTATCGCAAAAACGCGTTCTGGTGGCTGACAGCCTGGAGGTTGTCGCCGCTACCGACGATGCCTGGATACGCGAATACTTTCACGGCCCACGCGGACGCGCAGCCGAACAAGCCGCCAGCAAAGCATTTGGGAGCCTATAAATGGAACCGCGAGCCCACCACGTACTCATCGGGTTTTTTACGCTTGTCACCGTCGGTGCTGCCCTGATCTTCGCCTTGTGGCTGAGCAAGAGTTCAGCCGATCAGGAATATCACGAGTATGAAGTGATCTTCAAAGAGGCAGTTACCGGGCTGAGTAAAGGTAGCTCGGTGCAGTACAGCGGCATCAACGTTGGCGACGTGCTCAAGCTGAGCCTCGACCCGAAAGACCCACGCAAGGTACGCGCCCTGATTCGCGTTGCCAGCGACACCCCGGTTAAAGAGAACACCCGCGCCAAGCTCTCACTGACCGGCGTTACCGGCACTGCGGTGATACAGCTCAATGGCGGTACGCCGAGCAGCCCGTTACTGATTGGCAAAGGCGGCGACATCCCGACGATTGAGGCAGACCGTTCGCCACTGGCCAGTTTGCTGGCCAACGGCGAGGATGTGGTTTTCAACATCAATCATCTGATTACGCAGGCCAATCATTTATTCTCGGACGACAACATCGAGCGCGTCGGCAAGACCCTCGACAATATTGCCCAAGCCACCACTTCGATCTCGGACCAACGCGACCAGCTCAACATCACGCTCAAACACATTGGCGATGCCAGCGCCGAAGCTGTAAACCTGATGCGCACCACCAATCAGCTGATGGATGAACAAGGCCGCGAAGTGTTCGGCAACGTCGAGCGCATCACCGCATCGCTCGAAGAGAGCAGCGATACCATCGCCGCCATGCTTCAAACCAATCAGCAGGCGCTTAACAACGGCATGCAGGGCGTCAGCCAGCTAGGCCCGGCCATCAGCGAATTACGTGAAACCCTCAGTGTGCTGCGCTCGTTCTCCCGCAAACTGGAAGAAGATCCGAGCGGCTATTTGCTGCGCAGTGAATCCATCAAGGAATTTCAGCCATGACTCGCACGCCCGCCTTTATCGCCCTGCTGCTGACCACATTGCTCAGCGGTTGCTCGATCCTGCCCAAAAGCGAACCACTCAATGTCTATCGCCTGCCAGCGGCCCCGTTCGAGCGCTATACCGGCACCGGACAAACGGCCTGGACACTGCAAGTGGATCGTCCGCAAAGCTCGCAGACGCTCGACAGCACGCGCATTGCGGTACTGCCGCAGGGCAATGAAATAAGCGCCTATAAAGGCGCGCGCTGGAGCGACCGCGCACCGCAGTTGCTGCGCGACCGGATCATTGCCGGGATGCTTGATGATGGCCGCATACGTGCGGTGAGCAGCGATGACAACCGCCTGCAAACCGACCTGCAACTGAGCAGCGATTTGCGCGCATTTCAGAGCGAATATCACGCTGGCAAACCGCAAGCACATGTCGTTCTGGATGTGCGCCTGGTGCGTCGTGACAGCCAGACCATTCTCGAGCAAAAACGCTTTGAGGTGCGTGAAGATGCAGCAGACACCTCGGTTCCAGCGGTTGTCAGCGCGTTCGGTAAAGCCTCAGACCAGTTAACGCGGGAAGTCATGGCATGGAGCCTCAAGCAGGGCCAGAGCAAGGCATTGCGCCCATAGACTAATGCGCACTACCCGCTCTGTTGCACATGCCCAATCCATCTAACGCATGCCACGTTGATGGAGTACATTTGAGTCATGGAATTGTTCAAGGAGAAGGGTATGCAGTTATCTGGTTTTAGTGGTCGGTTACAAGAATCGATTCAGATCACCCACTAGGCGCAGCAGGCGGATTCTGTCCTTCAGGTTCTGGTCCACCGGAACATTTTTTCCTCACCGCCGTTGTGCATGCTTGATCGAGTTGCAAAATGTAAGTCGACCATCAACTGCGTTGAACCCATTGAGGTATTCGGGTTTAAGGCTGATCAGCTCCTTGCAGCGTTCGAGCCACACACAACCTACTGGCGGATGCCAGAAGCGCTACACGTGGAGGCTGGAAACTGTACAAGGATTTAGCGGCAGGCTTGAAGCGAGTAAAGCGATTCGTTCAACCAGTACAATGTGAAACTTATAGCCGTGAAGAGCGGCCCCAGCTTCATCCGGTTCAGCCGGTGTTACACAGCAAGTCAAAAAGGTGCCTACGTTACCGGTGTAGTTTGAACGGTTAATTCCTGGAATAGCTACGAGTTACACCACCGTCTAACACGCACAAAAAAACCGCCTACGGGCGGTTTTTCCGTTTCCGCGGCGGCATAAATGCATCGCTAGCGCCTGTCCACTCACGTTGAAACATGCCCGCTGCCTTGCCTGCGCAAATGTGCAGGCAGACGCCGTGTTGATTCGATCAATGCACCACTGAAACAGCGCCCACGAAAAAGCCGCCCGAAGGCGGCTTTTTCACAACCACTGGCGCTTAGAGTTGCGGGCCAGCGTTGCGGATGGCGTCAGAGACGTCGAACTTCTTGAAGTTCTCGACGAACTGCTTGGCCAGACCTTTTGCAGCCTCATCGTAAGCATTCTGGTCAGCCCAGGTGTTACGCGGGTTCAGCAGGTTGGTTTCAACGCCCGGTACTTCTTTCGGCACGCTCAGGTTGATAACCGGCAGGGACTCGGTTTCAACGCCAACCAGAGCACCGCTCTGGATAGCTGCAATAACACCACGGGTAGTCGGGATGTTGAAGCGCTTGCCAACGCCGTAGCCACCGCCAGTCCAGCCAGTGTTAACCAGGTAGACCTTGGAGCCGAAGCCGCGGATACGCTTGATCAGCAGTTCTGCGTATTCGCCAGCAGGACGCGGGAAGAACGGCGCACCGAAGCAAGTCGAGAAGGTCGACTTGATGCCGCCGCCAGAACCCATTTCAGTCGAACCAACCAGTGCGGTGTAGCCCGACAGGAAGTGGTAAGCCGCTTGCTCTTCGTTGAGGATCGAGACTGGCGGCAGAACGCCGGTCAGGTCGCAAGTCAGGAAGATAACTGCATTCGGCTCGCCGCCAAGGTTCTTCTCGGAACGCTTTTCAACGTGGGTCAGCGGGTAAGCTGCACGGCTGTTCTGAGTCAGGCTGTCGTCGGCGTAATCCGGCTGGCGGTTTTCGTCGAGCACGACGTTTTCGAGAACGGCGCCAAACTGGATAGCTTTCCAGATAACCGGCTCGTTCTTGGCCGACAGGTCGATGCACTTGGCGTAGCAGCCGCCTTCGATGTTGAAGACGATGCCTTCACCCCAGCCGTGCTCGTCGTCACCGATCAGGTAACGGCTTTCGTCAGCCGACAGCGTGGTTTTACCCGTGCCAGAAAGGCCGAAGAACAGAGTTACGTCGCCTTCTTCGCCGATGTTCGCCGCGCAGTGCATCGGCAGAACGTCTGCGTCCGGCAGCAGGAAGTTCTGCACCGAGAACATGGCTTTCTTCATTTCACCGGCGTAACGCATGCCAGCGATCAGAACTTTCTTGGCGGCGAAGTTAATGATCACGCAACCATCGGAGTTGGTGCCATCACGCTCAGGCACGCACTCGAAGTTGGCCACGTTGAGCACTTGCCACTCTTCGCGACCCGCCGGGTTGTACTGCTCAGGATTGATGAACAGGCAACGACCGAACAGGTTCTGCCAGGCGGTCTGCGTGGTCATTTTAACGGCCAGGTAATGCGCGTCGGAGGAGCCTACATGAACGTGCGAAACGAAGCTGTCCTGAGCATCGGAGAACGCTTGAACGCGGTCCCACAGAGCGTCGAACTTGTCAGCCGGGAATGGGCGGTTGATCGCGCCCCAGGCGATTTTCGATTCGCTGCCTGGCTCTTGCACGATGAAACGGTCAACCGGTGAACGGCCTGTGCGATGACCAGTGCGGACAACCAGTGAGCCGTTCGCGGCCAGCTCACCTTCACCGCGACGGAGAGCTTCTTCGACCAGTTGGGCGGCGCTGATGTCGGTATACACAGCGTTATTGGCTTGCGTCATGTGGGTCCCCATCGGCCAGTAGACCGAGTCTTACGAACGTTTTGTAGTAGCTTAACGAGCACTACTACACATAAAAAGGTGCCGAATTATGCCAGAAACATATGTCAGAAGTGCAGCCTCTGATCGATGGATTCTGGCGATTAACGACCGTTTTATCGGTTTTTGCTGCTAATAAGGCCACCAACACTGCAATTGGCGGCGGCTTTACCTAGCAGCTCCACCTAGCCAAACACCTTAATGATGCGTGGCTGAAGGCGCCTGACTACCGCCACCGGCAAACAGCTGCTGCACGTCGGCGGCATCGAAACCATAGCGCTGGTTACAGAACTGGCAGTCGATCACGACCTCACCGCCATGCTCCTGCAAAAGCTTCTCGGCATCTTCCTGGCCCAGGCTGATCAGGGCATTCGCCGAGCGCTCACGCGAGCAGCTGCAACGAAATACCAGCGCGCGCGGATCAAACAGGCGCAGGGCATCTTCATGGTAGAGCCGGTGCAGCAGCGTCTCGTTATCCAACCCCAGCAGCTCTTCGGTCTTCAGGGTGCTGGCCAATGTGATGACATGCTCCCAGCTGGCCTGACGCTCTTCTTCGTCAGGAATACGATCGGCTGGCAACTGCTGCAGCAGCAGGCCGCGCGCGCGAGTGCCATCGGCACACAGCCAGAAACGCGTCGGTAATTGCTCGGAGGTTGCAAAGTAGTTGGTCAGGCAGTCGGCGAGGGTCTGACCGTCCAAATCGACAATGCCCTGATAACGCTGGCCATTGGTTGGATCAATCGTCATGGCCAGCACGCCATCAGGCATCAGCTCTGGCAAACCCGCATCCGCCGCGATCTGCTCTTCATGATAGCGCGCGATGCCACGAAGTTCGCCGGCACTTGAGCACTCAACCATCAGCAACGGCAGCGCACCACTCGAGCGCGCTTGCAGAATCAGCAGGCCATCAAACTTGAGCGTGCCGATCAGCAGTGAGGCAGCCGCCATCATTTCGCCCAGAAGCTGAGCGACGGGCTGGGGGTAAGCGTGCTTAGCGAGCACATGCTGGTAGCTGTCATTCAAGCTGACCAGTTCTCCGCGAACATCGGAGTCATCAAACAGAAAGCGTTGGGTAAAGTCAGACATGCCTAATTCACTGGGGTAACCGGGCCAGCGATTTTAGGCGCAAATGCCTGTCTGACCAAGCGCCTCTTATCTATCGGCCCGTTATATAAACGCCTATCGGTGTCTAGTTGCCGGTTTTTAAAGGATTTTCCGCTGGTCGATCAATCGTCCTGATGGGTGCGGAATTGATGAATTTGCCGGCGTTGCTTCTTGGTCGGACGCCCATCGGTCTGCATGCCAAGTGCCCCGGCCTTGCGCTGGGCCACGGCCAATTCGCGCTTGGCCACACTCTCAGCGGTTTCCTGATACAGGGTTTGCGCCTCTGGTGCGCCGCGGCGAACACCCGAGAGCAGCAGAACCTGCACGGTGCGTTCATCGTCACCGCTGCGGATGACCAATTCATCGCCCACTTTCGGCTCTTTGCTGGGTTTGCAACGCTCACCCCGGCAATGCACCTTGCCACCTTCGATAGCCGCTTTGGCCAGCGCACGGGTTTTGAAGAAGCGCGCAGCCCATATCCATTTATCCAAACGTACTTTGCTGTCGTCTTTCTCGCTCATTGCCTACTCTTGAGTGGTTGAATCTGATTTATAGCGCGTGCCGTTGCCACTCCGGGCAGCGGTCCCGGCTGAAACTGCACAGATACTTATGCAGTTGTCATGAACCGCCCTTAGAATGCCGCAAAATTACCCCAGGCCAGACCCTTTTGAAGACATTTGACCAGCTCAGCGTGATCGGATTACGCGAATGGATCAACCTGCCAGAGCTTGGCATGGTTGGTCTGCGCGCGAAAATCGATACCGGCGCGAGCACCTCGACCTTGCATGCCAGCGATATTCAGCCGTTTCAACGTGACGGAGCGCAGTGGATACGCTTTACTGCGCACTTGGGCACGCTGGTACAAAGCCGCCACCGCTGCGAGGCGCCAGTGGTTTCGGTCAAGCGTATCAAGAGTTCCAACGGTCAGGCGCAAAGCCGGTATGTGATTCGCACGAATCTTGTACTCGGCGACCGTCAGTGGCCGGTAGAATTCACCCTGGCTTGCCGCAAAACCATGCGCTATCGCGTGCTGCTCGGCTCTAAAGCGCTGATTGCCGGCCAACTTGTAGTAAACCCCGCACTGACTTACGTGCAAAACAAACCTTCGCTTCCCTCGCCCTCTGGTGCTCAATGAAAATCGCTGTGCTGTCGCGCAATCCGCGCCTGTATTCAACTCGTCGCCTGGTAGAAGCGGGCACCGAGCGCGGTCACGAGATGGTGGTCATCGACACCTTGCGTGCTTACATGAACATCGCCAGCCACAAGCCGCAAATCCACTACCGGGGTCGTCCGCTGGAAGGCTTTGATGCGGTGATCCCGCGGATTGGCGCTTCGGTGACATTCTACGGCTGCGCGGTTTTGCGCCAATTTGAAATGATGGGCGTGTTCCCGCTCAACGAGTCGGTCGCCATCGCCCGCTCGCGCGATAAATTGCGCTCGCTGCAACTGCTGTCACGCCGTGGCATCGGCCTGCCGGTGACCGGCTTTGCCCACTCACCGGATGACATTCCCGACCTGATCCAGATGGTCAATGGCGCGCCGCTGGTGATCAAAGTGCTTGAGGGCACTCAGGGCATCGGCGTGGTGCTGTGCGAAACGGAGAAGGCTGCCGAATCCGTGATCGAAGCATTCATGAGCCTCAAGCAGGACATCATGGTGCAGGAATACATCAAGGAAGCCGGTGGCGCAGACATTCGCTGCTTCGTCGTCGGCGAGAAAGTGATTGCCGCCATGAAACGTCAGGCCAAGCCGGGCGAATTCCGCTCAAACCTGCACCGCGGCGGCTCTGCCAGCCTGATCAAGATCACCCCGGAAGAACGCATGACCGCCATTCGTGCGGCCAAGGTCATGGGCCTGCATGTGGCGGGTGTCGACCTGTTGCGCTCCAACCACGGCCCACTGGTGATGGAAGTCAACTCGTCGCCCGGCCTTGAGGGCATCGAAACCACTACCAACAAGGATGTCGCGAGCATCATCATCCAGTACCTGGAAAAGAACGGCGGCCCCAACCTCACCCGCACACGCGGCAAGGGTTAACGAGCATAAGTTGTGCGGTGGATGGATGAATTGGGGCGACACCATGTCGCGAAGGCTTGCGATACCCCCTGGAGGATGGATAAACCGCAGGTTAATCCGTCATGACGGCGTCATTGGCTCACACGATTTGGCCGTTGATTTGTAAACGGCGTATATCGTTCGCGATGGGTATTTGGCGTTGCGCATATTGTTATGACGGATTGCCCCGGCGGGGCTATCCATCCTCCGGCGTAATTCGACCCGATACCGTGGAGGATGGATAAACCGCAGGTTAATCCGTCATGACGGCATCATTGATACACAGGTTTGGCCGTTGATTGGTAAAAGGCATAAAGCGTTCGCGGGGGATATTTGGCGTTGCGTAGATCGCTATGACGGATTGCCCCGACGGGGCTATCCATCCTCCACATCCTCCGAATCCCCGGACGTAATCCGACTCGATAACGTACGGCCTGATTAAACCGCGTTACGCGGCAACAACAGGCCCAGCGGTAAGCAAACTCGGGCTTCCAGGCCGCCGCCGGAGCGATTGCGTAATTCGATACTGCCGCCGTGCAAGGCGGCGATGCGGGTTACGATCGCCAGCCCAAGCCCTGCGCCTTTGCCTCCACGCGCGCGGTCGCCACGGGTGAAGGGGTTGGTGATGCTGGCAAGCTCGGTCGGGTCGATGCCGACGCCACGATCAAGCACGCTGAGCACGATATACGGCGAATGGCTGTCACCTGTGACGTAGGCAGCCACCTCGACCGCATCCCCGCCGTAACGCAGCCCGTTCTCGATCAGGTTCACCAGCAATCGCTTTATCGACACGCGGCGCAGCAATACTTGCGGAACAGGCTCGAGGCACAGACGAACAACTTCTTGCTTCTGGTTATACGGCGCCACTACCTCGCGCACCAAATCCGGCAGGTCGATCTCTTCTTGCGGCTCATCACGGCCATCACGGATAAACGCCAGGAACTGATCGAGAATGTCGTCCATGTCCTCTATATCGCGGACCATGTCGTCGGTCAGTTCGGCATCATCGTTGAGCAATTCCAGGGCCAGACGCAGGCGCGTCAGCGGTGTGCGCAGGTCATGGGAGACACCGGCCAACATCAGTTCGCGTTCGCGGGCGGCCTGCTCGACATCTTCGGCCATCTGGTTGAATGCGCGATAGACTTCGGTCATCTCATTCGGCGTATCGCTTATCGGCAAGCGCACGCTGCGCCCTTCACCGATCTGCCGAGCAGCAAATACCAGGCGTTTTAATGGCGCATTAAGTTGGCGCACAAAAATCCAGGCCGCTGCGGTCGAAAGCAGACCAATACCCAGAAACCAGCCCAGCACGCTCCAGATCTGCTGACTGCGCAGCGGATGCGGATACAGCGGTACGCGAATCCAGTCCTCACCGAGTGTCGGGGCATGCACCCACAGCGCTGGCGGGCTCTTGGCGCGCACACGCACCTCGGTTTCCGGGCCTAGCTCGGTCTGCATCTGCCGTTGGAATATCTCACTGTAGGGCCAGTGTTCTTCGCTGGAGGGCACTGTCGAGCGTGGCACCCGCTTGAGGTCGGCGGCCTTGGCAATTATCTCGCGGTCTTCGGGGCGTGCGGCCCAATACGCGCGCAGGGTCAGTGCTGCACCGTGGCTGTACTGGCGGTCTACCAGCATGTCCTCGTGCATCATCAGATAAACCAGCGTCAGTGCTTTGGAAAACAGCACAACAACCAGCACCAGCAAAAGGGTGCGGCTAAAGAAGCTTTGAGGGAACCAGGCCGGCGTTTTCATTAATAACTACAGTATTGATCAGGCAGGTTGGGGCCGTGCGTGGCTCGGCAAGCTCATGGGCGCGCCCAAAGACGCGCCCCACCTACATTAGGTTTATTTGTTGCCGTCGGGCACAAACACATAGCCCACACCCCAGACGGTCTGGATGTAGCGCGGCTTGGAAGGGTCCGGCTCGATCAGGCGACGCAGACGCGAAATCTGTACGTCAATCGAACGCTCAAGTGCATCCCACTCACGGCCACGCGCCAGATTCATCAGCTTGTCACGCGTCAGCGGCTCACGTGCGTGCTGCACCAGTGCCTTGAGTACAGCAAATTCACCGGTGGTGAGCATGTGCACCTCACCGCCCTTCTTCAGTTCGCGCGTGGCCAGCGACAATTCGTACTCGCCAAAACTCACGCTTTGTTCTTCGCTGCCAGGCGCGCCGGGCACGACGGGTGCCTGACGACGCAATACAGCTTTGATCCGCGCCATCAATTCACGCGGGTTGAAGGGCTTGGCCAGATAATCATCTGCGCCGATCTCAAGCCCCTGAATACGGCTGGCTTCATCGCCTTTGGCGGTGAGCATGATGATCGGTACCTGGTTATTCGACTCTCGCAGCCGGCGGCAGGCAGACAAACCATCCTCACCCGGCAACATCAGGTCGAGCACGACCAGACTAAACAGTTCACGCGCGAGCAAGCGATCCATTTGCTCAACATTCTCGACAGCACGAACGCGAAAGCCCTGCTCTTCAAAGAAACGCTCAAGCAAGCGACGCAGACGTGCATCGTCATCGACTATAAGAATCTTCTCGCCTTCCACAGGGAGTGCATTGCTGCTCATTAAGTAGCTCCTCGGTATTGATTCCACAGAGGCTCAGGGCACTTTGTGGGCTCGAATCGGTCATTATGGCCTAGCCGCGGCCCCTAACCTATTAGGCATTGTTAGCAGATTTTTCCTCGAACGGTTCCCAGTGGGCTGCATGACGGTGTTTATAATGCCCGGCTTATGTGTCTGGCCCGTAGAAAGCGTGGCCGGTTTTTCGTTTTAGTGTGGGTAGATTTTTAATATGGATAGCATCAACAACCGCATCGCCGAAGAACTGGGCGTGCGCCCGCAGCAGGTTGCCGCAACTGTCGCCCTGTTGGATGAAGGCTCTACCGTGCCGTTCATCGCACGTTACCGTAAAGAAGTCACCGGCAACCTTGATGATACCCAACTGCGCCAACTTGAAGAGCGCCTGCGCTACATGCGCGAACTCGACGACCGCCGCGCCAGCATCCTTGCGAGCATTGAAGAGCAAGGCAAGCTGACCCCGGAACTGGCCCGCGAAATTAATCTCGCCGACACCAAGACCCGCCTCGAAGACCTTTACCTGCCGTACAAGCAAAAGCGCCGCACCAAGGGCCAGATCGCTCTGGAAGCAGGCCTTGGTGAACTGGCAGACGCTTTGTTCAACGACCCGACATTGGCCCCTGAAACCGAAGCTGCACGTTTTATCGACAGCGAAAAGGGCTTCGCCGACACCAAGGCTGTGCTCGAAGGTGCCAAGTACATTCTCATGGAGCGCTTTGCCGAAGACGCCACTCTGCTCAGCAGCCTGCGCAGCTTCATGACCGATCACGCAACGCTCAGCGCCCGCGTTGTCGCGGGTAAAGAAGCCGAAGGCGCCAAGTTCCGTGACTACTTCGAACACGACGAGAAATTCAAAGGCGCACCGTCGCACCGCGCACTGGCGATTTTCCGTGGCCGCAACGAAGGCATTCTCAGCTGCAGCCTCAAGGTTGGCGAAGAAGCGCTCGGCACCATGCACCCTTGCGAAGTAATGATTGCTGAACGTTTCGGCATCTCCAATCAGGGCCGCGCCGCCGACAAATGGCTGGCCGAAGTGGTGCGCTGGACCTGGAAGGTCAAACTTTACACCCACCTCGAAACCGATCTGTTCAGCGAGTTGCGTGAAAAAGCCGAAGACGAAGCTATTTCGGTATTCGCCCGCAACCTCAACGACCTGCTGCTTGCCGCACCGGCTGGCCCACGCGCCACACTCGGTCTCGATCCGGGCCTGCGCACCGGCTGCAAAGTGGCCGTGGTCGATGCCACCGGCAAAGTGCTCGACACCGCCACCGTGTACCCGCACGCCCCGAAAAACCAGTGGGATCAGACCATCGCTGTGCTGGCCGCCCTGTGCGCCAAGCACTCGGTTGACCTCATCGCCATCGGCAACGGCACTGCCAGCCGCGAGACCGACAAACTGGCTATCGAGCTGATCAAGAAATACCCAGCCCTGAAGATGACCAAAATCATGGTCTCCGAAGCCGGCGCCTCGGTGTACTCGGCCTCGGAACTGGCCGCCAAGGAATTCCCGGACCTCGATGTATCGCTGCGCGGCGCGGTGTCTATCGCACGTCGCCTGCAAGATCCGCTGGCAGAACTGGTGAAGATCGACCCGAAATCAATCGGTGTCGGCCAATACCAGCACGACGTTTCACAACTGAAACTGGCGCGCAGCCTCGACGCTGTAGTTGAGGATTGCGTAAACGCCGTTGGGGTCGACGTGAACACTGCATCCAGCGCCCTGCTCGCGCGTATTTCCGGCCTGAACAGCACACTGGCGCAAAACATCGTTACTCACCGTGATGCCAACGGCGCCTTCAAGACCCGCGACGAGCTGAAGAAGGTTTCGCGTCTGGGCGAGAAAACCTTCGAGCAAGCCGCAGGCTTCCTGCGCGTGATGAACGGTGACAATCCGCTGGATGCCTCGGCCGTTCACCCCGAGACTTATCCACTGGTTAAACGTATTGCGCAGGACACTCAGCGCGATATTCGCTCGCTGATTGGCGATGCCAGCTTCCTTAAGCGCCTCGATCCCAAGCAGTTCACCGACGAGAAATTCGGCCTGCTGACCATCAGTGACATCCTCCAAGAGCTTGAAAAGCCCGGTCGTGACCCGCGTCCGGAGTTCAAGACGGCCGAATTCCAGGAAGGCGTTGAAACCCTCAAGGATCTGGAACTGGGGATGATTCTTGAGGGCGTGGTCACCAACGTGACCAACTTCGGCGCGTTTGTGGATATCGGCGTGCATCAGGACGGTCTGGTGCATATCTCCGCACTGTCCGAGAAGTTCATCAAGGACCCGCACGAAGCGGTCAAAGCCGGTGAAGTGGTCAAGGTCAAAGTGATGGAAGTGGATATCCCGCGTAACCGCATTGCCCTGACCATGCGCATGAGCGACACGCCCGGCGAGAAAGTTGAAGGCCCACGCGGTGGCGGCAACCGTGGCAATGGCCAACGCCCTGCCGCGGCCAAGACGCACCAACCCGCAGCGGCGCCGAGCAACAACGCCATGGCTTCGTTGTTCGCCAATGCCAAGCAGTTGAAAAAGAAATGAGCCTGGATGCCGCGTTTGCCGCGAGCGCTTACAGCCGGCATCTGGGAATCGAGCCGCTGCACATCGAAAATGGCGAGGCGCGCGTGCGTCTCGCCCTCACCGACGAGCTGCGCAACCGCCATCAGAAACTTCACGGTGGCGCGTTGTTCTCGCTGGTCGACATAGCCATGGGGCTGGCGTGCTCCAGCTCGCATGGCTTCGATAACCAAAGCGTCACCATTGAATGCAAGATCAATTACATTCGCGCCGTGGCCGAAGGTGAGGTGATCTGCACCGCCAAGGTACTGCACGCCGGACGCCGGACTTTGGTCGTGGAGGCCGATGTAATGCAAGGCGAAAATCTTGTCGCCAAGGCACAAGGGACTTTCGCCTGCGTATAAGTTTGCTGAGCTAAACTCGGTTAAAACACGCTGGAACCGAAACAAATAACGCGACCCACAAGGCGTCAAAGCCAGTAACGCCGCAGGTGTCGCATATGCTTTCCAACCAAATGGCCATTGACGGCTACTCGCCCCTTGCAGACCCTGATGTCCACCCCCATATAGGGGCGAACGATGCGTGAAGGAATTTTACCTTGAGCGAACAGCTAACCAGCCGCATGGCACTGCTTGGCCAGCCAGCCAACCTTTCACTGCTTACTCAGTGCCTGCATGGCATCGAGCGCGAATGCTTGCGAGTAGACAGCGATGGCCAGTTGGCCCTGACGCCGCATCCGCGCGCGCTGGGCTCGGCGCTAACCAATGCACAGATCACCACCGACTATTCAGAGTCGTTGCTGGAGTTCATCACTCCGGCGCTGGCCGATCCGGCGCAAACTTTGGAAAACCTCGAGCTGACCCACCGTTTCGTCTACAGCAAACTGGCGGACGAATACCTGTGGAGCCCGTCGATGCCCTGCGCGTTGCCGGACGAGGAGCAGATTCCAATCGCCCGCTACGGCGACTCCAATATCGGCAAGCTCAAGTATGTGTATCGCAACGGTCTGGCCCTGCGTTATGGCAAGACCATGCAATGCATTGCCGGCATTCACTACAACTTCTCGTTGCCCGATGCGCTGTGGAAGTTGCTGCAGGCTGAAGAAGGCGATCAGCAAAGCGCGCTCGACTATCAGTCGGCCAGCTACATTGCGATGATCCGCAACTTCCGCCGCTACAGCTGGCTGCTGATGTATTTGTTCGGCGCCTCGCCGGCACTCGACGTCGGCTTTATGCGCGGCCGCCCGCACAAGCTGCAGATGCTCGACGAAAACACGCTGTATTTGCCCTACGCGACCAGCCTGCGGATGAGCGATCTGGGCTACCAGAGCAGCGCGCAATCCGAGCTGACGCCTTGCTACAACGACCTTGCCAGCTACATCGACAGCTTGCGCCAGGCCGTCGGCACGCCGTATCCGCCGTATGTCGAAATCGGCACACGCAAGGACGGTGAATGGCTGCAACTGAACAGCAATATCCTGCAAATCGAAAACGAGTACTACTCAAGCATTCGCCCCAAGCGCGTGACCGATTCGGGCGAGCGGCCAATTCAGGCCCTTAATTCGCGCGGTGTGCAGTACATCGAAGTGCGCTGCCTGGACATCAACCCGATGCTGCCTTTGGGCATCGACCTGACCGAGTCGCGTTTCCTCGACGCCTTCCTGTTGTTCTGCGCCCTGCAGGACAGCCCGCAGCTTGAGCGTGGCGAGTGCCATGCCAGCACCGAGAACTTCCTTAAGGTGGTCAAGGAAGGTCGCCGCCCGAACCTGCATCTGCAGCGTATCGACGGCCCGATCACCTTGCAGGCATGGGCCAGTGAATTGCTTGGCAAGATCCAGCAAAGTGCCGAGCTGCTCGACCGCAGCCACGGCGGCACCGCGCATGTGACGGCACTGCAAGCGCAGCAAGCAAAAGTTGACGACGTCAGCCTGACGCCATCGGCTCAGGTTCTGGCGCAATTGCAGAAAGGCGAAAGCTTCACCCAGTTCGCCCTGCGCCAAAGCAAACTGCACGCTGAATACTTCCGCAGCCAGCCACTGAGCGCCGAGCAGTTGAGTGAGATGGAAGCGTCAGCTACCCGCTCACTTGAGGAACAAGCCGCTATCGAGGCGCAGGACGAAGAAGACTTCGACACCTTCGTTGCCGCTTATCAGGCCAGCATCCTCGCGTCTGACAACTAACAGGCCCGCCATGCCCAACCCTGCTGGAATGCTTGATCTGGCAACTGATTCAAGCATTTCGGCGGGCCGTTACAACGACAACGCGCATGACCATTTGTCCTGTGGATAACTCCGCATATCGCTGAAATTTGTCGAAACAGTGGTGCCCATCACAATTGCACAAGTGCGTGCAGTTACGGGGCGAAATCACCGCTAGCATGCTCTGCAGAAGCACACCAAGAGCAGCCTCATGTCATCAGACAACCATTCAAAAAACACGCAGGACTGGAGCCTGGAAAGCCTCAATAAGGCTTACCAACAGGGCTACATGGCCGGGCTTGCATGCCGGCGCAATCCTGCCCAGATACCGACGGAGGAAGTTGTTCTGGCCGCGTGGGAAGCAGGCTGGGATGACGGCCAGACGCAGTATCAGTTAATCAAACAACGCACCGCCTGAGCCCTGGGTTCAGGCGACTGGATGACTGTGCAGATCCAGCTGGACGTACAAACTGTCGTAAATCTCTCGCGCCGCTTCCTGCCATTGCGGTGCAACGTAGCCATCCTCTAACGCCATCACCTGAAACACACCACGCCGCAGCAACTGCTCATCAAGCTCAGTGGTTGGCTTCATGGCAGTGCACAGAAAGCGCACCCACGAGGTCAGCACAATCCAGCTGTTGAGGGTCAGCGCCTCGATTTGCAGGGGAGTCATCAACAGAATCCCTGCATCGACAAAGCCCTGAAAAATCTGCATGGCATGGTGCAGACAACGTTTGGCAAATACCTGATAGCGCTCAGCCAGTTGCGCGTCACTCTCCAGCAAATGCTCGAGATCACGGTGCAAGAAACGGAACTGCCACATGGCCGCCAGCAGGCGCTCCATATAAACGGCCTTATCCTCGATAACCACCGGACGCTCTTCAGGCAGCCGCAAAAACTGGTCGACCTGCGCCTCATAACGCTGCATCAGCTCGGCAATTACCGCCTGCTTGTTGCGAAAGTGGTAATACAGATTGCCCGGCGAAATCCCCATATGCGCGGCGATATGGTTGGTGGTGACATTACGCTCGCCTTGGGTGTTGAACAGCTCAAGGCTGGCTTGAATGATCCGTTCGCGGGTTTTTACTTGAGGCGCCATACGCTGATCAGTCCAGATACAAAAAACACAGACGGGAAGAAGTCCGGGCCGGGGAAAATACACGCAGATAACCGGCTCGGGCTAGTACGGTGCCCATAAATCAGACTCATGGCAGGCCATAGCGCTTAACCATCCGGTCACAGAAAAAAGCCCGCCCATTGACACTTTAGAGTAATTGCTCTAAAAAATCATCAAGCCCTTTCCGAAGATCGACTGCCAAGTGCATGCCGGTCTTCACCGCTCACCGAGGATGAGTCAATGGTTGCCGATGTCGCTTATATCCAACAAAGCCAAGAACAGATAAACCAGCTTGAAGTCACCTTTGCGCAACAACGGCAGGCCTTCAATGGCCTGCCCATGCCATCCGCCGAGCAGCGTATTCAATGGCTTGGCGCCCTCAAGCAATTGATCCTCGATGAGCAGGACGCCCTTTGTGCGGCGATCAGCACCGACTTCAGCAATCGCTCAACCAGCGAGACCATGCTGGCCGAGATCATGCCAAGCCTGCATGGCATCACCTATGCCACCAAGCGCATCAAGAAGTGGATGAAGCCGTCCAAGCGCAGCGTCGGGATGCATTTCATGCCCGCCTCCGCCAAGGTGGTTTATCAGCCATTGGGTGTGGTCGGCGTGATCGTGCCGTGGAACTATCCGCTGTTTCTGGCGATTGGCCCGCTGGTTGGCGCGCTGTCGGCCGGTAACCGGGTCATGATCAAAATGAGCGAGTCGACCCCGGCCACCTCGCAGCTGGTCAAAGACCTGCTCGCGCGTATTTTCCCCGAAGATTTGGTCAGCGTGGCACTGGGCGAGGCCGAAGTCGGCATGGCTTTCTCCAAGCTGCCGTTCGATCATTTGCTGTTCACCGGCGCCACCAGCATCGGCAAACACGTAATGCGCGCAGCCGCTGAAAACCTGACTCCGGTAACCCTTGAGCTGGGCGGCAAGTCGCCTGCAATCGTTTCTGCCGATGTTCCTCTGAGCGACGCGGCCGAGCGCATCGCCTTCGGTAAAACCGTAAACGCCGGCCAGACCTGCGTGGCACCAGACTATGTGTTAGTGCCCAAGGATCGTGTCGATGGCTTCGTCGAGGCCTATCGCGCCGTGGTGCAGAAGTTCTACCCGAACCTCAAGGACAACCCCGACTACACCGCGATCATCAACGAGCGCCAGTTGCAGCGTCTGAATGGCTACGTGACCGACGCAGAAAGCAAAGGCGCCAAGGTTATTCCGCTTTATCCGGAAGGCCAGGGCCGCCGGATGCCGGCCACCGTGCTGCTCAATGTCAACGATGAAATGAAGGTCATGCAGGACGAAATCTTCGGCCCGCTGCTGCCTATCGTGCCGTACGATCGTCTCGAAGATGCGTTCAAATACATCAATGAGCGTCCGCGTCCGCTGGCGCTGTATTACTTCGGCTACGACAAGTCGGAGCAGGAGCGTGTGCTCGAGCAAACTCACTCTGGCGGCGCCTGCATCAACGACACGCTGCTGCACGTGGCGCAGGATGATATGCCGTTCGGCGGCATCGGCCCTTCCGGCATGGGCCATTACCATGCTCACGAAGGCTTCCTGACCTTCAGTAAGGCCAAGGGTGTGTTCATCAAGCAGCGCTTCAACGCGGCCAAGTTCATCTACCCGCCATACGGCACCGCCGTGCAGAAACTCATCCACAAAATGTTCGTTCGTTAAACGTAAAAACCCGCCCCGGCCAACATGTCGGGGCGGGCCAAGCGACTGCTACGGTGCTAATAAAAATGACAGACACCTCGAACACCCTGCCTGATCTTTCTCGACGTAATCTGCTCAAAGTCGGCGTGATGGGCTCAGCCTTTCTGGCCACGGCCGGCGTCACCGCAACGCTCAGCGGCTGCTCCGCCAGCAAGCCGGGCACGGGCATGCAAGCCCTGCGCGACACTGACCTGCCCATGCTCAGCGCGGTTATTCCGGCGATTCTTGCCGGCGCCGTAGCACCAGAAAAAATGCCCGCGGCGATCAAGGGCACACTGAGCAGCATTGACGCCTCCCTCGCTCATCTGTCTCCCGAACTGCTGAAAATGACCCTGCAACTGTTCGACCTGTTGAGCATGGGCATTACCCGTGGCCCGCTGACAGGCATCTGGGGCAGCTGGCAGAAGTCCTCGACTGAGGACGTAAACGCGTTCCTGCTGCGTTGGCAGAACAGCAGTCTGGCAATGCTCAACATGGGTTATGGCTCATTGGTGCAACTGGTACAAATGAGCTGGTATGGGCGCAAAGAGTCCTGGGCGCATTGCGGCTATCCGGGCCCCCCCACCGTATAACCGCCGAAACACGCACACTAAAAAACATAAGAATTTGCGGAGAGCTGTCTCTAATGCCTGTGCCAGATATTTTTGCCGAGGGCCTCGCCAGCGGCTGGAAAACCTACGACGGTTCGCGCCTGGAAAAAGACCTGACCCTTGAGGCCGACATTGCCATTGTTGGCTCCGGCGCAGGCGGCGGCACCAGCGCCGAAATCCTCAGCGCAGCCGGCTACAAGGTGTTGCTGATCGAAGAAGGCCCGCTGAAAACCAGCAGCGATTTCAAAATGAGCGAGCCCGAGGCTTACAGCACCTTGTATCAGGAAGGTGTCGGGCGCATGAGTAAAGACGGCGCAGTCATCATCATGCAAGGTCGGGCTGTGGGCGGCACGACGCTGGTCAACTGGACTTCAAGCTTCCGTACGCCGACGCCAACCCTCGAACACTGGGCCAAGGAGCACGGCGTCAAAGGCCACAGCGAAGCCGAAATGGCGCCTTGGTTCGAGCAGATGGAACAGCGCCTTGGGGTTGCGCCGTGGGCAGTCCCGCCGAACGCCAACAATGATGTGATTCGCCTTGGTTGCGACAAACTTGATTACCACTGGAAAGTCATCCCGCGAAACGTGCGCGGTTGCTGGAACCTCGGTTATTGCGGCATGGGCTGTCCGACCAATGCCAAGCAGTCGATGCTGGTCACCACCATTCCGGGCATGCTCAAAAATGGCGGCGAGTTGCTCTACCTGGCCCGTGCCGAACGCCTGACCTTCGACGGTGATGCGGTTTCCGGCATCGAATGCGTGGGCATGGATGAACGCTGCGTAGCGTCCAATGGCCGCAAAATTCGGGTCAAGGCCAAGCACTACATTCTTGCCGGTGGCGGCATCAACACGCCGGGGTTGCTGCTGCGCTCCAAGGCTCCAGACCCGCACTCCCGCACCGGCAAACGCACCTTCCTGCATGTGGTGAATTTCTCGGCAGCGCTGTTTGACCGAGTGATCAATCCGTTTTATGGCGCGCCGCAATCCATCTACTCCGATCACTTCCAATGGAATGACGGCGCCGCTGGTCAGCAGTCATACAAACTGGAAGTACCGCCCATGCAACCGGCGCTCACTGCGACGCTGCTGGGTGGCTTCGGCACTGAAAGCGCCGTGCGCATGGAAAGCTTGCCGCACACCAACCTGATGCTGGCGCTGATGCGCGACGGTTTCCATCCGCAGAGCGCCGAAGGCACGGTCGAGTTGCGCGACGACGGCAGCCCGACCGTTGACTACCGCATGACCAAATACACCTTCGACGGAATTCGCCGCGCGTATGAAGCCATGGCCGAAATTCAATTTGCGGCTGGCGCGCAAAGCGTGATGCCGGCGCACATCGATGCCCGCCACGTAAAAACCATGGCTGAGGCTAAAAGCATGATTGACGGCCTAAGCATGGAAATTTACCGGGCGAAGCTGGGTTCTGCTCACGTCATGGGTGGCTGCGCCATGGGCGAAGACCCGAAGCAAGCCGTCACTGACAGCCTGGGACGCCATCATCAGCTGACTAACTTGTCGATTCACGACGGCTCGCTATTTCCCACCAGCATTGGCGCCAACCCACAACTTTCGGTATACGGGCTCACCGCCAAACTCTCTACACTGCTGGCTCAGCGCCTGAAAAGGGCCTGATTTCACTCAAGTAGGCGGCAGTCAATTTACCCGCTGACTGCCGTCCGACTTGGCCGCTGCTTACTGCTGCGCTAACATCCGAGTCCCAAACGGACACCGCCAGGACGTCACGATGAATCGAGTGCTATACCCAGGCACGTTCGACCCTATCACCAAGGGCCATGGTGATCTGGTTGAGCGCGCGTCTCGCCTGTTCGACAGCGTGATTATCGCGGTCGCTGCAAGCCCCAAGAAGAACCCACTGTTCCCTCTGGAGCAACGCGTCGCGTTGGCGAAGGAAGTCACCAGCCATCTGCCCAATGTTGAAGTCGTAGGCTTCTCATCGTTGCTGGCCCACTTCGCCAAAGAACAGGGTGCCAATGTATTTTTGCGCGGTTTGCGTGCGGTGTCGGACTTCGAATACGAGTTCCAACTGGCCAACATGAACCGCCAGCTTGCACCGAACGTCGAGAGCCTGTTCCTCACACCGTCGGAAAAATACTCGTTTATCTCCTCAACGCTGGTGCGTGAAATTGCAGCCTTGGGCGGCGACATTTCCAAGTTTGTGCACCCGGCCGTGGCCGCTGCGCTGACCGAACGCTTCAAGCAATAAGCCGCGCACGTCCCCCAGTCTTGGCGCATCACGCGCCAAGTGCTGCGGTGCGCATGGCACTGTGCGCAACAATCCGGCACAATTCACCGATACTGGCTTGATTGTGCCGCGACGGATCGTCCCGGCAGGAGTGTTAACTGCATGTCCCTGATTATCACTGACGACTGCATCAACTGCGACGTCTGCGAACCTGAGTGTCCCAATGCTGCAATCTCTCAAGGCGAAGAGATTTATGTCATTGATCCCAACCTGTGCACCGAATGCGTCGGCCATTACGATGAGCCGCAGTGCCAGCAAGTGTGCCCGGTAGACTGCATCCCGCTCGACGAGAACAATGTCGAGAGCAAAGATGAGTTGATGGAAAAGTACCTGATCATCACTGGCAAAGCCTGACCGCTAAAGCGAATCGACTTCGCCTGCGGCGATCAAAGCCCAACATGTGGATGGTTTATTCTGACTAAACCCCACCCGAGATCAGGCTTTGGCCTAGTCTGAAACGGAGCGCGCCGCCCCCGGATGAAGACCATGAATCTGCAACGCCTGCTACCCGCCCTGCTGCTTTTCGCTGCTGCCTGCCTCTCGGCAGCCGAGCAACCCGGTCGTGCGGCAATAGCCAGCGCTCATCCTGCGGCTACAGTCGCCGGCGAAGAAACCCTGGCCCTTGGCGGCAACGCCTTTGACGCTGCCGTCGCCATCAGCGCCGCGCTGGCAGTGGCCGAGCCGTACAGCTCAGGTTTGGGCGGTGGCGGCTTCTACCTGCTACGCAAAGCAGGCGACAAGCCCGATTACCGGTTTATCGATGCACGCGAACGCGCGCCTATGGCAGCGAATATCGACCTGTATCGGCGCGACGGTAAAGTGCAGCCTGAACTCTCGCTGAATGGCGCGCTGGCTGCCGCAATTCCGGGCTTACCGGCCGCATTGGTGCACCTGGCCGAAAAGTACGGCCGCCTGCCACTGCGCGATTCACTGGCCCCAGCTATTCGGCTGGCGCGTGATGGCGTGTCCTACGACCGCGTATACCTTGAGCGGGCCGGATGGCGCCTTGCGGCCATGCGCGACGACCCCGAAACGGCGCGTATCTTCCTCGACAGAGGCAACCTGCCGCCGCAGCTGGGACTGCTCCGCCAACCCGACCTGGCGCTGACGCTTGAGCGATTGGCGCGCGACGGCAAAGCCGGGTTCTATTCCGGCGAGACCGCGCAACTGCTGGTCAATGGCGTGCGCAACGCAGGCGGCATCTGGACGCTGGGCGACCTAGCCAACTACAAAATCGTCGAGCGCCAACCGATCCACGTGATCCTCAACGATGGCCGTCACCTGATCAGCGCGCCACCGCCGTCAGCCGGCGGCATTGCCATCGCCCAAAGCCTGGGCATGCTCCAACAGCTGCCTTGGCGCGAAGCCGATCCGGTGCAGCGCACGCATTTTGTAGTCGAGGCGCTTCGCCGCGCGTATCACGATCGTAGCTTGCTCGGCGATCCGGACTTCATCAAAAATCCGGTTCGCGAACTGCTCGACCCTGCGTATCTGCATACGCTGACACAAAGCATAGACCCCCAGCGCGCCACCCCAAGCTCAAGCCTGCCGCCCGCCGGAAAACTGCATGAAGGCAACCACACCACCCACTTCTCGGTACTCGATGCCGAAGGCAACGCAGTGGCCGCCACGCTCTCGATCAACCTGCCCTTCGGCGCCGCATTCACGCCCAAAGGCAGCGGCGTCTTGCTCAATGATGAAATGGACGACTTCGCCGCCGACGTTCAAGGCTCAAACGCCTACGGCCTAACAGGCAGCAGCGCCAACGCCATCGCCGCCGGCAAACGCCCACTGTCGAGCATGAGCCCGACCTTCATCGAAAGCCCCGGCGAATTCGCCAGCTTCGGCACCCCGGGCGGCAGCCGAATCCCGAGCATGGTGCTGCTCTCGGTGCTGCAATACCTGGACGACCAACCCATCGAACGCTGGCCCAGCGTAGCGCGCTATCACCACCAATACCTGCCGGACGTGATCGAACACGAACCGAGCACATTCAGCCCCGCGCAAATCAGCGCCCTGCAAGCTCGCGGCTACCAACTCAAAGCCCTCACCCGCCAATACGGCAACCAACAAGTGCTCTACTGGAACAAAACCGACCACCGCGTAGAAGCCGCCAGCGACCCCCGCGGCGTTGGCACCTCAGCCGTCGGCTCAAAGTAACCCCCGCCATGACGGAAGCCGCGATGCGGATTCCATCCTCCGACGAAACGGTATCCCGAGACTCACACATAACCGGAGGATGGATAGCGGCGCAAAGCAACGCAATCCGTCAGGCAATGTACGCAACGCCATCAACGCCAGATTGATAAACAAGCCCACCATCAAGCAACCAGCACCAACATCCAAAGCCGATCACCAAAAGCCCAAAATCAACAATCCCCAACCAATCACATCCAGCCCAGACACCACCAAACGCCCCATTCCAGTAGGCCAAATGCAATCGTTGCGCAGTGGGTCGAGCCGCAGGGATGCGGCGAGAGTTGCGTTGGGCCAAGGACGGCCCATCACGACGTGCCCACGGAGCAACGATGAAATGCGGGAAGCCGAGCAAAGCGAGGCCCAATGGAGGGGCAAGTCTTTTTGGTTAGCTTGGGGGACGCGCGTAGCAGACGTATGCCAAAAGTAACTCGCCGTAAGGGCGAAAAGGTGACGCAAGAACAATACAAATTCAGGCTTAGCGCCAGCGTTCAAAAACCACAACCCAATCAAAAGCAGACCGCGCACAGCAGGCCATCCGCCATGTCGGAAGCCGCGATGCGGATTCCAACCTCCGCATTAACCGCGTGAGTCGAGGGAGATGGATTCGCCACATAAACTGCACGGGTCGTGGAGGATGGATTAGCCGCCGCGCGGCGTAATCCGTCATGGCGTTGCATTAGGGGAATACATAAACCGGAGCATGAAAAATAATCTGCCATCGATCAAAAGCAGACAGCGTCAGCGGGAAATAAGCCATGTCGGAAGCCGCGATGCGGATTCCAACCTCCGCATTAACCGCGTGAGTCGAGGGGGATGGGTTCGCCACATAAACTGCGCGGGTCGTGGAGGATGGATTAGCCGCCACGCGGCGTAATCCGTCATGGCGTTGCATTAGGGGAACACACAAACCGGAACATGAAAATAATCTGCCATCGATCAAAAGCAGACAGCGTCAGCGGGAAATAAGCCATGTCGGAAGCCGCGATGCGGATTCCAACCTCCGTATAAACCGCGTTAGTCGAGGGGATGGATTCGCCACATAAACCGCGTGAGTCGTGGAGGATGGATTAGCCGCCACGCGGCATAATCCGTCATGGAGGAAACCACGACGCGAATTTCATCCGCCAGCAGAAAGCCGTATACATCTGCCTAAATGCAATCCAACAAAAAACCCACAGCGCATAGCGCGGTGGGTTTTTTGTGCAGCCGGCTGATAATCAGTCGTTATCGTAACCTTTGTAACCAACAGTCGTGCAGCCCAGGCAACGCTGGAATGCAGCCTGACCCGGCTCTTGAATCAACGACTGAGCCGCCTCATCAATATTACCGCCCAGCGCACTAAACGGCAGAGTCACAACAAACACAGCTGCACCAACCACTGTTGCCGCGATCAGCAACGGACGAGCGATCAGCAGGTCGCCGATCATCGAATAACCTTTAGGCGCATTGGCGGTGTAGATCGGATCGCCACTGGCATTTTGCTGTTCCATTTCGGCCATCACCGGCATAGCCAGCATGCTTGCGATAAGGGCGAAAATAACAGCAGTTGAACGAAACAATTTCATGTGACGATCCTTCAGAGATGCGGGTCTGTTGCCTTAACTATAACAGCGCTGAGTGAATTGTCAGCGTGACAGACTTCAATCCCAGCGCAAATCATGACTGGCAACTGGCTATTAAAGCGCTACCAGCCCATTTAATGGCCAAAAAGCGCTGTCAGCTGCTAAGCGCGAGCCCTTCAGCGCTGGCAACGTGGGCAGTAAACACTCGCCCGCTGACCCAGTTTGATTTCGCGCAAGGTACTGCCACAGACCTTGCAGAACTCGCCGCCGCGACCATAAGCAAACAACTCCTGCTGGAAATAGCCAGGCTTGCCGTCGCCGCCAATAAAGTCGCGCAATGTGGTGCCGCCGCGCTCGATTGCATGGGCAAGGATGCGTTTAATCTCGATCGCGAGTTTGATGTAGCGCGCCTTGGAAATTGTCCCAGCCTCGCGCCGGGGATCAATTCCGGCGGCGAACAACGCCTCGGTTGCGTAAATATTGCCGACGCCGACCACCACCGCGTTATCCATGATGAACGGCTTAACCGCCATTGAACGTCCGCGAGACATCTCGTACAGGCGCTCGCCTGCAAACGTCTCGGTCAATGGTTCCGGGCCCAGCTTGCTGAGCAACACATGCTCATGCGGCGTATTGCTCCAGAGCAGTGCACCAAAACGCCGAGGGTCGGTGTACCGCAGCGCCATGCCCGATTCCAACTCAATGTCGACATGCTCATGCTTGGCCGCCGGAGTCCCGCAGGGCACCACCCGCAGGTTGCCAGACATGCCCAGATGGCTGATCAGGCTGCCGGTTTCGAGCTTGATCAACAGGTACTTGGCGCGTCGCTCAACGCTCTCGATAAGTTGCCCGGACACGACAATATCGAGGTCGTCGGGAATCGGCCAACGCAGTCGGCGGTCGCGCACAATCACACGCCTGATGCGCTGCCCTTCAAGGTGCGGAGCAATCCCGCGGCGGGTGGTTTCGACTTCAGGTAATTCGGGCATAGCACGCCAATCCGGTTAACAACTCAGCAGCGAATATTCACACTATCAGCCGCTGAAAACCATCCTTTGCAGACGCCGGACAGGATGCGGCCAATGCCGCAAACGACCATCCGTCCGGGCAACTTCTCGGCTTGCCCACAATCATTCGGCCTTTGACGCCTGTTTTTCGGCCTCTGCGGTCATGTTCAGGGCCTCCCGGCACGGGTCAAATCGTTGCCCACTGCGCTATAATCTCGCTCTTTTTCTGGAGAATCCCCAATGTCCCTGCCCAGCCTGCGCCTGAAAGCCAATGCCGACCGACGCCTGCGCGCCGGCCACCTTTGGGTTTACAGCAACGAGATCGATGTCGCCGCCACGCCGCTGAACGGTTTTTCCAGTGGTGATCAGGCCATTCTGGAAGCCGCCGGTGGCAAGCCGCTGGGGATTGTCGCGCTGAGCCCGAACAACCTCATCTGCGCTCGTTTGCTGTCGCGTGACGTCAAGCATGTGCTGGATAAGTCACTGCTGGTTCACCGCATCAATGTGGCCGCGAGCCTGCGTGACCGCCTGTTCGACAAGCCGTGCTATCGCCTGATTTACGGTGACTCCGACCTGTTGCCGGGCCTGGTTGTAGACCGTTTCTTCGACATTCTGGTCGTGCAACTGGCCTCCGCCACCATGGAGCGCCACAAGGACGACGTGATCGCCGCGCTGGTTCAGGTACTCAAACCTACAGGCATCCTGTTCAAGAACGATTCGGCTGCACGCGACGCCGAAGGCCTTGAGCGTTATGTCGACACCGTATTCGGCGTTGTGCCGGAGTGGGTCGCACTGGAAGAGAACGGCGTGAAGTTTGAAGCGCCCGTGATCGAAGGCCAGAAAACCGGCTGGTTCTACGACCACCGCATGAACCGCGCCCGTCTTGCACCTTATGTAAAAGGCAAGCGCGTACTCGACCTGTTCAGCTACATCGGCGGCTGGGGCGTGCAAGCGGCGGCTTTTGGCGCGAGCGAAGTCATGTGCGTGGACGCCTCGGCTTTCGCCCTCGACGGTGTTGAGCGCAACGCCACCCTTAACGGTCTGGCGGAAAAACTGGTATGCGTTGAAGGCGATGCCTTTGCCGCGCTGAAGGAACTGAAATCCGGTGAAGAGCGTTTCGATGTGGTGATTGTTGATCCGCCCGCATTCATCAAGCGCAAAAAAGACATGAAGAACGGTGAAGCCGCTTACCGTCGCCTTAACGAGCAAGCCATGCGCCTGCTCAACAAAGACGGCATTTTGGTCAGCGCTTCATGCTCCATGCACCTGCCGGAAGATGACCTGCAAAATATTCTGCTGACCAGCGCCCGCCACCTCGACCGCAACATCCAGTTGCTTGAGCGCGGCGCGCAAGGGCCGGATCATCCGGTGCATCCGGCGATTGCCGAAACGCGCTACATCAAGAGCCTGACCTGCCGCCTGCTGCCAAACAGCTAAGGCGCATCCCGCCTCACGGTTGTAGCTCTGAACAGGGGCTACAACCGCATTACATCCCCCCGCCTGCACCTGCGTTTCATGCACCAGCATTGAGCATTAACGACACTTTCCTCCCCCGTTAATGGCCCAAACTGTTACCTGTTTCTACATACATACTGGCGTTATGCCTCGTGCCGACTAGCCTTAACGGTAACGCAGCGCTCAAGACCGTTTACGCATTTGGCTTGGCGTAGTAATTGCACTGATCTAATTAATAACAGCAGATCGCAGGTCAGATGTCAGACCGCTTTGCGCTACTGCTGACGCCAATGTCAGGTCTTGGCCACAAGCCGGGATTTGCTTTTGCTTCAATGCTAGGGAGATGTATGGCTGATCCGGTTGGGGACAAACCGTTCCTGCAATTCACCAACGTTAAAAAGACCTATGACCACAAGTCGCTGGTGGTCAAAGACTTCAACCTAGATGTAGCCAAGGGCGAATTCATTACCCTGCTTGGCCCTTCCGGCTCGGGCAAGACCACCTGCCTGATGATGCTCGCCGGTTTCGAAGATGTAACCAGTGGCGAAATTCTCATCAACGGCCGCTCGGTCACCAGCATCGCACCGTACCAGCGCAACATCGGCATGGTGTTCCAGCAGTACGCTCTGTTCCCGCACATGACGCTACGCGAAAACCTTGCCTACCCGCTCAAGGTGCGCAAGATGGCCAAGGACGAAATCAACGCCAAGGTCGATGAATACCTCACGCTGGTTGAACTGCAGGCCTTTGGCAACCGGCATCCGGGTCAACTCTCCGGTGGTCAGCGCCAGCGTGTCGCACTGGCCCGCGCGCTGATATTTGCCCCCGACATCGTGCTGATGGACGAGCCGCTCGGCGCACTCGACAAAAAGCTTCGCGAGCAAATGCAGTTCGAGATCAAACGCCTGCACGACCAACTCGGCTTCACCGTCATCTACGTCACCCACGACCAGACCGAAGCGCTGACCATGTCGGACCGGATTGCCGTATTCAACAACGGCATCGTCCAGCAATGCGCCGCGCCGCACGTGCTCTATGAACGCCCGGCGAATCTGTTCGTGGCCGACTTCATCGGCGAGAGCAACAAGATCATGGGCACCATTGCCGAGGTCGGTGACGAGACCGTTACCGTGCGCCTGGCAGATGGGGCTGAGGTCAGCAGCCTCAAGGCCAACTGCACCGAGATTGGCGCGCCGACGACGATCTCGGTACGCCCGGAAAAGCTCACCTTCACCGACCGTCTTGGCGGCGCCTGTAATCAAATCAAGGCGCGTTTTGTGGCTCGCCACTATGTCGGTGAATACATTCGCTATCAGTTCGAAACCGCCGACGGTTCGGAGCTGGTGGTAAAGAACCTGAACGACAGTTCAGCCCCGCAATTCAGCGCCCAAGAAGAAGTCGCTCTGGCCTGGCTTGCGCAAGACAGTCAGGCGCTGGACCGGCCTGCACCGCAGAAAACCACTTGAGTTGAACAAGCAACCCGGTAATTCCTGACGCAGTATTTTCATGGATTACACACATAAAAATAGGCAATGGAGCACTGCAATGGCTAGATCACTGAGCACCAGCATATCCACTTTCGCCCTGACGGCGGCCTTGGGCCTGGCGTCGGTTGGCGCGCACGCCGAAGACAGTTTGACCGTAGTGTCTTGGGGCGGTGCATATGGCGCAGCTCAAAAGCTGCACATGATTGATCCGTTCCAGAAAGATACCGGCACCAAAGTGCTGTTCGAGGATTACTCGGGCGGCGTGGCTGAAATGAAGGCGCAGGTTGAGTCCGGCAATATCCAGTGGGATGTCGTCGACGTCGAGGTAATCGACCTTGAGCGCGCCTGCTCCGAAGGCCTGCTGGAAACGATCCCGCGTGACATTCTGCCCGCAGGCGTAGACGGCACCCCAGCCGAGCAAGACTTCATCCCGGATGCACTGTCGAGCGAGTGCGCGATCGGCAACATCGTCTGGTCCGTGGTGTATGCCTACAACGAAAAAACCATCGGCGACACCAAGGCTGCTGGCATTGGCGACTTCTTCGACACGGCCAAGATCCCGGGCAAACGCGCCATGCGCAAACGTCCGCAAGTAAACATGGAATGGGCACTGCTGGCTGACGGCGTAGCACCGAAAGAAGTCTACGAAGTGCTGGCCACGCCTGAAGGTCAGGAACGCGCGTTCAAGAAACTCGACACCATCAAGAAAGACATCGTCTGGTTCGACTCCTGGTCGCAGGCTCCACAGTTGCTCAACGATGGCGGCGCAGTTCTGGTGCAGTCGGCTAACGGTCGCTTCTACGATTCGATCCGTAAAGAAGGCAAGCCATTCGTGATCGTCTGGGACGGCCACGTTTATGACCTCGACGCCTGGGCTGTGCTGAAAGGCTCACCGAAGAAGGATCTGGCCTTCAAATTCATCGCCTACGCCACTCAGTCCAAGCCATTGGCTGGCATGAGCGATGTTGCCTACGGCCCGACCCGCAAGTCTTCTGCACCGATGATGGACCCGGCAGCAGCGCCGCACCTGCCAACTGCGCACCTCGACGCGGGCATCCGCGCAGGCTCGGAGTTCTGGGCGGACTACGGCGAGTCGCTGGGTGAAAAATTCAACGAATGGCTGCTCAAGTAACAGCCTGACCTGCAATCAGCCGGGCGCATTATCCGGCTGATTGCAGCACCCGCCGCTGTATCGACTCAACCGCCTTGCACCGTGTTTGGAAGCCGCTAAATGTCATCGTTATCCACCACCGAAGCCCGACAGGCCGCTAGCGCTCAGCGCAAGAAACGCATCACTGCGTTTATGTTCGTTGTGCCGCTGTTGGTGTTTATCCTGCTGACGTTTGTCGCGCCCATCGCCAGCATGCTCTGGCGCAGTGTGCATCACCCGACTGTCGCCGAACTGATTCCCGAAACCCTCGCGGCACTGGAAAACTGGGATGGCAAAGCCACTCCCGATCAGCAAACCCTGCAAATTTTTGCCGTTGAGCTCAACGGGCTGGCCAAAGAACGCCTGTCCGGCAAGCTGGCCGAAGAGTTCAACCGCGCGTATACCGGTATGTCCAGCGTGGTTAAGTCCACCGCGCGCAAGGTCGGCAAGCTCAAGGGCGACGACCTGACAACCAAGGGTGCGGCCACCGTGCTGGCCGCCAACCCCAAGTGGCAACGCACCGACCTCTGGTATGCGGTTAAACGTGCTGGCGCCGAATACACCTACGACTATTACCTCACCGCGCTGGACCTTGAGCTCAATCCCGAGAAAGGCATTCAGGTGCGTGAAGAGACGCAGATCTACCTGCAGCTCTACAGCAAGACGCTGACCATGGCGCTGGTGATTACCCTGCTCTGCGCCGCGCTCGGCTATCCGCTGTCGTATTACCTTGCCGGCCTCTCCGAGAACCGCGCCAACCTGCTTCTGGTGCTGGTATTGCTGCCGTTCTGGACTTCACTATTGGTGCGCACCACCGCGTGGATTGCACTGCTGCAAACCAACGGCGTGATCAACTCGTTCCTGATGGGCGTCGGGTTGACCAACGAGCCATTCGAGATGCTCTACACCTCGTTTGCCACAGTGGTGGCGATGACCCACATTCTGCTGCCGTTCATGATTCTGCCGCTGTACAGCGTGATGCGCGGCATCGACCCCAGCTATATGCGCGCCGCGATGTCGCTGGGTGACAAGCCGATTCCGGCGTTTGCGAAAATCTACTTCCCGATGACACTGCCCGGCCTCAGCGCTGGCGCCTTGCTGGTCTTCATCATCTCGGTGGGTTACTACATCACCCCGGCGCTGGTCGGCGGCACCGACGGCCAGATGATCAGCAACATCATCGCCTTCCACATGCAGCGCTCGAACAACTGGGAACTGGCCGCCGCACTGGGCTCGTTACTGCTCGCGCTGATTCTGTTGCTCTACTGGCTGTACGACCGTTTCGTCGGCGCCAGCAATATCAAGTTGGGTTAAACAATGGCCAAGGCTCCCGCGTATTTTGGTTTTTGGTATCGCCTCGGCACATGGCTGCTGAAGAGCACCTCGTGGTTGGTGCTGTTCTTTCTGATCATGCCGATTCTGGTGATTATTCCGCTGTCGTTTAACGTCGAACCGTTTTTCAGCTTCACCAAAGGCATGCTTACGTTTCAGCCAGAAGCCTATTCAATGCGCTGGTACAGCGCGATTTTCAGTGATCCAAAGTGGCTGCTGGCAATCAAGAACAGCTTCTTCATCGGCATCTGCGCCACCATTATCGCCACAGCATTGGGCACCTGCGCAGCCGTGGGACTGGCGCGTGATGACATGCCGGCGCGGCGCTTGATTACCGCGTTGCTGTTATCGCCGATGATCGTTCCGCTGATCATCACCGCCGCTGGCATGTTCTTCTTCTATTCAGATCTGGGCCTGGCCGGTAACTACCTCGGGGTGATTCTGGCCCACGCCGCCCTCGGCACACCGTTCGTGATCATCACGGTAACCGCCACGCTGGCTGGCTTTGACTACTCGCTGGTGCGCGCCGGGCTTAACCTTGGCGCACGGCCGGTGCGGGTGTTCTGGGACATCATCATGCCGCTGATTCGCCCCGGCGTTATTTCCGGCGCACTGTTTGCCTTTATCACTTCGTTCGATGAAGTGGTGGTGATTCTGTTCATGGCCGGGCCGCAACAACGCACCATTCCACGGCAGATGTTCTCGGGGCTGCGCGAACAGATCAATCCGAGCATTCTGGCGATTGCGACGCTGCTGATCATTCTCTCGATCATCATGCTGGTGACCATTGAACTGCTGCGCCGCCGCTCCGCGCGCTTGCGCGGAGTCGAGGCCTGATCAAGCGAGCTGTGCACCGGCAGAGCAATTTTGCCGGTGCGCAGCCGCCCGTAAGTCGCCACAACCCTTTCGCCCAACCGCCTGCTGGGATTAGAATCTGAGGTCTCCTGCCACACCTCGGCGGAGCTGGTCGTCACGCGCTCACCCTGCGCCACCCACGACCTCAGACCAACACCGGAAATTTCCGTTTGCTTTGGGCCTGAACCCGGCTCACCCTACGTATATGAGGGCGCTTGTAAAAACCACTGCGTTACCCGCAACAGTTGTTTTTACAGGCTCCCGCCAACCGATATTTGCTGCAGGAACCCGTCATGCCTGATTACCGCTCGAAAACCTCCACCCACGGCCGCAACATGGCTGGCGCCCGTGCCCTTTGGCGTGCCACTGGCATGAAGGACGAGGATTTCAAGAAGCCAATTATTGCCATCGCCAACTCGTTCACCCAGTTCGTGCCCGGCCACGTGCACCTCAAAGACATGGGCCAACTGGTCGCCCGCGAGATCGAAAAAGCCGGCGGCGTGGCGAAAGAATTCAACACCATCGCAGTCGATGACGGCATCGCCATGGGCCACGACGGCATGCTGTATTCGCTGCCGAGCCGCGAGATAATCGCCGACTCCGTGGAATACATGGTCAACGCTCACTGCGCCGACGCCATCGTGTGCATCTCCAACTGCGACAAGATCACCCCCGGCATGTTGATGGCTGCCTTGCGCCTGAACATCCCGGTGGTATTTGTTTCTGGCGGCCCAATGGAAGCCGGTAAAACCAAGCTGGCCAGCCACGGTCTCGACTTGGTCGACGCAATGGTCATCGCCGCTGACGAAAGTGCATCGGACGAGAAAGTGGCCGAATACGAGCGCAGCGCCTGCCCGACTTGCGGCAGCTGCTCGGGCATGTTCACCGCCAACTCGATGAACTGCCTGATGGAAGCGCTGGGTCTGGCCTTGCCGGGCAACGGCTCGACGCTGGCCACCCACGCCGACCGCGAACAACTGTTCCTGCGCGCTGGCCGCCTGGCTGTTGAGCTATGCCAGCGTTACTACGCAGAGAACGACGCCTCGGTACTGCCGCGCAACATCGCCAACTTCAAGGCGTTCGAGAACGCCATGAGTCTGGACATCGCCATGGGCGGTTCGACCAACACCATTCTGCACCTGCTGGCAGCGGCGCAAGAAGGCGAAGTGGCCTTCGACCTGCGCGACATCGATCGCCTGTCCCGCAAGATTCCGCAGCTGTGCAAAGTGGCGCCGAACATCCAGAAGTACCACATGGAAGACGTTCACCGTGCAGGCGGGATCTTCTCGATCCTCGGTTCGCTGGCCCGTGGCGGCTTGCTGCACACCGACGTATCGACCATCCACAGCCCGAGCATGGCTGAGGCGATTGCCGAGTGGGACATCACTCAGACTCAGGACGAAGCCGTACACACCTTCTTCCGCGCCGGCCCTGCCGGTATCCCGACGCAGACTGCATTCAGCCAGTCGACGCGCTGGGACACCGTCGATGACGACCGTGAAAACGGCTGCATCCGCAGCGTTGAACACGCATACTCGCAAGAAGGCGGCCTGGCCGTGCTTTACGGCAACATCGCCCTCGACGGCTGCGTGGTCAAAACCGCAGGCGTAGACGAGTCGATCCACGTGTTTGAAGGCAGCGCCAAGATTTTCGAAAGCCAGGACAGCGCCGTCAGGGGCATCCTCAATGACGAAATCAAAGAAGGCGATATCGTCATCATCCGCTACGAAGGCCCGAAAGGCGGCCCTGGTATGCAGGAAATGCTCTACCCAACCAGCTACCTGAAATCCAAAGGTCTGGGTAAAGCCTGCGCCTTGCTCACCGACGGTCGTTTCTCCGGCGGCACCTCCGGCCTGTCAATCGGCCACGCCTCGCCAGAGGCCGCTGCTGGCGGCGCCATTGGGCTGGTGCAGGAAGGCGACAAGATCCTCATCGATATCCACAAACGCAGCATCAACTTGCTGATCAGTGATGAAGAACTGGCTGCACGCCGTGTCGAGCAAGATAAAAAAGGCTGGAAGCCAGTCGAGCATCGCCCACGCAAAGTAACCACCGCGCTCAAGGCCTATGCCCTGCTCGCCACCAGCGCCGACAAAGGTGCGGTACGCGACAAAGCATTGCTGGAAAAACTGGTGCCGTAACAGCCCGCTGTAATGGGATTCCGTCCTCCAGTTAAGCTGGAGGACGGAACATCCAGCTTGCCGGGTTTCCCGTCATGGCAATCCCCCGCCTGACCTCCAGTCAGTGAAACATCGTCCGATCCCTGCCAGTTCTGTAGAATCGCCGCTTTTTTGCGGACGACAGCATGACTTCTCTGGCGAATCCCCCCTCTTCTGAATCGACTCAGAGCGAGTTGGTCTACGGCCCTGATGCCAAGCCCAAACCCTTCATTGCCCTGGTTGCCGCACTCCAGCATCTGCTCGCGATCATTGTGCCTATCGTCACGCCGGGCCTGTTGATCTGTCAGGCGCTGGGCGTCTCAGCCCGTGACACCAACCTGATCGTGTCGATGTCGCTGGTGATTTCCGGTATCGCCACCTTCGTTCAGTGCAAGCGCTTCGGCCCGTTCGGCGCCGGCTTGTTGATTGTGCAGGGCACCAGCTTCAACTTCGTCGGCCCGCTGATTGCCGGCGGCGCCTTGATGGTCAAGCAAGGCACACCGGTGGAAGCTGTGATGGCGGCGATTTTCGGCGTGGTCATTGCCGGCTCGTTTGTCGAGATGGGCGTGTCGCGCATCCTGCCGTTTGTGAAGCGCCTGATCACCCCGCTGGTCACCGGCATTGTGGTGCTGATGATCGGCCTGACGCTGATCAAAGTCGGCCTTATCAGCATGGGCGGTGGCTTCACGGCGATGGGCAACGGCACCTTCGCCAATGCCGAGAACCTGATGCTCTCCGGCACGGTGCTGGCGATCATCGTCGTGCTCAACCGCATCCCCGTGGTGTGGATGCGCAGTTGCGCAATTGTTATCGCCCTCGCCGTGGGTTACCTGATGGCCGCTTATTTGGGCCGCCTCGACTTCACCGGCATGCATCAAGCTGCCATATTCCAGGTACCGGTGCCGCTGCACTTCGGCCTCGGTTTCTCTTGGGCGCTGTTTATTCCAATGTTGGTGATTTATCTGGTGACCTCGCTGGAAGCCATTGGCGACATCACCGCCACCAGCAAAATCTCCGGCAAACCGGTCGATGGCCCCGAGTGGATGCAACGCATCAAGGGCGGCGTATTGGTCAATGGTGCCAACTCGTTACTGGCAGGTGTGTTCAACACCTTCCCCAGCTCGGTATTCGCCCAGAACAACGGCGTGATTCAACTGACCGGCGTGGCCAGCCGCCACGTAGGCTTGTGGATCGCGGCCATGCTGGTATTGCTCGGCCTGTTCCCCAGCGTTGCCGGAGTTATTCAGGCAGTGCCCGAACCGGTTCTGGGCGGTGCCGCGCTGGTGATGTTTGGTGCCGTTGCGGCATCGGGCATCAATATTCTCGCGAGCATCCAGCTCGACCGCCGCGCGCTGCTGATCATCTCGGTATCACTGGCGCTGGGCCTCGGCGTATCGCAAGTGCCTGAGTTCTTGGCGCACATGCCAGCGGCCCTGCGCAACGTTTTGGAGTCCGGCGTAGCCACTGGCGGCATCAGCGCCTTGCTACTCAACTGGTTTCTGCCCGAACAAAAACCGGAGGATGGATAGCCCCAACGGGGCAATCCGTCGGGAGATAATGGCCACACCGCAAAATCCCCCGCGAAGGATTTTCACCGTCACCACCGCGCAAAAAAACCAAACCCGCAAACGATTCGGCGTTGTATCCGGCAGACCGTCATGACGGATTAACCTGCGGTTTATCCATCCTCCGTTGAGAACACGCACCGGCTCACCACGCTCTCACGCCGAACAACACCCGGAGGATGGATAGCCCCTGCGGGGCAATCCGTCAGGCGATGCAGGCCACACCGCATAATTCCCCGCAACGGCTGTTCACCGTCACCACTGCACGAAAAATCAAACCCGCAAACGATTCGGCGTTGTATCCGGGAGACCGCCATGACGGATTAACCTGCGGTTTATCCATCCTCCGTTGAGAACACACACCGGCATCACCACGCTCTCACGCGTAACGAGATCCGGAGGATGGATAGCCCCTGCGGGGCAATCCGTCGGGCGATATTGGCCACCCCGCAAAATCCCCCGCAACGGGTTTGCACCGCCGCCACCGCTCGAAAAATCGAACCCGCAAACGATTCGGCGTTGTATCCGGTAGACCGCCATGACGGATTAACCTGCGGTTTATCCATCCTCCGTTGAGAACACGCGCCGGCATCACCACGCTCTCACGCCTGACGGAAACCGGAGGATGGATAGCCCCTGCGGGGCAATCCGTCAGGCGATGCAGGCCACCCCGCATAATCCCCCGTAACGGATTTTCATCGTCACCACCGCGCAAAAAATCAAACCCGCAAACGATTCGGCGTTGTATCCGGTAGACCGCCATGACGGATTAACCTGCGGTTTATCCATCCTCCGTTGAGAACACGCACCGGCATCACCATGTTCCCACGCCTTACGACATCCGGAGGATGGATAGCCCCTACGGGGCAATCCGTCGGGCGATGCGGGCCACACCGCATAATCCCCCGCGAGGGATTTTCACCGTCACCACCGCGCGAAAAATCAAACCCGTAAACGAGCCAGAATCGTATCCGCCAGACCGCAGAAACTCAGGTACGGCGCAGCCAGGTTTCAAAGGTGTGCGCCGGTGTAGCTTCACCGGCCTCATGCGCATCACTCGACGCCAGTTGCCAGTCGGCCTGATCCACTTGCGGGAACCATGCATCGCCTTCGGGGCTAAGCTGCACGCGCGTCAGGTAAAGGCGATCGGCCTGCTTTAAGGCTTGCTCATACAACTGCGCACCGCCAATCAGCATCAGCTCATCGACGCCCTTTTCACGCGCCCAGGCATCGGCCCGCACCAGTGCCTTGTTTAGCGAGGCGAACACTTCCGCGCCCTCCAACTGCAAGCCGCTCTGGCGACTGATCACCAGATTAAGCCGGCCCGGCAATGGGCGACCCAGCGAGTCCCAGGTTTTACGGCCCATGATGATCGGCTTACCGAGCGTCATCGCCTTGAAGTGTTTAAGGTCTGCCGGCAAGTGCCACGGCAGTTGATTGTCACGACCGATCACGCGGTTTTCCGCGAGTGCGGCGATCAGGCTGAGGGGGAGTAATTTATTCATCTGGCGAGCATATCAGAGGCATTAATAATCCGGCCATATTGCCCTGAAACGCGGGGTTAGCTTGTGATTTTTCGCGCGGGTCGGGGCGGCGATAATCCATCGCGGGGAATTATGTGGCGCGGCCAATATCGCCCGACGGATTGCCCCGTAGGGGCTATCCATCCTCCGGATGTCGTATGGCGTGGGAACGGGGTGATGGCTGCGTGGGTGGAGGATGGATAAACCGCAGGTTAATCCGTCATGGCGATCTGCGGGATGTGAATACGATCCTTATTGTTGGTATATCTCGCGGGTGTGGTAACACGTGAGTCCGGGTTGTCGAAAGCCTGGCTCCCAATCCATTGGGCTCATCAAGATTTAGCCCAACGCCGTATCAGGGGTTATGCTGAGGACATCATTCTGATTTGAGAAGCCGTGTGACTGACGCCTCAACGCCTCCAAACAAACTCAAACGCCTGTGGCTGACCGAGACTATCCGCCTGCGTGAAGAACACACTGGCCCGCTGGAAGACAGCGAGGCCAACCGACGGGTGCGCGCCGCTGGCGGTGACTTCACTGAGCGTTTGCACGCGCGCGCGCTGATACTCGCTGAGCGTGATGGCCAGTTGCGTGCGCTGGGGCATTGGATACAGGGCGCACGACTGGCGTTATTGGCCATGCTGTTGCTGGCGATTGTCAGCGGCGCGGGGCTGGCTGTGGCGGCGCTGGGCGATGGCAGCCGACCGGTTAACGTGTTCTGGGCACTTGGCAGCCTGCTTGGACTGAACTTGATAATGCTGCTCAGTTGGCTTCTCGGTTTGTTGTTTGCCGGTGGCGGCGGAGCACTGGGCCGCTTGTGGTTATGGCTGAGTGAGAAATTCGCCCGCGATGCCCAAGCCGCGCAACTGGCGCCAGCGCTGATGATTGTGCTGCAACGCCAGCGACTCAGCCGCTGGGCGCTGGGCATGCTGACCAATGGATTCTGGCTGGTTACCCTGTCCAGCGCCTTGCTCACACTGCTGCTGATGCTCGCCACCCGCCGCTTCGGCTTTGTCTGGGAAAGCACTATTCTGGGCGGCCAGACCTTCACTGCGCTGACCCAAGCAATCGGCGCGCTGCCAGCATTGTTTGGCTTCAGTCTGCCCGATGCCGAGCTGATCAGCGCCAGCGGCAACAGTGAATTGATCAGCGAATCGGCCCGGCAAATCTGGGCTGGCTGGCTGGTCGGCGTCGTGCTGGTCTACGGCATTATCCCGCGCCTGCTGCTCATACTCGGCTGCGCATGGCGCTGGTTCAGCGGCTGTAAAAACCTCGGGCTTGATACCGGCCTTCCCGCCTACAGCTTGCTGCGTGAGCGCCTGCAACCCAGCAGCGAGCGCATTGGCATCAATGACGCCGCGCCCGAACAACTGCATCAAAACCATGCGGGCAATGCGCTGAATACCAGCGATGAGGCCATTGTGCTGGCGATAGAACTCGACAGCCGTCGTCAGTGGCCGCCAAGTCGCCTGCCCAAAGGCGTTGTCGATGCGGGCATGATCGACACGCGCGAACAACGCCACCGCCTGCTCGAACAACTCAGTCGCTTCCCGCCCGCGCGTCTGGCCATCGCCTGCGATCCTCGCCGCTCGCCAGACCGGGGCAGCCTGGCATTGATTGGCGAACTGAGCCGCAGCGCCGGCGCCACGCGCATCTGGTTACTGCAACCGCCCGCAGGTGAAGCGCTCGACAGCGATCGCCTGAGCGACTGGCATAGCGCCCTCGATAAACTGCAATTGCCTCATGCCGATAGCGCACCGCTGAAATGGCTGGAGACAGGCCATGACTAACAAGCCGCTGACACTGGCATTGGTGGGCCACACCAATGTGGGCAAGACTTCGTTGCTGCGCACCCTGACCCGCGATGTTGGCTTTGGCGAAGTCTCGCATCGCCCCAGCACCACCCGCCACGTAGAAGGCGCACGCCTGTCGGTCGAAGGTGAGCCGCTGCTGGAGCTGTACGACACGCCTGGCCTTGAGGATGCAATTGCACTACTCGACTACCTTGAGCGTCTGGATCGACCCGGCGAACGTCTGGATGGTCCGGCGCGACTGGCGCGCTTTCTCGACAGCAGTGAAGCGCGCCAGCGTTTCGAGCAAGAGGCTAAAGTGCTGCGCCAGTTACAGGCCTCCGATGCCGGCCTTTATGTAATTGATGCACGCGAACCGGTGCTGGCCAAATACCGTGATGAATTAACTGTATTAGCCATGTGCGGCCGGCCGTTACTGCCGGTGCTCAACTTCGTCGCCAACGACGCCCACCGCGAGCCGGAATGGCGCGAGGCGCTGGCCCGCCTCGGCTTGCATGCACTGGTGCGGTTTGACAGCGTGGCGCCACCGGAAGATGGCGAGCAGCGGCTGTATGAGAGCCTGGCATTGTTGCTGGAAAAGGCCCGGCCCAAGTTGCAGCGCCTTGTTGATGATCACAACACTCAGCGTCAGGCCCGCCGCGAAGCGGGTATGCGCCTGATTGCTGAATTGTTGATTGATTGCGCGGCGTGTCGACGCAGCGTGCCGGCTGAGCCAGCCGCGGAAAAGGCTGCAATCGAGGGACTGCGCCAGAGTATTCGCTTGCGAGAGCAAAACTGCGTTGAGGCGCTCCTGCGGCTCTACGCATTTCGCCCGCAAGATGCCCATTCGCAAGACTTGCCACTGCTCGACGGACGCTGGGGAGACGATCTGTTTAACCCGCAAACACTCAAGCAGTTAGGGGTCAAGGTGGGCGGCGGCATGGCGGCAGGCGCAGCCACTGGCGCGGGCATAGATTTACTGCTCGGCGGCCTGACACTGGGCGCGGCGGCGGCACTTGGGGCCATCGTCGGCGGCAGCGCGCAAACCTTGCGCAACTATGGTTCGCGCCTCAAAGGCAAGCTGCGCGGCGAGCGCGAGCTGACCGTGGATGATGCGGTATTGCGCCTGCTCGCATTGCGTCAGCAGATGCTCCTCGACGCTCTGAATAGCCGGGGCCACGCGGCGGTCGATGCGGTGAAACTGGCCGCACCGCAAGACACCGCCTGGCGTGATGGCAAACTACCCGACGCCCTGAACAATGCCCGGGCGTATCCACAATGGTCGAGCATTGGCAACGCCAACTGGCGCGACACCGCAGAGCGGCGCGCCGAGGTTGATGATCTGGCCGCGCGCTTGCTCAAAGACGCGGCCAAACGCCAACCGGTTTAGCGTCCCAGATAAAGCTCCTGCATTCTCGGCCACTCATCGCTGTTGGTAATGCGCAGCACTTCCTGGCTGATCGGCTCGCGCAGTTTGCTGCCGCTGGCCACGGCAATAGCGTAGGCCTGATTTTCGAAGGTGCCGGGCAGAATGTTCAGCTCGCCTTTCTCAAGTTGGCGATTACGAAACTGCATGATCGGCAGGTCATAAACCATCGCATCGACCTCGCCGTCTTGCACCGCACGCATACCGCTGAGTACATCAGGGTAACGGCTGTTACGAATCCGCTGGCTGTCGAGATAACGCGCACTGATGGTTTTGTCGATGGTCGCGACGTGCGAGCGGCGTAAGTCATCGACACCTTGAATGCCGCTGTGCAGACCGCCCAGCGTCAGCGTGCTGGTCACGGCAGCGGTAAAGGTCGACACCATGATCAACGCCGCAAACATCCAGACAATCGCAATCAGGCGGCCACCCATGGTCACCGGCGCCTTGTCGCCATAACCCACCGTGGTCATGGTCACAGCAGCCCACCAGAAACTATTGCCAAGCCCTTGAGCCGGGTTACCACCGAATTGGTCCTTGTTGCGGCGGCGCTCAAACGCCCAGAGCAGTGCGCCCACCAACAACAGCAAACCTGCAAGGCCCAACACCAGGCTGAAGAACTGCCACGAGAACAAACCCTTGAGCGCGCTCCAGCCAGCCGAGTCTTCACCTTTAGGCACGGCAATGGCCAGGCCGGTTTGATAAAACGGGTGAGTGAAGTCGAGTTTCTCTTCGCGCTCGGCCGTCATGGTCAGCGCGCCGATCACCACATCCAGCTGATTGGCTTCGAGGCTGGGCAATAATTCGCCGAATTGCATGGGCACCAGCTCGAACTGATAGTCGAGCGACTTGGCAATATCCTGCCAAAGATCGACGCTGATCCCGCGCCAATTGCCATTTTCTTCGTGGATTACAAACGGTGGGACTTCGCTGATACCGACCCGTAATACCGGCTTTTCAGGCTCTGCGGCCCAGCTTGAAGTGCCCAACAGGCACAACAGAATTACGCTCAAAATCCTCAACACAAACCCGCTCCTTGCAGACTATCAAAGTCTCAGGGTAACAAATTTGTGCCAAGTGACCGGCCCGCTGATCATCGACGGCGCCGAAAAGGCGCCGACAACCCGTGCCTGAAAGCGCTGCGAATGCAGCGCTGGAGTGACTCAGACCGCGACTTCGGCCTTGATGTGCGGATACGCTTCGTAGCCTACCAATTCGAAATCTTCGAACTTGAAATCGAACAGGTTGGTGACCGCCGGATTTAGTTTCATCTGCGGCAATGGCAGCGGCTCACGCGTCAGCTGCAAGTCGGTCTGCTCGATGTGATTGGCGTACAGGTGGCAGTCGCCTCCGGTCCAGATGAAGTCACCCGGTTGCAGCCCGCAAACCTGCGCGACCATCAGCGTCAGCAGCGCGTAGCTGGCGATATTGAATGGCACACCGAGGAAAATATCCGCCGAACGCTGGTACAGCTGGCAGCTCAACTTGCCATCCGCTACGTAGAACTGGAACAGCGCATGGCACGGTGGCAGCGCCATTTGATCAACCAGCGCCGGGTTCCAGGCGGAGACGATCAGGCGACGCGAATCCGGGTTGGTCTTGATCATTTCGATCAGCTTGCTGATCTGATCAATCGACTGACCATTAGGCGCAGGCCAACTGCGCCACTGATAGCCATACACCGGGCCAAGATCACCGTTTTCATCGGCCCACTCGTCCCAGATGCGCACACCGTTTTCCTTGAGGTAACGGATGTTGGTGTCGCCCTGCAGGAACCACAGCAGCTCATGGATAATCGACTTGAGATGGCACTTCTTGGTGGTCACCAAGGGGAAGCCATCCGCCAGATTGAAGCGCATCTGATGGGCAAACACCGAGTAGGTGCCGGTGCCGGTGCGATCACTCTTGAACGTGCCGGTTTCGCGCACCAGACGCATCAGATCGAGATACTGTTTCATTACAACTCCGCAAACGTGCCATCGGCGCTGACCGACTGGGTCCAATCGGTCAGCACAAAAGTTTAATCGAGCATTTTACTTGAGCTTGAGCCTTCTCAGTGCGAGTTGGCGGCAGCGGGCGACTGACGGCGGTAAGCGTAGGCGATAAGGCCCAGACCGCCGAGAATCATCGGCAGCGACAATACCTGGCCCATGGTCAGCCAGCCCCACGCCAGATAGCCCAGCTGCGCATCCGGCACACGGACAAACTCGACGATAAAGCGGAAGATCCCGTAGCACATGGCAAACATGCCCGACACCGCCATGGTTGGCCGCGGCTTGCGCGAGTAGAACCAGAGAATGGTGAACAGTGCCACGCCCTCAAGGGCAAACTGATACAACTGCGACGGATGGCGCGCCAACTGCTGCGGGTCGGTCGGGAAGACCATAGCCCACGGCACGTCCGTTGCCTTGCCCCACAACTCAGCATTGATGAAGTTACCGATGCGCCCAGCGCCCAGACCAATCGGCACCAGCGGCGCGATAAAGTCCATCAGCTCGAAAAAGCTCTTGTTGTTGCGTTTGCCGAACAGCCAGGCCGCCAACATCACGCCGATAAAGCCACCGTGGAACGACATGCCGCCCTTCCACACTTCGAGAATCAGCAGCGGATTGGCGATGTAAGACGACAGGTCGTAAAACAGCACATACCCCAGACGGCCGCCCAAAATCACGCCCATCGCGCACCAGAACACCAGGTCGGAGAGCTTCTCCTTGCTCCAGGTCGGCGCAAAGTCATGCAACCGGCGCGACGCCAACAGCCAGGCACCACCAATGCCGATCAGGTACATCAGGCCGTACCAGTGAATCTTCAGGGGGCCGATGGCCAGAGCAACCGGATCAATCTGCGGGTAAGGCAGCATTCAAAACTCCTCAGTGCCTTCGCGAATCTCAGGCCAGGCAATAAATTAACGGTGCGCAGTTTACGCCAGAGTGACAGTAACTGGCGAAAACCATAAGCGCCAATCAAGCAGTTTCAGACCAGAATCACAGCAAGAAATTCACCCCCACCGAGAACAGCAGCAGCGCAAACAACCGCTTGAGCATCAGCGGTGACAACCGATGCGCCAGCCGCGCGCCAACACGGGCGAAAAACATGCTGCTGATGGCGATGCCCGCCAGCGCCGGCAGGTAAATAAAGCCTGCACTCCATTCGGGAAGCTGTGGGTTGTTCCAGCCATTCCACATAAAACCGATGGCGCCGGAAACGGCAATTGGCAGGCCACAGGCTGCCGAGGTGGCCACGGCTTTTTGCATCGGCACGCTGCGCCAGGTCAAAAATGGCACGGTCAGTGTGCCGCCACCAATACCAAATATTGCCGAGGCCCAGCCAATAACCACACCTGCGCCCGTCAACCCGACCTTGCCCGGCACGACGCGACTGGGATTGGGCCTGAGTTGCAGGCTCATCTGCACCGCAACCACAAGGGCGAAAACCCCGATAATCTTTTGCAGCATTTCACCGTTTAGCAACGCCGCGGTCATGCTCCCGAGCTGGCCTCCTAGGCAGATGCCCAGCAGCATCCAGACAAATAACGGCCAGAGCACTGCGCCTTTGCGGTGATGCTCAAGTACCGAGTTGATCGAGGTAAAAATGATCGTCGCCAGCGAGGTGCCAATCGCCAGATGCGTGAGAATCTCGGGGGCAAGACCCTGCGCTTTGAAACTTAAAACCAGCACCGGAACGATGATTATTCCGCCACCTACGCCAAACAGACCGGCCAGAACCCCGGCCGCCGCGCCCAGCGATAAATACATCAACAGTTCCATGCCCACCCCCGATAACGAAGACGCATGTTAACGGATGCACAGACGTGGCTCTAGTCGAACCCGCAAGTGCTCGAGGCTGATCAGGCAGAGCAATTGAATGCTGGACGCTGGGCGCTTGATGCACGTATTTTCAAATGAACAGGAACCCGGATAAGCGTGTCTGTCGATTGTGCTGGCGGAACGCATTGCCAAATTGACCCAAGGAGTTTGTTCATGTGCCTGATCGTTTTTGCCTGGCGGCCCGGCCACGCTCAACCCCTGATTGTCGCGGCCAACCGTGACGAATTTTATGCGCGCCCGAGCGCTGCGCTGGCGCAATGGCCAGAAGCGCCTGGCGTGTATGCCGGGCGTGATCTGGAAGCCGGTGGAACCTGGCTGGGTATTGGCCCAAATGGGCGCTTTGCGGCACTGACCAATATTCGCGACCTGACCCTGACGCCAGGGCTGCGCTCGCGTGGTGAATTGCCGGCGGCGTTTCTGCTCGGCCAGGCGAGCCCTGAAGACTACCTGACTGAACTGAGCCGCTCGGGTGAGAGCTATTCAGGTTTTAATCTGCTGGTCGCAGATCAACAGCAGATGTGTCATTTGAATTCGCAGACAGGCCAGTTCCGCGTATTGGAGGCAGGCGTCTATGGCCTCTCCAACGCAGACCTCGACAGCCCCTGGCCGAAGGTGCAACACGCTCGCCACGGGCTTGCCGAGCTACTGGATCAACCGCAACTCGAACCGCTGGCAGAGCTGATGCATGACAGCAGCCAACCCGATGACAGTCGCTTGCCGCACACAGGCGTAGGGATTGCGACCGAGCGACTGCTGTCGAGCATGTTTATCGCCAGCGCCAATTACGGCACCCGCGCCACCACCGTGCTGATCAGCCACGCCAATGGCCAGCGACAATTGCTTGAGCGCAGTTTTGGCCCACATGGGGCAAAGTTGGGTGAGGTGACACTGGGGTTGTAAGTCGGGCGGCGTTGCGCCCGACTTTTTCAAGCGCAGGGTTACGCCTGGATATCTGACGCCGGGTTGATCATGCGGCCGAGGCCAAGATTACGCAGCGCGAGTTGCAAGGTACTGTCGACCAAGTGCGGGTTGTCGATCTTCATCACCTTGCTCAACAAGTCCTGAGCCTTGGTCATGGTCACCTGACGCAACAGCCACTTGACCTTGGGCAGGTTGGTGGCGTTCATCGACAGGCTGTCAAAACCCATCGCGGTCAGCAGCACAGCCGCCGCCGGATCGCCGGCCATTTCGCCGCAAATGCTCACCGGCTTACCTTCTGCATGAGCATCTTCGACCACTTTCAACAACGCTTGCAGCACGGCCGGATGGTAGAAGTCGTAAAGGTCCGCTACGCGTGGATTGTTGCGGTCCACGGCCAGCAGGTATTGAGTCAGGTCGTTGGAGCCGACCGAGAGGAAGTCGACCTGACGCGCCAATTCACGAGTCTGGTAAACCGCCGCCGGGATTTCGATCATCACACCGATGGGCGGCAATGGCACATCGGTGCCTTCGTCACGCACCTCGCCCCACGCCCGGTGAATCAGGTGCAGGGCTTCTTCAAGCTCCTGAACGCCGGAAATCATCGGTAGCAGAATCCGCAGGTTGTTCAGCCCTTCGCTGGCCTTGAGCATGGCGCGGGTTTGCACCAGGAAGATTTCCGGGTGATCGAGGGTCACGCGAATGCCGCGCCAGCCCAAGAACGGGTTGTCTTCTTTAATCGGGAAATACGACAGCGCTTTGTCACCGCCGATGTCCAGGCTGCGCATGGTCACGGGCAGCGGATGGAAGGCCTGTAACTGCTCGCGGTAAATCGCCAGCTGTTCTTTTTCGCTGGGGAAGCGCTCATTGATCATAAACGGCACTTCGGTGCGGTACAAACCCACACCTTCGGCGCCACGCTCCTGCGCCCGGGCTACATCGGCAAGCAAGCCGGTATTGACCCACAACGGCATGCGGTGGCCATCGAGGGTTTCACACGGCAACGCACGCAGCGCATCGAGGCCCTGACTGAGTTGACGCTCTTCCTCAACCACATCGGCGTATTGCTTGCGCAGCAGCTCACTGGGGTTGGTGAATACTTCGCCGTGATAACCGTCGATAATCAGCTGAATGCCGTCGATCTTCGAATACGGCAGATCAACCGCACCCATCACCGTCGGAATACCCATGGCACGGGCAAAAATGGCCACGTGCGAGTTACCCGAACCAAGCACCGAAACCAGACCGACCAACTTGCCTTCCGGAACCTCGCCGAGCATCGACGGCGACAGTTCTTCACTGACCAGAATGGTGTTGTCGGGATAGGTAAGCGTCTGCTGGCGCGCCTGCTGCAGATAAGCCAGCAAGCGCCGCCCGAGATCTTTTACATCGGATGCACGCTCACGCAGGTAAGCGTCATCCATCAATTCAAAGCGGTTAACGTGCTCGCTCACAACCTGGCGCAATGCGCCTTGCGCCCACTGGCCGGTCTTGATGACCTTGACCACTTCATTACCGAGGGCGGCGTCTTCGAGCATCATCAGATAAACATCAAACAGTGCACGCTCTTCCTTGCGCAACTGCGTGGCCATTTTCGCAGAAAGTGCGCGCATATCACGGCGAACACCTTCTAATGCGGTCGAAAATAGCGCTAATTCAGCTTCAACGTCGTCAACATGTTTGTCCGGTACAACTTCCAGGTCTGCGGGAGGTAGCACAACTACAGCCGTGCCCACTGCCGCGCCTGGCGAACCCGGCACGCCGACGAACTTGGCCTCCTGAATCCCTTTACCCTGACGCCCCAGACCGCGAATCGAACCGGTGGCTTCAGCGTGAGCGATTACACCAGCAAGCTGCGCGCTCATCGTTACAAGGAAGGCTTCTTCACCCTCATCGAACTGGCGACGCTCTTTTTGCTGGATAACCAGAACACCCATCACCCGACGATGGTGGATGATCGGTGAACCGAGGAATGAGGCATAACGCTCCTCGCCGGTTTCAGCGAAGTAGCGATAACGCGGGTGAGCGGCGGCATCTTCGAGGTTGAGCGGCTCTTCGCGCGTACCAACCAAACCCACCAGACCCTCGTTCGGGGCCATGCTGACCTTGCCAATCGAGCGCTTGTTAAGGCCGTCGGTGGCCATCAGCACAAAGCGATTGGTTTCCGGGTCGAGCAAATAAACCGAGCAGACCTGGCTGCCCATGGCCTCTTTTACGCGCTGCACGATAATGCCCAACGCCGACTTGAGATCTTTGGCGGCGTTTACTTCCTGGACAATTTTGCGCAGCGTATTGAGCATGGCTCGGCTCTATCAGTTGGTTTCAGTCTCGCGCTAACAAGCGCGGAGCAAGTTCCTTAAGTGCACGACGATAAACTTCGCGCTTGAATGTAACCACTTGGCCTAACGGATACCAGTAACTAACCCATCGCCAGCCGTCAAATTCCGGCTTATTGGTCAGATCCATGCGCACCCGCTGCTCATCAGCGGTCAAACGCAGCAGAAACCATTTTTGCTTCTGGCCTATGCACAGCGGCTGGCTGTGCGTACGCACGAGACGCTGGGGTAGACGATACCTCAACCAGCCCCGCGTGCAGGCGAGAATTTTCACATCCTTCTGTTCCAGCCCTACCTCTTCATTCAATTCGCGGTAGAGCGCTTCTTCGGGGGTTTCGTTGTCATTGATTCCACCCTGAGGAAACTGCCACGCGTCTTGGTTTATCCGACGCGCCCAAAGCACTTGGCCAGCATCATTGGTCAGAATGATGCCGACATTGGGGCGAAAACCATCAAGATCGATCACGGCACACAACCCTGTAAACGCATGTTCCAGCATTGTTCCATAAAGGTTGTGAAAGCAGCAACGTGAGTGGCCCAAGAATTGCTCTGACTCTTAAAAGCGCAATTAAATCCCTGCCATTTACCAATTGAGGATTTTCCCTACACCCGCAAAAATCGGTATTCTGAGCGCCCTCGACGTGACAAACAGAAGGTGCCCCGTGCGTTTAGCTTTATTTGACCTCGATAACACATTGCTCGGCGGTGACAGCGATCACGCCTGGGGTGATTACCTGTGCGAGCGCGGGATACTCGATGGCGTAGCCTACAAGGCGCGGAACGACGAGTTTTATCAGGACTACCTGGCCGGCACCCTCAACCTGACCGACTACCTGAACTTCAGCCTTGAGATTCTTGGCCGCACCGAAATGGCCCAACTGCAAACCTGGCATCAGGAATTCATGCGCGACTGCGTCGAGCCGATCATTCTGGCCAAGGGCGAGGCCTTGCTGGCAGAGCACCGCGCCGCTGGCGACAAGATTCTGATCATCACCGCGACCAACCGCTTCGTCACCGCGCCAATCGCCAAACGCCTGGGCGTTGAAACCCTGCTGGCCACCGAATGCGAAATGCTCGACGGCCGCTACACCGGCCGCACCACAGACGTGCCGTGCTTCAAAGAAGGCAAAGTGACCCGCCTCCAGCGCTGGCTGCAAGAAAACAACATGACGCTGCAAGACAGCAGCTTCTACAGCGACTCGATGAACGACCTGCCCCTGCTCGAGCAAGTCACCCGCCCGGTGGCAGTAGACCCAGACCCGAAACTACGCGCCGAAGCCGAAAAACGCGGCTGGGAAATCATCTCCCTGCGCTAGCCCAAGTTGTCGCACAGGCATGGCAAATTGCGGCGCATGCGCCGCAATTTTAGTTTTGAACCAACGCAATACCACCAACCAAAAACAGCCAGCACCCAGCGGGAAGTCAGCCATGACGGAAGCCGCGTTGCGGATTCCATCCTCCGCATAAATCGCGTGTGTCGAGGAGGATGGATTAGCCGCCACGCGGCGTAATCCGTCATGGCATTGCGCCTGGGGAATACATACACCGGGACATGAAAAATAATCTGCCATCGATCAAATGCAGACCGCGCCCAGCGGGAAGTCCGTCATGACGGAAGCCGCGATGCGGATTCCATCCTCCGCATAATTCCGTGAGTCGAGGGGGATGGATTTGCCGCGGGCGGATTCCATCGTCCGCATTCAGCCCAAACGCCGACCATCCCCAGCCGATCACATCCAGCCCAGACACCGCAAAGCGCCCCATTCCAGCAGGCCAAATGTAATCGTTGCGCTGTGGGTCGAGCCGCAGGGATGCGGCGAGAGTTGCGTTGGGCCAAGGACGGCCCATCGCGACGTGCCCTCGGAGCAACGATGGAATGCGGGAAGCCGAGCAAAGTGAGGCCCAATGGAGGGGCAAGTCTTTTTGGTTAGCTTGGGGGACGCGCGTAGCAGACGTATGCCAAAAGTAACTCGCCGTAAGGGCGAAAAGGTGACGAGAGAACGCCCGAAATTCAGGCTTAGCGCCAGCGTTCAAAAACCAACAAACCAATCAAAAGCATACCGCGCCCCAGCAGGCCATCCGCCATGTCGGAAGCCGCGTTGCGGATTCCAACCTCCGTATAAATCGCGTAGGTCGAGGGGGATGGATTCGCCATATAAGCCGCGTGAGTCGCGGATGATGGATTCGCCACATAAACCGCGTGGACCGTGGAGGATGGATTAGCCGCCACGCGGTGTAATCCGTCATGACATTGCCTGGGCGCAATGCATAAACCATCGCCAGCATTGGCCCCAACAATCCCAAGCCGAGCACATCAAACCCAGCCTTCACCAAACGCACCTTACCAACAAGCCCAAAAAACTCGCTGCAAGACGCGCTTGTCGCTACTCCACTCACACAAAGGTTAAACCGGCTTGGCGCCCATCAACCCCATGATGGCCACCAACACAACCAAAATCAGCACCGCATAAACCAGACACAAACGCACCAGCCCAGTCGGCGCTGGCGTCTCACCGAGCGCCTGCCAAACCCGCAAACGCCCCGACAACAACAGCCCCAGAATCACCATCAGCGCAAACAAGCCACTGCTCGCCAGCAGCCACATCTGACTCAACGGCAATGCCGTTTTATCCACCATCCAGTAACCACTGAACGGCAGCGTCAGCGCCAGCAAACCCAACACTGGCAGACTGATCATGCGGGTGCGCTTGATCTTGCGCTGCAACACCGCAGCATCACCGCCACGCTTGGCTTTGAAAATCATGAAAAAGTGCGCCAGCAACCCAAGAAGCAGAAGTCCGGCAATTGCACTGTGGGCGATTTTGACCAGCTGATAATGTTCCATATGCGCCTAGTTAGTTATCCAAGAAAAAGGGTGTAGGCCGGATTATTACTTTCATCCCAATAGGGATAGCCGATTTCATCCAATGCTGCCGGCACCAGATGGCGCTCCTCGGCAGGCACTTGCAAGCCAGCCACTACACGGCCATCAGCCGCGCCGTGGTTACGGTAGTGGAACATCGAAATATTCCAGCGCCCGCCCAGCTTCTGCAAAAAGTTGAACAGTGCGCCCGGACGCTCCGGAAACTCGAAGCGCAGCACAATCTCGTCACTGACCTTGGCCGCATGGCCGCCGACCATATGGCGGATATGCAGTTTGGCCAGCTCGTTATCAGTCAGGTCGATCACCGGAAAACCCTGGCTGCTCAGGCTTTCGACCAAGGCAACGCGTGGGTCATTCTCGGGATGCGTCTGCACGCCGACAAAAATATGCGCTTCGCGGCCGGTGTGATAACGATAATTGAACTCGGTGATCTGGCGCTTGCCGATTGCCTCACAGAAGGTCTTGAAGCTGCCCGGCTGTTCGGGAATGGTGACCGCGATGATTGCCTCGCGGCCTTCACCCAACTCGGCGCGTTCAGCGACATGGCGCAGGCGATCGAAATTGACGTTGGCGCCTGAGTCAATGCCAACCAGCACCTGATCACTGCAACCGCGGGTTTCGACGTATTTTTTGATACCGGCCACACTCAGTGCGCCCGCAGGCTCGGTGATCGAGCGAGTATCGTCGTAGATATCCTTGATCGCCGCACAGATTTCATCGGTGCTGACGGTGATTACTTCATCGACATAATCTTTGCAGATATTGAAGGTATGCTCGCCAATCTGCGCCACGGCAACGCCATCCGCAAACAAGCCGACCTGGCTTAGCACCACACGCTCGCCCGCGGCCATCGCAGCCTGCAAGCAATTGGAGTCGTCCGGCTCAACGCCAATTACGCGAATTTCCGGGCGCAGATACTTCACATACGCAGCAATGCCGGCAATCAGACCGCCACCGCCTACCGGTACAAAAATCGCGTCGATCCGGCCCGGATGCTGACGCAGGATCTCCATTGCCACGGTGCCTTGGCCGGCAATCGTGTGCGGGTCATCGTAAGGGTGAACATAAATGTAGCCCTTCTCGTTGACCAGTTTCAGCGAGTGCGCGAGGGCCTCGGGGAAGCTGTCTCCGTGCAACACCACTTTGCCGCCGCGTGAGCGAACGCCATTGACCTTGATCTCGGGAGTGGTCTTGGGCATCACGATTGTGGCCTTGACCCCAAGCACTTTGGCCGCAAGCGCCAGTCCTTGCGCATGGTTACCGGCCGAAGCGGTGACCACGCCACGCGCCTGTTCCTCGGGGCTGAGCTGGGCCAGCTTGTTATACGCGCCGCGAATCTTGAAAGAGAACACCGGCTGCAGATCTTCGCGCTTGAGCAGAATCTGATTGTGCAGACGCTCGGAAAGCTGATTGGCAATTTGCAGGGGCGTTTCTACGGCTACATCGTAAACACGCGAGGTGAGGATCTTCTTGACGTACTGTTCGAGCATGGCGGGCATCGCAGGCGGCTAAATCAGGGAACCAACGAGTCTACCCCAGCCATCGGCTGTACGACCACACGAATACTGGGCTTTTAGTCCTCATTTCGCCGATCTTTGCCCATCGCCAGTCAACACACCGCAACCGCCGACGGGCCGAACAGCTATAATGCGCCCTCTCAGTTTCTTCTAAGTGGAACCCGGCATGACCCAGGATCAACTCAAGCAAGCAGTCGCTCAGGCTGCAGTCGACTTCATCCTTCCAAAACTCGACGCCAAAAGCGTAGTTGGGGTCGGCACCGGCTCCACCGCCAACTGCTTCATTGATGCATTGGCCAAGCACAAGACCGAGTTCGATGGCGCCGTTGCCAGCTCCGAAGCCACAGCCGAGCGTTTGAAAGGCCACGGTATTCCGGTGTACGAGCTGAACACCGTCAGCGACCTGGAGTTCTATGTCGACGGCGCCGACGAGAGCGATGATCGCCTTAACCTGATCAAGGGCGGCGGCGCAGCGCTGACCCGCGAGAAAATCGTCGCGGCAGTGGCAAAGACATTTATCTGCATCGCCGACGCCAGCAAGCTGGTTCCAGTTCTGGGCACTTTCCCGCTGCCTGTCGAAGTGATCCCAATGGCGCGCAGCCATGTGGCGCGTGAGCTGGTAAAGCTGGGCGGCGATCCGGTTTACCGCGAAGGCGTGATAACCGACAACGGCAACGTGATTCTCGATGTGTGGAACATGCAAATCGTTAATCCGGTCGAGCTGGAAGCCCAGATCAACGCCATCGTTGGCGTCGTCACCAACGGCCTGTTTGCTGCACGCTCAGCCGACTTGCTCTTGCTCGGTACGCCTGAGGGCGTCAAGCAACTGGTCAAATAGTGATGAGATGACCTGACCTCCTTGAAAATCCGGACTAGTCTTGGCTTGTCCCTACCACAAGGAGTGAGGTCATCCATGGCCAGCAAATTTCATCTGAAGAAAGCTAAAGACGGTCAGTTCCACTTCAACCTGCTCGCCGGCAATGGCGAAATCATCCTCACCAGCGAGATGTACAAAGCCAAGGACTCAGCCCTCAACGGGATCGAGTCAGTGCGCAAGAACTCGCAGCGTGAGGGTGCTTTTGAGGTTAAAGAGTCGAGCAACGCCAAGCACTACTTCGTACTGAAAGCGACCAATGGTCAGGTTGTTGGCCAAAGCCAGATGTACGCCAGTGCGTCGAGCTGCAAGGGTGGCGTTGAGTCGGTGCAGAAGAATGCACCAGAAGCCGTACTCAACGACGAAAGCTGAATTCACCCCAAGTAATCAAACGCCGAAGCCCAGGCTCTGAGCTTCGGCGTTTTGCTGTGCGCGATATTCAATCGCTGTTTTCAGTGCTTTTTTCGAAGACATAAAACAGATTCGGCTCACTGATCAGATACAGCACACCCTGGTCATCCATCGCCACGCCTTCGGCCTGCGGTACCGAACGCTTTAAACCATGCCGACCTGCCAGCAACGATAAGGTGCTCACCGGTTTTCCCTCAGAATTGAGCTCGATAATCAACCGAGACTCATCTGACAACGCCAGCAAATGGCGAGTCCGACTGTCAAATTGCAAGCTGGACAAATCCCGCACGAACAAACCTTTGTCGCGCTCAAGATTATCGGCAATGTTCACGGACATACCTGACTGCCCAGCCGTTTCGGCAAAGCCGGTTATCTCAATAATCCGCATGGGATCGCGTTCTTTGGCAACAAATAAACGCTTGCCGGCCCTGTCGTACGCCAGCCCCTCAAAGCCCTTGTTACCGTTGAGCCCGATGCCCAGTGACAATTGCGCCGCGTCCTGCGCATTCAATTGTGTGGTGATACCGGCGTCATCTATCTGCACTTTAAACAGCCGATGCTCACGCTCATCGGTAATCACGAACACGTTAGGGCTGATGTACTCCACGGCTTCCGGGTCGCCGAAACCCGTCAGCTGAATGCGCCGGAGCACTTCTCCGCCAAGCGACAACTCGATCAACTGAGGATTTTGATTGGTCACGGTAAACAGGCTGCGCCGGTCCGGGTCATAGGTCAGTGCCGAAATGTCCGCCTCAAGCCCCTCGATGGGCTGCGCCTCGACCTTCACGCGATAGTCCGTCAGCCAAATTGAGTTGGCCTCCTGCATCGCGGCGTCACGCCAAACATTCGAATTGAACCAGGCCCGTTGGACTAACCGGTGTTGCTGCGCCCAAACAGCCAATGCCAGGAGTACGACGACCACCAAGGCCGCCAGCACACGCTTTAAGGTCAAGAAAGAACGCATGCGTTATCTCAATAAGTAGAAATCCAGAGCCCGAGCAGAACCTGCCGCCCGGTAAGTTTATGCAGACAGTCAAACAAAGCGAAAACCCCGCTCACAACAGTGAGCAGGGTTGGCGTTCGGTTTACAGCGGGACTTACTTGACCAGTTCGACCCGGTCGACCTCAACATCACGGCGATCGTGATGAACGTCTACCTCGCCGGCCAGACGCACTGTGGCGGTTTCAGACACTTGCTGCTGCGGCCACTTATCATCATCGATTTCAACTTCGATGGTGCCGGAAGCATCTTTGAACAGGTACTGCTCATGCTTAAGGCGCTTGACGATTTGTCCCTGCAGCACAACCGGAGTGTCATCAGCTGCCGTCATTGCACCTGCGACATCCTTTATCTGTGGGGTATCGCTAGGGCCGGTGTAGCCGGCCGCCATGACCGCGCCAGAGAAAACAGGAGCAAGCAGCAAAGCCAATACAGTACGTTTCATATTCATATCCTCATGCGTTGAAGTGATGGGGAAAGAGTAGTTGCGCTAACTGAATTAACTCTTAAACAGGGCTTAAGCCAAACTTAATTCGGCTCAACCTCTTTGCGGAACACGTACATAAGGTCCGGTTCAGCAATCACATAGATAGTGCCGTCTGTACCAATTGCAACGCCCTCAGGTTGTTTGATGCCCAAGGAAAAACCACCCATACCCACACCCAGATTGATAAAGCCCAGTGGATAACCTTGCGCATCCAGTTCGACCAACATGCGTGATTCGTCGGACAACACCAGGATGTTCCCGGTGCGAGAGTCATAGCCCAACGAGGAAATGTCCCGAACGAATAGCCCGCCGCTCACCAGCTCTTGCAGGGTTACAGTTGTATTGGCTTCAGCCGGCAATTGAAAGCTGAATATGCCCAGCGGATCACGCTCTTTAGCCAGCAGCAAGCGCTGCTGATCTGGGTCCCAGGCCAACCCTTCAAAGCCTTTGTTTCCAGCATCGGCAAAGCCCAAGTCATAATTTTCAGCCGTGCTGGCATCGAGGCTTTGAGTGTGCTCATCAACTTGAAACACGCTCATGCGATGCATGCGCTCATCAACCACCGCAATGCGCCCGCCCGACAACACCTCAACCGCCTCAAGATTGGATACGCCATTGATGGGGATCTGCCGCAATACGTCGCCGGCAAGCGACAGCTCGATTAGAAAAGCCGTCTTGCCGGTTACGGTAAACAGGGTATTGCTGCTGGCGCTGTAACTCAGGCCCGAGGTTTCAAAAGCCTCGAGTCCGCTTAGCTTATGCGGCTTGCCGATTATTCGGTAATCGCCCAATCCGATGCTGGCCGCTCGCTCGGCGGGCGACAACATCAGCTCTTGTGCCCATAGAGTAGCGCGTGGAAATAGCTGAAGGTAAATCACCGCAGCAGTGATAAGACCAATGACAACGTACAACAGCACCTTACGTGCATAGCGTAGCCATGAAGCTGCAAGCATCTGTATATCTCTTGTAATTATTATCAATCATCACCTGCGCGGCGGACGCAGGTGAGCAGTGCAGAGATGCAATCAGCGTTTAGCAGACTTTACTGGTGAAGCTCGAATGGCCAACCAGTTCCAGTTCGACTTCGTCACCCTTGTTCAGCGGGCCAACGCCTACCGGCGTGCCCGTTAGAATGACATCGCCAGGCTGCAGGCTGAAGTGGCCGCAGATGTGCTGGATCATCGGAACAATCGGGTTGAGCATGTCGCTACTGTTACCGTCCTGACGCACAGCACCGTTAATAGTCAGACGAATGCCGATATCGGTCAGATCAGCGATCGCATCGCCCTGCACAAACGGTGCGAGCACGCAGGCGCCATCGAACGACTTGGCGATTTCCCACGGATAACCTTTCTCTTTGAGCTTGGCTTGCACGTCACGCAGAGTTAGATCCAATGCCGGTGCAAAGCCCGAAATCGCATCCAGCACTTCTTCTTCATTCGGCGTGCGCGACAGCGGCTTGCCAATCAAAACCGCAATTTCAGCTTCGTAATGCACCGAACCCCGGTCTTCAGGAATGCTGAAACCGTCATCCACAGCCACCACACAACTGCCCGGCTTGATGAACAGGATGGGCTCAGTCGGCACCGGGTTATTCAGCTCTTTGGCGTGTTCGGCGTAATTACGCCCGATGCACACAACTTTACCCAACTGAAAATGGATACGGGTGCCGTCAACATACTGATGCTGGTAACTCATAAATGCTCCTGGCAAAGGAAAACTGCCCAACAGGGGCTGCTGCAAGCAAACCGGCGAGGTCGGCAGTGCAAACCTCGCTGGCAGTAAGTGGCAGTCAGATTATTCAGCGAATATTTTGCCCGGGTTCATGATGCCGTTCGGGTCAAATACTGCCTTGATCGCCTTCATGTAGCCGATTTCAGCGGCGCTGCGGCTGTAATGCAAGTAGTCACGCTTGGTCATGCCGACGCCGTGCTCGGCCGAGATCGAGCCGTTGTACTTCTGCACGATCTCAAACACCCACTTATTAACAGTTGCGCATTTGGCGAAGAATTCGTCTTTAGTCAAAGACTCGGGCTTGAGGATGTTCAGGTGCAGATTGCCGTCGCCGATATGGCCGAACCAGACGATTTCAAAATCCGGGTAGTGTTTGCCGACGATCTCGTCAATATCGTGCAAAAAGGCCGGTACTTTCGACACGGTCACCGAAATATCGTTCTTGTACGGCGTCCAGTGCGAGATGGTTTCAGAGATGTACTCGCGCAGCTTCCACAGGTTCTGCAGTTGCTGTTCGCTCTGGCTCATAACGCCGTCCAGCACCCAGCCCTGCTCGACGCAGTGCTCAAAGGTTTCCAGTGCCGCGTTGGCGACTTCTTCTGTGCTGGCTTCAAACTCAAGCAGCGCATAGAACGGGCAGTCAGTCTCGAAAGCCGGCGGTACATCGCCGCGCGCCATGACTTTGGCCAGTGCCTTGTCGGAGAAGAATTCGAACGCGGTCAGGTCCAGTTTGTTCTGGAAGGCGTGGAGAACCGGCATGATCGAATCGAAGTCAGCGGCGCCCAGCACCATTGCCGTGAGATTCTGCGGCGCACGATCAAGGCGCATGGTGGCTTCAACCACAAAACCCAGCGTGCCTTCGGCACCGATGAACAGCTGGCGCATGTCGTAGCCGGTGGCATTCTTGATCAGGTCTTTGTTGAGTTCCAGCAACTCACCCGTACCGGTCACCACTTTCATGCCCGCGACCCAGTTACGGGTCATGCCATAACGGATCACCTTGATACCGCCAGCATTGGTGCCAATGTTGCCGCCAATCTGGCTGGAGCCCGCCGAGGCGAAGTCGACAGGGTAATAAAGGCCCTGCTCTTCGGCGAAGTTTTGCAACTGCTCGGTGACAACGCCCGGCTGGCAAACAACCGTACGATCAAATTCGTTGAAATCGAGAATCTGATTCATGTAATCGAACGAGACGACCACTTCGCCATTGGCCGCAACAGCGGCGGCGGAAAGACCAGTGCGGCCACCCGAAGGCACCAGCGCAACCTTATGCTCATTCGCCCAGCGAACAATGGCCTGAACCTGCTCGATGCTCTTCGGAAACACGATGGCTTGCGGGGCCGGGGCAAAATGCTTGGTCCAGTCCTTACCAAAAGCTTCCAGGGATTCGGCGTCGGTCAGCACTTTTCCAGGCTCAACCAGGGACTTTAGCGTTTCAATCAGGGCTGGGTCAGTCATCGATAGAACTCTCAAACGATTCATGGTCACCCTGAGCACGCTTCATCTGCCAGGGTAGGTGTTTCGCGGGGCTCGTATGCTAGCATATGCACCCTGCAAATCATGCTCCAGGCTGATCTGCGGGCCCGATCAGCAATGGCGCTGACTTCCGTGACACTTAATTGTGGGACAACAGGTACTCCGATGAGCAAGACCTCTCTCGACAAGAGCAAGATCAAGTTCCTTCTTCTCGAAGGCGTCCACCAAAATGCTGTGGACACTCTGACGGCTGCTGGCTACTCAAACATCGAGTACCTCACCGGCTCGCTGCCTGAAGCAGAACTGAAGGAAAAGATCGCCGAGGCGCATTTTATCGGCATTCGTTCACGCACCCAGCTCACCGCTGAGGTGTTTGACTGCGCCAACAAGCTGGTTGCAGTTGGCTGTTTCTGCATTGGCACCAACCAGGTTGATCTTGACGCTGCACGTGAGCGCGGCATCGCCGTTTTCAACGCACCGTACTCGAATACCCGTTCGGTTGCCGAACTGGTACTGGCTCAGGCCATCTTGCTGCTGCGCGGCATCCCTGAGAAGAATGCTTCCTGCCACCGTGGCGGCTGGATCAAAAGCGCGGCCAACTCCTTCGAAATCCGCGGTAAAAAGCTGGGTATCGTTGGTTATGGCTCCATTGGTACGCAGCTGTCGGTTCTCGCCGAATCGCTGGGCATGCAGGTGTTCTTCTACGACGTGATCACCAAGCTGCCGCTGGGTAACGCCACCCAGATCGGCAAGCTGCACGACCTGCTGGGTATGTGCGACATCGTCTCGCTGCACGTTCCGGAACTGCCATCGACTCAGTGGATGATTGGCGAAGCGGAAATCCGCGCCATGAAGAAGGGCGGCATCCTGATCAACGCGGCGCGTGGCACCGTGGTTGAGTTGGATCATCTGGCAGCGGCAATCAAAGACGAACACCTGATTGGCGCGGCCATCGACGTATTCCCAGTAGAGCCACGCTCTAACGCCGAAGAGTTCGAAAGCCCGCTGCGCGGCCTCGATCGCGTGATCCTGACTCCGCACATCGGTGGCTCGACTGCCGAGGCTCAGGCCAACATTGGTCTGGAAGTCGCCGAGAAGCTGGTCAAGTACAGCGACAACGGCACATCGGTGTCTTCGGTCAACTTCCCGGAAGTGGCACTGCCATCGCACCCGGGCAAGCACCGTCTGCTGCACATCCACGAAAACATTCCGGGTGTGATGAGCGAAATCAACCGTGTGTTCGCCGAAAACGGCATCAACATTTCGGGTCAGTTCCTGCAGACCAACGACAAAGTGGGTTACGTAGTAGTCGACGTCGACGCCGAATACTCGGACCTGGCGCTGGAAAAACTGCAGCACGTTAACGGCACCATCCGCAGCCGCGTACTGTTCTAATTCCGAGCAGTTGTAACGGCTAAAAAAGAAGAGGGAGGCTTAGGCCTCCCTCTTCTCGTTTCAGCGCAGCAAACGCCGTGGATTTACTTGACCGTGATAGTGATTTTGTCCGACAGCAGCGGCGGATCAAATGGCACGTGGCCTTTATCGCCCAGCAACAGTTGCAGGGTGTGCTGGCCCGGCTCGAGCGTCAGCTCAGTTTCGGTCTGGCCACCGCCATAGTGAATAATCTTATCGGTGGCGGGGATCACCTTGTCCATCGCCGGCAGTGTGTCCTGGTCGATCAAAAGATGGTGGTGCCCGGTATTGGGCGCATCCGTACCCGCTGGCGCGACGTTCATACCGCTGATACCGAACTTGACGGTGAACGTCTGGCTGACTGTCGCACCATCAGCTGGCTCAACGATATATACCCGTGCATCTTCCATGGCCTTGGCCCTTGGCGCTTCAGCCAAGGCAGGGCTACTGACGGCAAACAAAAGGGCGGCTAGCCCGAGAGTGGGCATGACTACTTTCATAACAGACTCCGTGTCTTTTGGTTGAGTACAATGGACGGTAAACCCCGCCAATCGTTCAGCGTAACTACGCTATCGCCAAGTGTAGGCGTCATCCAAAAGATACGCGCGGAATCGGCTGAAATACCTATTCCAGAGCAGATTCAAGCGCAGCCAACGCCAAACTGGCCTGCGCCAACTGGGTTTCATTGAAGACCTGCACACCCGCTCGCTGCAACAGCGCCGCGGTAACACCCTCGCCCGCCACCTTCACGCCGCTAAAACTGCCGTCGTAGTTTTCCAGGTTGCCGCACGACGGGCTGCGCGCTTTGAGTAGCGCCAAGCCAATCCCGTGTTGGCGAACCAGCTCCAGCGCCTGCTGCGCGCCACTGAGAAAGGCTTCGGTGCAATCTTCGCCATCAATGGTCAACACCCTGAGCAATCCGTCCAACACCTGCGCTCCTTGTCCGCCAGCAATCTCTGCCGGCGGGCGTGGCGTTGGCAAGCCGCCAGCCACTTCAGGGCACAGCGCGATGACCCGGCCTTCTGCCTGCCATTGCTGCAACAGATCGAACGGCCCATGCGCACCGCCGTCATAGCGCACGCGATGACCAAGCAGGCAACGACTGACCAAGATTTTTTGCACAGCAAGCTCCTGCATTTACTCGAATGGCAAAGCTATCAGAACGTATCGGCGCCGCGCCGACGGAACCAACCGGCTAACGACAGACGCTCACGGGTGGCCGGCAAGACTTCGTGGGGCATATCGGCCGACATGAACACCACCAGGCTGCCGGCCTCTGGCCGCACGTCGCGGGTCTCGCCATCCGGCAGGTACAGGCGCAGTTCGCCGCCAAATTCGTCCTGCCATTGTTCATTCAGATAGAGCACGACCGAGACCGTGCGCCGGTCGTCATCGCGAAAGCGGTCGAGGTGCTTTTTATAAAAAGCCCCTGCCGGATAGAAAGCGAAGTGGCTTTCATAGGAATCCAAACCGAGAAACAGCTGCTGATTAAGCGCGAGCCGCAAGCCGTCGATCAATTGCAGATACGCATTGGTGGGGGCCGACTGTCCCGGCTCCAGCCACTCGATCTGATCGCCGCGGATCGCCTCGCGGATCTCCTGCCCGGCACCGCGTCCCACTCTGGCGGGGCTCAGAGCGCCATTTTTTACCCGGGCACGGCACTCTTGGGCCAGTTCGGCTGTCAAAGTCTGACTAGCAAAACCGGGCAGCAGAGACCAGCCCTGCGTGGCAAGGTCATCAATAATTACTGCAAAGGGCATATCAGTGGTATCGATTGTCATGCGTATAATTCTATCAGTCTCGTTGCCGCGCCTCGATATGCTTCTCCGCCCTTGAAATCAGTGCCCGCCAGACAGGAGTCTTTAATGCGCGCGATCTTCACCGCTCTATTCATGCTACTGAGCTTGCCGGCTCTGGCCGATGTGCACACTGATCTTTATAAAGCCGCCGGCTGGGCGCAACAACGGGCCAATTTCAATGACGCGCTCACTGCCGCGCAGCAGCGCTATCGCCAAAGCCTGCCACCCGCGGTGTATGACGCACTGGTGAGCAACAGCAATCAGCGATTCGCACCGCAAGCGATGGATCAGCGCGCGCAGCAAAGCTTTCGCGAGAATCTGCACGAGCCGCAGTCGGCCCTGCAATTCTTCGAGTCACCGCTGGGCCGCAAGGTTGTCAGCGCCGAGCAACTGGCTACGCGCAAGGATCAACTGGCGAAATATGCCAACGGCCTGCCACGCGTTGATGCCAGCGACAGTCGCCGCTTGTTGATCAGCCATCTCGCGCAGGCCCTGCCCGCCAAGGAAGCCGGCGCCGAAGTGAGCTTGGCGTTGGCCGGCGTGGCCGCAGACAGCCTGAGCCAGATGATCCCCGGCTTGCTCGGCGGCGACACCGCGCAAAGCATGCTCAATAGCCAGCGCCAACGCCTGATGGGCCAGATTGGCACTGATCTGGACAACACCTTGCTGTTTGTTTATCGCGACTTGTCCGATCCTGAGCTGGATGAGTTCATCACTTTCGCCGAATCGCAGGCCGGTAAAGACTATTATCAGGCCGCACTCGCCGCCGTGCGCGCCGGCCTAGCCGTTGGCCAGAGCACATCCAGCCTGAATCAGGCACCACAAGGTATCTAACGTCTCAGCGATTGAGTTGTTCGGTGAGAAAACTGAAGTACTCAGCGCGAAACTCCGCCGACTCATTGGCCAGATGATGGCGCGCCTGCTTGATACGCAGCACACGCGGGCCGGCAAATTTGTCGGCCAGCACCTGCAGGTTATACGGCCAGTCTACCGTGCGGTCTTCCTCACCCTGTACCACCAACGGCCGCCGTGGACTGCGCGGCGCATTCTCGATACGCGGCACCCAGCGCCCCAGCGCACCGACCCAGGCAGTCGGCAAGTCGCGTGGCTGTAACGGGTCGCGATTGCGCAGGAAGTCGAGAAACACAGGGTCATGTGAGTTATCACTGAAACGCCGCTCTATCTTGCTCACAAACGACTTGAGCAGCAGATAACTGAGCTTCGACCAACCCCAGGCCCGCGGCCGGACCAACGGCGCCAGCAGAATGGTCTCACCGATATCACTCTGCGGATTTGCCGTCAGCAGGTAATCAATCAGGATCGCGCCGCCAGTGCTCTGGCCAAACAGGTGCAAAGGTGCCGGTAGCTGCAACTCACGAACCAGCTCAATCGCAGCCTCCAGCACGGCCTGATATTCGGCGAAGTCGTTAATACTGGCGCGGGTGCCGCTGGATAAACCATGCCCGGGCAAGTCGAGCGCCATGACGGCGAGGTTTTGCTCCAAAGCCCAACGCATGACATGGCCATACAAACCACTGTGGTCGTAATAGCCATGCAGCAAAATCAATGTCGCTTTGGGCTGCTCAGGCAGCCAGAGTTGCGCGGCAATGCGGTAACCACCCGCATCAAAGTAACCCATGCGCGCATGTGCTGCCGGTAATTGCTCAAGGCCGTAGAACGCCCGATAAGCCAACTCTTGCGGCAATGCCTGGGCGGGCGCGGACGTTAACGGGCGAAGACCTGCGACTAAACGCTCAGGCTTAAATTGCTCTAGCATGCAGCGATCCATAAATCAGGCGGGGTAAGCAGGCATCCAATGCACTACAACGAACTGCAGATATTCTGCTGCCAGACGCATCGTGGCAAGCTATGCACCCCAGAGATAGAACCTTGTCATGCCTCGATTCAGCCGTAAAACCTTACTGGCCTGCGTAATAGCAGGCGTATCAGTGATAGTGCTAATACTCGCCCTTAGCTGGTTCGAAGCCCGCTATGTGCGCTCATTCAGTGAACGTACGGCGATATTTTCCGGCGATCAATTGCAATTACCCGCCGAGTTAGCCGGCCCCGGGGCAATTCGCATGGTGCACTTCTGGGACCCGGCCTGCCCCTGCAACGTCGGCAACCAACAGCACCTTGCCGAGCTGGTGAAAAATTTCACACCGCTGGGCGTTGAGTTTTTTGCCGTGCAAAAGCCCGGCAGCCACGGCGAATTGCCCGCTGATCTCAAAGCGATCAAAGCCTTACCCGCTCTGCCGGGTTCAGCCGATTTGCCAGCCAGCCCGGCGGTAGCGATTTGGGACCGTGAAGGCAAGCTGGCCTATTTCGGTCCTTACAGTTCAGGCATTACCTGCAATTCGAGCAACAGCTTTATCGAGCCGATACTCAATGCGCTCAAGGACGGTCGCAAGGTACACGCCAGCAACAACATGGCAGTCGGCTGTTTCTGTGACTGGAAGCCGGCCGAGAAAGCCGAGCCATGAACATGACGTTCTAGCGCCAGCAAAGCTGTCTGGCTGCACGTAAAAGCCCCGGCAGAGCACTGAGTGCGCTGCCGGGGCTGAAGCTACTGACGCCCTACTGCTTGGTTTTTTCCGGCAGCGCGAAGGCCACCAGATAATCACCACGATCATTCGGGTTATGCGGCGCTCCGGCGGCGTTAACCACTATGAACTGGCGCCCTGACTTCTTATCGATGTAAGTGATCGGTGTCGCCTGACCGCCAGTCGGGATGGCGCCTTTCCACAGTTCCTTACCCGTTTCAACGTCATAGGCGCGCAGATAGTAGTCTTGCGTACCAGTCATAAACACCAGCCCGCCACTTGTGGTCACCGTGCCGCCCAAGGTCGGCAAACCCACTTTAATCGGCAACCTTGTCGCAATACCAAACGGCCCGACCTCTTCGGCAGTGCCTACCGGCCGCTGCCAGACCACCTTGCGCGTTGCCAGATCAATCGCCGTCAACGTGCCAAAAGGCGGCTGCACACAAGGCACGCCAATCGGCGACATGAACATGTTGAGCTTGAGCCCATAAGGCGTGCCGTATTGCGGGTTCCACTCGCCGTGAGGTTTAGCCCCGCCAAGGGACTTCATGACCTTGTCGATCTCGCCGCGCGGCATCAGGTTGGTGCGAATCGGCATGCGCAAATCATTGACGATCAGAAGATTACGCTCCTGATCAATGGATGCGCTGCCCCAATTGAAGCCACCATAATTACTCGGAAATTGAATAATCGGCTTCAGGCTCGGCGGCGTGAAATCGCCCTTGTAGATACTCTTCTTGAACATGATGCGGCAATAGAGCTGATCCACCGGCGTAATGCCCCAGGCATTGGTTTCGCTCAAGCCTGCTGCGCCAATCGCCGGCATGCCTACCGAATAAGGCTGAGTGGGCGAGTAGCGTTCACCTTTAACATCACCGGCAGGCACCGGGCGCTCTTCAATTTTGGTCAGCGGGGTTCCGTCACGCCGATCAAAGGTGAAAATCTGGCCGCGCTTGGTCAACAGAATCAGCCCCGGTACGGTTGTGCCGTCCGGCATGGGAAAGTCCACCAAGGATGGCTGTGACGGAATGTCGTAGTCCCAGAGGTCGTGATGCACTGTTTGAAACTTCCAGCGCTCCTTGCCCGTGCTCAGGTCAACGGCAACGATTGAGGAAGAGTAATCATCCATCGCCTTGGTGCGGAGGCCGCCGTAATAGTCTGGGGTCGCGTTACCGGTTGGCAGGTAAACCAAACCGAGATCCAAATCATAAGATATTGGCGCCCATATATTGGGCGTACCGCGGGTATAGGTTTCGCCTGGCGGTGGCAGCTTGTCGATTTTGGCATTGCCCAGGTCCCACGCCCAATCCAGCTCACCCGTGCCGGCATTGAAGGCGCGCACAACGCCGGAAGGCTCGCCAACCGACATGTTGTCTGCCACCCAGCCACTGAGCAAAATCTTGTCGCCCGCGACCATCGCCCCTGAAGTCTGCATGTAGAAACCGGGCTTGGCTTCGCCAATACCCTGCTGTAAGTTGACCGCGCCGTGGTCACCGAAGCTTTCGCAGAGTTCACCATCGCTGGTTTTGATGGCCAGTAAACGCATATCGATTGTGGCCATGACAATGCGCGTGCCGCAGGCGTCGGGCTTGGGCGGCTTGTACACGGCAACACTGCGGCAACGGTTCCAGAACGGCGCCTCGGCTTTCGGGTCAAACTGCCAGCGGGTTTTACCCGTGTCGCCATCCAGTGCGGTCAGGATGTTGCGCGGCGAACAGTGATAAACCACGCCATCGACATACAGCGGAGTGTTCTGATTTTCGTCGCCAAGTTCGGCAATATCGCCATGACGGGTAGTCCAGGCCACTTTTAACTGATCGACATTATCGACGTTGATCTGATCAAACGGCGCATAGCGCGTGCCTTCACCTGTGCGTCCGTAGTCGGTCCATTCGCCACCCGTGGCTGCTGTCAGATCTGTCACCTTGCCCGGCGTAAACGCTATGGAGTTCTGCACAATACCGTGCGGTACGAACATCCCGGCCAACGCCGCAATAAAAACGCCCAGCAGAGCAATGCCAGCAATCACTGCGCCTCGTTTGAGCGAAGCCGAAGCCGGCGAAAACAGCGGAACCAAGAGCAACGCAATGATTGCCAATACCAGATGCACGAGCGTGCGCGGCACCAATGCCCAAAAGTTAAATTGCACCTCGGATACTGCCCAGACCAGCGTGAACGCAAAGAGCGCCAAATAGCACCAGACGCCCCAAAGGCGTCCCTTGCTGATGGCAACGCCGGAATACGCCATCGCTGCGCCAGAAATCAGGTAATACCAGGAGCCCCCGAGAAAAATCAGATAGGCGCCGCCCAAGGCAAGCACAGCCCCCAACAACGCCATGAGCAGGCCAAAACAGCGCACGAGTGCACTGACAGGTTTATGCGAACCAATCGAAGTCATTAACAACATCCTTGTAATAAATCACTTGGTACGGAGGGCGGATTTACCTGAAACGACTGTACATAGAAAGTTACGCATTACCTGACGCCAACCGGCCACACGCCTCGGCAGAAAAGTTAATCGCCCAATAACCAGACGTAAGAACTGTGAACCCTTTACCAGGCAGGCAGACCAGCATGCTTGATAAGGCCATCAGCCATCATTCAGCATGCTGATAAGCCGTTAGCCGATTGACCTGTTATTTTCAGTCATGGTGTATTGCCAGGCTGCTAAGAACCAATCGCCCAATAATAAAAAGGACTTGCGATGAAGCGCACTCTGACTGCACTTGCCATCATCATTGGCGTGGCCGCTGCTGGCGGCGCCTGGTACGTCACCAGCAAACAACCAACCCGCGATGGCAGCGTCGACCTTGCTCACCTGCAAGCCCCCGTCAGCGTTGCCTATGATGAGCGCGGTGTGCCGCATATTCAGGCCCAGAACGAAGCCGACATGTACCGCGCATTCGGCTTTGTGCATGCGCAGGATAGGCTGTTCCAGATGGAATTGATGCGCCGCCTCGCGCGCGGCGAACTGGCCGCGGTTCTGGGTGACAAACTGGTGGAAACGGATCGCTTGTTTCGCACCCTCGGCATCCGCCAGCATGCAGATGCCTACGCTCAGGCGATGGATACCAGCCAGCCCTCATACAAAGCCTTGCAAGCCTATCTGGATGGCATCAACCAATATCAGGACAGCCATCCAGCGCCCGTGGAATTCGACCTGCTGGGCATAGAGAAGCGCCCGTTCACCGTCGCCGACACCATCAGCGTGGCCGGCTACATGGCCTACAGCTTTGCCGCTGCATTTCGCACCGAGCCGGTACTGAGTTTTGTGCGCGACCAGCTCGGCGCCGATTATCTCAAGGTCTTCGACCTCGCCTGGCATCCACAAGGGGTAATGGGCCAGCCGCTGGCCAGCAGCGACTGGCAGGATCTCAACAGCATCGCCCAATTGAGCAATGACGCACTCGCTGAGGCGGGTTTGCCACAATTCGAAGGCAGCAACGCGTGGGCGGTTTCGGGCAGCCGCACTGCCAGCGGCAAGCCATTGCTGGCGGGCGATCCGCACATTCGCTTTTCAGTACCGGCGGTTTGGTACGAGGCCCAACTGAGTTATCCCGGCTTCGACTTGTACGGTCACCATCAGGCCCTCAACCCGGTTGCATCGCTCGGCCATAACAAGGACTTCGCCTGGAGCATTACCATGTTCCAGAATGACGACCTCGACCTGATCGCCGAGAAGGTCAATCCGCAAAACCCCAATCAGGTCTGGTATCAGGGTGAATGGACCGACCTGCAAACACGCAGCGAAACCATCGAAGTCAAAAACGCCGAGCCAGTCCAACTGACGCTGCGCAGCTCGAAGCACGGCCCGATCATCAACGATGCGCTGGGTAACACAGTCGGCAAAACCCCGATCGCCATGTGGTGGGCATTTCTCGAAACCGACAACCCGATTCTCGATGGTTTCTACAAACTCAACCGTGCAGAAACGCTGAGCAAAGCCCGCAGCGCGGTTGAAAACATCGAAGCGCCGGGGCTTAACGTCATCTGGGCCAATGCCACGGGCGATATCGGTTGGTGGGCTGCGGCCAAACTGCCTCGCCGACCTGCCGGGGTGAACCCGAGCTTTATTCTCGACGGCGCCAGCAGCGAGTCGGACAAGCTCGGCTTCTACCCGTTCAGTGACAACCCACAAGAAGAAAACCCTGCACGCGGCTACATCGTCTCAGCCAACTTTCAGACCGTATCGCCGACAGATATAGAAATTCCGGGCTATTACAACCTTCCCGACCGTGGCCAGCGCATCAATCAACACCTGGCCGATAGCAGCGTGAAATGGGATCAGAACAACAGCCGCGCCTTGCAACTCGAGACAGGAACGGGCTACCCCGCTCGACTGCTGAAACCGATTATCGACGACCTGAAAGCCGCCGCTGCAGATGATCAGGAACGCGCATTGGTCGAGCAGCTCGCCCAATGGGACGGCGACCATACGCTCGAATCGGTGGCAGCGACTGTATTCAATCAACTGGTCTACGAAATCGCCCGCCACGGCATGGCTGACGAACTCGGCGAAGCCTTCTTCAACAACCTGATCGCCACCCGTGCGCTGGATATCGCGCTGCCGCGACTCACGGCAGACGAGCAATCGGCCTGGTGGGATAACCGCAACACCGATGCGGTGGAAAACCGCGCCAGCACAATCAAGGCCGCCTGGCAGGCGAGCATGCAGCACCTCAGGCAAACGCTGGGCGACATCCCTGCCGACTGGCAGTGGGGTAAAACTCACACCCTCACCCACAACCATCCACTGGGCCAGAAAAAGCCGCTGGATCGCCTGTTCAATATCGGCCCGTTTGCCGCCCCCGGTGGTCATGAGACCCCGAACAACTACGCCCACAAAATCGGCCCCGCGCCCTGGGATGTTAGCTACGGCCCATCAACCCGGCGCCTGGTCGACATGGCAGACGCCAGCAAGGCCATCGGCATCAATCCAGTTGGGCAAAGTGGCGTGCCATTCGATAAACACTTCAGCGATCAGGCCGAACGCTACATGCGCGGTGAATACGTTCCCATGCACCTGAGCCAAGACGATGTCGCCGCGCACACCGAAAGCACCCTTAAGTTAAAGCCGGTCGAGTAACGACTGTACTGATGCGCAACTACCGACGCCCGGGTGGAGCGAATGCGAAACCCGGGATGTTTTTGAGTGCAGCCAATAACGACGCCGGCCACAGCAAAATCTCGTACCTGATTACGGATCTAATTGGTCGGACTGCAATCAAAAGGAAATATCTGCGCCCTACAGTACAGCCTCGATTTTAGGAGTAGCCCTCTCGTGAGCCGCACAACTCGAAATATCTGCAGAACCCTTGATCAGGTTGCCTCTAACAACGAGGACGCCGCTGTGGCGATGATGCGTGCTGCCGAGCGGATCAGTGACGAGGTGCTTAAGCAGCAACTGTTCAACCTGATCCACCGGCTTAATCTCGATGCATCACAACTGCGCTTCACCCGCGAAGAAATAGCCGACCAAGGGCTTAAGCGCGCCTGATATTGCCGGAGACTCAAGAACGGCTGGTGCGCAATCCGCAGCCGATGCCCAGTAAGTCTCGAAGGCCAAGCCCGGCAAGGGCTGGCCTTCAGGCGCTGAATTTATTGCAGGCGCAAGCTTGAGCTGAACTGGCTGATAGCATCCACAACATGCTGCGAGCCTTGCTGGATTTCCAGAATCACCTCGCCCGCCTCGTTCGCCAGCTCAACTCCTACACTGGTGCGACTCAGGCTGGACTGCATGCTCTCTACAGCTGAGCGTGAGAGTTCATTGTTCTGCCGCACCACTTCTACGATTTCCAGCGTCGCCTGACTGGTGCGCGCAGCAAGACTGCGCACCTCGTCTGCAACCACCGCAAAACCGCGCCCATGTTCGCCGGCCCGCGCCGCTTCGATCGCCGCGTTAAGGGCCAGCAGGTTGGTCTGGTCGGCAATCCCGCGAATAGTCTGCACGATGCTGCCGATCACTTCGGACTGTTTGTTCACCGCATCGATACTGCGCGCGGCCTGATTAAGATTGCTGGAAATCTCTTCGATCACCTCAACTGTCTGGCGCACCACAGCCGAGCCCTTCTTGGCGCACGCATCGGTCTGTACCGACGTGGCATGGGCGGTGTCTGCAGCCGTTTGCTGAGAGGTCATTTGCTCGGTGATATCACTGGCGAATTTGACGACCTTGTATAACCGCCCCTTGGCATCAAAAATCGGGTTATACGAGGCCTCAAGGAATACCTGACGACCATGGCTGTCGACGCGCGAGAAGCGCCCGCTGAAGTACTCCCCGCGATTCAATGCCGCCCAGAACGCTTTGTAGCCAGGGGATTCGCGCTCTTCGCGCGAGCAGAACATGCTGTGGTGCTGGCCAATCACGTCGGCCGGCTTGTAGTGCAGGGTGTTGCAGAAGTTCTCGTTGGCCTTGATCACCCGGCCATCCGGACTGAACTCGATGACCGCCATCGACCGACCGATAGCTTTCAGCAAACCTTCGCCTTCACGCTCACGGTGAACCCGCTCGGTGATGTTGGAAGCCACTTTGATCACACTGGTGACCTGACTTTGGGCGTTTTTAACCGGCATATAGCTGGCTTCGAGCCAGATTTCCCGGCCACTCTTGTCCAGCCGCATGAAGGTACCACTGATCGGCTTGCCCGCCGCCAGATCGAGCCAGAATTGAGCGTATTCAGGGCTGCGATACTGCGACTCCTCGCAAAATACCCGGTGATGCTTGCCGCATACCTCATCAGCGCCGTAGCCCATCACTGCGCAAAAATTGTCGTTGGCACTCAACACAATGCCATCTGGGCTGAATTCGATCATTGCCATTGAGGTGCTGATCGCGGCCAACTTGGCGTTGAGTTCACAAACCGTCGCGTTGTAGCGCTCGCATTCGTTTTGGTAGTGCTTGCGTGCTGAGTTGAACATCCAATCATCCTCATAGCTGAAAGCAAATAAATGCATGACCAGGCGGTTTTTATAGGCCAGCTCCGGCGCTGCACTCCTGCAACACGGGGACTGACACCTGTTCTTACCGGGTAAATCAATTAATAACTGAACACGCTATCGCGCCGGCTTTTTTGCCCATCGGCGCAGACAGACGACAGAACTTGATCTGTCTGCCGGCGACTGGGGAACAAAGGCGCCATGACTAACGATTTCGACCGAAAAATGTATTTCTTTATGTATCTCGTCGGTAAATGCAGCGTACTAGCCATCAAATAGATGTCAAATAGCCATCATGTGAACCAATGCGCATTTTGGTACGTACGTACTTATATTAGAAGCCATTTTTTCGGCGTCAATTTTAATCAGGCACAAAACTGGACACCCCGCGCCCCAGCCGTTAGCGTGACTGCCCGTCCGAAAACCAAACGCCTCGCCTACCCGAACCGTTCGGTTTTCATCGAATACACGATGACCCTGAAGGGAACAGACAATCATGAGCTTGAACGTATTTTTATCCGGCGAGATCCACACCGACTGGCGCCAGCAGATCATGCAGGGCGCACGCGAACTGGGCCTCGACATTACCTTCAGCTCGGCAGTGACCGACCACGACAGCAGTGATGCGGCGGGAGATGTGCTGGGCGCAGAAAGCAATCCGTTCTGGCGCGACCACAAGTCGGCCAAGGTCAACGCGATTCGCTGCAAGACCCTGATCGAACAATGCGATGTGGCAATCATTCGCTTCGGTGACAAGTACAAGCAGTGGAACGCCGCATTTGATGCAGGCTACTGCGCAGCGCTCGGCAAGCCGTACATTACCCTGCATGGCGAAGACATCATTCACCCGCTGAAGGAAGTGGATGGCGCTGCAATGGCTTGGGCGCAAACGCCCGATCAAGTTGTCGAGCTGTTGCAATACATCACCCGCAACGCCTGATTACTGCGGGCTGAAATGCTGCTTGCCGACTGAATGGCAGGCAAAAAAAACGGGCCGTGAAAACGGCCCGTTTTTTTTGTGTGAAAACCCTTAACCAGCGGCTTTCGCTTCAGGTTTATCCTGCTGCCAAGTGGCTGCAGCACCTTCTTCAATCGCTTGCTGAACGGCCTTGCGGCGTTTTTCTTCAGCGCGACGGGAGATGATCCAAACCAGGAATGTCGCCGCCGATACCGCCAGCAGAATCAAACTGGCAATCGCGTTGATTTCCGGCTTAACCCCCAGACGTACCGCCGAGAACACTTCCATCGGCAGGGTTGTTGAACCCGGCCCGGAAACGAAGCTGGCCAGTACCAGATCATCCAACGACAGTGCAAAGGACATCATGGCACCGGCTGCCAAGGAAGGCGCGATCATAGGGATGGTGATCAAAAAGAACACCTTCAATGGCTTGGCGCCAAGGTCCATGGCCGCTTCTTCGATCGACATGTCCAGCTCACGCAAGCGTGAAGACACAACCACCGCCACGTAGGCTGTACAGAACGTGGTGTGCGCGATCCAGATGGTCACGATACCGCGCTCCTGCGGCCAGCCGAGAATCTGCGCCATGGCCACGAAAAGCAGCAGCAGCGACAGACCGGTGATCACCTCCGGCATAACCAGCGGTGCAGTGACCAGGCCGCCGAACATGGTGCGGCCCTTGAAGCGCGTCACGCGGGTCAGCACGAAGGCTGCCAGTGTGCCGAGAATCACTGCCGAGATCGCCGTGTAAAAGGCGATCTCCAGCGAGCGCAGGACCGCGCCGATCAGCTGACGGTTATCGAGCAGGCCGACATACCACTTGACCGACCAGCCACCCCATACCGTTACCAGGCGCGAGCCGTTGAACGAGTAGATGACCAGAATCAGCATAGGCAGGTAGATGAACAGGAAACCGACCCAGAGCATCATGTTGGAGAAACTGAAACGCTTCATGCGCGGCCCTCCATTTCTTTGGCCTGGTTACGGTTGAACAGAATGATCGGCACGATCAGCAATGCCAGCATCACTACTGCCAATGCGGAAGCTACCGGCCAGTCACGGTTGTTGAAGAACTCTTGCCAGAGGATCTTACCGATCATCAGGGTTTCCGGACCGCCAAGCAGCTCAGGAATAACAAACTCACCCACTGCCGGAATGAATACCAGCATGCAGCCGGCAATGATGCCGTTCTTCGACAGTGGCACGGTGATCTTCCAGAAGCTGTTGAACGTGCTGGAGCCCAGATCTGCGGCAGCTTCAAGCAAGCTCTGATCATGCTTGACCAGGTTGGCATAGAGCGGCAGCACCATGAACGGCAGATACGAATAAACAATGCCGATGTAGACCGCGAAGTTGGTATTGAGGATCTGCAGCGGTTCGCTGATCAAGCCCAGGCTCATCAACGCACTGTTGAGCAGACCGTTGTTGCTGAGAATTCCCATCCAGGCGTAAACGCGAATCAGAATCGCTGTCCAGGTCGGCATCATGATCAGCAGCAGGAACACTGTCTGCATCTCAGGCTTGGCGCGCGCAATGGCGTAGGCCATCGGATAACCAATCAACAGGCAGATCAGGGTGCTGAAGAACGCCATCTTCAGGGAGCCGAGATAAGCAGCCAGATACAGCTCATCTTCGGTCAGGAAGATGTAGTTACCCAGGTTGAGAATGATCGACAACTGGCCTTCAGCCCAGGTGTAAATCTCGGTGTACGGCGGAATGGCAACGTCGGCTTCGGCAAAGCTGATTTTCATCACAATGATGAAAGGCAGCAGGAAGAACAGGAAGAGCCACAGGAATGGCACACCTATTACAAAATGCCGGCCTTTGGGCATTCGCCGGCTAATGCTTCGGGAAATGTTCATGAGCGCAACGCCACCCCGCTATCGTCCTCCCACCAGACGAAGACCTGGTCGTCCCAGGTAGGTCGTGCGCCGCGTCGCTCAGCGTTAGCAACGAAGGACTGAACAATCTTGCCGCTTGGCAACTGGACGTAGAACACCGAGTGACCGCCCAGATAGGCGATATCGTGAACAACGCCACGCGACCAGTTGTATTCGAAGGCCGGCTGCTCGGTGGTAACCAACAGTTTCTCGGGACGAATCGCATAGGTGATGGTCTTGTCCTGCACCGAGGTGCTCACACCGTGGCCCACGTAAATGTTGCGCTCGAGGTCCGGGCTGTCGATCAACGCGTAGGCTTCGGAGTCATCAACCACCACGCCGTCAAACAGGTTGACGTTACCGATGAATTCACAAACCAGGCGACTGGTTGGCGTTTCATAAATATCAATCGGGCTGCCGATCTGGGCAATCCAGCCCAAGTGCATGATCGCAATCCGCTGGGCCATGGTCATGGCCTCTTCCTGATCGTGGGTCACCATCACGCAGGTTACGCCGACGCGCTCGATGATTTCGACCAGTTCGAGTTGCATCTGCGAACGCAGTTTTTTGTCCAGTGCGCCCATAGGCTCGTCGAGCAACAGCAGCTTCGGGCTTTTAGCCAGCGAGCGCGCCAGTGCCACACGCTGACGCTGACCACCTGAAAGTTGATGCGGCTTTCGCTTGGCGTACTGCGACATCTGTACCAGTTTGAGCATCTCGGCGACGCGCGCCTCAATGTCGGCTTTGGGCATTTTGTCCTGACGCAGACCGAAGGCAATGTTTTCCGCCACAGTCATGTGCGGGAACAAGGCGTAGGACTGGAACATCATGTTGATCGGGCGCTCGTAGGGCGGCAGATCAGTGATGTCTTCGCCGTCGAGGTAAATGCGACCCTCAGTCGGCCGTTCGAAACCGGCCAGCATACGCAGCAGCGTTGACTTACCCGAGCCGGAGCCACCCAACAGGGCGAAGATTTCGCCCTTGTTGATGGTCAGGGAGACATCATCGACAGCGATGGTCTCGTCAAATTTCTTGGTTACTCGATCAATCTTGACCAGCACTTCTTTCGGTTGCTGATCTCCCTCGAGTACCTTTTTATAGGTGCTTGAAGCCACTGCCATTACGAAACTCCCGGAAAACGCGCCCTCACCTTCGAGGAGGGGCGCTTAATAATTATTTGCCCGACTTGATCTTGGTCCAGCTGCGTGTCATTACGCGCTGAATCTTGCGCGGCATCTCAGCCTGAATGAACAGTCTGTCCAGGACTGCTTGCGGTGGATAAACCGCTGGATTCTCACTGACTTCTTTATCCATGAACTCCCGGGATTTCAAATTCGGGTTGGCGTAGCCAACGTAGTTACTTACCTGCGCGATTACTTCCGGCTGGAGCAAGTAGTTGATAAATGCGTGGGCTTCCTTGACGTTCTTGGCGTCTGCCGGAATCGCCATCATGTCGAACCACAGGTTGGCGCCTTCTTTCGGAATGGCGTAGGCGATTTCGATACCCTTGCCAGCCTCATCAGCGCGGTCAGCCGCCTGAATCACGTCACCGGAGAAACCAGCCGCCACACAGATGTTGCCATTGGCCAGGTCACTGATGAACTTGGACGAGTGGAAGTAAGTCACGTACGGGCGCACTTCCAACAGCTTGGCTTCGGCTTTCTTGTAGTCGTCCGGGTTCTTGCTGTTCGGGTCGAGTCCCATGTAGTTGAGCACGGCCGGGATCATTTCATCCGGCGAGTCGAGGAACGAGACGCCGCAAGTGGTGAGCTTCTTCATGTTCTCGGGCTCGAACAGCACCGCCCATGAATCGATATGGTCCACGCCCAGCACTTCCTTGACCTTGGCCACGTTGTAGCCGATGCCGTTGGTGCCCCACAGATAAGGCACTGCGTACTGGTTGCCCGGGTCATTGGTGTTCAGCTGCTTGAGCAGACGCGGGTCAAGATTGTCCCAGTTGCTCAGCTGACTGCGATCAAGTTTCTGGAACGCGCCAGCCTTGATCTGCTTGCCGAGGAAGTTGTTCGACGGCACCACAATGTCGTAGCCGGTGTTGCCCGACAGGAGCTTGCCTTCAAGGGTTTCGTTGGAGTCGAAAACGTCATAGCCAGGCTTGATGCCCGTGGCTTTTTCGAAGTCGGCCAGCGTGGTCTCGCCGATGTAGTCGCTCCAGTTATAGATATGCACAGAAGACTCGGCTTGAGCTCCGGCGATCAGGCCGAGTGTCAGCGCAGTTACGGTAAACGTCTTGCTGAAGGGAATCTGCATATTTAAGTCCTTTTGTACGTACCGGTTGGCTCGGCCGCACTTGATTCGTCTTGGATTTATGGTGTCCATAACAGCGGCCTGTTGGCCGATCATTGGTAATCGAACGCCACCCTTTGTGGATGCTCCAGAACTGCGACTTAGCCCATCACAGTTACTTTATCGGACCGTTGGCTTGCGTGTATTGCAAACCTCAACGGCTGGCTCAGCACTCGATAACCGACAACCACTGGGCGCCGCACAGGCGCCGCCCAGTAACTGCATTGCCTATTAACGACCTGACTTGACCTTGGTCCAGCTGCGAGTCATTGCACGCTGAACTTTCGGGCTCAACTCGGAGAAGGTGTACAGCTTCTTGGAAGCCTCTTCAGTCGGGTAGATGCCAGGGTTGTTACGGATTTCTTCGGATACCAGCGGCGTAGCAGCGCTGTTGCCGTTCGGGTATGCCACGTAGTCAGAGATCGGCGCGATCACTTCAGGCTTCATGATGTAGTTCAGGAAGGTGTAAGCCTCCTCTGGATTCTTGGCATCTGCCGGAATCGCCATCATGTCGAAGAACGCAGCCGCACCTTCTTTAGGAATGGTGTAGGAAACTGGTACACCGTTCTTGGCTTCTTCAGCGCGCGCTTCAGCCTGGAAAACGTCGCCAGACCAACCCAACGCCACGCAGATGTTGCCGTTAGCCAGGTCGGAGATGTACTTGGACGAGTGGAAGTAGGTGATGTTCGGACGAATTTTCAGCAGCAGCTCTTCGGCCTTTTTCACGTCTTCAACGCTTTGCGCGATCGGGTTCAGACCCAGATAGTGCAACGTTGCAGCGTAAACTTCTTCCGGAGCGTCGAGCATCGACACGCCGCAAGACTTCAGCTTCTGCATGCTTTCTGGATTGAACAGCACTTCCCACGAGTCGATTTTGTCGGTGCCCAGAGCGGCTTTGACCTTCTCAGGGTTATAGCCGATACCGGTAGTGCCCCACAGGTAAGGGAACGCGTACTGGTTGCCCGGATCAGCGGCTTCCAGCGCCTTGAGCAGGTCTGGGTTGAGGTTTTTCCAGTTTGGCAGCTTGGATTTATCCAGCTTCTGGAATACGCCCGCCTTGATCTGTTTAGCCAAGAACTGGTTCGAAGGTACAACGACGTCGTAGCCGGAGTTACCCGAAAGCAGCTTGGCTTCCAGCGTCTCGTTACTGTCGAAAACGTCGTACACAACTTTGATGCCGGACTCTTTCTGGAAGTTGTCCAGGGTGTCTTCAGCGATGTAGTCAGACCAGTTGTAGACGTGCAGCACTTTATCTTCAGCCTGCGCTGCACCCGCTACAGCCCCAGCCAGCGAAAGTGCGAGAAGAGTTTTGCCGAATAATGTCATGCGTACAGCTCCTGTTGTTTTATAAGTTATTCCAGAAGGCGGCGCAGCCTGTCTGCACCACCCCTGGTGAGCCTGGCCAACGCACTGGCGCAGTCTTGCAAGTTCGAGGGGCTTTTTACAACACTCAGATACACATTGAGTGTTGTAACCCCGCGTACTTAACCTGCTATCTCAGCCAACGTCAGATCCAAGCACTGACGGGCCTTGCTAACCAGTTCGTCGATCTCGGCGTTGCTGATAACCAACGGTGGCGAAATAATCATCGTGTCGCCTACAGCTCGCATAATCAGACCATTGGCAAAGCAATGGGTACGGCAAATCATGCCCACACCCTGATCGCTTGAATAACGCTCACGGGTTGCCTTGTTCTTCACCAACTCAATGGCGCCGAGCATGCCAACACCGCGAACTTCACCCACCAATGGATGATCAGCCAGCTCACGTAAACGTTTCTGCAAATACGGTGCCGTCTCGGCTTTTACCCGCTCAATAATTTTTTCTTCGCGCAGGATTCGCAGGTTTTCCAAACCAACAGCAGCCGCAACCGGGTGCCCGGAATAGGTGAAGCCGTGGTTGAAATCGCCGCCCTGATTAAGCACTTCGACAATCTCGTCACGGACGATCAGGCCACCCATCGGGATGTAACCGGAAGTCAGGCCCTTGGCGATGGTCATCATGTCCGGCGTGTTGCCGAAGAAGTCGCTGCCGAACCATTCGCCGGTACGGCCGAAACCGCAGATAACTTCGTCCGCTACAAACAGAATTTCGTACTTGGCGAGGATTTCACGCACCTTCGGCCAGTAGGTATCTGGCGGAATGATTACGCCGCCCGCGCCTTGAATGGGCTCGGCGATGAATGCGCCGACGTTTTCTTCGCCGACTTCGAGAATCTTCTTCTCCAGTTGCTCGGCCGCCCAGATGCCGAACTCGTCCGGCGTCATGTCACCGCCCTCGGCAAACCAGTATGGCTGCGGGATGTGAACGATGCCCGGGATTGGCAGGTCGCCCTGCTCGTGCATGTAGGTCATGCCGCCCAGGCTCGCGCCCGCAACGGTTGAACCGTGATAGCCATTGACCCGGCTGATGATAACTTTCTTGTTCGGCTTGCCCTTGATCGCCCAGTAATGACGAACCATGCGCAGCATGGTGTCGTTACCTTCCGAGCCGGAGCCGGTGAAGAACACATGATTCATGCCTTCCGGCGCAACAGCGGCAATCTCTTTCGCCAGCTCAAGCGCTGGCGGAGTCGCTGTCATGAAGAACATGTTGTAGTACGGCAGCTCCTGCATCTGCTTATAAGCAGCTTCGGCCAGTTCCTTGCGGCCATAACCGATGGCAACACACCACAGGCCGGCCATGGCATCAAGAATCTTGCTGCCTTCGCTGTCCCACAGATAAACGCCTTCGGCCTTGGTAATAATCCGCGGTCCGACCTCAGCAAGCTGTTTGAAGTCGCTGAACGGAGCCAGGTGATGGTCACGGCTCATGGCCTGCCATTCAGCGGTTTTCGGGTTGTTCACTTGGTTGGTCATATCCACCTCAAAAAAATAATCAGGATGGGTGCCGGCCGCAGCCAGCACCCCGCCCCTCAAACAGACAGCAGCAGGAATTCACGCTCCCAGGAGCTGATTACCCGCTTGAAGTTCTCATGCTCGGCGCGTTTTACCGCGACGTAGCCACTGATGAACTTGCTGCCTAAATACTGCTCTGCAAGTTTGCAGTTTTCCATGCGTTCCAATGCCGCTTCCAATGTCAGCGGCAGGCGCAGGTTACGGCGCTCGTAGCCGCGACCAACAACTGGCGCGCTTGGCTCAATTTTTTCAACCATACCGATGTAGCCACACAGCAGGCTCGCCGCCAAGGCCAGATACGGGTTGGCGTCAGCACCGGCCAAACGGTTTTCTACACGACGGTTCTGCGGGTCGGCATCCGGCACGCGCAGGCCCACGGTGCGGTTCTCTTCGCCCCACTCAACGTTTACCGGTGCCGAGGTGTCCGGAAGGAAACGACGGAACGAGTTAACGTTAGGCGCGAACAGCGGCAGCAGCTCAGGAATCAGCTTCTGCAGGCCACCGATGTGGTGCATGAACAGCTCACTCATTGAACCGTCTTCATTAGAGAAGAGGTTCTTGCCAGTGGCCTTGTCAATGATGCTCTGGTGCACGTGCATTGCACTGCCCGGCTGATCGGTGATCGGCTTGGCCATGAAGGTTGCGGTAACATCGTGCTTGAGCGCGGCTTCACGCATGGTGCGCTTGAATACCAACACCTGATCCGCCAGGTGCAACGGCTCGCCATGACGGAAGTTGATTTCCATCTGCGCCGGGCCTTCTTCGTGGATCAGCGTATCGAGGTCCAGCCCCTGGATTTCACACCAGTCATACATGTCTTCAAACAGCGGGTCGAATTCGTTCGCCGCATCAATCGAGAACGACTGACGACCAGTTTCCGGACGACCCGAGCGGCCCAAAGGCGCTTCCAGCGGGAAGTCAGGGTCGCTGTTGCGCTTGGTCAGGTAGAACTCCATTTCTGGCGCCATGATCGGCTGCCAGCCTTTATCGGAGTAAAGCTTAAGCACTTTCTTGAGAATATTGCGCGGCGACAATTCAATCGGATTGCCTTGCTTGTCGTACGTGTCGTGGATCACCTGTGCGGTGGGCTCAATGGCCCAAGGCACCAGGAACACTGCGCTCTCGTCGGGACGGCAGACCATATCAATGTCAGCCGCGTCGAGCAGGTCGTAATAGATGTCGTCTTCGACATAGTCGCCCGTCACAGTCTGCAGCAGCACACTCTCGGGGAGGCGCATGCCTTTTTCTGCAATGAACTTGTTTGTCGGCGAAATCTTGCCCCGGGCGATGCCGGTAAGATCGCTGACCAGACACTCAACTTCGGTGATTTTGCGTTCTTTCAGCCAGCTGGATAGCTGGTCTAGTTTGGTGCTCATAGAGACCTCAGGGTTTGAGAGACGGCTTTAATAGTCGTCTCAGCGTTGCCCCGCCCTCTTCCTGCAAGCCTCACCAAAGGCCTGGAAGATGGCGAGATAATTCGGATTAGATCGTACTTGCCACTCAGGATGCCACTGCACCCCTAATGCAAAACTCGTAGCACCTTCGACGGAGAAGGATTCGATCAATCCGTCGGGCGCCAATGCTTCTACTCGAAGGCCAGGCGCCAGACGCTCAACGCCCTGACCATGAATGGAGTTAACAGTGATTTGTGTCGGTAAACCGATGGCAGCCAGCACACCGTCTGGCTGTACAGCGACGTCATGACGCGGCGAGAACTGCTGTTCAACCGGTGAGTCTTGCGGCTCACGATGATCCATCAATCCTTCAACTTCATGAACCTTTTGATGCAGTGTGCCACCAAATACCACATTCATTTCCTGAAACCCGCGGCAAATGCCCAGCACAGGAATCCCGGCGGCAATAGCGGCTTTCAGAAGAGGCAAGGTGGTGCTGTCACGCGCAGGATCGTGCAAAGTGCCGGGATCGCTGGCGGGGCCGCTATAATGATGGGGTTCTACGTTGGACGGCGAGCCGGTAAATAGCAGGCCGTCGATACTGTCGAGCAAGGCAGGCTGATCCAGCAGCTCACCCAGCGACGGTATGATCAGAGGCAAAGCCTGAGCCCCCAGAACTACGGCGCGGACATATTTGTCACCAGCAGCGTAATAGTTGTGAGAACCGATCAGCTTTGTATCAGAAGTTACGCCGATTATCGGCAGGCGCGACATGGGACACCCTTTATTTTTTGCTGTTTTGGGTTTGAGCCGAGCTTAGCCTTGTTCATTTTATTTCACAATAGGCATGTAAAAAATTGAACACACCCCACTGAGCACCCTGTCGGCAAAGGCTTTGCGCACCGCTGCAGGGGCCTAAAACGCCCCATTAAGGGCCGCGAGGCACCATAAGGGTGCACAAAAAGCCCAGCTTGACAGGCGAAGGGGTTTAAGATTGACTCACACCCGTGCATTCGCATGATTGATATTTTTAACAAAATAGGTGTTGCATCATGTCGGTACCCCCGCGTGCCGTTCAGCTTAATGAAGCGAACGCGTTCCTTAAGGAACATCCTGAGGTCCAGTTCGTCGACCTTCTTATTGCAGATATGAATGGTGTGGTGCGCGGCAAGCGCATCGAACGCGCCAGTCTTCATAAGGTGTACGAGAAAGGTATTAATCTTCCCGCTTCCCTTTTCGCACTCGATATCAACGGCTCCACGGTGGAAAGCACCGGCCTGGGTCTGGATATCGGTGACGCAGACCGTATCTGTTTTCCAATCCCTGACACACTGTGCAACGAGCCTTGGCAAAAGCGCCCTACCGCGCAATTGCTGATGACCATGCACGAGCTGGACGGCACGCCATTCTTTGCCGACCCGCGTGAAGTGTTGCGCCAGGTGATCCAGAAGTTCGACGAACTAGGCCTGACTATCTGCGCCGCTTTCGAACTCGAGTTCTATTTGATTGACCAGGAGAACGTCAACGGCCGTCCGCAGCCGCCGCGTTCGCCGATCTCGGGCAAGCGTCCACACTCGACTCAGGTTTACCTGATCGACGACCTCGACGAATACGTCGACTGCCTGCAAGACATGCTCGAAGCTGCAAAAGAGCAGGATCTGCCAGCAGACGCCATCGTCAAGGAAAGTGCTCCGGCGCAATTCGAAGTCAACCTTCACCACACCAAAGATGCGCTCAAGGCCTGCGATTACGCCTTGCTGCTAAAGCGTCTGATCAAGAACATTGCCTACGACCACGAAATGGACTCGACCTTCATGGCCAAGCCGTATCCGGGTCAGGCAGGTAATGGTCTGCACGTGCACATCTCCTTGCTCGACAAGAAGACTGGCGAGAACATCTTCACCTCGGAAGATCCGATCACCAACGATGCACTGCGCCACTCGATCGGCGGGATCCTCGAAACCATGCCGGCTTCGATGGCGTTCCTGTGCCCGAACGTCAATTCGTACCGTCGTTTTGGCGCACAGTTCTACGTGCCAAACGCGCCGAGCTGGGGGCTGGACAACCGTACCGTAGCCGTGCGCGTGCCAACTGGCAGCCCGGACTCCGTGCGTATCGAGCAGCGCGTCGCCGGTGCCGATGCCAACCCGTACCTGATGATGGCGTCGATTCTGGCCGGTATTCACCACGGCCTGACCAACAAGATCGAGCCGGGCGAGCCAATCGAAGGCAACTCTTACGAGCAGCTGGAGCAAAGCCTGCCGAACAACCTGCGTGATGCCCTGCGCGAGTTGGATGACAGCGAGATCATGGCCAAGTACATCGACCCGAAATACATCGACATCTTTGTCGCCTGTAAAGAGAGTGAGCTGGCTGAATTCGAACACTCGATTTCAGACCTCGAGTACAACTGGTACTTGCACACAGTTTGACGCTGCACCCGACGCCGGCCATTGAGCCGGCGTCTTTTTATCCAGTAGGATCTGCCCAGTACTGATTATTTTGCCGCCCTTGCAAGCGCGGCCTGGAGCGTTTCTGTGCGCGCCAAGACCTGACATTAATTGCCACGCCAACTGGCGAGGAAGCACCTGATCAAAGGAAGATACTCATGCACCATAAGCTCGCCGCTGTATTGCTTGCCTTCAGTCCCTTGCTGGCCTTCGCTGAAGACAAGATAGTGGTGTACAACTGGAACGACTACATCGCCCCGCAGGTCCTTGAAGACTTCACCGCAGATACCGGTATCGCGGTCGATTATCACACCTTCAGCACAGCCGACGAATTGGCCAAGATCATGGCCAGCGGCGCGTCGATCGATGTTGCCGTGCCGTCTAACGACACCATTCCCGAGCTTATAAAAACCGGCGCCATCCTCCCGCTCGACATGCGTCAGTTGCCGAACCACAAGCATCTCGACAAACAAATTCTGAGCAAACTGGCCGCCGTCGACCCGCGTAACAAATATGCCGTGCCCTATCTGTGGGGCGCCGTTGGCCTGGCCATCAACACCCAGCAAGCCCAGGCCGCATTCGGCGGGCCACTGCCGGAGAGCTGGAGCGTATTGTTCGACCCCGAGCAAAGCGCACGCCTGAGCAATTGCGGGATCAGCGTGCTTGATGCGCCCGACGAGACCTTATCGCTGTTGCTCAATTATCAGGGCCGGGATTTCTCACGCAGCCCGCCAAGCCGGATCAAGCGCACCGGCGATGCGCTGGCGACGTTGCGGCCATTGGTGCGTTACGTAGACAGCGAGCGCTATATCGAAGACCTGCAAAACGGCAATCTGTGCATGGCCATGGCCTGGGTCGGCGATGCACTCGCGGCCAAACAGGCGGGGCAGCCGGTGGAGTTCATGGTTCCGAGCGAAGGCACGGTACTGTTCATCGACAACCTGGTGATCCCGAAAACGGCCAGCCGCGCGGATCTGGCGCTGCGTTTTATCGATTACATGATGCAACCCAAAGTTGCCGCCGAGATCACCACAGAAACCCTCTACCCCAACGCCAACGCAGACTCCAAAGAATTCCTCACCGCTGAGCTGCAGGCCATGCCAGACCTTTACCCGAGCCTGGATATCAAGCGGCGGTTCTACACCCTGAAAACCATATCGCCGGAGCAGAAGGCCGCGCGTGACGAGGTCTGGAGCCAGTTCACCGCCGCGCCGTAATCCGTGCCAGCACTTGCCGCCTGCCCGACACCAACTAACGTTATGTCTGCAGGCTGGCGCAAATGCCGCTACCCTGAGTGCGAGCTGGAGGCTCACAACGCGCCAACTTTGGCTGGCGCGAGCCTCATGACTACGATCCCACCTCAATGGAGCGCCCATGAAAACTGTCCACTTTCTGTTATTGCTGTTGCTTGGCGCCAGCCTCACTGGCTGCGGCTACAACGATATGCAACGCCAGGACGAAGCAGTCAAAGCGGCGTGGTCGGAAGTCATCAACCAGTATCAGCGCCGCGCTGATCTGGTACCCAACCTGGTCAATACCGTGAAGGGCTACGCCCAGCATGAAGAAAAGGTCTTCATCGAAGTCACCGAGGCCCGCGCCAAGGTCGGCAGCATGCAGATCAACACCGACAGCCTCGACGACCCGCAAAAAATTCAGCAGTTTCAAGCCGCGCAGGGCGAGCTTTCCAGCGCGCTGTCACGCTTGATGGTGGTGAGCGAGAACTACCCGCAGCTCAAGGCTGATGGCCTGTTCCAGAACCTGCAGGCGCAGCTTGAAGGCACTGAGAACCGGGTGACGGTGGCACGTAACCGCTATGTGCAATCGGTGCAGGCGTACAACAGCATGATCCGCACCTTCCCCAACAACCTTACGGCCATGGCGATGGGCTATTCGGTGAAACCGAATTTCAGCGTCGAGAACGAGAAAGAAATCTCCACCGCGCCGACCGTAGACTTCGGTAACGCCGAACCTGCCAAGCAATAACATGATGACGGCTATCGCGTGGCGTTCGCGCCTGTTGCTGTGCGCTGCCCTGCTGATGCTCTGCCTGCCGTTTAACGGCGCGCAAGCAGCAGAGGTACCCATTCTCAAACGCCATGTCACCGACCAGACCGGCACCCTCACGGCTGAGCAGATCGCCGAGCTGGACAGCCAACTGGTCGCATTGGAACAGCGCAAGGGCGCGCAGCTGGTGGTGTTGATGGTCAGCAGCACCCGGCCGCAAGACATCGAAAGCTATTCGCTGGCGGTGGCCGAAGCCAACAAGATTGGCCGCAAGGGCACCGACGACGGCATTTTGCTGCTGGTGGCCAAGGATGACCGGCGTGACCGCATCGAGGTCGGCTATGGCCTTGAAGGCGCCGTGCCCGACGCAGCCGCTGCACGCATCCAGCGCGAGTACATCGAGTCACGCTTCAAGCAGGGCGATTTCTATGGCGGCATCCGCGACGGCATTGGCGCACTGACCAAACTGATCGACGGCGAACCACTGCCTGCGCCCAGCCGGGCCTCATCGTCGCCACAACCGACGGACTTCCTGGACATCGGCTTCATTGGCCTGGCCATTGCCTTTGTGCTGCGCGGCCTGGCCCGCGGTTTCCCGCTGATCCTGCGCATGGGCTTTGGTGCACTGATCAGCTCGATCTTTATCGGCTTTCTGCTCGGCAGCCTCACGGCAGCGCTTATTGGCGGGGCCATTGGCGCGTTCATCATGCTGCTGCCGTATGGCGGCGTCGCTGTAGGCGGCGGACGCGGGGGCGGCTTTGGTGGCGGAGGATTCGGCGGCGGTGGCGGCGGTTTCGGGGGTGGCGGCGGCTTTAGCGGCGGCGGTGGTGGTTTTGGAGGCGGCGGTTCGTCGGGAAGCTGGTAATGATCGAATTCAAACGCATATTCAGTAACGTGTTTGGCGGCTGGTTCCAGCTCAAGCGCTGCTTCCCCAAGCCTCTGCTTACGGAGATCGGCGATGCTATTGGCGCGGGCGAGGCGAAACACATTGGTGAAGTTCGCTTTGCCATAGAGTCACGCTTGTCCTTCGCCGAGGTACTGGCCGGGGTCAATTCGCGGGGTCGGGCTGAACAGATTTTTGCACAGCAAGGTGTTTGGGATACTGAACACAACAGCGGCATTCTGTTCTACCTGCTGTTGTCTGAACATCGTATCGAAATCGTCGCCGATCGCGGCGTCTCACGTTACGTCGAGCAAGCCCGCTGGGATGCAATCTGCCAGCGCATGTGCAGCCAGTTTGCTCTGGGTAATTGGCGCGAAGGCAGCCTCGCCGGTATTGCCGAGGCTCACGAAATACTTGGCGAGTACCTTTCTGATCCGAATGTGCCCAACCCGAATGAGCTGCCCAACAAGCCGATTATTCTCTAAGCCGATCAGCCCTCAGCTGAACTTGCCTTAGCCCTTGGATTAACGTCCAATGGGCTTTTTGCCCAGAGCCGATCATGCCGCGCCCCACGACGACTGTCCGCAAACCCCGCGCCAGCAGCCAGGCCCGTATTGCTGCCATTCTTACCGTCGCCCGTGACCTGATGGCCGAACAAGGCGTTGCCAGCCTGTCGATCTACAACGTTGCCGAACGCGCCGCCATTCCGCCTTCCTCGGTGTACCACTTCTTCGCCAGCGTGCCGGCCTTGCTCGAAGCGCTCACCGCAGACATTCACGCGGCCTTTCGCGCCTGCCTGCAAGAACCTGTCGAACATACCCAACTGCGCGACTGGCGCGACCTTTCGGCGATTGTCGAGCAGCGCATGCTGGCCATTTATGCCCGCGACCCTGCCGCCCGCCAACTGATTCTGGCGCAACATGGCCTCAGTGAAATCACTCAGGCTGACCGCCAGCACGACATCGAACTCGGCGCGCAAATGCGCAACCTGTTTGCACGCCACTTCATGCTGCCGCCCTTGCCGGATGATATCGATGTATTCGCCCTCGCCATGGAGTTGGGCGACCGCGTGTATGCACGCTCAGTGCAACTGCACGGCACCATCAGCCCTCGCCTCGCAGAAGAAGGTATGCGCGTGTTTGACGCATATTTGAGCCTGTACCTGCCCCCACTGCTGCCAAAGCGCCCAGAGCCGCTCTAAAGCCCGTCCCAAAGCCTGTTCCTGACCTGTGGCCGATCTGATTCGGCCATGCACGAAGAATTTTGCCTATCAAATTTAAACCGATATTTATCGGCATATTTATCAATTAACATCTTCTAATAGATAATAATCGCTTCTAAAGCAGATTTTTATCGACTATAAAGACTGCACTTTCCCTCCACCAAGCCAAAAATCGGATTTCGCTGAGGCTTGTCCGGGGCTTATCGATCTGCCCAAAAACTAATAAGAGGTGCTTCATGTCACGCAACGTAACCGTCGCCGCCACCCAGATGGCCTGTACTTGGGACCGCGGAGCGAATATCGCCAAAGCCGAACAACTGGTGCGTGAAGCCGCCGCCAAGGGTGCGCAGATCATCCTGATTCAGGAGCTGTTCGAAACACCGTACTTCTGCCAGAAGCCCAACCCGGACTATCTGCAACTGGCCACAACGGTCGAGACCAATGAGGCCATTGCGCATTTTCAGAATGTCGCCAAAGAGTTGCAGGTGGTCTTGCCGATCAGCTTCTTTGAGCGTTCGGGACGGGCGCGTTTCAACAGCATTGCCATCATCGATGCCGACGGCAGCAACCTTGGCGTGTATCGCAAGAGCCATATTCCGGACGGCCCCGGCTACCACGAAAAGTATTACTTCAATCCGGGCGATACCGGCTTCAAGGTCTGGGATACCCGCTACGCCAAAATCGGTGTGGGCATTTGCTGGGACCAGTGGTTTCCCGAGTGCGCGCGCAGCATGGCATTGCTCGGCGCCGAAATTCTGTTCTACCCGACCGCCATCGGCAGTGAGCCGCACGACCCCAACATCACCTCGCGCGATCACTGGCAGCGTGTGCAGCAAGGCCATGCCGGCGCGAACCTGATGCCACTGGTGGCGAGCAATCGCATCGGCCGTGAAGAGCAAGGCGACTATGACATCACCTTCTACGGCTCATCGTTTATCGCCGACCCATTCGGCGCCAAGGTTGCGGAGCTCAACGAGACCGAAGAAGGTATTTTGGTGCACAGCTTCGATCTCGATAAACTTGAGCACACCCGAAGCGCATGGGGATCGTTCCGCGACCGCCGCCCGAATCTCTATGACCCGCTGAAGACTCTCGACGGCCACCTGACGTCAGAGTAACTTGCGCAATAATTCGCGCCCCGCACGCTGCGGCGGGGCGCATTTCTTTTCGCTTTAATGTGTTGGTGACGCTATGACCACCCTGACTTCTACTCCACGTGCCGACGGTTTCCACATGCCAGCCGAGTGGGCGCCCCACAGCCAAACCTGGATGGTCTGGCCGCAACGTCCGGATAACTGGCGCCTGGGCGGCAAACCTGCACAGCTCGCATTCAGCGCGGTGGCCAAAGCCATTGCCGAGTTCGAACTGGTAACAGTGTGCGTCTCGGCCGAACAGTATGAAAACGCCCGCGCCCGCCTCGACCACGCCAATATCCGCCTGGTCGAAATCAGCACGGACGACGCCTGGGTGCGCGATACCGGCCCAACATTCGTCACTAATGGCCAGGGTGAAGTGCGCGGCGTCGACTGGGCATTCAATGCCTGGGGCGGCTTCGATGGCGGTCTGTATTCGCCGTGGAACCGCGATGATCAGGTGGCCAGCAAGATCCTCGAAATCGAGCGCAGCAAGCGTTATCGCACTGAAGGTTTTGTGCTTGAAGGCGGCTCGATTCACGTTGACGGTGAAGGCACGCTGATCACCACCGAAGAATGCCTGCTCAACCGCAATCGCAACCCGCACCTGAGCCGCGAAGAAATCGAAGCTGTACTCAGCCAGCATCTGGCTGTGGATAAAGTTATCTGGCTGCCGGACGGCTTGTTCAACGATGAAACCGATGGCCATGTGGATAACTTCTGCTGCTACGTGCGTCCGGGCGAAGTGTTGCTGGCATGGACGGATGACGAGAGCAATCCCAACTATGTGCGCTGCCAGGCAGCCATGCGCGTACTGCAAGCGACCAAGGATGCCAAAGGCCGCGAGCTGATCGTGCACAAGATGCCAATTCCCGGCCCGCTGCACGCCACCGAAGAAGAGTGCGCAGGCGTTGATCTGGTGGCAGGTTCGCAAGAGCGCAGCCCGGAAGTCCGCCTTGCCGGTTCTTACGTCAACTTCCTGATTGTGAACGGCGGCATTATCGCCCCGCGCTTCGACGACCCGATGGACGCCGAGGCCGAAGCAATCCTCAGCCGGGTATTCCCCGAGCACCGCGTAGTCATGGTGCCAGGGCGCGAAATTCTGCTTGGCGGTGGCAACATCCACTGCATCACCCAGCAGCAACCGGCCGGCTAAGTCGTCCAAATCGCAGGCAACAAAAAACCCAGCAGATGCTGGGTTTTTTGCATCTGATTGCCGGCTTACATCAACGGCAGGGTGTAGCTGACGATCAGACGGTTTTCGTCGATGTCTTTCGCGAAGTTCGAGCGCACAGTCGCGTTGCGCCAGCGCACGCCAAGGTTCTTCAGCGCGCCGTCCTGGAAGATGTACATCAGCTCGGTGTTGCGCTCCCACTCTTTGCCTTCGGCAGCGTTGGCAACGCCAGTATCAACGCTGTCACCGTTGAGGTAACGGGTCATGAACGTCAGACCCGGCACGCCGACAGAGGCGAAGTTGAAGTCGTAACGCGCCTGCCAGGACTTCTCGTCCTTGTTGGCGAAGTCACTGATCTGAACATAGTTGACCAGGAACGGGTCAGTGTTGCCGACGTAGGCAAAGCCGCTGTCGCCAGTCATGCTCTGGTAGCCCAGGCCGAAGCTGTGGCCGCTGAGACCGTAGGTCAACATGATGCCGTACGCATCGTTGTCGATGGTGCTACGTCCGTCATCAGTCGAGTGTGCATAACGCAGATCTGTCTTCAGGCTCTGATTGGCAGCAATCGCCCAGGCGTGAGTCAGGTTGAAAGAGTGCTGTTTGTAGAAGTCTTCCAGATTGGAATAGTAGTAACCGGCAGCCAGTTCTTTGTTGATCGCGTACTTACCGCCAACATAGTCGAACGAGTCGGTGGTGGCGCCGCCCGTGACGGTGATCCCACGGCTCTTGCCGTTGGTGACAGTGATGTCTTCGTAGTCATTCGAGTTGCGGTTGTTCACTTCGCGAATGTGCGCTGCATCGAGGGTCAGGCCGTCGATTTCCTGAGAAACCAACTGACCGCCGCTGAATACCTGAGGCAACAAACGGCCATCGCTCGAAGCAATCGCCTGGTTCTTGTACTGCAGGCTACCGATCTTCAGCACGCTCTTGGAAATCTTGGCTTTACCGGCTACTGCCAGGCCAGAGAAGTTGTCCTGCGAGCCTCCAGACGAGCCATCCGGAACCAGCAAGCCGCTGCCCGCTGTGCCGTCACCCGAATCCAGCTTGAAGCCGAACATGCCGATTGCATCAGCACCAAAGCCTACGGTGCCTTCGGTGTAGCCCGAATCCGCACGCAGGATGAAGCCCTGAGCCCACTCTTCCGACTTCGACTGGCTGGCGCCTTCGTCACGGAAATCGCGGTTGAAATAGAAGTTACGCGCCTCGATCGAGGCTTTGCTGTCTTTAAAAAACTCAGCGTGGGCAGTTTGACTCAAGGCCAGACCCAAGGAGGCCGCAGTAACGGCCAGCGCCAGGGAGGTCTTCTTCATTTATTGTTCTCCAGTAGTAAGGTTTTAATGCCAGACAAAGGACAGCTGGCTTTTACCAGGCACACACGCACTCGCCGCTTCAAAGCCGGTAAAGGCCCGTCGGTAAGTTGCTTGTGAGGTCAGTAAACGGGGTACGGCACTGAGCGCGCGGGCAAGTAGCCAGGCACGTGAAATACGTGAGGACAGCAGTAAGAACAGGCAATAGTCATCGGAAAAATGTCTCTTGATCTTATTGTTTGCCGGCCGCTCGGCGGCTTATTTATGACAAACACATGGCAGATTGCGTGCCAAGACCAGAACTTTCGACAGTTGCTCAATGTTTCTGCGCATTACAACCAGAGCCGGCGTGCTAGAGCGCCGCGAGACGGCTTTGTCATCGGCGGATTCTCGCCTACAAAACAACCCAAACCGGCGAAAATCCGCCAATTCGCGTTTGCCAACGCATAAAAAACCCGGCACGTGGCCGGGTCTTCAACACGCGCTGGATCAGGCAGCCGTTGCCGGACGCAGCGAGTAGGTTTTCAGCTGCTCGGCGAATTCACGCAGCGAATGAATACCGCTGGCTTCTGCATCATGAATCCAATGCTTGATCGCTTCGAGCATGTCGTGGCCGTTGGTGCTGGTTTTGGCCCAGATCATTTGCAGCGCCAGGCGCTTCTCATAGATCACCTTGAGCGCATGGCTGTGCTCGAGCATGCGGTCGATGCGCGCTTGTTGCTGGTCCTTGAGCAAACTTGGCTCACGCGACAACAGGCGCTTGGCGCGGTAGAAGTGGTCACGCACCGACGCATCGGCCTTGGCCAATTCCTGCTTCACCAACGGCCCGATCACCAGCTTGCGGTACTGCGCCATGATCTGGAAACGGTTGTTGAGAATGGCCATCGCGGTGTCCATGTCCATGCTGCCTTTACCCGCGACACGGTGGGCAATTGGCGCGACACGCTGGACTTTGGCCAGCCCGAAGAAGCTCAGCAGCTTGATCCAGGCCCAGCCCATATCGAACTCCCAGCTCTTGACCGAAAGCTTGGCCGAGTTCGGGTAGGTGTGATGGTTGTTATGCAGTTCTTCACCGCCAATCAAAATGCCCCACGGCACCAGATTGGTCGCGGCATCACGGCATTCGAAGTTACGATAACCGACAGCATGACCCAGGCCATTGATAACGCCCGCAGCCCAGACCGGAATCCACATCATCTGCACGGCCCAGACGGTGATACCGATTACGCCGAACAGCGCCAAATCGATAAACCCCATCAGCGCCACACCGCCGAGCGGGAAACGTGAGTAGAGATTGCGCTCGATCCAGTCTTCCGGGCAGTTCTTGCCGTAAATGCGCAGGGTCTCGCTGTTTTGTGCCTCTTCGGCATACAACTCAGCGCCTTTGCGCAAAACTGTACCCAGGCCTTTGATGACCGGACTGTGCGGATCATCTGCTGTTTCACACTTGGCGTGATGTTTGCGATGGATTGCCGTCCACTCGCGGGTGTTTTGCGCAGTGGTCAACCACAGCCAAAACCGGAAGAAGTGCTTGAGCGCCGGATGCAACTCCAGAGCGCGGTGAGCTGAATAGCGATGCAAATAGATAGTGACGCTCACAATGGTGACATGCGTCATTACCAAAGTAGCCGCTACCAACTGCCAGACCGAAAGGTCGAGAATACCGTTGTACCACATGGGCTGTGTGCCTCTTTTGAATAAGTACGCGGCAGAGCCCAAAGCGCTGTCCGCGGTGCATTATCTCTAACCTGCACAATAAAACCAGTTGGTCTTTTGAATCAGGCTGTTACAAAACTAACCATCAGCAAAACCGTCTTTAAATGCCGACAGTGAGCCCGCTGGAATGAGATTGCGCTTTACCCCCACATCAATAACCCTGAGTTACCTGATTTTTGCCAGCGCGTGGGTTCTGATGAGCGACAACCTGCTGGGCAGCCTGCATCTCTCCGCCGGGCACATTGAACTGCTGCAGTCAGCCAAGGGACTGGTTTTCGTATTGCTCAGCAGCCTTTTGCTGGGAGTGATGCTGCACGCTTACAACGCCCAGCACCGCAGAATCCGGCGCACGCTCAGAGGCAGCCAACAACGTCTTAAACTGGCGCTTGAGGCGGCAGAGTTCGGTCACTGGGGCTGGCATCTGGGCAATCAGGAGGCGTTTTTTTCGACGCGCTATTGTCACTTGCTTGGCGTGGACGAACTTACCTCGAACACCTGGATTGAGCGAATCCACCCCGACGACCTGCCCGCATTTCGTCGAGATCTCAGACAAGCGGCAGATCATCAGAACGAAGTGCAATTTCATTCGGCTTACCGCTTGCGCCATGCCGATGGCCAATATCGCTGGATCGAGTCATTCGGCAAATTACTGCATGACGACAATAACCAGCCCGAGCGCCTGATCGGGATTGCCAGTGATGTCACCCAGCGACGCAACGACGAACACATGCTGCGACAAGCCGCAGCCGTATTTGAGGCCACACAAGAAGGCGTACTGGTGACCAATGCGGCCCTTGAGATTGTGCATATCAACCCGACCTTCTCGCGAATCACCGGCTATGACGCCGCCGAAGTGCTCGGCAAAAGCCCGACAGTACTCAAGTCGGGGCGTCATGATGCGGCGTTCTATGAGGCCCTTTGGCAAGACCTTAGCCAGAAAGGCAGCTGGAGTGGAGAGATCTGGAACCGGCGTAAGAGTGGTGAAGTTTATCCACAGTGGCAGAGCATCCGCAGCATCCATGACGCCCATGGCCAGCTAACCCATTACGTAGCGGTTTTTTCGGATATTTCGCTGCTGCATCGCTCGCAAATCGAGCGCGATCATCTGGCCCACTTTGACCCGCTAACCGAGCTGCCCAATCGGTTACTGTTCAGCGAGCGTGTGCAGCATGCGTTGACCCGCGCCAAGCGCCTGCAACGTGGCGGCGCGGTACTGATCGTCAACATCGACCACTTCAAATTGATCAATGAAGGCCTCGGTCACAACACGGGAGACGCCTTGCTCAAAGCGGTCGCTAAACGCTTTCTGGATCAATTGGAAAGCGGCGTCACGCTGGCGCGCCTCGGCAGTGACGAATTCGGCCTGGTGCTTGAAGGCAGTGAATTCGATGGCTTGGCGGTAGATCTGGCAGACAAACTGTTGCGCAGCCTGGATACGCCCTTCGCCCTCGCCGACCAGACGCTGTATATCAACGCCAGCATCGGAATTTATGAGTTTTGCGAAACCAGCTGCCTCGAGCAAGTCATGCGCAATGCCAATTCGGCGTTACACAAAGCCAAAAGCAATGGACGCCAGTGCGTTGCCGTTTACAGCCGCGAATTGACCGACTCGGCGCAACAACGCTTCGAGTTGGCCCACGCACTGCGACATGCCATCCGGAACAACCAACTAGTCGTGCATTACCAACCCCTGCACAGCTTAAATACCGGCCAACTGATCGGCGCCGAGGCGCTGGTGCGCTGGCAGCACCCGGAGCGCGGCTTGTTAGCGCCCGGCGTATTCATCCCGATTGCCGAAGAGACCGGTCTGATCGGCGAAATCGATGCCTGGGTACTGAATCAAGCCAGCCTGCAATTGGCTGAGTGGAGTAATGCAGGCCTTGAGTTACCGCGCATGGCAGTCAATGTGTCGAGCCGCCTGCTTTATCGCCCGGAACTACACACTAAAATTGCCGCATTGCTGGAAAGCACCCGGTTGGACCCTGCACGCCTTGAGCTTGAGGTAACCGAAAGTGCCGTGATGCAGGACCCGGCGCTTGCACAGGAGCATCTGCACAAACTGCGCGCCTTGGGCGTTAATCTGTCGATCGATGATTTCGGTACAGGCTACAGCTCACTGGCGCGGCTAAAAAGGCTGCCAGTGAACAAACTGAAACTTGATCGCAGTTTTGTTCAAGGCCTGCCGCACGACAAAGACGACCAGGCCATCGCCCGCGCGGTTATTGGCCTCGGGCACAGCCTGGGCATGCAGGTTCTGGCCGAGGGAATCGAGCATCTGGAGCAGGCTGAGTTCCTCAAAGCCTGCGGCTGTGACAGTGCGCAAGGCTATTTATTCGGTAGGCCGATGCCGGCACCAGCCTTCGCCGCACAACTGAGCAACCTCAAGCGTGAGCAGACGTGAAGTAATTACAGCGATTGCCCGCGCCACGCCACAAAAAGCACAAACAGCACTGCCCAAAGCGCGCCCGAGCAGGCATGATTCCAGACAAATAAAGCCATTGCCGGACACCAGGCAGGGCTGCTAAAAGTTTGAGAATGCGGCTGCGGCATTGGCATTCGCATTACAGCTCAAACGTGCACTGGGGAAGTTGCAGTATGCGGTCAACCACCACAGAACGTCCCACCACAACCCGGCGCATCGTCGGTCTTGGTAGCCTGGCCCTGGCGTTACTATTCAGTGTGCTTGGCTGGCATGCCCTGCAAGAACGCGAAGCCCTGTGGCAGCTACAGATTGCCAAACAGGGCGAGTTGCAAAAGCTTGCCCTGCAAAGCGCACAAACCGCGCAACAGCAACAGGCACAAATACTCGCGCAAACCATCGCCGCCGACTCATGGGTAACCGAGCTGGTGCGACAGGCCCACTCGCTGCGCCAAGGCGAGTTCAACCAGCGCTACCTCGACAGCATTCGCAACCAGCTCAAGACTCGACTCACCCCACGCTGGCGCGGCATGCAGCAATACCAGCAGTTTCAATTGCTGATATTCCTGGCGCCCCAGGGCGAGATGTTCCTGCAGATTCCAGCGCAGTCTGGTGGCGAGCAGATTACCCATAAACAAATGCTCAGCGATGCACTGACCAGCCAACGCAGCGTGGCCGGCCTTAACCTGACTGAACACCAATTTGCCATCAGCGCCATCACGCCGCTGCATGTGCCGAACCTCAAAGTTGAAACCACGGTCGGCGCCGTCGAAGTGCAACTCGGCTTGCAAGCCAATATCAAGCAACTGGATCAGGAGTTGGATGCCGGCGTGGCCTTGCTCGGTAATCTGCCAGGCACCAGCGGCTCGCCAGAAACACAGTGGAAAATCATCAGCCACTCACGTGATCAGGTTTTGAACTGGCAACAGCGCGCAGCATTGCCAAAACCTTCCGCAGACAACACGTTGAAGCTGCTTGAAGACGATGGCCGCACCTACTTGCTCAATCAGGTACCGCTGTCCGGCTATTCGACCAGCGCTCTCGCTCCGGCGCCCATCAGCGCCTATGCCTTGGTGTGGCGCGACATCAGCGACCTGTATGCACTGCACATCAGTGATAACCAGTGGCTGGTCGGCAAATGGATTTTTGCCTGGCTGGGGGCTGAAGCGCTGTTATTGCTGCTACTTCTGGCAACCCGCAACAGTACCCGCTCAATGATGCTCAGCCACCAGCATGCGCTGCAACAGAAGCACCAGCAAAGCGAGTACTCACGCGAGCTGCTGACCATCATCACCGAAGCACAGTCAGCCTACATCGACACCCAAAACCAAGAAACCGCCTTCACCGAATTGCTGCAACGCATCATCGGCTTGACCAGAAGCCAGGCCGGCATGATTGGCGAAGTCCTCAAGCCTGACCACGGTTCGACGACTTTGCGCACCCTTGCGCGCCACGACAGCCGCTTGGGCGAAACCGAGAACTGCTACTGGCTCAAGGACGCTGAGCATCCACAACAGCGCACGCTGGAGCAACTGCTGGAGCCGGCTATCCGCGGCGGCCAGTTACGCGTTAATCAACCTGAGCAATTGGTGAGCGATGAGCCGCAGGCAATCAGCTCATTGATCAGCCTGCCGATCCAGCATCAGGGTGAGATCATCGGTCTGCTGGGGCTGGTCAACCGCGCTGCGGGCTATTCAAATGAGCTGATCGAGCAGCTACAACCGCTGTTATCGACCCTGGCGCAATTGCTCGCCGCCTTGCAGCGCGACATTCAACGTGAGCATGCCAACCTGCGCATGCAGCGCCAGCAACAAGCCTTGCACGCACTCAATGAAATCGCCGCGTTATCGGGTAATGGTACTCAGCACCAACTGCGCAAAGCCTTGCAACTGGGCGCGAGTTTTTACCGGATGCCACTGGCAATCATCAGCCAGATCGAGGACCAGAACTACACGATAAAGGTGCAGGTTTCGCCCAATAATGAGCTGTACGACGGCCAGCATTTTGCCCTCGGCGAGACCTATTGCAGCCTGACGTTGCAACAAGACAGCGTGCTCGCAATCGAGGCCATGCAGGTGTCTGCTTATGCAACGCATCCCTGCTACGAACTGTTCGCACTGGAAAGCTACATTGGCTCGACTATCTGGGTGAACGGCCAGCGTTACGGCACACTCAACTTCTCCTGCAGCGAGCCACACCCCACTTCATTCGACGAATCCGACCGCGAGTTCATGCGCCTGTTTGCCCGCTGGGTGGGCAGTACGCTGGAGCGCCAGCAGCAGGAGCAAGCCAAACAAACCTTATTGGCGCGACTTGATGAGGCTCAGCAACTGGCCAAGCTGGGGCATTGGGAAGCCGATCTCGAAACCAGAGAGCTGTTCTGGTCGGGCATGATTTACCAAATTCTGGGTATCGCTCCCGGGCAGTACAAACCGAGCATGGACGATGCCTTGGTGCACGTGCATCCGGAAGACCGCGTGCGTGTAGACAAGAGCAACGAGCGGGCGCGTGCGGGCGAACCCGTGGCGATCAGTTACCGGATTATCTGCGCCAATCAGCAAGTGCGCTGGGTGCATTGCACCACCAAGCTACAAGCCAACCCGCAAGGTGAAATGCTCAAACTGACAGGCACCGTGCAAGACATCACTGAGCGGATGGAAACCGAAGCCATCAGCAAAGTTCAAAGCCAAAGACTGGCGAACGTGATCGAAGGCACCCAACTTGGCACCTGGCAGTGGAATGTGCAGACCGGCGAAACCGTCATCAATGAACGCTGGGCGAGTATTCTCGGCTACTCGCTGGATGAGCTTGAGCCGGTAACGATCAACACCTGGCTCAACTTGAATCACCCGGATGATTGCCGCCACGCGCAAGCCTTGCTTGAGCAACATTTCAGCGGGCAAACGGCTTACTACAGCGTGCAATGCAGAATGCTCCACAAGGCGGGTCATTGGGTGTGGGTGCAATCGAGCGGGCGCCTCGAAAGCTCAACCGCCGATGGCCAGCCGTTGATGATGTACGGGACGCATACGGACATCAGCGAGCAAAAGATTCGTGAGCAGGAAACCCAACAAGCCCGCCGCTATTTACAGACCGTACTCGACTCGGCCATTGGTGTTTCAGTCATTGCCACCGACGCCGAGGGTTTGATCACCCTGTTCAACACCGGCGCTGAACGCCTGCTCGGCTATCAGGCTGACGACGTCATCGGCGTGCACACGCCCATGCTGTTTCACCTCAAAAGCGAAATTGACCAACGCGCCCGCGAGCTGAACGCTGAGTCCGGCATTGCTGTCGAGGGCTTTGAGGTGTTGACTCACCTGCCGCGTGCCGGCGAATCCGAAACACGCCAATGGACCTACCAACACAAAAGCGGACAGGCGCTGATCATCAACTTGACGGTCAGCGCAATCACCGATAGCGCCGGGCATGTCACTGGTTTTCTGGGAGTCGGGAGCGATATCAGCGCACTGCATTTCACCACCCATGCCCTGCAAAAAAGCGAGCAGCGCTTTCGCAGCATGGTCGCCAACCTGCCAGGTGTTATTTATCGCTGTGACAACGACGCGCAATGGACGATGCGTTACATCGGTGGCGAAATTGAAACCATCAGCGGCTATCCGGCCAGCGACCTAATCGACAACCATAAGCGTAGTTTTTCCAGCCTGATTCATCCGGATGACATGGAAACAACGCGTAATGCAGTCGAGTCGATCGCCCAGCACAAAGCATTCGAACTGACCTACCGCCTCGTGCATGCCGATGGCCATGCCGTGTGGGTGCGCGAAAAGGGTCGGGGTGAGTACGACAGCGAGGGCAACCTGCTGTGGATCAACGGATTCATCTGGGACATCAGCACCCGCAAGGCGGTAGAAGACGAACTGCAGGTTAGCCAGCAACGCTTCAGCAGTGCATTCAGCACCGCACCGCAAGGCATGGCTCTGGTTTCAATCAGCGGTGAGCTGATCGAGGTGAATGACGAGCTTTGCCGCATTCTTAAGTATGATCGTGAGACCTTGCTCACTACCTCGGTTGCGCAGATTACCCATCCGCAAGACAGAACCAGCGACACACAAAATATTCGCGATTTGCTTGCCGGGCGATCAAACGCCTACCAGATAGAAAAGCGCTATCTCGACAGCCAGGGCAAAACGCTATGGATATTGCTCAGCGTCTCACTGGTGCGCAACAGTCAGGGGCAAGCCTTGCACTTCGTTTCGCAAATCCAGGATTTCACCCAGCGGGTCGCCGACGAAATGGCCATTCGCGAGCGTGAGCATTACTTGCGCACGCTGCTCAACAACGTCGTCGATGCCATTATCACGCTGGACAATCAGGGCATTGTTGAAACCTTCAACCGGGCTGCCGAGTACATTTTCGGCTACAGTCCGGCGGCCATTATCGGCCAACCTTTCAGCACGCTCATGCCGCCTGTACGGGACAACGATGCCCCCACAAAACCAGCGATAGAACTGCTTGCTGAGCTCTCTGAGCTGACCGGAAACACCCGCGAACATATCGGGCTCAAGTGCAGCGGTGAAGTGTTCGTGATGGAAGTTGCAGTATCTGAAATTCACCATCAGGGCGAACGACGGTTGATTGCGGTGATTCGGGATATCAGTGAGCGCAAACGCATCGAACAGATGAAGACCGAGTTCGTCTCGACCGTCAGCCACGAACTGCGCACCCCACTGACGGCCATTGCCGGCTCTTTAGGATTGATTAACGGCGGTGCACTCGGTGAAGTCCCGCAGACTATGCAATCAATGCTGCAAATTGCCGCCGACAACAGCGCGCGCCTGGGCATGCTGATCAACGACTTGCTCGACATGGAAAAACTGGTCGCCGGGAAAATGAGTTTTAACTTTCAGTCCCAGGCGTTGCAGCCACTGATTGAAAAAAGCATTGCGCTCAACCAGCCCTACGCGCAGCAATACAAAGTGCAGCTGGTTCAGGTTGAGCAATGCGCCAATGACTGGGTATCGATAGATGCGCAGCGACTGCTGCAAGTACTGGCTAATCTATTATCGAATGCAGCTAAATTTTCACACCCCGACAGCATTGTCGAAGTTCATGTCACTCAAGCCGAACAATCCGTTCGCGTTGCGGTGCGCGATCACGGCAGCGGAATTCCGCTGGCATTCCAGTCGCGGATCTTCAGTAAATTCTCGCAGGCAGATTCGACCAGCACCCGTCAGAAAGGCGGGACCGGGCTGGGTCTGGCAATCAGCAAGGAACTCATCGAACAAATGAATGGCCGCATCGGTTTCGAGTCAGTCGAAGAACAAGGCAGTACATTCTGGTTTACCTTGCCTCTACAGGAGCGATCAGTGTGATGAGATTATCGGATCGCTTCAGCAGCACTTTTGGCAGGCTGTTCAGTCGTCGCAACATGACGGCCTGGGTCACGCTGATTCTGAGTCTGTGCATCGTGTTCTTCATGGTCTACAAACTCCTGAGCAACCAGCACGAGGCCGCTGAACAGCAGTTCGATCTGCTCACGGAACAACTGAGCAGGCAAATCCACACCCGCATGGTCGACCATGAAAAGATCCTGTTGGCCGCCGCCGGGCTGATGGACGCCAGCAACAAGGTCACCCGCCAGGACTGGAAGCGCTTTACTGATCGCCTGCAACTCAGCGACCGTTATCCGGGCATTCAAGGCGTAGGGTTCAGCCAGATACTGCGCCCTGATGAAATTACCGAGCTGGAAGTCCAAATTCGCAACGAAGGCTTCTCCGATTTTAAGGTTCACCCGCAAGATGAGCGCCAATGGCGCAGCGCGATCATCTACTTGGAACCTTTCAGCGGGCGCAATTTGGCGGCATTTGGCTTCGACATGTTTTCCGAGGCACGGCGCAGCAAGGCCATGCTGGCAGCGGCCACCAGCGGTGAAAGCCGGCTGACGGACCGACTCACTCTGGTTCAGGAAACCGAAGGCAAAGTGCAGGCTGGCCTGCTCATGTATGTCCCGGTGTACCAACACGGCATGCAGATATCTAACCCGCAGGAACGCCTCAAGGCACTGCGCGGATTCGTCTACAGCCCGTACCGCATGAATGACCTGATGACCGGGATTCTCGGCAGCGCGTTGCGATCTCAGGACTTTGAAATTTATGCGGGCGAGCAAGTCGATCCCGAGCGCTTGCTTTTTAACAGCCACGAAAGCTTGCCGCAGCATTCGGAGCCGACCGATCGCAGCTTGCAGTTAGACCTTTACGGGCAGACCTGGACGCTGGTGTTTCATCGTGACCCGGCATTTACCGCAAGTTTTGAGCAGGGCCATAACCTGCTGCTCTGGCTGGGCATTTGTATCAGCCTGCTGTTGTTCTTTCTGGTCAGCAGCCTGAGCCAGCGCGGCGAACAAGCACGCTCAATCGCCAGACAAATGACCGAGCAATTGCGGCAAAAGAAAGAGGCCTTGCGGCGCAGTGAAGAGCGCCTTGAGCTTGCCATAAAAGGCAGTAACGATGGGCTCTGGGACCTTGATCTGGAAACCGACAAACTGTTCGCCTCACCACGCGCCACGGAAATGCTTGGCTACAGCAAAAATGCTCCTGCGCCGGACAACTGGCATGCGCTGATTCACCCGGACAGCCTGCAAAATACATTAGCGGCCATAGAGCAACTGCTTAAGAGCCGCAGAACTCATATCAATGCCGAGTGTCTGCTGTTACACCGCCAGGGATTTTCCGTGCCGGTATTGCTGCGCGGTTATATTTTGCGCAACGAACACGGTGAGGCGACGCGTATCAGTGGCACCAGCATGGACCTGACCGAACGCAAACGGGTTGATCGCATGAAGGTCGAATTCGTCTCGACCGTCAGCCATGAACTGCGCACCCCGCTAACGTCGATTGCCGGTGCACTGGGCCTGGTCAACGGCGGCGCATTGGGCGAAGTGCCTGCCACTATGAAGCAGATGTTAGACATCGCACATCAAAACAGCCTGCGCCTGTCACATCTGATCAACGACCTGCTGGACATGGACAAGCTGGTTGCAGGCAAGATGAACTTCAACCTGCAGAATATCGACCTCAGCAAGCAGATAGATGATGCCATCTCCAGCAATCAGTCGTATGCCGACCAACACGATGTGCGGCTAAGCAAACAAACCTGTGAGCCAATCGCGGTGCGTGCCGACGAAATGCGCGTGCAGCAAGTGCTGGCCAACTTCTTGTCCAACGCCATCAAGTTCTCGCCCGCAGGCAGTCAGGTGGACGTGAGCTGTGAACGCCGGGATCAGCGGATGCGCATCAGCGTGACTGACTCGGGTTGCGGTATCGACCCTAAATTTCATGAACAGATATTCCAGAAATTTTCCCAGGCCGACTCCACCGATAGCCGCCAGAAAGGCGGCACCGGGCTGGGTCTGGCGATAAGCAAAGAGTTGGTTGAGCGCATGCACGGCAGTATCGGCTTCGACTCGATACCGGGCGCTGGGTCTACGTTCTGGTGTGAACTGCCAATCGCTCAGGCTTTTAGAGAGGATGATCAAGACTCTGATCAGCACACGCCGCTGTTGCTGGTGGTAGAAGACGAGCCGGACATTGCCTTGTTGCTCGAGCAGATGCTCACCTCAGCCCAGTACAACGTGCGCATTGCGAGCAGCCTGGAAGAAGCCCGCGAACTGCTGCGCACGCATAAATTTGATGCACTCACCCTGGACTTGCGCCTGCCCGATGGTAGCGGCCTCGAACTGCTGCGCGAGTTGCGTCAGTGCGCCGCCACGCAAGCGTTGCCAGTGGTCGTGGTCACGGCAACCGAGCATCAGGGTCAACTCGATTTCGGCCTCAGCTTCGAGGCGATTGACTGGCTCGGCAAACCGATTGATCAGCAACACCTGTTAAACAGCCTCAGCCACGCCTTGCGCAGCATGCCCAGCCGGCCACGAGTATTACACGTGGAAGATGACGCTGATTTGCGGGCCGTGGTGGCTGAGCAAGGTCGCGATTTGGCCGAATTCTATTTTGCCGGCAGCCTGGCGCAGGCCCGCAAATCTTTGGCCAGAGAGCATTTCGATATGGTCCTGCTAGATATTTCGTTACCTGATGGCAGCGGTCTTGAGTTGCTTGATGAACTGCATGCTCAGTATCCTCAACTGCCCGTGGTGGTGCTCTCTGCAAACGAATTACCGGCGGCACGCCTGGGCCAGGTACATAGCGTGCTGGCCAAATCGCGTACCGACTCCAATCACTTCCTCGGCTTGCTTTCGCGCCTGCTGACCGCCAAAGAGAATCAAGATGTCTGAACTACGCCGTATTCTCCATGTAGAAGATGACCCCTCTATTCAGGCGGTGGCCAAGGTCGCGCTGGAGGCCGTTGGCGGCTTCACCGTGCTTACGTGCGCAAGCGGCCAGGACGCGCTGGACCAGATACAGGGTTTTGCCCCCGACTTTATTCTGCTGGATGTCATGATGCCCGACATGGATGGCCCGCAGACTCTGAAGAATCTGCGCTCCATTGTCGATCTCTCGCAGGTTGCCGTGGCCTTCATGACCGCCAAGGTTCAGCCGGATGAAATCGAGTACTACCGCACGTTGGGTGCGTTGGATGTAATTATCAAACCTTTCGACCCCATGCAGTTGGCAGCGCAAGTTCGCCGTATTTGGAGTCAGGCTTATGGATGAGAAAACCCCGCCGCTCAGCGAGTTGCAGCAACACCTGCAACTATTGAGCGCTAAATTTTCCGAGCGTTTGAAACACGAACTGCCCGAACTCAGAGGCATGGCCCAAACGCTGCGCAATACGCAGGATCCCGAAGATCGCAAACAACTGCTGACTCGCGTGCGTGAACAGCTGCACAAGCTTTCCGGCAGTGCCGGCACGTTCGGCTTCGGCACGCTCGGCAAGCAAGCCCGCGAACTGGAGTTACAGGCTGTCGAATGGCTGGAGCATCTGGTCAAACAGGAACAGGGCCATAGCGCCTTCCTCGACCGGCTTGAAGAAATGACCCAGCAGAACTTCGTCATGGAGCTCAATGCGGCCAGTGGGCAAACCGTCACGGCAGTGAGCCAGGCGGCGCTTGATCAGCGGCGCATTTATATCCTTGAACATGAAGTGGAGCTGGGCGAGAACCTGCGTCAAACGCTGAACAATTTCGGCTATATCGCCAGCCACTATGCCAGTGTCGAAGCGCTGGATGAGGCAATCCGGGAGCACATGCCCGATGCCTTGATTATTGAGTCACAGGAATTGGAATACGCCGCAAAACTGCAGGCTCAACGCAACGACGCCCTGTCGCTGCTGGTAGTTGCACCGCAAGACGACTTCAGCACGCAACTGCAGGCAGTGCGCGCCGGGGCAATGGGTTTCTTCTGCAAGCCGCTGAATTTCTCCCAACTGGAAAACCGCCTTGAGCGTTGCTTTGCACAGCAACAAGGCGACCCCTACCGCGTATTGATTGTCGATGACGACCTTGAACTGGCTGCGCGCTACAGCCTGGTTCTGCGCGGCGCAAACATGCAGGTAGAGATCATCAATGACCCGGCGATGATCTTCGCCCACATGCGCGACTTCAATCCGGAAGTGGTGCTGCTCGACGTCAACATGCCAACCTGCAAAGGCCCCGAGCTGGCGCAAATTATTCGCTTCAATGACGACTGGCTGCGCATACCGATCATCTATCTGTCCGCCGAAACCGACATCGTCCGGCAGATGAGCGCGCTGCTCAAAGCCGGTGATGACTTCGTCACCAAACCGATCTCGGATAACGCCCTGATTGCCACAGTGTTTGCCCGTGCCCAGCGCGCACGCCTGCTGAGTAATGCCCTGTCGCGCGACAGCCTGACCGGTTTGCTCAAACATGCCGATATCAAGGATCAGCTCGCGGTAGAACTAGAGCGCACTCAGCGTAAGTCTTCGATTGCCAGCGTGGTGATGCTCGACATCGATCACTTCAAACAGGTTAACGATAACCATGGCCACAGCGCCGGTGACAACGTCATCCGCTCGCTCGCCAACCTGCTGCGCCAACGCCTGCGCCGCGTTGACTGCCTCGGTCGTTACGGTGGCGAAGAGTTTCTGGCGGTATTACCCGACTGCGACGCTGAACAAGCGCTGCGCGTTCTCGACGAGATCCGCCAACGCTTCTCCGAACTGTGTTTTCTGAGTAAAGACGGCCAGTTTTCAGTCACGCTGAGCGCAGGCATTGCCATGACGCGCAGCGCCGACACGGCCGGCGAGTTACTTGAGCGCGCTGACAGAGCCCTGTATGCGGCAAAGCATAACGGCCGCAATCAGGTTCAACTCGGCGGCTGACCCAACCAGCCGGTCAGGCCAGCACGCCGGCGATTAACGCGCTGCCAATGACCACCAACCACGCTGGCAGCTTGAAGTACATCAAGGCCAGCAGCGCAGCAGCCGCCAGCAGAATATCGGCCGGCTGCTCGATTGCGCTGGTCCAGACCGGCTGATACAGCGCTGCCAGCAACAGGCCGACCACTGCCGCATTCACGCCGGCAAGCGCGGCCTGTGCGCGCACGTTGCTGCGCACCTGTTGCCAGAACGGCAACGCCGCTGCCACCAGCAAGAATGACGGAAGAAAAATCGCCAGCAACGCAATAAGCCCGCCAAGCCAACCGGTCGGCGAACTGTTCATGGATGCGCCGAGAAATGCACTGAAGGTAAACAACGGACCAGGCACGGCCTGCGCTGCACCGTAGCCCGCGACAAATACATCATTGGAGACCCAGCCGGGGCCGACGACTTCGGCCTGCAACAGCGGCAACACCACGTGGCCACCGCCGAACACCAGCGCGCCTGCGCGATAGAAACTGTCAATCATTGCCAGCGCCTGCCCGCTCACGCTGTAAGCAAGCACAGGTAAACCCAGCAACAAGACCAGAAAAAGCGCAAAACACAGCACGCCCACACGCGGGCTGACGCTCACTGATAACTCATCGCTACTGTCTTTTGCCGTCGGATGCAGCCATAACAGCCCGGCCACAGCGCCCAGCAAAATAACGGCGAGCGGGCTCCACGCAGAGGGCACCAGCAACACCCAAGCAGCCGCCAGCACAGCCAACAACTTACGCGGCCAATCCGGACACAGGCTCTTACCCATCCCCCAAACGGCTTGCGCCACAACCGCCACGGCAACAACTTTGAGGCCATGCAACACACCGCCTGAAACCAGCTCGCCGTATTCGCTGATACCCAGCGCAAACAGAATCAGCACGATGGCCGATGGCAGCGTGAAGCCTGCCCAGGCCGACAGCGCCCCGGCATAACCTGCACGCGACAAACCCAGCGCCATCCCGACCTGACTGCTGGCCGGCCCCGGCAAGAACTGACACAAGGCAACAAGGTCGGCGTAACTGTGTTCGCTGAGCCAACGCCGGCGGCTGACGAACTCCTCGCGAAAGTAGCCGAGGTGCGCCACCGGCCCGCCGAATGAGGTGAGTCCCAGCTTGAGAAATATCAGGAAAACCGACCAGCAACCCCGGTCGTGATTAATACTGTCGCGCATGCCCTGCCCTGTTAAAGCCCGCTACCGATTCCGCCAACATAGCGGAGTCGGTAACAGCGGTATATCGTTCGATGACGTTGCGTGCAGCTTAAAAGAACCTGCAACAACGCAACCTAACCTACGCCGTTGGCGTTAACAGATGATGAATGCAATTCAGTCAGGTGAGTTTCTGGGCATCCGCCACTGACCTTGACCAACGCCAACTGAACAATACTGCCGCCCCTTTGGCGCCTTGGTACGCGTTGAGAGTTAGCGCGGTTGAATCCCGAGAGTCTACAAGTCTTAACCCGCCGCACATTACCTGCCGCACCAGCACTGAGTTACGATAATCAGACATCCACGCCCGTCAGGCTTATTTCGCATGCCGCTCACCCCGCAACAACTGGCCCTCATCAGCGCCTCGACCATCGGCCATTACGAAAGCCGCGCCGAAGCGTTTCGCGATGGCACACGTGACCATGACGTGAGCCAGAATATTGCGGCCCTGCTGCGCCACATCGACGCGCCAGCGCCGCTGCAAATTCTCGATTTAGGCTGCGGACCGGGCCGTGACCTGCGTACATTTCGCGCACTCGGTCATCACCCGGTTGGCCTGGATGGCTCGGCAAGCTTTGTTGAAATGGCGCGCACCGAGAGCCAATGCGAAGCCTGGCAGCAAGATTTTCTCGCGTTGCAACTTCCCGCCGAGCGCTTTGACGGCGTGTTTGCCAATGCAGTGTTGTTCCACATTCCCAGCGAAGCCCTGCCGCGTGTTTTGAGCCAACTGCATGCCACGCTGAAACCCGGTGGCGTGCTATTCAGCTCCAACCCACGCGGTGACAATCAGGAAGGATGGAACGCTGAGCGCTACGGCGCGTATTACGACCTGACGCACTGGCGTGAGCTGATGCAGGCGGCGCACTTCAGTGAGCTTGAGCATTACTATCGCCCTGCCGGGTTACCCCGCGAGCAACAACCCTGGCTCGCAAGCGTGTGGCGCAAAGCCAACGCCTGAGCCCAGGCAAAACGTCCACAGCCTACCCGTGTCGATGCGTAAGTAATAAATCAACAAATCGCTATATACAAAAGTAGATAGCGCTACTTAGAATCCAGTCCTACTCTCTGTCGCAGCAACAGACTCGGAACAAGGACCCGGCAATGCAAAAAACTCTACTCAGCGTTATCGGCTTGCTGCTCTCCGGCACGGCGTTGGCCGACCAGGTTCAGGTTGCAGTCGCAGCCAACTTCACCGCGCCGATGCAAGCCATTGCCGAGCAATTCAGCCACGACACCGGCCATCAGGTGGTTGCTGCTTACGGCGCTACCGGCCAGTTGTATGCGCAAATCAACAACGGCGCGCCGTTCGAAGTGTTCCTCTCGGCAGATGACAGCACCCCGAAAAAACTTGAAGACGCAGGGGCCACGGTTGCCGGCTCGCGCTTCACTTACGCCACCGGTACGTTGGTGTTGTGGTCGGCCAAAGCCGATCAGATAGACGCTGCAGGTGATGTACTCACACGTGGCCAGTTCGATCATCTGGCCATCGCCAACCCGCAAACGGCCCCTTACGGCCTTGCTGCAACACAGACCCTGGCCAAACTTGGCTTGAGCGAACAGCTGGCAAACAAACTGGTGGTCGGCCAGAGCATCAGCCAAACCCTGCAATTCGTCTCGACCGGCAATGCCGAACTGGGCTTTGTCGCGTTGTCGCAGGTTTCCAAAGACGGCAAGCTGACGCAAGGTTCGGCCTGGACAGTACCTGAGTCTTATTACCAGCCCATCAAGCAAGACGCCGTGCTGCTCAACAAAGGCGCTGCCAACCCGGCCGCCAAGGCCTTGCTCGAATACCTCAAAGGCCCGCAAGCCGCCAAGGTGATCAAGGCTTACGGTTATAAAATATGAGCATGAGACGCTAACCCATGCCCCTCGGCAAAGATGACCTCAGCGCGATTCTCCTGACGCTGGAGCTGGCCTCGCTGACCACCGTGCTGCTGCTGTTACTGGGCACGCCAATCGCCTGGTGGTTAGCGCGCACCCGCTCGTGGCTGAAAAAACCAATCGGCGCCATCGTCGCCCTGCCCTTGGTATTGCCACCGACGGTAATCGGTTTTTATCTGCTGATCAGCATGGGCCCGAACGGTTTTTTCGGGCAGCTCACCGAGAGCCTTGGCCTTGGAATATTGACCTTCACGTTTAGCGGACTGGTGATTGGCTCGGTGTTTTATTCATTACCCTTTGTCGTGCAACCGCTGCAGAACGCCTTCGAGGCTATCGGCAATGCTCCGCTTGAGGCGGCGGCTACTTTACGTGCCAGCCCGCGCGACTGTTTTTTCAGCGTGGTCGTACCGCTCGCCCGCCCCGGCTTTATCACCGCAGCGATTCTTGGCTTTGCCCATACCGTTGGCGAGTTTGGTGTGGTGTTGATGATTGGCGGCAATATTCCGGGCAAAACCCAGGTGGTTTCGGTGCAGATCTACAACCACGTCGAGTCGCTGCAATACGCGCAAGCACATTGGCTGGCAGGCGGCATGCTGCTGTTCTCGTTTGTGATATTGCTGGCGCTTTACTCCAGCCGCCGCACACAGCAGGGCTGGCAATGAGTGCGGCGAACGGACAAATAAAGGCGCGCTTCAAGCTGGGTTACAGCGCTTTCAGCCTTGATGTAGACCTTGATCTACCCGGTCAGGGAATTACTGGCCTGTTCGGAGATTCGGGCTCGGGAAAAACCAGCTGCCTGCGCTGTGTTGCCGGGCTTGAACAAGCCGATGCAGGCTTGCTGGTAGTCAACGGAGAATGCTGGCAGGACAGCAGCCGGGGAATATTTCTGCCCACGCACAAACGCCCAATTGGCTATGTCTTTCAGGATGCCAATCTGTTTGCCCACCTGTCTGTCGAGGCCAATCTGCAATACGGGCTCAAGCGCATAGCCAAAGCACAGCGCGAAGTGCCGCTGGCGCAAGCCGTCGAGTTGCTGGGTATCGGCCATCTGCTCTCGCGTATGCCGGCCAAGCTTTCCGGTGGTGAGCGCCAGCGCGTGGCAATCGCCCGCGCCCTGCTGACCAGCCCCAAATTATTGCTGATGGATGAACCGCTGGCGGCGCTCGACTTGAAGCGCAAAGCCGAGGTGCTGCCTTATCTTGAACGCTTGCACCTGGAGCTGCGCATCCCCATTTTGTATGTCAGCCACGCACCCGATGAGGTCGCCCGGCTGGCTGACCATTTGGTGGTGTTGCAAGACGGGCGCGTTGCAAGCAGCGGGCCGCTCAAGGAGAGCCTGCTCAACGCCAACTTGCCCTTTATGCATGACGACGATGCACAGTCGGTTGTCGATGGCGTGGTAAAGCATTACGACAGCGAATACCAGTTGCTGCATATCCAACTGGAAAATAGCCCGGTCATGCTGCAAATAACTCACGCCCCACTGGCCTCCGCAAGCGCGGTGAGGGTTAAGCTTAAAGCCCGCGACATCAGCCTCAGCCTGAGCCGTGCCGAGGACAGCAGCGTGCTCAACCTGTTGCCTGCAACGGTTGCAGGCTGGGTAATGCTTGAGGATCAGGCGCAGGTTCTGGTCACTTTGACCGTCGGCAGTCAGCAAATTCTTGCGCGTATCACCCGCTACTCGTTCAACCTGCTGGGCATTCAGTTACACCAGCAGGTGTGGGCACAAATCAAGTCGGTTTCACTGCTCGCCAATCAATAGCGCCTGCCTTCGAATGATGCAGTTTGTGACGTGGCTCTCGCTGTGCCGACAATTGGCGGCCCTTAGCCACTGCATAAGTTTGCCTGTATTCCCAAGCAGCGGCACAATGCGGGTCACAGATCCGGCCCGCAGAAGTCGGTTATGAAACAAGGGATGTTGTGCATGGGCGCTCGTTGGGGGTTGCGCAGCAAGTCGGCGGTTGCACTGCTGTTGGCTTGCGTAGTGGCATTGATACCGGCATTACTGTTCGGCTGGGGGGCGATGAAAGATATCCGCGATCATTCTGCGGAAGCCTACGCACGCAATCTGACCCAGCTCAACCGCCAACATATTGCTGCGCCAATCAGCCGCGAATTGGCGCTGTCACAGCGTCTTGCCCATTCGCTGGGCACCCGCCAATGGCTGCAAGATGAAAGCAGCTCACTTAAACGCACGCGTTTTTTTGATGAAGCCGAAGGCTTTCGCAGCGAATTTCTCGACAAGAGTTACTTCGTTGTAGTCGACGCGACGCGCAATTATTACTCGAACACCCCCGACAGCCCGGTCAGCCAAATCCGCCGCTACAAGCTGGGGCCGGAAAGTGCCGCCGACGCCTGGTACTTCAAGGCCCGCAACATTTCCGACGATTATCAGTTGCTGGTCTCGCAGAACGAGCGCGATCAAACCCTGCAAGTGCGCTTCAACGTGCTGGTACGTGACGCGCAGAACAATTTACTGGGCATGACCGGTAGCGATCTCAACCTGCAACCGTTCATCAAGGCCATTCTCAGCGATCTGGAGCCGGGCGTGGAGCCGATGCTGATCAACAGCAACGGCATTATCCAGGTCAGCAGCGATGCACACCCGGCTTACACGCAGCTGTACGACCTGCTAACCGACGAAACCGACCGCCCGGCACTGCGTAAAGCCATGGCCGAGGCCCAGCGCGAGCCAACGCGAGTGCAAACCCTGCACGCCGAGATTCAGGGCCAGCCGCGCTTGTTGGCGCTCAGCTATATCGAACCACTGCAGTGGTATGTTCTGACATCAGTCAACCTTAACGCCGCCCACCTCATCGACCAACGCTGGTTGTGGTTGCTGATAATCAGCTTGGCCGCGTTGATGTGTGTGCTGCTGCTGGGCTTTGGCTATGCGGTAGAAGGCCTGGTAATTCGCCCGCTGAAAGACCTCCAGCAAAGCGCCAAAGCGATAGCGGGCGGTAATTACGACGCACCGATTACGTCTCAGCGCGAAGATGAAATCGGTGAGCTGTCGAAAGCCTTTGCGAGCATGAGTGATCAGGTGCGTCGCCACACCGGCGAGCTGGAAGGCAAGGTGCTGGAGCGCACTCAGGAACTCGAAAAAGCCAACCGCGAAATGATCGCGGCGCACAAGAAGATCGATGACTCGATCGATTACGCCAGCCTGATACAGCGCGCCATTCTGCCGGACCGCCAACTCGGCGCTTCACTGGGCGATGAGCACTTTGTGCTGTGGAAGCCGCGCGACATTGTCGGCGGCGACTTCTATGTGTACCGGCAGAATCAGGATGGCTATTTGCTGGGCATTTTCGACTGCGCAGGCCACGGCGTGCCCGGCGCGTTGATGACCATGCTTGCACGCGCCGCAATCGACCACGCAATTGATGTGGCGGGCGAACAGGACCCGGCGGCGATCTTGCGTGAAACTGACCTCGCGCTGCGCGGCATGCTCGGGGATGCCGTGCTGTCACGGGCGCTGGCGACCAATACCGACGCAGGGTTGGTGTGGCTTGACCGTTCGCGCAGCCGATTGCTGTTTAGTGGCGCAAAGATTGCTTTATATGCGAGCGACGGCGAAACCGTCGAAGAGCTGCATGGCGGTCGTCGGGCGCTTGGCGACAAACGTCAGGGCGAGTATCAGAATCACCAACTGACATTGCATCCGGGCTGGACGTACTACATGTGCACCGATGGCTTTCTCGATCAGGCAGGCGGCGAACAGGGCTTTGGCTTTGGCAACCGGCGCTTTACCGAGATGCTGCGCGAACATGCTCGGCTGCCGTTAAAAGAACAATATGCAGTATTCGCCAGCCGGCTGGCTGAGTATCAGGGCGAGCTGCCACAACGCGACGATATTACCGTGCTGTCTTTTCGCTTTGATCCAGAGCAGTGATCGGGTGAGAGGCTTTGAGCCGAATGGCTCACCAACCAAGGGGCTCCTATGGAATCGTTAGACCTGTTAGCAATGCGCGAAGCCTACAACCGGCAGCGCGTCATGCTCTGCTTCAACGGTCCGATCTCGCGCAGCTTGATCGAGGAAATCGGCACTGCATTGCGTAACTATCTGCAAGCCGACCAGGCCAAGCCATCAGCGGCCATGGATGTGTTTGGGGTCTACATCGAAATGACTCAAAACATCAGGCACTATGCCACCCAGCAAGGCTTTAACGAACAGGACGCCTCGGCAACCGTGGCCATCGCCCGTGACGAAGACAACCATTACGTTGTCTCATCCGGCAATCTGGTCATGCTGGAGGATGGGCGCAAGTTGGTCGCGTTCGTCGAAACCCTGGCCAGCATGGACAAAGCCCAACTCAAGGCGGCCTACAAAGAACAACTGCGCAAGCCGCGCACTGAAGGTGCCGCCAGTGGCGCCGGCCTCGGCTTGCTGGACATAGCGCGTAAATCTAGTGCCTGCTTGCGGGCCAGCCTGCACGAGCAAACGGATGGCAAAGCCTTCTTTAGCCTCAGTGCAGTGATCTGACAGGGAGTTGAAGGACATGAACACCAGTGAATTGAACATTCCCAGTACCCAGTCGACCCCTGCGATTCAGGGCGATTGGCAAACTGGCATCTTGGCGATGCAGGGTGATTCCTACCCTGAAAACTCGTTCGAGTTGTTTGATCAGGTCATCCAGTGGGTTGAACGCTATCTCAATGACGAAGCGCGCCCGCTCAAGCTTGAACTGACCTTGCTGTATCTCAACACCAGCTCGATCAAAGCCATGATGGACATTTTCGACCTGCTCGAAGATGCCCACCAGCAAGGCCGCAGTGTCAGCGTCAACTGGCACTACGACAACCGCAACGAGCGCGTGGCGGAACTGGCTGAAGAATTCCGCGAAGACTGCACCTTCGACTTCTCCATTCTGGCATTCGAAGAGTAAACCCATGAGCCGCGAACGCGAACTGGACCAAATGATCGAAAAACTGCTGGCTGAACCTGAGTATCAGGGTCATCCGCTGCACGCCGCACTTGAGCGCCTGCACCAGCAGAATATAGAACGCCTCGATCGTCTGGAACGCATCGCGCGAATCTCGGATGGTTACCAGTCGCTGGCACGCGAGCAAAACCTGTCGCTGTCGGAACGTTACCAAAAGCAACTGCGTAAGCTGGAGAAGGTAGCACGCATATCTGACCGCTATCAGCAGATGATGCGCGATCTCAATTTGGCGCTGCAGGAAGCCTCCAACCGTGACCCGCTGACCTCGCTGGCCAACCGGCGCATGCTGATTGAGCGACTCAAGGAAGAAGTGGGCCGTGCGGTACGGCTCAAGCAGCCGTTTGTTCTGGCGATGGTTGATGTTGACCACTTCAAACAGGTTAACGACACCTGGGGCCATGATATCGGCGACCGCATGCTCGAAGAAATCGCCCGGGTTTTACAGGCCGAGATCCGCGCCTATGACCTGTGCGGACGCTGGGGCGGCGAAGAGTTTCTGATTTTGCTGCCAGACACACACTTGTCAGATGTCGCACCCGTTATCGAGCGTGTGCGCTGCGGCCTGGAATCCCTCTCCGTGCGCGTCAGCACTGAAACCCTGAGCGTCTCGGCAAGCTTTGGAGTTGCCGAACACCGCCCGGGAGAAAGCTACTCGCAAACCCTCAACCGCGCCGATGCCGCCCTGCTGGACGCCAAGCGTGCAGGCCGCAACCGCTGTGTATTCGCCAGCGAACCGGCCGAGCCCGAGCTCAGCCCAATCCGCGCCGCGGACTGAGCAATCCCGCGCCAATCGTGGCCGCCAGGCACAACCGGTAACACAGTAAAACCGCCCACTTTGCACAACAGCTGCGATGAGGTTGGCGTTTTTCGCCGTGCCGATTGCAATAAACTGCCTAAAATCACTCTTTGGAGTAATTCTACCCGCGCGGCCACAAGGTACCCTTGAGGCTGGGTAACGTGTTACACCCGATACATCCGCAATGCTCACAAAAATAATAAGGAGCACCCCCGGAATGCGCTTAACCTCGTTTTACCGAAAGCTATTGATAGCAATTGTCGGCTTCATCGCCTGGCTGCCCCCGCAAACATTTGCCGCTGAGATCATTCCCCAGGAGCAAATTCAGATCTATGCCTCTCGGGCCACCAGCAGCTTGCTTCTGCTGCGTGGAGAAGGCTTTCAAGAAGTACACAAACAACGCCTTGATAGCGACCTCGCCGCGCTGGCAGCAGCCATGAATCAGGTCGAGCAGCCCAGTGCTGAACTCACAGCCAGCCATGCAGCGCTGGTGACGCAGCTGCAAAATGGCGTGAGCTACGGGCCGGGCGACGAAAACGTTCCGTGGCGCTACCCGGAAGACCTGAGCAAATCGCTGCGCGAGTTTCTGCACGCCGCGCGCCAGCAACCAAGCGAGGCGCACAGCGAACTCCCCGCAAAGATCGAATACCTCAGCGTGCAGTACCTGAGCCGCTCATACATGGGGACTTTCGAGATCGCGCGCGAGCAACCGGACACCTACCTCGGTCAGGATGAACGCCAACTGGTGCCGGATATCGACCAGGAATTGGCCAAACTGGCCAAGACCGACACCCCTGCTGCGCTGAAACTGCACGCGCGCTGGGAGTATTTGAAAGCGGCGTTGACTGATATGAACAGCAAGAGCAACACCTTGCAAAGCGTCTCAGGCCGACCTTTCGCGCCGATCACCGTAGATCGTCACAGCCGTGTTCTCACGCAAAACTGGATGGCCATGCAGTAAAACTGTGCGGGCCGGTTGGCGCCGGCCCGCGGCTTGATCAGGCTTTACGAATGCAGGTCGGCCCGGCGCTGGCAACCACCGAGCGCTCAAGATCCTTGCACAGCCCCAGCAGAAACGCGGCCTCGGCCACGACAAACAGCGGGCCAACTGCCAAACCCATGATGTCGTCGACAAAGGCCGGTTTACGCCCCTCAAAGTAATGCCCGACAAATTGAATCACCCAGCCGACCACGAACAAACCCAGCCCCCAACCCAACCACTGCGCAGTGGATTGTTGCGCCAGTGCCGCGCCCGTATACACGCAAAGGCCGAGCAGCAAGGTCATTAAAACACCCAGCGCAATATCCAGCCGCAAGTAGAACAGGCTTGCCGCACAGGCGACGACCAGCGCAGGCGAATACCACAATCCCGCCCACTCAAAGCCGGGGCGCGAAAGCACAATAGCCACGGCCAGAACGATCAGTGGAATACCAATAAAGTGGCTGATGATGTTACGACGATCACGGTGATAAGCCGCGTATTGGGCGAGGTGTTGTTCGAGCGTTTTCATGGCAAAAAACCTGCTGCATTATTAGAGGTGCACGATCGCACACCTCCAAATAAACCACCTACGCGGATGGATTGCAGCAGATTTCGCAGTTTTAGCGCAGTTTTTCCAGCATTTGGTAGTACCACATGCCGACCGCGAGCATTGGGTTGCCGAACACATCGCCCATTGGCACTTTGATGTGCGAGCAACCGGCGAAGGTATCGAACTTCTCCAGCGTGCCAGTCAGGGCGTTAGCCATGATTTCACCCATGATATGGGTGGTCGCAATACCGTGGCCCGAGTAACCCTGACAGAACCAGACGTTATCCGAGAGCTTGCCCAATTGCGGGATACGGTTGATCACGATGCCCATCGCGCAACTCCACTGGAAGTCGATGGCAACCCCCTTGAGCTGTGGAAAAGTGGCCTCAATGCCGGGGCGCAGCTCGGCGGCGATATCGCGAGAATCACGCCCCGAATAGTTGGCGCCACCGCCGAACAGCAAGCGCTTGTCGGCCGTTAGCCGGTAGTAGTCGAGGACGAAGCGGCAATCGTAAACCGCCAGATCATGCGGATTGATCTGATCAGCCAACTCGCCCAGTGGCGCGGTGGTAACAATGCCGCCCATGGCCGGGAAAATCATGCCCTTGAGCTTCTTCTTTTCCAGCTTGTGGTACACATCGCCCGCTAACAGCACCTGCTTGGCATCAATCCGGCCCTGCGCCGTGATCACCGCAGGGTTAGCGCCATGAACAATTTCCAGCACCTCGGAGTGCTCGAAAATCAACGCACCCAGGCTCTCTGCCGCCTTGGCTTCACCAATGCACAGATTAAGCGGGTGCAGGTGCATGTTGCGGGTGTTCTTGATCGCGCCCTGATACAGGTCGGTTTGCAGCTGGCCGCGGACACCTTCGCGGTCAAGCAGGGTCACATCGGCGCCCATACCGCGACGCACTGCTTCTTCGTAATCGGCCTGCAGAACCGTCATATGGCTCGGCTTGAAAGCAGCATGCAGGTGGCCATGCTTGAGATCGCAATTAATCGAATACTTCTCGACCCGCTGCTTGATGATCTCATGGCCGCGCCAGCGCAGATTCCAGACAAAATCATCAACCTCATCGCCCAGCTTCTTGCGCATCTGCTTACGCATTGCACCGTCACCTGAAAGGCTGCCCGTCACCTGCCCGCCATTACGCCCGGTCGCGCCCCAGCCAATTTTATTGGCCTCGACAATCGCCACCTTGAGCCCGCGCTCAGCCAACTCGACAGCACTGGCAACACCGGTAAAGCCACCGCCAATAATCACCACATCAACACTGACCTGACCCTGCAGCGTCGGATAATCAGTCTCCTGATTAAGCGTCGCGGTGTAATACGACTTACAGCGCTCCGCCGCCGGAATCACGCCATTAACTTGAGCATTCATAAAAACCCCTCACAAAAAATTCAGCCAGCCCTCAGGCCCAGCCTCAAAACTCTCAAAAAAATCCCGCCGAAGCCCAAAAGCCACCCAAACGCCCTCGCTCTTACCCTTGCTCCCGCCCTTGCCCTTACCCCCGCTTCCGCTTTCGCTCTCGCCTTTGCTCTCGCTCTCGCCCCCAACCACGATTCCCGCTGGAGCCTCTGAAAACGTAGCGAGCGACGGGAGTGCAAGGCAAAAACGGACTTTGAAGCGGAGTTTACAAACGTAAATGAGCATTCAAAGTCCGTTTTTAACGCCGCAATCCCTAAGCGCAGTAGTTTTCAGTGTCTCCACACCCACCCGGTTAGGTGGTGGTTAGATACCACCGCCAGTCTTGCTCGCTGACTTCGGCCGCGAACTGGCGATACTCCTCACGCTTAACCGCCAAATAAACCCGCAAAAACTCTGGCCCGAATGCATCCCGTGCCCAACCCGACTGCTCCAGTGCACGCAGCGACGCCAGCCAGTCAGTTGGCAACTTTTCGCCGGCCTGTGCATAACCATTGCCGGTGACCGGTTCGCCCGGATCTATCGATTCGCGAATACCGCGATGCATAGCCGCCAGAATCGCAGCCGCCGCCAGATAAGGGTTGGCATCGGCGCCGCAGATACGGTGTTCGATGTGGCGTGTATTGGCCGGGCCGCCGGGTATACGCAAACTCACGGTACGGTTATCCACACCCCAGGTTGGCGCCAGCGGTGCATAACTGTTGGCCTGAAAGCGTCGGTAAGAGTTGGCGTTGGGGCAAAAGAACAGCAGCGTGTCGAGCAGCGAAGCAAGCATGCCGCCAACGGTTTCGCGCAGCAGCGGTGTGCCGGCCGGATCTTCACTGGCGAACAGGTTATTACCCTGCGCGTCGGCCAGGCTCACGTGCATGTGCATGCCGGTGCCCGCCATCTTGCCGTAAGGCTTGGCCATGAAGCAGGCCTGCATGCCGTGCTTGGTCGCAACGCCTTTGACCAGACGTTTGTAGCGCACCGCCTGATCCATCGCCTCCAGCGCACCGCCGTGTTCGAGGGTGATTTCAACCTGTCCCGGCGCATATTCAGAGATCGCCGTGCGCGCCGGAATGCCCTGTTCGCGGCAGCCTGCATAAAGGTCCGCCAGAAACGGCTCAATCTGCTCCAGCTCGTGCAAACCATAAACCTGGGTGGTACGAGGACGCTCGCCGTTGCGGTCCAGTGCGGGCTGCGGGTGGCCGTTGCTGTCGCGTTTCTGATCGAGCAGATAAAACTCCAGCTCGCAGGCCATGACCGGATAGTAGCCATCGGCTTTGAGCTGATCGATTATCTTGACCAGCAAGTGGCGGGGGTCGGCAACGGTTGCCGGCATACCTTCTTGCGGGTGCATGCAGACCTGCACCGCCGCCGTGGGAATCTGCCGCCACGGCATGCGCTGCAAACTCCCGGATAACGGATAGGCGCGGCAGTCGATATCACCCACATCCCAGACCAGCCCGGTGCCCTCAACATCCTCACCATTGATGCTCAGGCCCAGAATGGTGCTCGGCAGCGGTCGGCCACCGGCGTATACCGCGAGCAATTCGTCGCGGTGCAACAGCTTGCCGCGCGGGACGCCGTTGGCATCAAGGATGAACAGCTCGAACATTTCAATATCGGGATTACTGGCGAGAAACGCCTGGGCTTCTGCGATGGGCGCAAAGTGCATGTGACTCTCTTTATTATCAGAATAATGGGTACAGGCATCACCCAGCCGCTCTTTGGGAGTGACGGGTAGCCAAAACAGGGGCAATTAGCGCCAGGTCGCGGGTGCAACCGGGCTAAGACTAGGCGGTGAGAGAGTCTGGTGGGCGCGCATGGCGGCAATGCCAAAGCGCCCAGAATGCGAGGATTTGCGGCAGCAGCGGATTAACCCGGTCGGCAACCAGACAGCTCCACGCGCACAAGGGCGAGGGAAATGGCTGCACGCGGTAAAAATCTGCAATCGAGTTCATGGCCATCAGGCTCGCACAGGCAGATACGCAAGTTAAATAGAAGTTACTGCACGTTTAGTTAGCTTAAGACTAAACAATATCGCGCAGGCTTACGTTTCAGCCCTGCCACTGGTGGCGCCGGATAAAACCGTAATCGAGATAATCCTTCAAGCGCCCGAATATTTGTCCACCGGCACTCCAGTTGCGCCAGCCGAGCAGCGCGCCGCCATCGCCCGTGGCCAGCAAAGCCAAGCTCTGCCGTTGCGGCCGGTAACGGCGCAACGGCGTGCCGTGAAGCACCGCTGCCAGATTATTCGCCAGTACCTGGCCCTGACGCACGGCATAAACGCCGCTGCGCATTGCGCCGGGCAGCGCTGAACAATCACCGACGGCAAACACATGCGGGTGCGAGAAACTTTGCAGCGTTGGCGCGATGTTGACGAAGCCGCGCGCATCACACTCAAGCCCACTCTGTGCCAGCCACGGCAATGCCGCCGCGCCGCTGGCCAACAACACTCTGGCGCCCTGCCAAACCGCTTGCTGCTCACTGAATAACTGATCGTTTTCGATATGGCTGATCGGGCAATATTCGCGAACATTAACCCGTCGTTGACGCAGGTGGCCGAGCGCGCGCAAGTGCAGGCCCGCGTTGTGACCACTGAGCAAACGCCCGGAGCAAAACAGTGCAAGATGCGGCACGTGGCGGGCCATGGCCAACGCCAGCTCCACACCGGCCGCGCCGCCGCCAATGATTGCCGTTGGCGCGGGATCGTCCTTCCAACGCTGCCAGCCTTGCAGAAACGACTCGAATGGTTTGACCGCAAGGCACTCGATTGCAGTGCCCGATTGCGTGGGCTGACTCAGCGCGCCACCAACGTTCAGCGACAACCATTTGCCCTGCAAACAGGCGCCGCTGGCGAGTTGTACCTGACGCGTATCCGCTTGCAGCGCCGCGACTTGATCGACGATCAACTCGACTTTGGCGCCACGGCACAGTGGCGCCAGCTCTACACGGCAATCATCCGCTGCATGCTGGCCGCTAATCAGGCCGGGCAACATCCCCGAATACCAGGCGTGGTGACCAACGCTGACCAGCGCAATACGCCCCTGCGGCCGCTCAAACATGGCCCAGCGGCGGAGTACGCCAAGGTGCGCATGACCAGCGCCAAGCAGTATCAGATCGTATTGCGTCATGAAAGCATTCCATCGCGTTGCTCAAACGCCAGGCGTTTCAGCGTTTGAATATCCGGGGCACAGGGGTTAGACACGTTATTGCGCTGTACGCGGCCGAGCATAGCTGATGCCGCGCAGTCTCAGGGCGCCGAGTTCTGCAGCACTGGTTTGGCAAAATAGCTCACCAGCGACTCGCCGGTATTATCGCTGTCTGCGGCAAATACCACGCCGAGAATCTTGCTTGGCGCCGAGCCAAAAGCGGCAATTGCGTCGGCGCGCAGATCGCGCTGCTCCTCTTGCCACTGTTGCACCGCAGTTTCAGGCCCGCGCAGCACGCGCATCTCAACTTGCTCGGTATACGCACTGCGCGCATGAGTGCCCGGTTTTTCGCGGTTATCCCAAACGTAGCTGAGTGTCGCAACTGGCAAGTTGGAATCGTAAAAGGTCCGCGCCAGACGAATCTTTTGCCGTGTCAGAAACGGCAAGGTATCGAGCGGATAGTCCAGCAGCACGTAAACCCGCGCCGCGTAATCATCGCCCTCGCGGGTGGCAAATCGCGCAGCCTTGAGGGTTTTATCAATGCGCCATTGCCAGCTCAGCTGCCAGGCTTTATCGCCGGGTAAATCCAACGGAAACAACAGCCCGCCAGCGGCCGAATCGGCGCGAATCTGCAAGGCATTGCGCCCATCGATATCAACTACAGAACGCTGCGGCGGTTGCAGTTTAGGAATATCGGCAACCCGCCACGGCGTCGTCCAGCTGCTCTCGCCGGCACTTCCCGCCCACGGTGTAATCATGTTCTGTGCCTGCGCCAATGGCGCCAGCAGCAACAGCGACAAGAGCAGCTTTTGCATTAACTTCTCCGCCAAGTATGAAACCGTTCAACCCAACGCAACACGCCTTGCGGCGCATGCGCACGCTTCCACTCACCAGCAGCGTATTTGTTCGCCTCGCTCATGGTCGGATACGTGTGAGTGGTGCCAAGAATCTTGTTCATGCCCAGATTGTGCTTCATCGCCAACACATACTCGGCAAGCAATTCACCGGCATGTTCGCCGGCAATGCACACGCCGAGAATGCGATCTTTGCCGGGCTCGGTAAGCACTTTGACATAGCCATGCGCGGCATCGTCGGCAATGGCCCGATCAAGGTCGTCGATGCCGTAACGCGTCACCTCAAATTCGATACCTTGCTGACGGGCTTCGTTCTCAGACAAACCAACCCGGGCGATTTCTGGTGAGGTGAAGGTGCAATAGGGGATAACGCGATAATCAACCTTGAAGCGCTTGAAGCCGCCGAACAAGGAGTTCACCGCCGCGTACCAGGCCTGATGCGCCGCGACATGAGTGAACTGATACGGCCCGGTTACATCGCCAACCGCATACACGTTGGGAAAGCGTGTGGCCATGTATTCGTCGGTTTCCAGCGTGCCATTCTTGCGTACCACCAGATCGAGATCTTCGGCGCCATAACCCGTCACATTGGCCACACGGCCCAGCGCCAGCAGCAGACAGTCGAAGGCAATAATCACCTCTTCGCCGGTATCCTGATGCCGGGCGATCATGCGTTGTTCGCCATCCACACACTCGAAACGCTCGGCCTTGTGGCGCAGGCGCAAGTCGACGCCATCTGCACGCATGCTGGCCATCAACAATTCACTGGCATCGATGTCTTCGCGTGGCAGCAAACGCTCATCCAGCTCAACCTGAATCACCTGACTGCCGAGGCGCTGAAAGGCTTGCGCCAGCTCACAACCGATCGGCCCGCCGCCCAGCACCAGCATCCAGCGCGGCTGCTCACGCAGGCTCCAGATGGTATCCGAGGTGTAGGCACGAACCTGATCGAGACCGGGAATGTTCGGCACCAGCGGGCGCGCACCCGCCGCAATGATCAGGCTGCGGCTGCTGATGGTTTTGCCATTGACTTCAACTGTCCACGGCGAGGTGATTTTTGCCTCGCCGGTGATCACCTCAACGCCGAGACCGTTGTAACGCTCGACCGAGTCGTGCGGCTCGATGTCTGTAATCACGCGCTGTACGCGCTCCATCACGGCGGCAAAATCCACCCGCCCGCTGACGTCACTGAAACCCAGCGCAGCGCCCTTGTTCAGCTCATTGGCCAACTTGGCCGAACGCAACAATGCCTTGGACGGCACGCAGCCGGTATTCAGGCAATCGCCGCCCATCTTGTGCTTCTCGATCAGGCTGACCTTGGCCTTTACCGCCGCGCCAATATACGCGCTGACCAAACCGCCTGAGCCTGCGCCAATTACCAGCAGGTTGCGCTCAAAGGTGTCCGGCCGCGCCCAACCCGAATACACACGACGCGCCTTGATCATGCTGAGCAACTTGCGCGCAATCAGCGGAAATATGCCCAGCAGCACAAATGCGCCCAATACGTCTGGCGAGAGAATACCGCTGAGCGAATCGAGCTGGCCCAGTTCGCGCCCCGCATTCACATAAACCAAGGTGCCCGGCAACATCCCCAGTTGGCTAACCCACCAGAATGTGCGGGTTGGCAGACGCGTCAGGCCCATTGCCAGATTGATCAGGAAAAAGGGAAAGATCGGCACCAGACGCAGGGCAAACAGGTAGAACGCGCCTTCTCGCTCAATGCCCTGATCGATACTCGCAAGGCGTTTGCCGAATCGGGATTGCACCCAGTCCCGCAACAGAAAGCGACTGCTGAGCATGGCCAGTGTGGCGCCCAGCACCGAAGCAAATGAAACCAGCACAAAGCCTTCGAGCAAGCCGAACAACGCGCCGCCGAGCAGGGTCATCAAGGCTGCGCCCGGCAACGACAAAGCGGTAACAGCTACGTACGCCGCAAAAAATACACCGGCCGCTACCAAGGGCTCAGCGCTGACCTGTGCATTCAGTGCTGCTTGTTGGGCCTTGATGGCGTCGAGGCTCAGATACTGGCCCAGATCGAAAACGAAGAAACTGCCAATAAGCGCCAGAATCACACCCATCAGAACTAATTTACGGCTATTCATGATTCCAGCGCCTCCAGTGCGCATAGGGTCTGGCACAGGCTGAAGCCTGCCAGCAGCGCGGACTGAGGAGTATCTTCAGTCGCGCCAAGTACTCGTGCTCGGTAGGACAACGCGCCCGGGCTTGCGTGCGGCCATTGCCGGTCGAAATCGGCCAGAAATGCGTCATGGTCATAATTCAGTGACAGCGCCTCGATAAACAAGCCGTCACGCTCGGCCCGGTACAACGCCGCCGGATGTGGATGCGTGGCAATGCGGCTGATCACGCCGTAGCGGCCATTATTGAAATTGGGCAAGCCACTGGCGCCGTTATTGATCAACGCGCCGTGTTGCAGGTTGAGCGCCACCGCCGAGCAGGTGTGACTGGTCGCCAGCACCTCTATATTGTGCGTCTCGAACCACTGATCAAGCTGTTCTCTGCGCGCTTCGCTGGCCAATGCTTCACGCGAGCAACTCCAGCCTGCCAGCGACTGCTCATCGCCATGACTGATCGCCACGCGGCGACCGCCCACCGTCACCAGCGCAGTTGCGGGGCGCGCCGCCAATCTGGCCGCCATGCCGCTGATGCCCTGCACGGTGTTGTTGAGTTCGGCCTGGATCGCATTCGAGCGGTTCACCACGGCGTCGTCCACGCTGGCCGGATAAGCGCAGCCACAACCTGCACCACTGGCAGAGTCGCGACCCAACTCGGTTTCGACATTGCCACGCAGGGCGAGATGCGCCTGCAGGCCTTGTTCGATGGCCATGAAAATCTCGGGATCGCGATCAAACCAATGTGCATCGCCATTGAACACAACCCGCGCTGCTGGCTCGGCTTGCAGACGCTGCTGTAACGCGGCCAACGCCTGACGATTGCCGTACAGCCCGCCGACCACGTACAACACATCGGTCGCAAGGCTGGCGGAACTGCTGAATACCTGCGGCGGCAGGCGATAGTCCAACGGGCAATCACGCCCCGCACGCAGGTTCATGCTCAGGCTTCTCCGCGCGCCGGGTAGTCGTTGTTGATGACGTATTCGATGGCACCGAGAATCTCGTCGAAATGCGGCCGCGCAAACGGCATGGTGTTCACCGCCGACATATACAAGGTGCCGTCTGGGCGCACCAGAAAGACCCCCGGCTCGCCAAACAACGCCGGCTCTTTTTCGCCCTTGCCGGTCGAGACAAACAAGCCCCAGTTACGTGCCTCTTCAATGCTCACGCCATAACCCAGCGGCACTTTGCCGATAGTCCAGGTTTGTTGAGTTTTTTCCGCACGCTCATGGCTGTCGGTAGACAACGCCAGCACGGACACACCTAACGCGTTGAAACGTTCGATCAGCCCATTGAGTTCCTGCAAGGATTTACGGCACAGCGGGCAGTGCAGACCGCGATAAAACACCAGCAGAGTGAAGTGCTCGGGGGCCGGAGAATTCAGCTGCCACTGGCCCTCGGGCATCAGCGAGACATTGAGTTCAGGCACAGGTTGACGCGGGATCAGAGTAGTCATGAAAGCATCCTTGATTGAGTGGAAGGTGCGCACCAGCCGGCGATCACATAGCCCAGCGTGCAGAGGATTAATCCGTACAGATTGACGCCCAGTAACAGCGCGTACTTACCATCGCCAATCGCCCAGCTTTGCGGCACCCAGCCCAGACTCAGGCCCACACCTAAAACGATGCCGCACCAGAAACTCAGATGAAAACCAAGGCGCGTCGGTTTAACCCAACCATGCAACAAGAACACAGGCGCCAAACCAATCACCATGGTGCCACTGATAGTGGTGGCCTTGAGAATATCGGTGCCCGCGATCATCGGCAGATTGCCCAACACGGCAAACACCATCATTACGGCCATGCCGACGCCGATGGCTTTCTGGCCGAGATCGCGGCCTGCCATTTGCGGCAATTCACGGCCCACCAGCTTGGCCAGGCTGGAAAATGTCGAGTCGAGGGTCGAGCCCGCCGCCGACACCATCACCACGGTCATGACCATCAAGGCGCCCACACCGAGGGTTTTCGCCAATGCCGCCGGCACGTTATCGGAGGCTGGCAAACCGGTGAGCTGTGCATGCACGCCGATCAGGCTGAACGCCAGAATTGCGAAGAAACCCAACACGCCGGCAATCAGGAACGAGCGGCGCATGGTTTTCTCTTCGCTGATAAAACCGCGATCGGTCAGCACCGGGTCGTGAAAGCCATAGCTGAATATCTGCAAGCCCGCGACCAGCAACAGATCGACGCCGCTGTCGAGCGCCCAGTGGCTGGTGCTCGCCAACTCGCGCGGGGTATGCGCAGGCAGCACCAGCCCGAGCACCCAGATCAGTGCGACAACAAAAATAGCCGCTTGCGCTGCGTCGGTGAGGATCGAGCTGCGCAACCCGCCACGCAGGCTGTAGGCAAGCGTGACGGCGGTGAACAGCAAGGCCGCCACGATGAACTCGGTACTGCCGGAGTCGCCGTAATAGCCGCCGACCACCGCCGTGTTGCTCCAAACTTCATTGAACAGACGAATCAAGATCGCCGCCGAGAAAGCCAGCGCCGCACCACGCCCGTAGTTGCTGCTGAGAAAACTCACCAGACCGGTCGCAGCAAAGCGCCGCCGCAGACGATAAATGACAAACCCGGCCAGCGGAATCGACAGCCAGTAAGTGGCGTACGCCAGACCGCCAATCAGGCCGTAACTGGCACCCAGATTGGCCGCATTGGTGACCGACTTGGCAAAGATCCAGCTGATGAAAATGCTCGACGTCAGTAACCACGGCGCCGCACTGCGTCCCTGATTGTCCTCACCGTTGAAGAAGCCGCCGACGGTCACCGCGCGGGGCGACAACACGATCATCAGCACGCCGTAGACCAACAAAAATCCCCAGAAAAACAGCCCAATAGCCGAGTTGGGTTGCATAGCGATGATCCTTAAGAGTTGAGAGCGCCAGCACAACTGGAACCTTGCCCGGCGGTGCAGGCAAAGCAGTGATCACGGGTAACGATGGCATTTCCGGACAGCGAGGTATTGAGCAGGTCCCGCAAGTGCGGGCGTTGGCGGGCAATAACCTGCCCGCCAATTTCCAACGGCAGGTCAAGCATCTGGTTGAAGTCGCAATCGTATAAATAACCTTGCCAATCGACACTGACCAGCGAGCGGCACATCACGTTAGGCAGATTCTCGGCCCTGTAGCTGTCACGCAACAACTGCATATAGTCGTTGAACTGCCCCTTGCTCACGAGAGTGCTGCCGAACCGTGCAATAGGTTGGTTGGTGATGGTCAGCAGGTGATTGAAAACGATGCCGAAATCTTCCGCCAGATGGCTTTTGTAATCGGCTTCCAGCGCCACTTGCGGGGGCGGCAAGCTGGCACCTTGCGGGTTATACACAAGGTTGAGAATGAGGCCGCTGCCGGGTTGGCCGTAGCCTAGCGCATTGAGTTTTTGCAGGCCGATGATGCTGGCGTCGAACACGCCGTCACCGCGTTGCTTGTCTACGTTGTCGCGCGAATAGCAGGGCAGCGAAGCAGTAACCTCAACCTGCAGCTCGGCCAGAAATTGCGCAAGGTCTTCATAGCCGGGCTCGCTGAGAATGGTCAGGTTGCAGCGATCAATGACGCGCAAACCTTCGCGGCGCGCGTGCGTGACGATTTCGCGAAAGCGCGGGTGCATCTCGGGCGCGCCGCCAGTCAAATCCAGGGTATGTACAGGATGCGCGTCGATCACCTGATGCAGCAGTTGCAGGCTGTCGTCAGTCATCGCCTCTGTGCGCGTTGGCCCGGCATTCACATGGCAATGCAAGCAGCGCTGATTACACAGGTAGGTTAAATTGATCTGCAGGGCTTCAAGCGCACCACGAGTAATCGGCGGGAAAGCCAGATCATCCAGCAAAGGTAGCATTGCGCGCACAGTAAACTCCAAAAATTAATCTAGGCAATAGAGCTGTAAAAGCTGAATTAATTACAAGCGCAGACAATTATTTTCAGCATAACTGCTATACAAAACTATGCGCTCACAACCAAGCAATGAGGTTTCCGATGTTACGCCTATGCCTGTTCTTCGTTGCCGGATTTCTTGCGGTAATTTTCTTTCATCAGCCGATTTTAGGGCTTCTGCATGGTGCCGGAATTGTTCCGGTCGCCCCTTTCAATATGGCGCAAACCGCACCTTTGGGTGTGCCGTCGATACTTTCTGCGGCCTTTTGGGGTGGCGTCTGGGGCATAGTCATGCTCTCGGTTTTCCGCTGGCAGGCAGACCAGCCGCAGCCATGGCTAAAAGGCCTGTTTTTTGGCGGCATTGCGTTGACATTAGTAGCGCTAATTGTTGTTTTCCCGCTTAAAGGAATGGGCTTTAATTTAAGCCAATTGCCTGGACGTTTTTTTATCGGTTTTCTGGTAAATAGTGCCTGGGGAGTGGGCACTCTGATATTCGCCCGCACCCTACTCGGCAAATAAAAAAGCCACGCGCTCAGGCGACTGGCGAACTTGCAGCACTTTCAAGCTCTCGGTCACCCTGCTAGCGGCAGCGGTGACCCAGGCAAGAGAGCCGAGTTACCCCGAATATTCTTGCGGACGCCTACTTTGCCATTTATCAATCTGCTGCTTTCACTGCTACTGCTGGCCTTCAGCGTCGCCGTTCCCGCGGCAACGCTGCCAATGCAGACAATGACTGCCGAGCAATTGGTTAATCCGGTAGATATCAAACAAGTACTCGTACTCGAAGACCGCAACTCGGCGCTCACCGCCAACGAGGCGCTCAATCAAATTCGCAGCCAGGGTAAGTTAGTCGCCGGCACTCCGCGCCTGGGTTACTCCGACAGTGCCTGGTGGGTGGCATTCGAGCTGAATGCGCCGCCTGCCATGCAGCTGGAGATGATCATTGATCAAGCCTTCACCGATGACATTGAACTGTGGCTGTACGACCGCGACCGTTTAATCGCACCGATTTACAGCGGCGATCACCTGCCATTCCTGCAGCGGGGCGTGCCGTTTCCACGCTTTATGCTGACCCTGCCAAGGCTCGGCGTAGGCCCGCATACTCTGCTGCTGCGGGTTCATAGCGCCTCGGCCGTGAGCCTGCCAATGCAGTTGGTGAGCAGTGAAAAAAACACCCTGTTGGTGGCCGTAAACTGGCTACTCGGTGGCCTGCTGATTGGCGGTTTGATGAGCCTGGCCGTTTTTTACATGCTCAAATTCCGCGCGCTGCGTGAACAACAACTGGGCTACTTCTGCATTACCGCGCTGGCCTTGTGTGCTTACAGTGCCAGCTTGCATGGCGTAATTGATCTGCTGTTCAGTCAATGGCCGTGGCTTTCCAAGCGCTTGGTGCAGGTTGCCAACCCGCTGATGCTGATCTTCAGCACCTTGTTCATCATCAGCGCGCTGCGCCTGAAACTCGGCACTGTGCTGCGACTGGCACTGAATGTGTTGATCGCCATCATCGTGCTGGTGAGCTTATGGAACGCGCTGTACAGCGACGATTACCGCGGTTACCAGGCCTTTAACCTGGTCCTGTTGCTGGTCGGCCTGTTCCAGGCATTGGTGGTCACACTCAGCTTGATCAAAGGGCTGCCTTATTCGCGCGGCTATTTCCTCTGCTGGATCAGTGCGCTGGTGATGATGACCGTGCTTCCGCTGGGACGTCTGGGCATTATCAACCTGCCTTCAGATGCCTATGCCCTGCAGACCTTTTTGCCGCTGCTGAGCATGCTGCTCTTCAGCGCGGTACTCGACCGCCAGCTTGAAAACGTGCGCAAGGCATTGCTCAGCAGCCAGTCGCAAGCCATCGATAACCTTGAGCAATACCGCGCCTTGTTCAATAGCGCCCGCGAAGGCATTTTCCGCTGCACGCTCAACGGCACCCTGCTGGAAGCCAACCCCAGCCTGATCCGCTTTCTCGGCTCAACGCCGGGAGACGGAAGCTGGCAAGCACTGCCCGTGCAGAAACTGTTGGGTACAACGCAATGGACCAAGCTGGTGGCAAAACTGGACGCCGCACACCCGTCGGTGAGCCAGGAATGTCAGCTGCGCGACCTTAATGGCAAGCGTCATTGGGTCTACCTTTCGTTGCATCTGCGCTCAGCCCATACCTGTATTGAAGGCATCATTTTCGACCTCAGTGACCGTCGCCAGCTCGAAGACCGCCTCAAGCATCAGGCAGCACATGACTCACTGACTGGCTTGCTCAATCGCCGGGAACTCGAGCGCCTGCTCCAGCTGAGCCTGCTAAGCAACGACACCAGCCGTTTCAGCCACTTGCTGTACATCGACCTCGATCAGTTCAAGCAGGTGAACGACCTGTGCGGCCATTCGGCGGGCGATCAGTTGCTCAAACAATTGTCCGCACATATGCAAAACATGCTGCCGAAGAGTGCGCAGTTGGCGCGCATTGGTGGCGATGAGTTTGTCGTACTGCTGCGCGAACAAGATCACTTCGTCGCGCTGGGACAGGCCGAGCGTTTGCGCCGCAGTGTCGAGCAATTCGTTTTCATCTGGGAAAACACCCCGTTCCGCCTGCATGCGAGCATCGGCGTGCTCACCCTCAGCCAGGATATTTGTGACTGGGAAACCGCTCTGCGCTGGGCCGACAGCGCCAGCCAGCAGGCCAAGGTGCTGGGCCGCAACCGGGTTCAACAGTTCAACCCGACTGACGGCGCATTGCAGGAACAACAACGCCAGTTGCAATGGATCACCCGCCTGCAAGAAGCCATGCGCAGCAATCATTTCGTGCTGTTTTACCAGCCGGTCATGCCCCTGCAAACGGTGCACGACGAACTGCATTATGAGTTGCTGCTGCGTTATTGCGACCCGGCGACTGGCGAGTTCATCAGCCCCGAGCGCTTCATGCGCGCGGCTGAACGCTACAGCCTGCTGGTCGATATCGACCGCTGGGTGGTGCGCAACCTGTGCCAATGGCTGAGCAATAACCCGGAGCACCTGCAGCAGCTTGGCCAGGTCAATCTCAACCTCAGCACGCATTCGTTGCTTGATGCCAGCTTCCACATCTTCTTGTCGCAGGAGTTGATGAGCAAAGGAATTCCGCCACACAAAGTGTGTATCGAAGTTACCGAAATGGTCGCACTGGGTGAGCTTGCGGTGTCCACCAAATGGCTGAAAAGCCTGCGCAGTCAGGGCTTCAAAGTGGCGCTGGACGACTTCGGCAGCGGCTTTGCGTCCTACGCTTACCTGCGTCATTTGCCGTTGGATATTCTCAAGATCGACGGCAGCTTTATCCGCGGCATCGAGCACGATCGCATCAATCAGGCGATGGTTGGCTCCATGCAGCAGATTGCCAAGCAACTTGGCCTGCAAACAGTCGCTGAATTCGTCGAGACCCAAGAGTCGCTCGAATGCCTGCGCGCGCTGGGTATCGACTATGGACAAGGCTACTGGATTGCCGAACCGGCGCCACTGAGCAGCCTGACCAAACCTCTGCCCACCGCCTCCGCCCGTTTCGGCCTTTAACTCAGCCTGAATTGCAGGCAAAAAAAGACCCGCCAACGCTTAACGCTGGCGGGTCTTTTTAGCAACTAGCCTCAGGCCAGTTCGTCAAAGCACTCAGCGATAATCGCCAGGCCCTGATCAAGCTGTGCGTCAGGTGCAGTCACCGGCACCAGCACGCGCAGAACGTTGCCGTATGTACCGCACGACAGCAGGATCAGACCCTTTTCGCGTGCCTTGGCAACAACCTGACCTACCAGAGCAGCAGCTGGCTTGTGGTGGTCGCCATCTTCAAACAGCTCAACAGCGATCATCGAACCCAGTGCGCGCACGTCACCGATCGACTTGTGCTTGGCCTGAATAGCCTTGAGGCCAGTGACCAGACGCTCGCCGACAGCCTTGCTGCGATCCAGCAGGCTCTCTTCTTCAAACACTTCCATGACCGCCAGAGCAGCCGCACAAGCAATCGGGCTACCGGCATAAGTGCCGCCCAAACCGCCCGGCGCGATCGCGTCCATGTATTCGGCCTTGCCGCACACGCCCGCCAACGGGAAGCCACCAGCAATCGACTTAGCGAAAGTGGTCAGGTCAGGAGTAACGCCCATCTGCTCCATCGCGAAGAAGGTGCCGGTACGGCCAGCGCCAGTCTGTACTTCGTCAGCGACCAGCAGGATGCCGTGCTGGTCGCACAGGGCGCGCAGACGCTTCATGAAGTCTTTCGGTGCCACGTAGAAACCACCTTCGCCCTGAACCGGCTCGATGATGATCGCAGCGATGTCTTTAGGCTCGGCGTCGTTCTTGAAAATGCGCTCGATGCTGGCAATCGCGTCGTCAGTGCTGACGCCGTGCATTTCACACGGATACTGCGCACGGAACACGCCGCCCGGCATCAGGCCCATGCCTGCCGAATACGGAACAACCTTGCCAGTCAGACCGAGGGTCATCATGGTACGGCCGTGGTAGCCGCCGGTGAACGCGATTACGCCGGCACGGCCAGTGGCAGCGCGGGCGATTTTAACGGCGTTCTCAACAGCTTCAGAACCAGTAGTGACCAGCAGAGTTTTCTTGTCGAAATCGCCTGGCACTTTGGCGTTGATCTTTTCGCACACTTCAACGTACGGCTCGTAAGCCAATACCTGGAAGCAGGTGTGGCTCAGCTTGGTCAGTTGTTCCTGCACGGCAGCAATAACTTTCGGGTGCAGGTGACCGGTGTTGAGCACGGCGATGCCGCCGGCGAAGTCGATAAACTCACGACCTTCAACGTCCGTTACGGTTGCGTTCAGCGCTTTTTCAGCGAAGATCGGGTGGATCTGACCTACACCGCGTGGAACGGCAGCAGTACGGCGTTGCATCAAGGATTCGTTGGTCTTGCTCATGACTTCCTCATTCGCCACTCATCGTGTGGCGTGGTTCAAGGACAAAGCAGCTCGACAACCTGCGACGCATGCATTCGATGATCGACTGCGTCGCCGTTGCCCGGCTACAGGGGTGGTTTAAAACTTGCCGGCGCCACGCTAATCGGGCGTCCGGCAAGACGGTGGCCGGTAAGGGCGTCCAGTTGGCTCTTGCCAGTGAACAACCCTCACCCACTCACCCGCGCAATATCACTATTGCACGCAGGTAATCAGATGCTCAGGCAGAGGTATTTGATTTCCAGGTAGTCTTCGATGCCGTACTTGGAACCTTCACGGCCCAGGCCCGAAGCCTTGATGCCGCCGAAAGGAGCGACTTCGTTGGAGATCAAACCGGTGTTAACACCGACCATACCGTATTCCAGCGCTTCTGCAACACGGAACACACGGCCCATGTCACGCGCATAGAAGTAAGACGCCAGACCGAACTCGGTGTCGTTGGACATGGCGATAACATCAGCCTCGTCCTTGAAGCGGAACAGCGGCGCCAGCGGGCCGAATGTCTCTTCTTTAGCCACCGCAGCGTTGCGCGGAACGTCGACCAGAATAGTCGGCTCGAAGAAGCTGCCACCCAGGCTGTGCTGCTTACCGCCAGTCAGTACCTTGGCGCCTTTGCCAACGGCGTCTTCGATGTGTTCCTGGACCTTGGCGACGGCTTTGTCGTCGATCAGCGGGCCAGTGGTCACACCGTCTTCCATACCGTTACCGATATTCAGCTTGGCCACTGCAGCCTTGAGCTTCTCGGCGAAGGCATCGTAAACGCCATCCTGAATGTACAGACGGTTGGCGCAAACACAGGTCTGACCGTTGTTGCGATACTTGGAAATCAGCGCGCCTTCAACAGCGGCGTCCAGATCGGCGTCGTCAAAAACGATAAATGGCGCGTTACCACCCAACTCCAGCGACACTTTCTTGATGTCTTGGGCACATTCGGCCATCAACTGGCGACCAATTTCAGTCGAGCCAGTGAACGACAGCTTACGTACGGTTGGGTTGCTGGTCAGCTCGCCGCCAACATCGCCAGCGCTACCAGTGATGACACTCAGCACGCCTTTCGGAATGCCGGCACGCTCAGCCAGAACAACCAACGCCAGTGCCGAGAACGGAGTCTGCGAGGCAGGCTTGATGACCATGGTGCAGCCCGCTGCCAGAGCAGGACCGGCTTTACGGGTGATCATCGCAGCCGGGAAGTTCCACGGCGTAATCGCGGCGGTCACACCGATTGGCTGCTTCATCACGATCAGGCGCTTGTCGGGCTGGTGGCCAGGAATCACGTCGCCATAAATACGCTTGGCTTCTTCTGCGAACCACTCGATAAACGAGGCCGCGTAAGCAATTTCGCCCTTGGCTTCAGCCAGCGGCTTGCCCTGCTCAAGAGTCATCAGGCGACCCAGGTCGTCCTGGTTTTCAATCAGCAATTCGTACCAACGGCGCAGCTTGTTCGCGCGCTCTTTGGCAGTCAGTGCGCGCCAAGCCGGCAGTGCGCGGTCCGCTGCTTCAATAGCGCGGCGGGTTTCGGCAGCGCCCATCTTCGGCACAGTGCCGATGATCTCACCCGTGGCCGGGTTGTTGACCTTGATAGTCTGACCGTTGTCCGCATCAAGCCAGGTACCATCAATGTATGCCTGCTGACGGAACAGCTGGGTGTCTTTTAATTGCATGACAGTCTCCTCTTCCCGACACCAGCGTCGGATGGTTAATGGTGGCGCCGGGGGTAAAAACCCATTGAATAAATGCAAAATAAAACGCTAACGCTTCATCCCGCTTATAGAATTCGAAAGGACTCTGTCGCAGGAGTTCCGGATAGTCGCAGCAGGAGCGTTTGAAATCTCAAACGAATCCTAGGGTCGCAAGGGGTAAAGGGCAATAGTCTGTGCAAAAAAATGTACAAAAATAAGCGGTTTTTTATTGTTTACCGATAAACGAAACCACAAAACGCTATTTATGTGCAGAATCACGAACAATGCGCAGGCATGGACTCAAACGCCATAGATGCGTATCATTGCGCCCGCACTGCAAGCGCTCCCGCGCCCCTCGCCACTGCTGAAGCCAATGGTTTTACAGCAGCCGATTGCAGTCTAGGGCCAACGGCCTGCTTCATTACGCACCAGTAGCTCAGCTGGATAGAGTACTGCCCTCCGAAGGCAATACTCCTCGAGTTGAGAAGGGTGACAGCTAGTGGTCAAATAGGCCGCCGCAACAATTACGCACCAGTAGCTCAGCTGGATAGAGTACCGCCCTCCGAAGGCGGGGGTCGTGGGTTCGAATCCCGCCTGGTGCGCCATATCTATTTGATTTATTGGGCTTTTTTACAGAAGCCCGATCCATCACTCCGCACCAACCAATCCTAGCGCCGAAGCTAATTCTGGCGACGTTCGCAGCAGGCAATGAGTACTGCCCAAACAGACCTTTTGAGGTTGGTTTTCGGGCTGTGCCAATTCTGTGCCTAAACCGTGCCACACGGCCTGTTCACATCCCGCGCCTCTGCGGCTGCGCGAGTACTAGCTCGTCGCCCACCAGCCGCATAGCAGCATCGGTCATCGCCACCCAACCAAAAACCTGTTTATGCAGTGGCTGGCTGCAGCATCAAGCAGTGCTCTGGTGTTACATTTTGCGGAGTACCTCACGGAAGGCTTTAGCAGACAAAGGAGTAGCCGTGGCGCGTCCCCTTCGCAAGATCAAACTTGATGGAACCTTGTATCAGCGGCGTCCGGCCGTCGAAGCCGAAATTCATGATTTGACGGCCGTTAGCCCCTCCGAACTTGAGCGCAGAGCGTCCATTTGCTCCCGCACCTCCCCCGGCTTTGTCTCACCGGAAGTGTTGGTGCACTTTGTCCGGAACGTGGGAGCCGGAATGCATCGCGAAAGGCTAACTGAGCTTCTACTCCAGCGCGTTTACCTTCTCCTGCCTCGCGCCGAGAATGCAGGCGAGGCCACAGCCTCACTTACCAAGACAAACATCCGAGATGATGTCGTCGACCATTTCGTTGACCTGCTGCTCAGCGATCGAGCGTCCTATGACGACCGCTTGGATTACTACGAGATAAACTTTAACTCGGCCATCGCCAAAGACCGGAAGGATGCCAGTGATCGCCATTGGAAGCGTGATAGCCAGAGTGAAGAGCTGGGCACGGATGAGGATGGTGCTTACAACGCCCTGGACGAGGCAATTGGTGGCTACGACCCTTTTGACCCCCGCGAGCTCGACGAAAAATTTTACCGGCTACGGCTCGACGAAGAGATTGATAGTCTGCCTGAACTCCAAAGAAGAATCGTCGAAATGTGGCGCCAAGAGATTCCCATCGACTCGCAAGACCCCTCTGTCGTGACCATAAGCAAAGCACTGGGCAAGAGCGAGAAAACCATCCGTACGCACCGCGACAAGGCCTTTGCGACTCTGCGACTGCGTCTTGAACGCAAGGGGGGACTGTGATGACTAAGCGTTCGCCAATTTCTAGCGAAGACGTCATGAACGCTTTCGCGATGGATTTCGAGCCAGGGTCCGAGGTCCTCAAAAAGTATCTTGCCGACTATCCCCAGTTCGCTGCCGACCTTGTCGATCTCGCCAGAGAGCTTTCCCGGCAAGTCGACGAGGACCTTCCGCTCAGCGCCCAAGAGCTCGCCGCCGTGAGCGCTAAAATGGGCCGGCTCCGCGAGTCCGTAGTCACGGTGGAAATCCTGCAGGCCGCCTCGCCAAGGACCTTCGCTTTAGCAGCCAAAGCTCTCGGATTACCCATGCAGGTCGGCGTCGCCATTCGCGAGCGACGAATAGATGTTGCGACGTTGCCAAGCCGGTTCCTCGAGCGCTTAGCTAACGCGCTACAAACATCAGTCTCTGTTGTTCAGTCGTTTCTCCTCTTGCCTGCGCAGGCATCAGCGCTTCGTGCAAACAAGTCGGATGACAAGCCAGCCCCGGCCGAAAAAGTCCCGTTTGAACGCCTTTTAAGAGAGGCGGGGATGGATGAGGAGCGCATTTCACGGCTGCTCCACGGCGATGACTGACCATGGACCAACTAGAACTCGCTCGACAGCACGCGAAGCGCTTGCATTATGAAGCAGTCGAACACGGCAGCGATCCATGGTCTCCTTATCAGTTCGCCGAAGACATAGCGGAGACGCTGGGCATCACGGTTGAAAGGTGCCTCCCTGGCGCTTCAATCCTGGACGGGGCGCGCGCAACGTTTGATGCCGCCTTGCCGCTGATTGTTCATGAGGACTTAGGAACACCATTCGAGCAAGCCTTTCTCGTCGCGCATGAAATCGGGCACGCCGTGCTAGGCGACGGTGAGGAAGAGGAGGAGTCAGCATTTCAAATCGATCCAGCGCGAACCTCTGAGGTCGCGCCAGTTGGCATGGAGCGCGTGGTCGATTACAGCCGACGGCAGCGCCGAGAAGTCCAGATGGACCTCTTCGCGAGAGAGTTGCTGCTGCCACGGTCGAGAGTCTTTGACTTGCACGTCACTCAAGGCCAGACCTGCTCGGAGATTGCAAACCGGTTGGGTGCACCCTTCGAGGTCGTCGCACAGCAGATGCTTGATGCGCTTTTGCTCCCCCCTGTGCCAGTAGTTGCTGCAGAAGCGCCTGTCGAAATTCCACTCAACGAGAAGCAACAAACGGCAGCCTGTTGGCGCTGATGGAAAATTGACCCACCCTGCCGATTGAAATTTGACCCAGAGCGGATTGCTGATTTTGTTACCAGCAACTGTGGATAAGTCTACCAGCGCAGCTGCTTTTGAACCCACTCCTTCGTTAGCCCAGTTCAGCTGTTGAAGACCTGCCACATGCAGCCATGCAGCAGGCCATCGTCACCATGAAATCAGAACGGCTCATCGTCCTCCGGTTCCTGGCCGCCCTTACGCTTTCGCTCCCGTGATTTGATCTTGGCCTGGGCCGCCAAGCTGCTGTGTTGCAGGCGATAGGACTCGTTACCGGTTTCGACGATGTGGCAGTGGTGCGTAAGCCGATCCAGCAAGGCTGTGGTCATCTTGGCGTCGCCGAACACGCTCGACCATTCGGCAAAGCTCAGGTTGGTGGTGATCACCACGCTGGTGTGCTCGTACAGCTTGGACAGCAGGTGAAATAACAGCGCGCCACCGGCCTGACTGAAGGGCAGATACCCCAGCTCGTCGAGGATGACCAGATCCATGCGTAGCAGTGCCTGGGCGATCCGCCCGGCTTTGCCGTCGTGTTTTTCGCGCTCCAGAAGATTGACCAGATCGACCGTGGAGTAGAAGCGCACGCGCTTGCCATGCCGGGTGATGCCGGACACGGCCAGTGCGGTGGCCAGGTGGGTTTTGCCGGTGCCTGGGCCGCCGATCAGCACCACGTTCTGCGCGGTGTCGGTAAAGCTCAGATTGGCCAGCTCGCTGATCAAGCGAGCGTCGGCGCTGGAGGCGCTGAAGTCGAAGCCGGCCAGATCGCGGTGCATCGGCAGCTTGGCCATGTTCATCTGGTGGCTCACCGAGCGCATGGCGCGATCTGTGTGCTCTTGTTCCAGCAGGTGTTCGAGCAGCCACTTGGACGAGGCTGTGTTCGACTCACCCTGTGCAGTTAACTCCGCCCAGGCCGTGGCCATGCCGTGCAGGCGCAGCTCCTTGAGTTCCGCCATCAAATCACGCATGACCGACCTCCTCGGCCTGGCCACGCAGGCGGTCGTAGCGCGCCGTGTTAGCGACGGGGGCTTCCTTGAGCGACAAGTGGGTTTCGACGCTGGGTGGTGGTTCGGATGCTGTCAGCCGTGCCACGACATTGAGGATGTGTTCGGCGCTCAGGCTGCCGCTCTCCAGTACCAGCTCAACGGCTACCAGCACGGCATCGAGTCCGGCGACCGGTACGGCAGCCAGGACTTGCGCCATGATCCGGTCACCGCCGGCATGACGCCCCAGACCGTGCTTAAGCTGACGCAGCGGTGCTGGCAGATCAGCAAAGGGCGCTCCGTTGCGCAGCGCACCGGGCTTGCGTTCGATCAGCGGGAGGTAGTGCTGCCAGTCATAGCTGACCTGGTCGCGATCCAGCAAGCGGACATGGCTGGCAATCAGCGCATCATCGGCCACCACCTCGATTCGCGTCGGATACAAACGGCTGCTGACCCACTTACCCGCGTACTCACATGGCACCGAGTAGCGGTTGCGCCCGACGCTGACCAGGCAGGTGCTGGAGACCCGCGCAGGCCGCTCGACGTAACCGTCGAATGGCGCTGGCACAGGCATCAGTTCAGCGCGCTCCAACTCCAGCACTTCGGCTACACTCAGCCCGCTGTATTGAGGGTGCGTCAGCTCGTTCCAAAGCGCGCGGCAGCGCTGGCCCAGCCAGGCATTGAGTTCCTCGAAGGAGTGAAAATGACAGTCCTGGGCGTCTAGCCAGATGCGCCTACGGCTGTCTTGCACGTTCTTTTCAACGATGCCCTTTTCCCAACCAGCGGCGACGTTGCAGAAGTCCGGATCGAACAGGTAATGCGCGCACATCACCGCAAAGCGCGCATTCACCGTCCGGCCTTTGCCCTTATTGACCTTGTCGACGGCCGTCTTCATGTTGTCGTAGATGCCCCGGCGCGGCACGCCGCCCAAGGAGCCGAACGAGCGTGTATGGGCGTCAAATAACATCTCATGGCCCTGGCTCGGATACGCCACAAGCCAGAACGCACGGCTGGCACACAGCTTCAGATGTGCCACCTGCATACGCCGGTAAATGCCGCCGACCAGCAAGCCTTCCTCGCTCCAGTCAAACTGAAACGCCTCGCCAAGAGCAAAGGTCAGCGGCACAAAGGCCTGCGACGCCTTGCCCTGTCCCCCTCGCCAGGCACGGATAAACGCGGTGAGCTGGCTGTAGCCACCGTCATAACCTTCGGCTTTGATTTGCGCCAACAGCGCCTTGGCACTGCGCCGCTGTTGCTTGGGCCGCAGCGAATCGGCTTTTAGCGCCTGCTCCAGCGTGGCGTGAAAAGGGCTGAGTTTGTTGAAGATCGCGCGGCGTTGGTAGACCGGCGGCTTGGCCTCAGGTGCTCTGACCCACTTGCGAATCGTGTTGCGCGCCAACCCGGTGCGCTTGGCTATCTCATGCAGCGACAGCTTGTCGCGGAAATACATCCGGCGGATTTTGCCCATCATTTCCATACTGATCACCCTGTGTTCTCCTGCTCAAAAATTGAGCAGAAGCAGTTGAACACCTGGGTCAGTTTTCAGTCGGCAGAACAGCCTCTACTGGGTCAGTTTTCGGTCAGCGGCAACACTCGGCTTCAACTGCCCCAACCCGTCCGGTTTGGCGCTTTTTCAAGCGCTTTGGCCTAACGGAGTCCACACAAGGCCTGACTTCAGGCCTTTTTGACAGGTTTCAGCACCACGTTCACGCCTTTCGGCGTTTTTGGGGCGTAACTCGCCCTATACATGCGATCCTCGCCACCAACCCGACAGGCTACCCAGTCGGATCAGGTTGTAGACCGAGAAACCCAGCAATAACTGAGCACTCAGCTTGGCGCGACCGATCAGCTTGGTCTTGCGCAGGCCGCCAACCGTCTTCAGCCAGCCAAAACCTTCTTCGATCCGCTTGCGGATCTTCTGGCTGGCGGCATACCCCGGATGCCGCGTGGTGCGCCCATCGATGGCGCTGCCCTTGCGCTTCTGCGCCACATGCGGTGTCACTTTCAGCTCGCGCGCCCTCTGCACGAAACGCTTCTGGTCGTAATTCTTGTCTGCACCTACCGTGCTGCCCGGCTTGGCCGTGCGCTCCAGCATCTCCAGCGCCGCCTCTACCTCGGCACGTCCATTGAACTCGGTGCATTCCACATCCACGATCAGACCGTTGCGGTGCTCCATCATCGTGTGGGCCATGTGCGCCAGACGACTGGCATCGCCATTGCTCTTGCGCGCCAGCCGGGCCTCGGGATCGCTGGTCGATTGGTGGGTCGCGTTGCTGCGCTTCTCGCCCTTGAAGTCGGCATCGGGGTTGCGCGTGCCATCCTCCGGTGGGTCGCCGCCATCCTTCTTGATAAAGGACTTGTGCGAGGCCCAGGCGTCGATCAGCGTGCCATCGACGCTGAAATGCTCGTTGCTGGCGTACTCGGACCATGCGGCCAGCGACTTGATGCGCTGGAAGAACAGCCGCGCTACATCCTGGTTGAACAAGCGGTCACGGTTCTGGCTGAAGGTCGAGTGATCCCACATGCGCTCGTCCATCGACAAGCCGACGAACCAGCGAAACAGCAGGTTGAAATCAATCTGCTCGACCAACTGCCGCTCGGAGCGAATGGTGTAAATCACCTGCAGCAACGAGGCGCGCAGCAGCCGCTCCGGCGCAATCGAGGCCCGTCCCAGGGTGGAGTACAGCCCGTCGAAGTCCCGATCCATCGAAGCCAGAACGGTATCGACCAGGCCTCGCAGGGGACGCAGCGGGTGATCGTTCGGGATGCGCTGCTCCAGCGTCGTATAACTGAACAGCTCGTTTTGTTTGAGGTCGAGTCCACGCATCGGCTTGGGCTGGCTTCGGCAGAAGAGGATGGCCGCCATTTTGCCAGAGCCACGCGGGCTCTGGCTTTTTTCAACGGCCTGATAGGCCTCGAAGCTCTTCTTCGGCCCACGGGTGTGATTGAGCAGACGATAGGTGTGACCCTTGTCGGTGCCACGGCGCACCACTTCCAGGCCTTCGCCGCCTTTCACCAGCAGGGCGCTGCCACCTTGCTGGTCATACTGGCTGAACAGTTTCGACATGGGCATGCCGAGCACATCGCAGAGACGGCTCAGGGTGTCGAGGCTGGTGGAGACCTGGGCGTTTTCGATCTTGCTCAGCATGCCCTGGCTGATGCCGGCGATGCGTGCCACATCGGCGATCTTCAGTTCCTGCGCCTGCCGCTGGCGGCGGATCTGCATGCCCAGGTATTGCTCGAGCTTGAGACGGGGAGGGATTTCTGTAGAAGTCGTCATGCGTGCTTTTATCTTCTTGTGAATAAAAAATTCGCACTGAGAATGTGCGGGATGCCTTTCTTCGGTGCATTTTCACGGTTTTAATTTCCTCCTATGAAAGCATCTTTCCTTCACGGATAGAAGAATGACGGGCTTTCAGGGGATTTCGAACAGGTAGGGAGAGGTTGGCAAGCTGCTTGCATTTCTTTTGGGGAAATTAAAATTCCCCAGCGGAATAATGGCGACGCCACCGGAGGCCCCAACCATGTTGCCCAGCGAAACCCAGAAAATCATCGACCAGCACGGCATCAAGTACGTGCTGGCTCAGTTCGTCGATATCCACGGCGCGGCCAAGACCAAGTCGGTGCCGGTCTCGGGCCTCAAGGCGGTGGCCGAGGAGGGCGCCGGCTCATGCTTTCTCTGTAAGAACAAAAAGTTCTCCAGGGGAATTTTCTCTGGAGCAAACCGACCATCGCCTTGCTCTCACCCGGAGGGTTTCCGATGACAGCATCCAGTGCCGAACCCATGTTCAGTACCCCACGTTATGCCACCGAGGTGTCCCGACATACGGCCAGTCGCCGTATCGTGGTGGCGCAGCAGGCGAGCCTGGCCACCAGGCTGCTCCACCACCCTGCGCCGACTCTGCTGCTGTGCCTGGGCGAGACGTTGCCGGGCAGTGTCGAGCAGGAGAGCCTGCCCAGCAGCGAAGCGCTGTACCTGCGCTTGCAGATGCTGCTGGAGCAGGCCCAGGCCGGCACCCGCTTGTACGTCTGTGGCGATGAAAGCTTTCTCTGGCACGTTCATCGCCTGGCGCGGCAGGCCGGCCTGCTCGGCGACGAGATCGAACTGTTCAAGCAGGGCGCGCGACGCCGCCTGTACTGCGTGCACTGCGGGCATATTCAGGACATCGGCAGCGAAGGCGAGTGCACCTGTGGCCAGTGCCGGGTGAAGTTATTCGTCCGTGAGCATTTCTCCCAGCGCCTCGGCGCCTACATGGGCGTCTGCATCGACCCGGACAGCCCCTATGCGCCGGAGGTGCGGTCATGAGCGCGATGATCGAGGTGCAGGTCACCGACGTGCGTCAACTGACCCCGGTGGTGCGCGAGTTCAGCTTCCGCGCGATCGACGGCACGCTGCCGGGCTTTTCCTGCGGCAGTCACGTGCAGGTGATTTTGCCCACCGAGGGGCGCACGCTGCGCAACGCCTATTCGCTGCTGGGCGACCCGCGCGACACTGGTGCGTACCGCATCGCCGTGCGCCTGCAGGAGGCCTCGCGCGGCGGTTCGCGTTACCTGCACGAGCAGGTGCGGGTCGGCGACCGTCTGCAGATCGGTGCGCCGAGCAACCTCTTCGCCCTGCATTCGCAGGCCCGTCACCACATTCTGGTGGCCGGTGGCATCGGCATCACACCCTTCATGGCCTATCTGGCTGAGCTCGGCGCGCAAGGTGCTTCGTTCGAACTGCACTACGCCTACCGCAGCGGCCTGACCGACGCCTACGCCGGCGAGCTGCGCGAACGCCTGGGCGAGCGCTTTCATGGCTACGACGCCGCTGCCGGCCAGCGCCTGGACTGCACCAGCCTGTTCGCCGGCAAGCCGCTTGGCAGTCACCTTTACGTCTGCGGCCCGCAGCGCCTGCTCGATGAACTCAAGACTTTGGCTGGCGCCCACGGCTGGTCGGACGGGCGCCTGCACTGGGAGGCCTTCGCCGCACCCGAGCCGGGCCAGCCCTTCACCGTCGAGTTGGCGCGCAGTGGCCAGCGTCTGCAGGTGCCGGGCGACCACAGCCTGCTCGAAGCGCTGGAGGCGGCCGGTGTCGAGGTGCCCAACCTGTGCCGGGGCGGGGTATGCGGGCAATGCACCACGCGCTACCTGAGCGGCGAGGTGGAGCACCGCGATCACTACCTGGATGAGCAGCAGCGCGGTGAGGCGCTGATGCCCTGCGTTTCCCGTGGCGGCTGCCGCGGCACGCTGCTGCTCGATTTGTAGGGTGCGCCGTGCGCACCACAACGATTGTGACCGGTGCACTCAGCGCACCCTTCAGGAGAGAGTCATGCCCGTCGTAATGAAACCCGTGGAAACCTATCGCGACGATTTCACCTTCAGCAACAGCCCGCAGGCCATTGCCCGCTTTCCCTTTCCGTTTCCCGAGGACAGCTACATGTACTCGGTCAATATCGAGCCGGCCACGCCGCGTGAGCCGGGTTCGGTGTTCGAGCACTGGTTCGACATCGACGAGCACTACGTCTCGGAGATGGCCGAGCGCGCCCGCGTGCTGGAGCGCGACCCGCAGCGCTGCCTGATGATGCCGCACATGGCCCAGGCCGCCTGGGACACCCTGGAAATGTTGATGGAGCACCTGGCCGCCGACTACCCCGAGCATTTCGCCCTGCAGCGCGAGGGCGATCGATGGCTGTGGATCAACCGCCCGCTGGGCATCGAGCAGCGCTTCACCTTCGGCGATGCCAGCACCTTGCCCTACGAGCCGCTGGAGTACATCACGCGCCAGGCGCAGGGCGATTTCGCCGTGCTCGATCAGCGCGACGGCGACCTGTTCATGGACGCCGGCATGGTCACCTTCGCGCCGAACTGGTCGATCAAGTTCGACGCCGGCATGAGCTTCAAGCAGTGGCATGCCCCGGTACCGGGCGTGGCGCACCAGCTCGGCGTGTTCGACCGTGCGTTGAAGTACCTGCTCAACATCCAGGTCGGCCAGCCGGTGCGTCGCCTGAGCTGGACCATGACCATCAACCCGCGCCTGGACATCTCCTCGGAGACCTTCCACGAGTGGGGCCATGAGCTCGGTCTGGTGACGCCGGAGAACGTCGCGCGCCTGGTGCACCTGCACGTCGAGCTGCAGTTCATGCCGCGCCTGCCGCGCAGCAATGCGCTGCTGTTCGGCTTCCGCCACTATCTGATCAGCCTCGAGGAGCTGGCAACCAATCCGGCCTGGGCCTGCCGCCTGCACCGCGTATTGCGCGACCTGCCGGACGAGATCGCCGACTACAAGGGCCTGACCCGCTATCGCCAGACTGTGGTGGATTGGCTGCGCCAGTTCGACCCGCAGGCCCAGGCCGCCTGAATCCATTTCCTGCATGCGCAGGCCAACAGGAGACACAGACATGGCCAATTCCTGGCGTATTTCCGCCCTTGCCGAGCGTCACCGCGCACTGGGTTCCAAGCTCGAGGACTGGAGCGGCATGGGGACCGCCTGGACCTATGCCCAGCGACCTGGCCGACGAGCACGAGGCGATCCGCACTCGCGCCGGCCTGATGGACGTATCCGGGCTGAAGAAGGTGCACTACGTCGGCCCGCATGCCGAAAGCCTCTTGGAATACGCCACCAGCCGCGACATTTCCAAGGTCTACCCGGGCAAGAGCGTCTACGCCACCATGCTCAACGAAGCCGGCAAGTTCGTCGACGACTGCGTGATCTACCGCACCGGTCCCAATGCCTTCATGGTGGTGCACGGCTCCGGCAGCGGCCACGTGTTGGCGCTGATGGAAAATTGACCCACCCTGCCGATTGAAATTTGACCCAGAGCGGATTGCTGATTTTGTTACCAGCAACTGTGGATAAGTCTACCAGCGCAGCTGCTTTTGAACCCACTCCTTCGTTAGCCCAGTTCAGCTGTTGAAGACCTGCCACATGCAGCCATGCAGCAGGCCATCGTCACCATGAAATCAGAACGGCTCATCGTCCTCCGGTTCCTGGCCGCCCTTACGCTTTCGCTCCCGTGATTTGATCTTGGCCTGGGCCGCCAAGCTGCTGTGTTGCAGGCGATAGGACTCGTTACCGGTTTCGACGATGTGGCAGTGGTGCGTAAGCCGATCCAGCAAGGCTGTGGTCATCTTGGCGTCGCCGAACACGCTCGACCATTCGGCAAAGCTCAGGTTGGTGGTGATCACCACGCTGGTGTGCTCGTACAGCTTGGACAGCAGGTGAAATAACAGCGCGCCACCGGCCTGACTGAAGGGCAGATACCCCAGCTCGTCGAGGATGACCAGATCCATGCGTAGCAGTGCCTGGGCGATCCGCCCGGCTTTGCCGTCGTGTTTTTCGCGCTCCAGAAGATTGACCAGATCGACCGTGGAGTAGAAGCGCACGCGCTTGCCATGCCGGGTGATGCCGGACACGGCCAGTGCGGTGGCCAGGTGGGTTTTGCCGGTGCCTGGGCCGCCGATCAGCACCACGTTCTGCGCGGTGTCGGTAAAGCTCAGATTGGCCAGCTCGCTGATCAAGCGAGCGTCGGCGCTGGAGGCGCTGAAGTCGAAGCCGGCCAGATCGCGGTGCATCGGCAGCTTGGCCATGTTCATCTGGTGGCTCACCGAGCGCATGGCGCGATCTGTGTGCTCTTGTTCCAGCAGGTGTTCGAGCAGCCACTTGGACGAGGCTGTGTTCGACTCACCCTGTGCAGTTAACTCCGCCCAGGCCGTGGCCATGCCGTGCAGGCGCAGCTCCTTGAGTTCCGCCATCAAATCACGCATGACCGACCTCCTCGGCCTGGCCACGCAGGCGGTCGTAGCGCGCCGTGTTAGCGACGGGGGCTTCCTTGAGCGACAAGTGGGTTTCGACGCTGGGTGGTGGTTCGGATGCTGTCAGCCGTGCCACGACATTGAGGATGTGTTCGGCGCTCAGGCTGCCGCTCTCCAGTACCAGCTCAACGGCTACCAGCACGGCATCGAGTCCGGCGACCGGTACGGCAGCCAGGACTTGCGCCATGATCCGGTCACCGCCGGCATGACGCCCCAGACCGTGCTTAAGCTGACGCAGCGGTGCTGGCAGATCAGCAAAGGGCGCTCCGTTGCGCAGCGCACCGGGCTTGCGTTCGATCAGCGGGAGGTAGTGCTGCCAGTCATAGCTGACCTGGTCGCGATCCAGCAAGCGGACATGGCTGGCGATCAGCGCGTCGTCAGCCACCACCTCGATTCGCGTCGGATACAAACGGCTGCTGACCCACTTACCCGCGTACTCACACGGCACCGAGTAGCGGTTGCGCCCGACGCTGACCAAGCAGGTGCTGGAGACCCGCGCAGGCCGCTCGACGTAACCGTCGAATGGCGCTGGCACAGGCATCAGTTCAGCGCGCTCCAACTCCAGCACTTCGGCTACACTCAGCCCGCTGTATTGAGGGTGCGTCAGCTCGTTCCAAAGCGCGCGGCAGCGCTGGCCCAGCCAGGCATTGAGTTCCTCGAAGGAGTGAAACTGGCAGTCCTGGGCGTCTAGCCAGATACGCCTGCGGCTGTCTTGCACGTTCTTTTCAACGATGCCCTTTTCCCAACCAGCGGCGACGTTGCAGAAGTCCGGATCGAACAGGTAATGCGCGCACATCACCGCAAAGCGCGCATTCACCGTCCGGCCTTTGCCCTTATTGACCTTGTCGACGGCCGTCTTCATGTTGTCGTAGATGCCCCGGCGCGGCACGCCGCCCAAGGAGCCGAACGAGCGTGTATGGGCGTCAAATAACATCTCATGGCCCTGGCTCGGATACGCCACAAGCCAGAACGCACGGCTGGCACACAGCTTCAGATGTGCCACCTGCATACGCCGGTAAATGCCGCCGACCAGCAAGCCTTCCTCGCTCCAGTCAAACTGAAACGCCTCGCCAAGAGCAAAGGTCAGCGGCACAAAGGCCTGCGACGCCTTGCCCTGTCCCCCTCGCCAGGCACGGATAAACGCGGTGAGCTGGCTGTAGCCACCGTCATAACCTTCGGCTTTGATTTGCGCCAACAGCGCCTTGGCACTGCGCCGCTGTTGCTTGGGCCGCAGCGAATCGGCTTTTAGCGCCTGCTCCAGCGTGGCGTGAAAAGGGCTGAGTTTGTTGAAGATCGCGCGGCGTTGGTAGACCGGCGGCTTGGCCTCAGGTGCTCTGACCCACTTGCGAATCGTGTTGCGCGCCAACCCGGTGCGCTTGGCTATCTCATGCAGCGACAGCTTGTCGCGGAAATACATCCGGCGGATTTTGCCCATCATTTCCATACTGATCACCCTGTGTTCTCCTGCTCAAAAATTGAGCAGAAGCAGTTGAACACCTGGGTCAGTTTTCAGTCGGCAGAACAGCCTCTACTGGGTCAGTTTTCGGTCAGCGGCAACACGCCGCCGCTTACGAGGCGCGACTGCCGTTCTTCAATCAGGTGAAGGTCGGTGAAGGTCTGCTCGACCTGGCCAGCAATGCGCCGGATCGCGACATCGTCACCCTCTCTCCAGTCGCTACCCTGGTGGTCAACGACGACTTCAACCCTGGCCTGGTACCGCTGTTTCTCGAAGCCAGCCGTGAAGTGATGCGCAGCGGCACCCTGCTCGACGCCGCCGGCACCTTCCCCAGCGCAGAGCCGCGCACCTTCGAGCTGCACAAGGATGCCGGGCATTACTACGCCAAGGGGCTGCCGATTTTGCAGCGCTACCTGCCGTTTCGCATCGCCTCGCTGGCCGACCGCTACATCATCCTGCTGATCCCGCTGATCGTGGTGATGATCCCGCTGTTCAAGGCTGTCGGCCCGATTTACCAGTGGCGTATCCGCGCGCGCATCTACCGCTGGTACAAGTACCTGCGCGAGATCGACCGCAAGCTGCACGCAGGTTCCCTCCCGGATGCGCTCGGCAGCGAAATCGAGCGTCTGGAGAAACTGGAAGACGAACTCGCCGCGGTGGAAGTGCCGCTGTCGTATTCCAATGAGCTGTACGAGCTGCACATGCATGTGCGCTATGTGATCGAGCGCTTGCGCGAGTTGCAGCGGCGGCGGCAGCCGTAGGGTGGACATCGTTTTTTCATGTCCACCGATGCGCAGCGGATGGAAAAAGCGTCTCCACCCTGAGTAAAAGTAAAAGTGAAGTAGCCGTTTCTGACGAGTAGGAGCCGCGCCTCGCGGCGAATGGTTCAGGCAACCTCGATCATGAATTGAACCCACCATTCGCCCCGGGGCGGGGCTCCTACAGTTAGTGGACAACGCGAAGTTTGTCCATCGCTTGGGCTGACGCAATGGTGGGCAGCGTCATCCACTCTACGTAAGGGTGGAGTAGCCGGTTCTGACGGGTAGGAGCCGCGCCTCGCGGCGAATGGTTCAGGCAACCTCGATCATGAGTTGAACCCACCATTCGCCCCGGGGCGGGGCTCCTACAGTTCGTGGACAACACGAAGTTTGTCCATCGCTTGGACTGAGCCCGCGACGACTTCTGTGGGCTTTAGCCGCGAGCGGCTGCATAGCGTTAACCGATGCATGCGCACCAGAATCCATGACCCGCTTCGGGTAAACTTCGCCTCTTGTTTCATTTGCCCACGAGACCGCCATGCCGATCCGCCACTGCATCGTCCACCTGATCGACAAGAAGCCCGACGGCAGCCCTGCCGTGCTGCACGCCCGCGACAGCGAGCTGGCCACGTCGCAAGCCATGGAGAACCTGCTGGCCGACCTCAACGAGAGCTACAACGCCAAGCAGGGCAAGGCCTGGGGGCTGTTCCACGAGGAATCCGGCGCCTACCCGTTCAGCGGCTGGCTCAAGGCCTATCTCGATGGCGAGCAGGACTTCACCGCCTTCAGCCGCCAGGCCGTCGAGCACCTGCAGAAGCTGATGGAAGAATCCAACCTGTCCACCGGCGGCCATGTGCTCTTCGCTCACTACCAGCAAGGCATGACCGACTACCTGGCCATCGCCCTGCTGCACCACAGCGAAGGCGTGGCGGTGACCGACGCGCTGGACGTAACGCCGGCCAAACATCTGGATCTGGGCCAGTTGCACCTGGCCGCGCGCATCAACATCAGCGAGTGGCAGAACAACAAGCAGTCCAAGCAGTACATCTCCTTCATCAAGGGCAAGAACGGCAAGAAGGTGTCGGACTACTTCCGTGACTTCATCGGCTGCCAGGAAGGCGTCGACGGCCCCGGCGAGACGCGCACCCTGCTCAAGGCCTTCAGCGACTTCGTCGAGAGCGAAGACCTGCCCGAAGAACAGGCCCGCGAGAAGACCAAGACCCTGGTCGGCTACGCCAGCGGCCAGGCCAAACTGGGTGAACCGATTACCCTGGAAGAACTCTCCGGGCTGATCGACGAGGAACGCCCCAAGGCCTTCTACGAGCACATCCGCAACAAGGACTACGGCATGGCGCCGGAATTTCCGGCGGACAAACGCACCTTGAGCCAGTTCCAGCGTTTTACCGGGCGGGCCGAAGGGCTGTCGATCAGCTTCGAGGCGCACCTGCTGGGCTCGAAGATCGAATACGACGAGGGCCGCGACATGTTGATCATTCGTCAGTTGCCGACCCAGTTGAAGGATCAGCTCAAGCGGCGGCAGGATTGATGCATTCGTAGGGCGGGCCGGGCGGCGATCCGCTTTAGCAGGCCGTTGAAAAACGTAGGCGAGGCAGCCAATGCAAGGCAAAAACAGGCGAAAAAGCGGAGTTTACGAGCTGTAAATGAGCATTTTGATCGGACTCGCGCACGAGCCTGTTTTTAACGCAGCAGTGGCAACGCAGATAGTTTTTCAACAGCCTGTTAGCCCACCAAAGCAGTCCAAGTCAGCACCCGAGCTACCTTAGGAAGCTGAGATCGTTGTTGGTGGGCTGAAGCCCACCCTACGGGCCTGACATGACCGCGCTATCGCACAAGGACGCGCAACCATGAAGACGATTGTGCTGCTGCTCGCCGCGCTGGCTCTGTGGCAGAACTGGGACAAGATCGACCGCTGGCTAAACCCGCCACAGGCCGGCAATGCCAGCGGCGAGATCGTGCTCTACGCGACGCAGTGGTGCGGTTACTGCGCCAAGACCCGCGAGTTATTCGCCGAGGATGGCATTGTCTATCGCGAAGTGGATATCGAGAACGATGCGGCTGGCCGCGCCCAGTACCAGGCGCTGGGTGGCCAAGGCGTGCCGGTGATCGACTTGCGCGGCCAAGTGATTCACGGCTACGACGTGCGCGCCATCCGCGCCGCCTACTGACCTCAACTCAGCGAACTATCCTCACGCCGCCACTGCCGTGGGCTGACGCCGAACCAGCGGCGGAAGGCGCGCGAGAAGGCGCTGGTTTCCGAATAACCGAGCAACGGCGCCAGCTGCGAGATGGGTAGCTGCGGCTGGCGCAGGTAACGGTTGGCCAGTTCGCGGCGCACGTTGTCCACCAGTTGCGAGAAGCTCAGCCCCTGCTCACGCAGGCGCCGCTGCAGCGACCAACTGGCCATACCGAGCATTTCCGCGACATCTTCCAGCGCCGGCTCGCCGTACAGCAGGCGCTGGCGAATCTGCTCGCGCACATCGTTGACCATATCCCGCTCACCACGCCCGCACAGGGCGCTGATCTGGTTCAGCGAGTCCTGCATGAGCATCAGCAGTACCGGATCACTGTCCGGCATGGCGCGGTCGAGGCCGCGCTTGGGAATCAGCAGGGAATTGCACGGCTGCTCGAAATACACCGGCGCATCGAACACCTTACAGTGCTCGTGCCAATGCTCCGGCCGTGGGTGTTCAAAGTGCACCGCGCGCGGCGCCCACTGCGGGCCAAGCACATGACGCACCAGGTTGAGGGCCATGCCCAGGGTCAACTCGGCATCCTGGCGGCGGCTGAGAATGGCGCCATGGCGTACCTGATAGTCGAAGCGGTAGCACTCGCCCTCATCGACCAGGCGGATCAGGCTGTTGCGCTGATGTAGCGGGAAGGCACGGGCGAAGTTGATCAGCGCCTGTTCCAGGGTCGCCGAACACAGCCCGATATAACCAAGCAGGCCAAGCGCCTGCGGCTTGAACTGCTGGCCGTAGTACAGACCGAAGTTATCGCAGCCAGACTGATGCGCGGCTTCTTCCAGCACCTGGCAGTAATTGGGCAGCGCCAAGCTCAGGGTCGGATGGCGCAGGCACTCGGGGTCGATGCCGGAGACCCCGAGGATACGATCCGGGTCACCGCCCTGCTTTTCGATGAAGCCGCACAGGCCACTCGCAGCAGCCGCCAGCACACCCGCATTAGCCGGCGCACCGGACAACAGCGAAGCGCCGAACGAACCACCCGCCTGGGAGAAAAAGGCACTCATCGGGGCCTCCTTGGTAACAATGCGTTTCGGCAAGCAAGAAATACGCCTGCACTGTCGCACCGCAAAACCACGGTTCAAACGCCACCTCCGTGCCCCGCCCTGCCGGGCGAGTGAGTCATTTTGAAACATCCGCACCAAAACGCAGCGGACGACTTGACCCATTACGACACAGGCAGCGTCGGCGCCTGCAAAGTTGACTTTGCACGACAGCAAGCCCCCTGTGCAGTCAAGTTGCGCCCATGAAATCGGCTCATGATCGACCCAGGTTGAACGTCAGCTCACCTGCTACGTACAACAACATCGTTTCGGAGAACGCTCATGATTTATGCCAAGCCTGGAACCAGCGGCGCCCTCGTCACCCTCAAGCCGCGTTACGGCAACTACATCGGTGGCGAGTTCGTCGCCCCGCTCAGCGGCCAGTATTTCAGCAATACCAGCCCGGTCGATGGCTCGGTGATCGGCGAATTCCCCCGCTCCAACGCCGCCGATATCGACAAGGCGCTGGACGCCGCCCACGCCGCCGCCGACGCCTGGGGCCGCACCAGCGTGCAGGAGCGTTCGCACATCCTGCTGAAGATCGCCGACCGCATCGAAGCCAACCGCGAACTGCTCGCCGTGGCCGAAACCTGGGACAACGGCAAGCCGGTGCGTGAGACGCTGAACGCCGACGTGCCGCTGGCCGCCGACCACTTCCGTTACTTCGCCGGCTGCATCCGTGCCCAGGAAGGCAGCACCGCCGAGATCAACGACGGCACCGTGGCCTATCACTTCCACGAGCCGCTGGGCGTGGTCGGGCAGATCATCCCGTGGAACTTCCCGCTGCTGATGGCTGCCTGGAAACTGGCTCCGGCCCTGGCCGCCGGCAACGCCATCGTGCTCAAACCGGCCGAGCAGACGCCGCTGTCGATCACCTTGCTGGTGGAAATCATCGGCGACCTGCTGCCGCCGGGCGTGCTCAACATCGTTCAGGGCTTCGGCCGTGAGGCCGGTGAGGCGCTGGCCACCAGCAAGCGCATCGCCAAGATCGCCTTCACCGGCTCCACCCCGGTCGGTTCGCACATCATGAAATGCGCTGCCGAGAACATCATCCCGAGCACCGTCGAGCTGGGTGGCAAATCGCCGAACATCTTCTTCGCCGACATCATGAACGCCGAGCCGGCCTTTATCGAGAAAGCCGCCGAAGGCCTGGTGCTGGGCTTCTTCAACCAGGGTGAAGTGTGCACCTGCCCGTCGCGCGCGCTGGTGCAGGAGTCGATCTACGACGCCTTCATGGTCGAGGTGATGAAGAAGGTCAAGCAGATCAAGCGCGGCAACCCGCTGGACACCGAGACCATGGTCGGCGCCCAGGCCTCGCAACAGCAGTTCGACAAGATCTTGAGCTACCTGGAGATCGCCCAGCAGGAAGGCGCGCAGGTGCTGACCGGCGGCGCAGCGGAAAAACTCGAAGGCGACCTGGCCAGCGGCTATTACATCCAGCCGACCCTGCTCAAGGGTCACAACAAGATGCGCGTGTTCCAGGAAGAGATCTTCGGCCCGGTGATCGGCGTGACCACCTTCAAGGACGAAGCCGAAGCGCTGGCGATTGCCAACGACACCGAGTTCGGCCTCGGCGCCGGTGTATGGAGCCGCGACATCAATACCGCGTACCGCATGGGCCGCGGGATCAAGGCTGGTCGCGTGTGGACCAACTGCTATCACCTGTACCCGGCGCATGCCGCCTTCGGCGGCTACAAGAAGTCCGGGGTCGGGCGTGAAACCCACAAGATGATGCTCGATCACTACCAGCAGACCAAGAACCTGCTGGTCAGCTACGACATCAATCCGCTGGGGTTCTTTTAATCCACCGTTGTTTACGGTCTGCCATGCACAAGACGCGGCTCACGCCCGTTCGGATCGTCCGCAAGCCGGCCCTGCTGCCTCTGCGCAGAGGGCTCGGCCAAGGCAGTGTTCGAGCGGGCCAATACCGCACCGTCACTCAATAAAGACAGTCAGGGCACAGCAATGGATCAGATAGGTAATTACGTTCTCTACATCATCATGGCCTGCGCCGTTGCAGGGGCGTTCGCGGCCATCTACGACAGCGAGAAGGGCCTGGGCAAGGAGTTCATGGAGGGCATCCACGCCACCGGCTACATCTTCGTACCGGCGGCCGGCATCATGGCCTCCATCCCGTATCTCACGGTGATCATCGAGAAGGCCTGCGGGCCGTTTTTCAACGCCCTCGGCGCCGACCCGGCACTGGCCGCGACCATGATCATCGCCTCGGACATGGGCGGCTATCACCTGGCATCGGCGCTGGCGTCGAGCAAGGAAGCGCTGGTCATGGCGCTGATCACCGGTTTCATGGGGGGTGCCACCATCCTCTTCTCCATCCCCATGGGGCTGGCGATGCTCGATAAGCGTGACCACAAATACATGGCACTGGGCATCATGTCCGGCATCCTGACCATTCCGCTCGGCGTACTGATTGCCAGCGTATTGCTGGTAGCGAGCGACCCGATGATCCGCGAAGTGGTCGCCACCAATGGCGAGGCGACCTATCAGCTGGCCATGGGCCTGGGCAGCATCTTCGCCAACCTGCTGCCGATCATCGTCTTCGTCGTCGCCCTGGCTGCCGGCCTGCGTTTTCTGCCGGATCTGATGATCAAGGGCTTCATCGGTTTCGGCCGTGGCCTGAACGCGATGATCAAACTGGTGCTGGTATTCTCCATCGTCGAGTACTTCACCGGGGTGTTCACCATCGTCTTTGGTGGCTGGGGCTTCGACCCGATCATCGCGGACGCCGAAGACCAGACCCGCGCCCTGGAAATCGCCGGCTACACCGGCATCATGCTGGCGGGCGCCTTCCCCATGGTCTACCTGCTGCGCAAATACTTCGGCGGTCCGCTGGAACACCTGGGCAGCAAGGTCGGCCTGAGCGCCGTGGGCAGCGCCGGCATGCTCGCGACCATCGCCAATATCCTGGCCATGTTCCGCCTGGTGCGCTTCATGCCACCGAAGGACAAGGTGATCAACATCGCCTTCGCCGTCTGCGCGGCCTTCCTGCTGGGTGACCACTTGTCCTTTACGGCCAACTTCCAGCCCACCATCATCCTGCCAGTGCTGATCGGCAAGCTGATCGCAGGTTTTGCCGCCATCGGCCTGGCCTATTGGCTATCGGTGCCCAAGGCGCTGGAACTGGAGCAACAGGATCGCGCTGCCGGCATCATCGAACAGGATGAGTACCCGGTCGCAGGCAAGCCGCAGGTCAGCCCGGCCTGATAACCGCCGCAACGCCTGACGCCTGCCAAGCAGACGCCGGGCGTTGCCCGACGGCGAACGAGAGAGACTGGTTGAGGACAGATACATGGCAAGCTACTCCCACAGCATGGCCGGCCAGACCTGGCGCTTCGACAGCCTGCGCGAACTGATGGCCAAGGCTACGCCGGCACGCTCCGGCGACTACCTGGCTGGGGTCGCGGCCGGCAGCGATGCCGAGCGCGCCGCCGCGCAGATGACGCTGGCCAATGTGCCACTGAAGACCTTTCTGCAGGAGGCGCTGATTCCCTATGAGAGCGACGAAGTCACCCGCCTGATCATCGACACTCATGATGCCCAGGCCTTCGCCCCGGTCAGCCACCTCACGGTGGGTGGGTTTCGTGACTGGTTGCTCTGCGACGACGCCGACGAAGCCAGCCTCACGGCGCTGGCCCCTGGGCTGACGCCGGAGATGGTCGCAGCGGTGTCGAAGATCATGCGCATTCAGGATCTGGTCCTGGTGGCGCAGAAGACCCGTGTGGTCACCCGCTTTCGCAACACCCAGGGGCTGCGCGGGCGCATGTCCACCCGCCTGCAACCGAACCACCCGACCGACGATCCGGCCGGTATCGCCGCCAGCGTGGTCGACGGCCTGCTCTACGGCAACGGCGATGCCATGATCGGCATCAACCCGGCCACCGACAGCATGAGCGCCGTATGCACCCTGCTGGAGATGCTCGACGCGGTGATCCAGCGCTACGAGATTCCCACCCAATCCTGCGTGCTGACCCACGTCACCAGCTCCATCGCTGCCATCGAGCGCGGCGCGCCGCTGGATCTGGTATTCCAGTCCATCGCCGGCACCGAGGCGGCCAATGCCAGCTTCGGCGTCAGCCTCAAGGTGCTGCAGGAAGGCTACGAAGCCGGCCTGAGTCTCAAGCGCGGCACCCTCGGCAACAACCTGATGTACTTCGAGACCGGCCAGGGCAGCGCGCTGTCGGCCAACGCCAACCATGGCGTCGACCAGCAGACCTGCGAAACCCGCGCCTACGCCGTGGCCCGCCACTTCAACCCGTTTCTGGTCAATACCGTGGTCGGCTTCATCGGCCCGGAGTACCTGTACAACGGCAAGCAGATCATCCGCGCCGGCCTGGAGGATCACTTCTGCGGCAAGCTGCTCGGCGTGCCCATGGGCTGCGACATCTGCTACACCAACCATGCCGAAGCCGACCAGGACGACATGGACATGCTGCTGACCCTGCTCGGCACGGCTGGCATCAACTTCATCATGGGCATTCCCGGCTCGGATGACGTGATGCTCAACTACCAGACCACCTCCTTCCACGATGCCCTGTATGCACGCAAGGTGCTCGGCCTGCACGCCGCGCCGGAGTTCGAGGCCTGGCTGGCACGCATGGGGATTTTCCAGCAACAGGGTGGCCGCCTGCGCATGGGCGATGAGCTGCCCCCGGCATTTCGCCAGGCGTTGGCGCAGTTGTCCTGATCAATCGAGGCCGTCATGAGCGAAAAGTCCCCCGCCACCGCAAACCCCTGGCAGCAACTGCGCCAATTGACACCGGCACGCATCGCCCTGGGCCGCGCCGGCACCAGCCTGCCGACCGCTGCGCAACTGGATTTCCAGTTCGCCCACGCCCAGGCGCGTGACGCCGTGCATTTGCCGTTCGACCACACTGCCCTGCGCGAAGCGCTGCATGATCGCCAGTTACCCACGCTGCTGCTGCACAGTGCCGCCGCCGACCGCCACACCTACCTGCAACGCCCGGATCTGGGCCGGCGCCTGCACGAGGATGCCGCACGCCTGCTCGATGACTACGCCGCCGAGCACGGCCGTGGTTATGACCTGGCCATCGTCATCGCCGACGGCCTGTCATCGCTGGCGGTGCACAAGCACAGCCTGCCCTTTCTCGACCGCTTGCTGGAACAGGTGCTGGAGGAAGGTTGGTCACTGGCGCCGATTACCCTGGTGGAGCAGGGCCGGGTTGCAGTGGCCGACGAAGTGGGGCAGCGCCTGGGGGCGAAGATGACGGTGATCCTGATTGGCGAGCGCCCCGGCCTGAGTTCGCCGGACAGCCTGGGCCTGTACTTCACCTACGCGCCGCGCGTTGGCCTCAACGACGCCTACCGCAACTGCATCTCCAACGTGCGCCTGGAGGGTCTGAGCTATGGCATGGCCACCTTCCGCCTGATGTACCTGATGCGCGAGGCCTGCCGCCGCCAGCTCTCGGGCGTCGATCTCAAGGACGAAGCCGAAGTGCCGACGCTGGACAGCGCCGGGCCGGGTAATTTTCTGCTGCCGGATCAGCGTTGAGATGCTGTCGCGGCTAAAGCCCCTCCCACCCAGCCGCTCACAAAGCCCTTCTCACAGGAGGTAAGCCTTGTGGGAGGGGCTTCAGCCGCGATCTTTACGACCGATCAGCACGCCTCGATACGGAAGCCCAGGCGCGGGAAGTGCACGTGTACGATGCCGGCACGCTCGTCCTCGCGGCGCAGGATCAGCTCCTCGCGCCCGGAGAACAGCAACTCACCCTCCACCGGATCGACCCCGTAGTCCACCGCTGCGATGCGTACCGCCTGGCCAGGCTGGAAGCCATTGGCATCGATAAAATCCTCGTCCGGGAGTGCTGCCGGCGTTGCCTCGCGCGCCACGGCGATAGCCTCTTCGCCGCTCATCTCGCTCAGTGAGCCATGCCCAAAGCCCAGCACCCGCGCCAGCCAGGCGGCGACTTCCGGATAATCGTCCACCAGGGGTGCCGTGATCGGTGTGGCGCGCAGGAACCACAACGGATGCGCGACGGCGAAGTCGGCAATCGAGGGCTGGCCAAACAGGAAGTCGCCACCGCCCTGCTGCAACTGCTGCTGCAAACGCCCCATCAGCGCCGGCCACTGGTGACGCGCCTGCTCCAACGGCAAACGGCTGGCCGTGCCGCCGGAAAACAGCGCGGCACGATCAGCCGCGAAAGCCTTGGCGAACTCCGGTGGCACCTTGGCAAAGCGCACCGCCATGGACTCGGGGGCGAAGACCAGTGACACCGCATGCTGGAACAACACCGCGTCGGCCCATTGGGCGAGGGTCGCGACATTGAAGCCCTGCCCTTCCGGGAACAGTGCCGGGGTGGCTTTCTCGGCTTCCAGACGGCGAGCGATCAGCGCGGTATCGCAGTAGATGTCGGCACCGATCTGCAACACCGGCGTCTTGCGGTAGCCGCCGGTCAGCGCTGTGAGATCCGGCTTGGGCATCACCGGCGGGATCATCACCGAGCGCCAGGACAGTTGCTTGAAGCCCAGTAGCAAGCGAGCCTTCTCGGCAAACGGCGAGGTCGGGTAATGGTGAAGGATCAACTCGTGCATGGCGCGCTCCGCGACGGTTCGAAAGCACCCAGCTTACCCGCGCAACCTAGTCACGCACACCGCCTACGGCTGATGAAGCGCCATCAACGCTCAGAATGAGCACCTCCTTGGCCGCTTTGCTCAGGCGCTTGATGGCCCGCTCACGGCGCAGGGCATCGCCCTTGCCAGCACAGGCTTCGACATAGGCCAGTGCCTGCGCCGGGCTGGTATGGAAGAAGCGCGCGCCCTTGCCGCTCTGATGCTGGGCGAAACGCCGCTGCGGGTCATCGCTGATGCCGCAATACAGCGCGCCGTTGGCAGCACGCACCAGGTAGACGAACCAGGGCTTATCGACGGCCGCCGTCATCCGCGCGCCGGAAACCACTCGCGCGCCGAGCGCCACAGGCACATGCCGACGAAGTAGGCCGAGGCCAGCCACCACAACGCCAGCAGCCAGGGCTGGCTGACGGGGTACTGCAGAATCAGCAGCGCGCTGGAGAGCATCCAGACGAAGGTCACGAGGATGTTCAGCGGCATGAACTGACGCACGCGGAACGGGTGCAGGAACTTCATCTTGGTCAGGGTCAGGCCGGCCAGCAGGACGATAATGGCCAGGGTGATCCAGGGGTGCACATCGAGGATGTAGAAATACAGCACGACCACGTTCCACGCCGCCGGGAAGCCGACGAAGTAGTTGTCCTTGCTCTTCATGTTCAGGTTGCAGAAGCAGAACAGCGAAGACAGCAGAATCAGGCCCACGGCGAACAGCGGCGTGTAATCCGGCAGGGGGATGAAGCGGTAAAGAAAGATGGCGGGGATGAATACGTAGGTCAGGTAATCGATCACCAGGTCGAGGGTCGAGCCGTCGAAATGCGGCAGCACAACCTTGACGTCATAGCGGCGCGCCAGCGAACCATCCAGCCCATCGACCAGCAGCGCCAGGCCGAGCCACAACAGGCATTGCTTGGGCTGGCCGTCGAGTACGGCCAGCAATGCCAGCAGGGCGAGGATCACACCGCTGGCGGTAACGGCATGGACCCCCCAGGCTTTGGCCTGTTTTACGGCAACGATCAGTTCGGTCACGGCAGGTCTCTTGGCAGTGGAGGTGCGGCACCCCATGTGCGCACTCTCATTATTGAAGGCTAAGACCGGCTAGCACGCGCCCTACCCCAGATTCGGCTTTGAGCCCAGAGGCTCGCCACTCAGGGAGTGTTCTGGCCTCGGCCCGCCAACAGAGTTCAAGCGGGCCGTCTGAATTGCCCGCCCCGGACGATGACTGGCCAAGCTTTGAAGGACTATCGCTGAATGACCTCCCAGATACGCCGGAATGAAATGGCGTCCAACCCACGCAAGGCGCGCCAATTCGGCCCACAAGGCGATGTTCAGGTGGACGTTGCGCCCGACCTCCCCTTTCTCGGGGTTGGTCGCTGGAAGACCGCTGACACCTATGCCAAGCGAAGGATTTTCCCCATCAAGGATGACGGGAGCCTGGTTGGCTACCGGGCGATGATCCAGCAAGGGCGTGGTGTAAACCGACAGACCCACTCCGAGGTTTTCAGAATCACTCCATTGGTGAATGAGGCGATGGCAATGGCTATGGCCCAGCGCTGGAGAGATAAGAAAGAGGCGGAGCTTGGAATACTCTCAGGCCGAGTAAGCTCGAAGTCGGCTTCGCGCTTCGTTCCGGGTATCAGTCTCGTTGTCTCAAGCTCTGGTCCTTGCAGAGCAAGCTGGAGGTGGTCTTCTCCCGGTCGCCCCACCGTGACTAAGTACATCGGCAAGAAGCTTGGGTATGCCTCTGCGTACAAGGCTCTAGTCCTCCGCATATGCAATATTCTTGATTGCCCTGTACCCCAAGACCTCCCAGTGCCAATGCCCAACCCTGTGCAGTACCTCCGATTGCAGTCAGGGGGTATCAGCGAGTTACCTGAGCGTCGAGCCAAGCCACGCTAGCTCGGATATTCCTCCTTAGTGGAAGACTGCTCAGAGTTGAGTGGCAGAGCGGCAGCCTCAACTCATACCCTTGGCCAAGCACATTCATGGGGCCAAGTCTTGAATCTAAAGCGCGTTCTCTCATCTTTCATATTCGCAACGGCGTTTACGTCATTCGTTTCTGCGGCAGAGCCTTCGATCCAGGCCGTGACCTTTAAGCATCCAGATGGTCGGTCGGCTCCCGCCGAAATCTACATCGACGGAGAGATCACCCCTGCGCTCCCGCGCCAACTTGCCACAGCATTGGGCGCCAACCAGATAGAGCGAGCCACGATCTACATCAACAGCGTTGGTGGCGATCTTCAAGCCGGCCTGGAGCTGGGCGAGTTCATTCGCAAGCTGGGCTTTAACACAGCTATTGGCAAGCGAGGTCACGCTCAGGGCAAGCCAGTCCCTGGCTCCTGCCAGAGTGCTTGTCTTTTGGTTTTCGCTGGCGGCGTGTATCGCTTCGCCGACAGCACAGCTTATTTCGGTATCCACCGTTTCTTCTCTCGGCAATCCGGGCCACAAGACCTTGCCCTCGGGCAGGTTCTTTCAGCTGCGATTACCGGCTACCTGATCAAGATGGATGTGTCACCCAAGCTGTTTCAGCGCATGGTCGGCGCTGGGGCTGTACTCCAGAAGTGTTGCCGCTGACCGAAAACTGACCCAGTAGAGGCTGTTCTGCCGACTGAAAACTGACCCAGGTGTTCAACTGCTTCTGCTCAATTTTTGAGCAGGAGAACACAGGGTGATCAGTATGGAAATGATGGGCAAAATCCGCCGGATGTATTTCCGCGACAAGCTGTCGCTGCATGAGATAGCCAAGCGCACCGGGTTGGCGCGCAACACGATTCGCAAGTGGGTCAGAGCACCTGAGGCCAAGCCGCCGGTCTACCAACGCCGCGCGATCTTCAACAAACTCAGCCCTTTTCACGCCACGCTGGAGCAGGCGCTAAAAGCCGATTCGCTGCGGCCCAAGCAACAGCGGCGCAGTGCCAAGGCGCTGTTGGCGCAAATCAAAGCCGAAGGTTATGACGGTGGCTACAGCCAGCTCACCGCGTTTATCCGTGCCTGGCGAGGGGGACAGGGCAAGGCGTCGCAGGCCTTTGTGCCGCTGACCTTTGCTCTTGGCGAGGCGTTTCAGTTTGACTGGAGCGAGGAAGGCTTGCTGGTCGGCGGCATTTACCGGCGTATGCAGGTGGCACATCTGAAGCTGTGTGCCAGCCGTGCGTTCTGGCTTGTGGCGTATCCGAGCCAGGGCCATGAGATGTTATTTGACGCCCATACACGCTCGTTCGGCTCCTTGGGCGGCGTGCCGCGCCGGGGCATCTACGACAACATGAAGACGGCCGTCGACAAGGTCAATAAGGGCAAAGGCCGGACGGTGAATGCGCGCTTTGCGGTGATGTGCGCGCATTACCTGTTCGATCCGGACTTCTGCAACGTCGCCGCTGGTTGGGAAAAGGGCATCGTTGAAAAGAACGTGCAAGACAGCCGTAGGCGCATCTGGCTAGACGCCCAGGACTGTCATTTTCACTCCTTCGAGGAACTCAATGCCTGGCTGGGCCAGCGCTGCCGCGCGCTTTGGAACGAGCTGACGCACCCTCAATACAGCGGGCTGAGTGTAGCCGAAGTGCTGGAGTTGGAGCGCGCTGAACTGATGCCTGTGCCAGCGCCATTCGACGGTTACGTCGAGCGGCCTGCGCGGGTCTCCAGCACCTGCCTGGTCAGCGTCGGGCGCAACCGCTACTCGGTGCCATGTGAGTACGCGGGTAAGTGGGTCAGCAGCCGTTTGTATCCGACGCGAATCGAGGTGGTGGCCGATGATGCGCTGATTGCCAGCCATGTCCGCTTGCTGGATCGCGACCAGGTCAGCTATGACTGGCAGCACTACCTCCCGCTGATCGAACGCAAGCCCGGTGCGCTGCGCAACGGAGCGCCCTTTGCTGATCTGCCAGCACCGCTGCGTCAGCTTAAGCACGGTCTGGGGCGTCATGCCGGCGGTGACCGGATCATGGCGCAAGTCCTGGCTGCCGTACCGGTCGCCGGACTCGATGCCGTGCTGGTAGCCGTTGAGCTGGTACTGGAGAGCGGCAGCCTGAGCGCCGAACACATCCTCAATGTCGTGGCACGGCTGACAGCATCCGAACCACCACCCAGCGTCGAAACCCACTTGTCGCTCAAGGAAGCCCCCGTCGCTAACACGGCGCGCTACGACCGCCTGCGTGGCCAGGCCGAGGAGGTCGGTCATGCGTGATTTGATGGCGGAACTCAAGGAGCTGCGCCTGCACGGCATGGCCACGGCCTGGGCGGAGTTAACTGCACAGGGTGAGTCGAACACAGCCTCGTCCAAGTGGCTGCTCGAACACCTGCTGGAACAAGAGCACACAGATCGCGCCATGCGCTCGGTGAGCCACCAGATGAACATGGCCAAGCTGCCGATGCACCGCGATCTGGCCGGCTTCGACTTCAGCGCCTCCAGCGCCGACGCTCGCTTGATCAGCGAGCTGGCCAATCTGAGCTTTTACCGACACCGCGCAGAACGTGGTGCTGATCGGCGGCCCAGGCACCGGCAAAACCCACCTGGCCACCGCACTGGCCGTGTCCGGCATCACCCGGCATGGCAAGCGCGTGCGCTTCTACTCCACGGTCGATCTGGTCAATCTTCTGGAGCGCGAAAAACACGACGGCAAAGCCGGGCGGATCGCCCAGGCACTGCTACGCATGGATCTGGTCATCCTCGACGAGCTGGGGTATCTGCCCTTCAGTCAGGCCGGTGGCGCGCTGTTATTTCACCTGCTGTCCAAGCTGTACGAGCACACCAGCGTGGTGATCACCACCAACCTGAGCTTTGCCGAATGGTCGAGCGTGTTCGGCGACGCCAAGATGACCACAGCCTTGCTGGATCGGCTTACGCACCACTGCCACATCGTCGAAACCGGTAACGAGTCCTATCGCCTGCAACACAGCAGCTTGGCGGCCCAGGCCAAGATCAAATCACGGGAGCGAAAGCGTAAGGGCGGCCAGGAACCGGAGGACGATGAGCCGTTCTGATTTCATGGTGACGATGGCCTGCTGCATGGCTGCATGTGGCAGGTCTTCAACAGCTGAACTGGGCTAACGAAGGAGTGGGTTCAAAAGCAGCTGCGCTGGTAGACTTATCCACAGTTGCTGGTAACAAAATCAGCAATCCGCTCTGGGTCAAATTTCAATCGGCAGGGTGGGTCAATTTTCCATCAGCGCCAACACCCATGGGGGCCTCCCTGTAGATACACAATCACCATAACGGCTCGATTCCCAGAATCCGCATCAGCGACAAAAAATGTTCAGTCGAATGGAGGTAACTGCACGCGGTTCAGTGGATTCGGTAGAGGCGGTCGTTATTCTGGGTTGTCGATCACCCTCCGCTCGGAAGGTCAACAATCGAACCTCAGAGGTAGCTATGAACGTGGAACAACTGCTGGCGCAGAGCGCTGACGAATACATGAATGCCGATCAACTCGAATTCTTCCGCCAGAAGCTCGCCGAGAAAGCAGCGATGCTGCGTGAGCGGATCGAGAAGAACCAGGCGCTCTGCAAGATCGAGCGCCAGCCGGACGAGGCTGACTCGGCAAGTGCTGAGGAAGATCGCTCCACGGCGACTCGCCTGATCGAAATGGACCTCCAGACGCTCAAACACATCGATGCAGCGTTCAAAGCTATCGATGCCGGCGAATACGGTTACTGTGCCGATACCGGGGAACCGATCACCCTCCAACGCCTCTTGGTGATTCCTGAGTCCCTGCTCAGTGTCGAGGCGATGCAGGCCCGCGAGGCGCGTGGTCGGCACCAGCGTGCAGCATAGTCATCACCTGCAATGAGTAAGGGCGCCACTAGGCGCCCTTTTTATTGGCTATTCGGATTTTGGTGTGAAAACCTGTCTGGGCATCAACAAGCAAAAACCGGATTACTGTGTGTAATCCGGTCGTAGTTTTCCTACTCACTTGAGCCGGGTTCATCGGGACTAGGCTTTTCCTTAAACAGCACGCGATCAAGGATGAATCCAGAGAGGCAAACAAAAATGCCAAGCCCGGCCCATGGCATCAGCTGGAGCACATCATCCCCTTTGGAGTGCCATACCCCCGCCGCGTCAGGATAGTTGTCGTGTGAGTTGATTCGATGAGTCTTGGTCGGTGGGCGGAAGTGAGAGCCGTGTGGCGCGTTATTCGATAGAGCATCGGGAGTGGGTGGTGCGGCAGATGATGCCGCCCTTGAACCGGACGGTGCCGGAGCTGGTGGAAGCGACAGGCATTACTGATGCCACCCTGTATGCTTGGCGCAAACAGGCCAGAGCAGCGGGAGCAGTGGTGCCGGGAGATGGACAGCAGGCCGACCAGTGGTCGAGCCAGGACAAGTTTCGGGTGGTGCTGGAAAGCGCCAGCCTCAATGCGGCTGAGCTGGCGGAGTACTGCCGGCGCAAAGGCCTGTATGTCGAGCAGATCAACGCCTGGCGCGAAGCCTGCGAGCAGGCCAACAGCCTGGCTCAGCCGATCAAGACCCGGCGCGAACGCGAAGAGGAAAAGGCCGCGAAGAAGCGCATCAAGCAGCTGGAGCGTGAACTGCGGCGCAAGGATGCGGCGCTGGCAGAAACCGCGGCTCTGCTGGTGTTGCGAAAAAAAGCCGAGGCGCTCTGGGGGAAGGACGAGGACGAATGATCAGCGCCCCGGATCGCCGTGAAACGCTGCAGTTGATCGAGGACGCCGTGGCGGCGGGAGCGCGGCGGGCGCAGGCCTGCGCCGAACTGGGCCTGTCGCTGCGCAGCCTGCAGCGCTGGCAGCACTGCCCGGAGGATCGGCGTCCTTCGGCACAGCGAGCTGAGCCGGCCAACAAGCTGACCCCGCAAGAGCGCCGCCGCGTGCTGGAGGTCGCCAACCAGCCCGAGTTTGCCAGCCTGCCGCCGCAGCAGATCGTGGCGCGGCTGGCCGATCAGGGCACCTGGCTGGCCTCGGAGTCGACCTTTTACCGGTTGCTGAAGGACGCCGAACAGCAGCATCCGCGCGGCCGTAGCCGCCCACCGGTGAAACGAGCGCTGACGACCCATGTGGCCGACGGCCCGAACCAGCTGTGGTGCTGGGACATCACCTGGCTGCCGACCACGGTCAAGGGCCGTTACTTCTACTGGTACATGATCAAGGACGTCTACAGCCGGAAGCTGGTGGCCAACGAGGTGCATGAAAGTGAAAGCGCCGAGCAGGCCGCCCAGCTGCTACGCCAGGCCTGCCTACGTGAACAGCGAGCAGGCCAGCCGCTGGTACTGCACTCGGACAACGGCAGCGCGATGAAGGGCTCGACCATGCTGGCGGCCATGCAGAACCTGGGTGTGATGCCCTCGTTCAGCCGCCCGCGGGTGAGCAATGACAACGCCTATGCCGAGGCCTTGTTCCGCACGGCGAAGTACTGCCCGCTGTGGCCGGAGCGGCCCTTCGACACGCTGGAGCAGGCCAGGAACTGGGTGAACAGCTTCGTGGCCTGGTACAACCATGAACATCGCCACAGCGCCCTGAAGTTCGTGACCCCGGCGCAGCGACATACTGGCCAGGCGGAAGAGTTGCTGCGCAAGCGTATCGAGCTGTACGAGGCGGCGCGTGCACGGCACCCGGAGCGCTGGAGCGGCAACATCAGGAACTGGGTGCTGGCACCAATCGTGTGCCTGAACCCGGAGCGGGAAGCGGTACTGCAGCAAACATCAAAGGCAGCGTGACACGCTCACGCGACAACTACCTTGAAAATCGCCGACCGGCAACATGGCTTGACCCGCCGCCTGGCCAAAATCGTTCCCGATCGGCGTGATCCTGGGCGTGTCCAGCACGGACTGCAGACACTGCTCGCCCAGCGTATCTATGCACTGGCCGCCGGCTACGAGGATCTCAACGATCATGACGGCCTGCGCCATGACTACGCGCTGCAGACTGCGGTCAACCGCCTGCAACCGCTGGCCGGCAAATCCACTCTGGGGCGCCTGGAACAGCAAGCCGATCGCGAAACGGTGGTGCAAGCCCATCGCCTGCTGTGGGAGCACTTCATCGCCCAGCATGACCAGGCGCCGGCTGAGATCGTGCTCGACTTCGATGCGACCGATGTGCCGGTGCATGGTGATCAGGAAGGGCGCTTCTTCCATGGCTATTACGACCATTACTGCTTCCTGCCGCTCTATGTGTTCTGTGGTCGCCATCTGCTGGTGAGCTATTTGCGCCCGAGCAACATCGATGGCGCCCGACACAGTTGGGCCATCCTGGCACTGCTGGTCAAGTTCATTCGCCGCTTCTGGCCAGAGACCCGCATCGTGTTCCGCGGTGACGGCGGTTTTTGCCGACATCGCATGCTCGACTGGTGTGACCGCAAGCAGGTGGATTATGTGGTGGGTCTGGCCCGCAACACCCGCCTGCAGCGGATGGCGGCGCCGGCCATGCAAGCTGTCGCCGAGGCCTACCAAGAAACCGGGCAGAAGATGTCCGGCGTGTATCGCTTCCTCTATCAGGCCGGTAGTTGGCGTAGGCGCCGCCTGGTCGTGTCGCGCCTGGAACATGGCGAGCAGGGTGCCAATCCACGCTTCATCGTCGTGTCCCGCTTTGCCGAGGATGCTGCCCAGCAGTACTACGAAGACTACTGCGGCCGTGGCGACATGGAGAATCGGATCAAGGACCAACAGTTGGATCTGTTCGCCGACCGCACCTCCAGCCCACGCTGGTGGACCAACCAGTGGCGGCTGATGCTGTCGGCCTTTGCCTATGTGCTGTTCGAACGGCTACGCGATCATCTCCAGGGCACCGCATTGGCGCGCATGAGCATCCATAACCTGCGCTTGAAACTGCTCAAGATCGGTGCGGTGATCATTCGCAACAGCCGGCGCATCCGCGTGCTGATCAGCGAGGCCTATCCGCATCAGGAACTCTTTGCGGGGCTGGTTGCCCGCCTCAAGCCGACCTGAACAGGCGGGCGCCCCCGGCCCGGCTCAATGGGGGAAAGGGGGCAGTGCGCCCCATACGCGGGAATTGAATAAAAAACGATCAATTTTTAGCGGTGGAAGGCAGGTTGTTGATACACCGAGGCTTCACCGGCCACGCCTGCCGGCCTCATGAGAAATCCGGGTTAAAAACAATTAACTCTTGATTGAAAAATTATTTTCTCGGATAAAACACCCTGTGGATAATTACCGTGCTTTATACGAGGGCTTTTTCGCACTTGCGTGCACCCGTATTGTTCATTTAGTAGCCAAGATCGGGTAGGAGGCGGCCTCACGGCCGCCGTCCTCCCACACCACCGTGCGTACGGTTCCGTACACGGCGGTTCAGGCCATGCGGTTAAGCCGATTGATCGTATCCAGTATCGAGACCAGTCCAAGTCTGTCCCATAGCTTCTTCGGCAGCGCCTGATTCATATGCGGCGCTCCTGAGTTCCACCACGGGCCTCGGCCATTGACGGCCGACTTGCAGGCACGCTCCTCGCTCAATCCCAGGCGCATCAGGTTGCGCGCCCTCGTAGAGGGCTGCTTCCATTGCCGCCAGATGACACAGCGAAGTTTGTGCCTGACCCAGCCATCCAGCTCTTCCAGTGGACGCTTGCTCTGGCTGAGCTTGAAGTAGCCTGCCCAGCCTCGCAGCACCGGGTTTACCCGCTCGATGACATTCGCCATCTTGTGGCCCCGCACCCCTCGCAGCAGTTCCCTGAGACGGTCGCGCACACGGCGCAGGCTCATGGTTGCCACTCGCAGTCTAGGCTGCGAGTGCCAACTCATCCCATACCCCAGGTAGTCGCATTTCCACGACCCAGCCACGCGACTCTTGTCCCGATTCAGTCTCAGTTTCAGACGGTGATTCAGGAACCGCTCGACACTGGCCAGCACTCGTTCGCCAGCACGCGGACTACGGACATAAATGTTCGCGTCATCGGCATAGCGCACGAAGCGATGGCCTCGCCGCTCCAACTCACGGTCGAGTTCATCGAGCAGGATGTTCGACAGCAGCGGCGAAAGCGGGCCGCCTTGCGGCGCCCCCTCCTGCCGATGGCTGACAACCCCGCCCGACATGACGCCCGCTTCGAGGTAACGGCGGATGAGTCTGAGCACCTGTTTGTCTTCGACATGGCGCTCAACACAGAACATCAGGATGTCGTGGTTGACCCGATCAAAGAACTTCTCCAGATCGAGTTCCACGCAACACCTATGACCCGCCGCCACATGGGTGCGGGCCATCTCGACAGCCTGGTGAGCGCTTCTGCCCGGACGGAAGCCGTAGCTATAGTCCGAGAACAGCGGATCGAAGATCGGCGTGAGCTGTTGCAGCAGGGCTTGCTGGATCAGGCGATCCACGACACTGGGAATGCCCAGTTGCCGCATACCGCCCTGCGGTTTGGGAATTTCGACCGCCCGAACTGCCTGGGGATGGTATTCACCTGCCAGCAGCCTGACCTTCAGGATGGGCCAATACTGTTTCACGTAGCCTGCCAAGTCGGCGACCGTCATGCCATCGGCACCCGGCGCCCCCTTGTTGCTGACCACGCGCTGATACGCACGCTTGAGATTCGCCGGTGCAAGCACCCGCTCCATCAGCGTGTCCGGCTCCGCGTTCGTCCACGTCACCGACGCCGTCGATACCTCTGCGCTGTCAGGCGTCATCCTCGGCCTCTGGCCGGGACTCGGGGTGACAGTCTTCTCTTGGAGAAATTTCTGCATTTCGGTTATCGACGAGACGCTGACGCCTACTGGCGGCATGACCTGTTCGGCCCTTGATGGCGTGGTTGACCGCCACTTACTACGGCCTCGGCTGACTTCTGCACGCCCATCCCGTCGCCTCTCGACAATCGGTAGCACAATGGCAAGCGTACAGATCTCCCAGGGTAATTCGCGCGACCTTCCTGCTTATGCCTGTCGGATCTACGTCGCAGCGTTCCGTGCAAGTATCGGGCTTTGGCGATTATGGCCACCTCACCCCGCTGCGCCGCCTCATCCGCTTCCTGTTCGTCAGGCCAGCATTTTGCCTCGGGCTTCCTTCAGATTCGCAGTCACCCGCGACACCCTTGCCTCTGGCTAACACTTCCCCTTGCCGGGTGTGTAGAGGACTTTCACCTCCAAGTCGCCAGGCTCACCACCACAGTGAACCCGACAGCGCCAGTCACGGCGCTACGCGCCATGCCTGGCGCACCACAAAAAAAGCGCCCACAAAGGGCGCTTTCATGAAAGGTATTTTCAGGGGTATCAGCTTCTCACTTTGATCCGCTCCGGATCATGGAAAGGCAGTGCCTGAACCTGAGCCGGCAACCGCTTCTGCAGTCCGTCCAGCTGACCCACTTCCAGTCGGGTACCCGGTTCAGACCAGGCAGGCTGAACGCGACAGAGTGCGATCATTTTGCCCAGCAAGGGCGAGGCCGTTGCGCTGGTTACCTGACCAACCGGCATGCGCCCGTCGTACACCAGATCACCGTGGTGAACAGGCTCATTGCCATCCAGCACCAGCCCCACCAGCTTCTGTCTGCTCTCAGGCGACTGCCGCTGCAGCGCCGCTCGCCCGCTGAAATCTTCTTCCTTGGTTTTCATCGGCACGGTGAAGCCGATGCCGGCCTCGTAGGGGTTGGTCTGGTTGCAGAATTCGTGCTCCGCAAAGATCAAGCCCGCCTCGATTCGCAGCATGTCCAACGCGGCAAACCCCAGTGGCGCCAGACCATGGGGCTGGCCAGCCTGCCAAATCGCATCCCATACCGCTGCGCCGTCATCAGGATGACACCACACTTCAAACCCTAACTCACCGGTGTAGCCGGTTCGCGAAACCATCAGCGGTATGCCTTCCGGCCCGCCCAAACGGCCAATGGTGAAGTGGAACCACTTCAATTCGCTCACCGGTGTCCGGTTTTCCGGCTGCCAAACCAGCTCCGACAGCAGCGCTCGGCTGTTGGGACCCTGCACAGCCAGGTTGTGCAGCTGGTCAGTCGACTCACGAATACTGACCCGATCACCGCGCTGTGCTGCCAACTCTCGCAGCCAGGTGCCAGACCAGGGATCGCCACATACCCAGCGGAAGGCCTGCTCCCCCATGCGGAACAATGTGCCATCATCGACCATGCCGCCGGTCTCGAAACAGGCGGCCGAGTAGACAATTTCACCCACCGCAAGCCGGCGCACATTACGGGTCAGGGCATACTGCAACAGCGCTTCGGCATCGGGGCCAACCACTTCGAACTTGCGCAACGGCGACAGATCCATGACAGCGACGGACTCACGACAGGCCAGATATTCGGCACGCGCGCCCCAACCTTCAAATTCAGTCGGCACCCAATAGCCGCGGTATTCATCAAAGTGCTTGGTGAGTTTCGAAGTACGGCTGTGAAACGCGGTCTGTTTGGTCATGCGCGGCAACTCCTCAGGCACCACGCGATGGGCAATGGCGCGCTCGAACTGGTTTTCCGCGCCATAGACGCGGACATGGATATCGGTGGGTATCCAGCCATTGGCCGGATCAATGTCATCAGGGCAGGCTGAAGACGCGCATATCAGGTCCCGATTCGCGCGCAGCAGGACGTAGTCACCGGGACGCGACCAGGGCTCATCCACGCCAACCGTGCCGCAGGGCTCGATCAGCGTGTTGAAGAAAAAATTAATGGCGGGCCAGCCAGCGCGGGGCGCCACGCCATATTCCCTCAATGCACGGTTGAAATTGTCCGTACAGCTGACATGACCGAAGTAGCCACTGTCCTCGTAATACTTGGGCGTGCAGGCCAGCAGGAAGCTGTCGTGACGACCGACCGTGTCCTGTACCAGCTCCAGCATCGGCTGCAGGCGGTTGTCGGCAAATCGTGAGTACAGCCCCGGCTGGGGCAAGGCGTGTCCCGCCAGGGTCCGTGTCGCCACCGCATCCAGCGTAATCTCTTCGCCTCTTTCCAGCGCCTCGGCATCGAAGGCGATGAAGTCGGAGCATTGCTTGCCCGCCACATCAATAATCTGAATCCACTCACCCGCCTTGACGCGGTATACACGTGCGCTGCTGTGTGGGACATGCACCTCCTGCACCGGCTCACTCAGCGGATCGGGCAGCTCAGTCATCTCGCCCGGCAAACGCCAGAAGGCAACATTCAACTCTGTCGCAGTCGTTTGCTCCTGAGGCATCATGTCAGCCCCCGGCGCAGCCAGCACCAGATGGATGGCCCCTGTACGCTCCGTGGCTTCAATCATGCACGGCAACTGCTCCGCATCCAGATGAAGCCCGCGTTGCAGATGGGATTCCTTAACGCCCCATGCCAGCAATCTTTGCCGCAGCCTGTCACCCGAAGGGCGCGACTGTTGCAGCTGCGCCTGCACCTCAGGCATACCGGAAGTGGCCTGTCCCAACTCCAGACGCTCACGCGCCGAGCCGGGGCCGTCATCAAGCATGAACAGCTCACAGCACTGCCCTTCGTCCGGGCTGTCAATCTGCAACCGCTCGCCCGGCAACAGTTTCACTCGCATTGCCTGTTGCGCCACAATGCGTTTGCGGCTCGTAGCCGGCGGCTCACCCGTGATCAAATGATCATGAAATTGCGTGTTCATACCTTCACCCCTGGCCACTCACATTCACATGGCCTGCGCCACCATTCGGTGCACAGGCCGGCGCCATGCCCTGTTGTGTGGCTCTTTTCCCACCAGAACAACGGCGCCGGCCACATCAACCATGGGTAAAAATTCTTTACCTGTAGTGATTTTCGGGCAATTCATCAAAGGAGCTACCTCTGTAGGGGTAGACCTGAATATGCTGGCATGATCCGTGCATTTTCACTCACGTTTAGACCCATGTGGCCGCTCTGATCCCGACAACAGGATTCTGTGGAGATAACCATGAAGAAACGCGTAGCCATTATTACCGTACAGAGGACTCTGACATGAGCAACACCCCCGTTACCCGTTTGCCCAACCGCCAGGCCAAGTCGATCACAGACCCCTTGCCGGACTGGACCGCCGTGGCCGGCGACCCCAGCATGACCACCTGGATCGAATACACCGCCGATGACGGCAGCATGATCAGCGGCTGGTGGGAAGCCACCCCCGGCACCTGGCATGCCAAATATGAGAGCTGGGAATTCATTCACCTGATGGAAGGTTCGGCGATCATCACGCCAGAAGGCGGCGAGCCCGTGGAAGTGGGCCCCGGCGACGCCTTCGTCATTGAAAAGGATTTTGTTGGCACCTGGGAAATTACCGCCCCGATCGTGAAGCACTTTGCGATCAAGCTGAAATAAGCGCTCACCTGTTAAAGCCCGACCGCCCGGCAGCAGGACCACACACCTCTGCCGGGCACCCTTACACTTCGTTGTTCTTCTCTTGCATGCCGCTTGGCTGAAAGCCCTGTGCCTCTAATTCTGATCCAATACGACCACACACTGGTTATTGGCAAAAGCCCCCTTTGCACTGAGGGTTCAACGGGTCATTGCAACACTCCGCACCTTGCGGACGGTAGCGGGAATTGGCCAGTCATTCCGAGTACGGGGTTTGGGGAGCAATGGAACCAAAAACCAACGTAAGCCCTACCAACGCTTTTCGGTGTCTTCTTCCCAGGCGCCCATCTCGACAAAACAGTTGCGCATGTCGGCCTCCTGGCTGATCTCGGTCAGCAGGTCATGCACGCTCTTGTCCAGCTCATCGTCGCTCCGATACGGAATGGTCAACTCATAGTGGCCGGCATCCAGCCGCTTCATGCCATAGGGCTCCAGGCAGTAGCGCTCAATGTTCTCCGTGGCCCGCTTCCGGCCGCGCACGAACTTGCTGTTATTCACCACCGCGAGGCGCAGGGTGACGGTGGCCACCCGCTCGGCGGCGGGCGGCTCTGCCGGCGACGCGGCCGAAGGCTGCTGGTCGCGTGACCTGGCGCTCTTCTGGTACGCGCCGATCTCGACACCACGGTGGCGCAGGTAGCTGTACAGCGTGCTCTTGGAGATGTGCAGCTTCTCGCCGATCGCGCTGACGCTCAGGCGACCTTCGCGGTAGAGGGTTTCGGCCGCCATGGCGGTGGCCTCAGCCTTGGCTGGCAGGCCCTTGGGACGGCCACCGATCCGGCCACGCGCCCGTGCGGCCGACAGACCCGCCTGAGTCCGCTCGCGGATCAGCTCGCGCTCGAACTCCGCCAGCGAGGCGAACAGGTTGAACACCAGGCGGCCTTGGGCGTGGGTGGTGTCGATGGGGTCATTCAGGCTCTGTAAGCCGACCTTGCGCTCTGCCAGCTCGCCGACCAACTCGACCAGGTGCTTGAGGGAACGCCCAAGGCGATCCAGCTTCCAGATCACCACGGCATCACCCGGCCGCACGTTGGCCAGCAGTTTGTCCAACTCCGGCCGGGCGCTTTTCGCGCCGCTGGCGATGTCTTGGTAGATGCGTTCGCACCCGGCCTGTTTCAGGGCATCGACTTGTAGGTCGGCTTTCTGATCCCGAGTGCTCACTCGCGCATAACCGATCTTCATCAAAAGTACTGTTTACTCGACTACGTTAGTAATAGTTGAACTTTGATTAAGCGTACCAGTTATTTGAACCGTAGCGCGGGGAGCTTAACGAACCGAGCCATTCCTCGATAGAGTTCGGCAAAACCTTCGTTTTGTCGAACCATTGCATCGCCCTTTGTGATTGGCGTATAAACACACAAACACCTATTAGCGGAGAACGCTATGAATACCATTCGCTGGAATGTCGCCGTCTCGGCCGACACCGACCAGTCGCTTCGGATGTTTCTGGCCAGCCAGGGCGGCGGCCGTAAGGGCGACCTGTCGCGCTTCATCGAAGAAGCGGTACGGGCACACATCCTGGAGCTGAGCGCTGAGCAGGCCAAGGCCGCTAACGCCCATCTGAGTGAGGCAGAATTGACCAACGCGGTTGACGAAGCGCTCGACTGGGCACGTAAGCGCTGATGCGGGTCGTGTTGGATACCAACATCCTGTTCAGCGCCCTGATCTCGCCACATGGCGCGCCCGATGCGATCTACCGTGCCTGGCGGGCGGCGCGTTTCGAGGTGGTGACCTCGCGGATGCAACTCGATGAAATTCGTCGAGCCAGCCGCTATCCCAAGCTTCAGGCCATCCTACAGCCCGCCAAGGTGGGCGCCATGATCAATAACCTGCAACGGGCTGTGGTACTGGAGCGCCTGACCATCGAGGTCGAAGCCGATGATCCGGATGACTCGTTTTTGCTGGCCATGGCCATGGCCTTGGCGGGCGATGCGGACTACCTGGTAACCGGTGATCGCCGCGCCGGCCTGCTGCAACGCGGGCACATCGAACGCACGCGGATCGTCACGCCCGCCGTGTTCTGCGTCGAGGTGCTGTGATCAATGCCGGTCGGTTTTCTGACTCAAGAGCAACGCGACGGTTTTGGCCGCTATGTTGATTCGCCCAGCCGTGAAGAGCTGGAACGTTACTTCCACCTGAGCGATGAAGACCGTGAAGCCATCCAGGTGCTGCGGGGTAACCATAACCGTCTGGGTTATGCCGTTCTGCTGACCACCGTCCGCTTCGTTGGCGTTCTGCCGGACAAGCCCGCCGCCGTGCCGGTGGAAGTCCTGCAGGTGCTTTGCCGACAACTGGCGATTCCAGACCCCGACTGCCTCCAGCGCTATAGCGATCATCGCCGCTGGATACATGCCACCGATATTCAGAACCGCTTTGGCTATCGTCATTTCACCGATCCGGGCATCGGCTTTCGCTTGAGCCGCTGGCTGTATGCCCTCTGCTGGACGGGCACCGACCGGCCGGGAGTGCTGTTTGAGCGAGCCACCTCGTGGCTGTTCACACAGAAAGTCCTCCTGCCTGGTGTGTCTCAACTAGAGCGCTTTATCGCCCAGTTGCGCAGTCGGGTCGAAGAACGCCTCTGGTTTACGCTGGGCCGCAGCGTGACTGAGGAACAGCGATTGCAACTGCAAGACTTGCTGACGGTGGCCGAAGGCAACCGCAGCTCCCGGCTGGATCAATTGCGCTCCGGCCCGGTCATGGTCAGTGGCCCCGCGTTGATTCGGGCACTGCGCCGGCTCGATGACGTGCGCGGCATCGGCATCACCTTGCCGGCGGCGGCGCACATCCCTCCCAGCCGTATCGCCGCCCTGGCCCGCTTCGCCAACACGGCCAAGGTCACCGCGATTAATCGGCTGCCGGCGTCGCGGCGGATGGCGACACTGGTGGCCTTCGCACTCTGCCTGGAGGCGACTGCGCACGACGACGCACTGGAAGTCCTGGAGGCCTTGCTGCGCGACCTGTTCAGCAACGCGGAGAAGGCCGACAAGAAAGCCCGCATGCGCAGCCTGAAAGACCTGGATCGGTCGGCCGCGACGCTCGCCGCCGCGTGCAAGGTCGTGCTGGACAGCTCGATCAGCGATGACAACGTGCGCGCCCGGCTGTTCAACGACCTGCCGAGGACCACCCTGGAAAAGGCCCTGGAAGAGGTCAACGCGCTGATCCGCCCGGTAGATGACGTCTATTTTCTTGCATTGGAAGCGCGCTACCGCAGCGTGCGCCGCTTCCTGCCCGACCTGCTCAAGCACATCCGCTTCGGCTTCAGCCCGGCCGGCAAGGGCGTGGCGGCTAGTCTGGAGTGGCTGCAACTGAACCTGCCGCGCCGGAAGCCAGAGGATGACGCGCCGCAGGAGATCGTGGCCAAGGCTTGGCAGAAGCACATCACCCGCGAAGATGGCTCCCTCGACATGGGTGCCTATGTGTTCTGCACGCTCGATGCGCTGCGCACGGCCCTGCGCCGCCGCGATGTCTTCGTCTCGCCCAGTTGGCGCTATGCCGACCCGCGCCTTGGCCTGCTCGACGGTGCCGAATGGCTGGCGGCGCGACCGATCATCTGCCGGTCACTGGGCCTGACCATCGACGCCAAAACCACCCTGGACGCCTTGTCCGTCGAGCTGGATGCAACCTGGCTGGCAGTAGCCGCGCGCCTGCCCGACAACCCGGCGATTCAACTGAGCGAGAACACCGAGGGCAAGACCGAACTGTCGCTCGGGGCGCTGGACAAGCTGGACGAGCCCTGCTCGTTGCTGCAACTGCGGGCGGCCGTGTCTGACCTGATGCCGCGTGTCGATCTGCCGGAAATCCTCTTGGAAATCGCCGCCCGCACTGGCTTTTCCGAGGCCTTCACCCATGTCTCCGAACGCAATGCACGCGCCGACAACCTGGTCACCAGCCTCTGCGCGGTGCTGTTGGGCGGGGCCTGCAACACCGGCCTGGAGCCCTTGATCCGCACCGACAACCCGGCGCTGCGCCGTGACCGGCTGTCCTGGGTCAGCCAGAATTATATCCGCGACGACACCCTGTCAGCGGCTAACGCCATCCTGGTCGGAGCGCAAAGCCAACTGGAACTGGCCCAAGTCTGGGGTGGCGGCGAGGTCGCCTCCGCCGATGGCATGCGCTTCGTCGTACCGGTGCGCACCGTGCATGCCGGCCCCAATCCGAAGTATTTCGGCACCGGCCGGGGTGTCACCTGGTACAACCTGATTTCCGACCAATTCTCCGGCCTCAACGCCATCACCGTGCCCGGCACGCTGCGCGACAGCCTGGTGTTGCTGGCGGTCGTGCTGGAACAGCAGACCGAGTTGCAGCCGACGCAAATCATGACCGACACCGGGGCCTACAGCGATGTGGTGTTCGGGCTCTTCCGCCTACTTGGCTACCACTTCAGTCCGCGGCTGGCCGATGTCGGCGGTACCCGCTTCTGGCGCACGCGCCCGGACCCGGACTACGGCAAGCTCAACGGGCTGGCCCGCCAGTCGGTCAAACTCGACCTGATCGCCGAGCACTGGGACGACCTGCTGCGCCTGGCCGGCTCGCTCAAACTCGGCCGGGTGCCGGCGACTGGCATCATGCGCACGCTGCAAACGGGAGATAGACCCACCCGGCTGGCCCAGGCGCTGGCCGAATTCGGGCGGATCGAAAAGACTCTGCACACGTTGACCTATATCGACGACGAGTCCAAGCGCCGCGCCACCCTGACCCAGTTGAACCGAGGCGAAGGCCGGCACAGCCTGGCCCGCGCCGTGTTCCACGGCAAACGCGGCGAGCTCCGCCAGCGCTACCGCGAAGGCCAGGAAGACCAGCTCGGTGCTCTGGGCCTGGTGGTGAACATCATCGTGCTGTGGAACACCCTCTACATGACGGCGGCCGTGGAACGGCTCAAGCAGCACGGCTATCCAGTGCTGGAAGAGGATTTGGCCCGGCTATCGCCGCTGATCTACGAGCACATCAACATGCTCGGGCGGTATTCCTTTGCGGTACCGGAAGAAGTTGCGCGCGGCGAGCTGCGGCCACTGCGTAATCCAGACGACGACCTGTGATCCCCCTAAACGCTATGAGCAACACCCAAGCTGCTGCTGGATCGGCGGGCACTTCACCGAGCCGAACGAACAGAAAACGCAGCAATCCCCTGGGTTGGGGCGCAGCAGCGCCTTGCAGTTGCTGCACTCGTAATAGAACTGGCAGGCGTCCGTGGGCATGGTTTCCGGCTTGGCGAAGCCGCAGCGCGGGCAAGTCAGCACGGACTCAAGGACAATGGCGCTCATCGTGACCTCACTTCTGCACTGTGGAGGGGTATCCCGCGTTCGCGGTCGCCTCAGTCAGTGCCTCGGGCTGGGCCTTATCGGGATCGTAGGTGACGGTCGCCGTCTTCTGGTCGAAATTGACCTGGACGTCACTCACGCCGGACACCTTCTCCAGCGACTTCTTGACCGTGATCGGACAGAGTCCGCACGTCATGTTCTGCACGTCGAGCGTGACGGTTTTCGGGGGAGCCGCCAGCGCCACGAAGGGCAAGGCGAAAAGCACGGCGATCAGCAGTTTGCGCATGGTTAATCTCCTTCAGTAGAACAGCGGGGCGAGCCACGGCACGGCCAATAGGCCGAGCAGCAGCACGCTGACGATCCAGAACACGAGTCGCTGTCGCACGAGCGTGCGCGGATCGGCGCAGGGTGTACCTGGCGTACAAACCTGTGGCACCAGGTAGAGCTTGCGGAATGCCAATCCCAGGAACAGTAGAGTCAACCCGATGAAGAGGGGGCGTAGTGGCTCCATCATGGTCAGAGCGCCCACCCACGTACCGCCGACACCGAGTGCCAACAGCACCAGTGGCCCGACACAGCACACCGACGCACCGATGGCGGTCAGCGAACTCGCGACCAGCGAGCCTTTCCCGGTGAGTTGCATCCCCATTCCCATCTCCTGAGCCTGATTGCCTAGGTGCTATTCTAAACTCCGTACCAAAGTACGGAATCAAGGAGAAAGTGATGGCCACAGAGCTGACCATTGGCAAGCTGGCAGACGCCGCCGGGGTGAACGTCGAGACGATCCGCTACTACCAGCGACGCGGGCTGCTGGATGAACCAGCCAAACCCTTGGGTGGCCATCGGCGCTATCCGGTGGACATGGTGAAGCGACTGCGTTTCATCAAGCGGGCTCAGGCGCTGGGTTTCACGCTCTCGGAAGTCGGTGGACTGCTGACGCTGGATGAGTCGTGCGCCTGTGCCGAAACGCGAGCACGGGCTGCACGCAAGCTCGCGTTGATCGAGCAGAAGATGGCCGACTTGGTCGTCATGCAGCAACTGTTAGGCGAACTGGTGCAGCAATGTGATGCGGGAGACGGCGGAACGATCTGCCCGATCATCGAGGCACTGATCAGAGAGTAATGCCTGGCGGGTGAGCTGGAGATCGGAAAGCCCCTTTACGGTGGGATTCAGAGCTTACGTTGGTTTTTGGTTCCATTGCTCCCCAAACCCCTGCCACCGCCACGCACCCACCGGCACCGCTACTTTGGTGTGCTGGCACCAAACTCGCCGCTGAGAGCGGCGGTAACGGCGCTGGCTCAGCCTGCTGCGTCGCAACCAGCCACGGTGGAGACTGCACAACCTGGCGCGGGCGTACCTGGGGTGGCGGCGCCGGGCAACGCGGCCACACCCACACCCGAACCTGAAGCACGCCCGAAGCGAGCGGCGCATTACTTGTGGGCGGTGCTGATTGCCCGCATCTACGAGGCATTTCCGCTGCTGTGCCCCATGTGCGGTGGGCAGATGCGCATCATTGCCTTCATCACCCACAGCGCCGAAATCCGCCACATCCTGAACCACATCGGGGTGGAGTCTGCCCCCCCGCACATCACCCCGGCACGCGGGCCACCGCTGTGGGAGGGCTGCGACGCGCCGGTGGATGATGGTGCGCAAGGCGAGCCGGATTGGGATCTGGCAGCTCAACCCGACGAGGTAGACCAGCGCGTCAATTGGTGACCCAGTGAAGCGGCGGTATCCATCGCTGCGGGGAAGCAGCTGCGCGCGCGCCAGGCCCAAATGCATACTGCCTCCCAAGCTCTTGCCATTGAGCGGCAAGCGAGCGCTCAACCTTCCTTGGCCGAACGTGTTTCGAGGCCCAAAACTCGTGCCATACTTGGCCTCATGCGGTTGAATTTCCTATCCGTCGTGCCCAAGAAGACCGATGCCCCACCCACCCCCGAAGAACTTGCCGCACTGGAGGCGATGTTCAAGGGAGCGGATGCCTATTTCAGCGAAAGCGGCGAGCGCCGCCGCTTCATGCAGACGGCCAACGGCCTGAACGACAGCGACCAGCACCTGCTGCAGGCCGTGTTGAAAGGCAGGCTCACGCACGAAGCCGCGCTGGCGGGTGCCGCCACCGCGCACAGCCCCCTGCGCATCGCCAACGCGCTGCTGGAGCTGGAAACCAAGGTCAAGAAAAGCAAGGACCGCATCCTGCTGGACTTCATCTTCGCCTTGCTCCAGTCCAAACGCGTGGCCGAAGGCCTGAGCCGCGTGTGGTTCTTCCCCTGGGAGCTGTCGCTGGTGCTGAACAAGCAGCTCACGGCAGAGCAAGTGCGCTTCATCTGGCACAGCCGCAAGGACCACTATGCCAAGGAGCTGGTGCCCGACTCCGCCCGCGTGCTCGCCAGACACCCCCAGTGCCCGCCCGACGTGCTCGAAGCCCTGCTGCCCGTGGACGATGCCATGCTGCGCAAGATCCTCGCCATGCATGCCAATACCTCGGCAGCAATCACCCGGTTCTTCCTCAACAGCCCGCGCAAGCCCGAGCGCCTGAACCTGGCGATGTCGCGCCATGCCGACAGCGACGTGCTGCTCGCCCTGCTGCGCGACAAGCACGACGAAGTGAGCCGCGCCGCAAAAAAGAACCTTGCGCAGCGCTTCCCGGCGCTGCAGGTCACCGAAGCGGCCATCCAGGCCGCCATCGAACAACACATCGCCAAGCCCTACACCAAGCCGGTTGCCCCCAAGGCTGCGTTCGACCCCAGGGCCGCCACCCAGGCCGGCCCCGAAAGCGTGCTGGCGCTCGACAGTGCCCAGCGCAAGCGTGTGGCAGAGACGAGCACCGACCCCGAACTGCTGCGCCTGCTTGCGGCCGACAGCAGCAAGGCCGTGCGCCGGGCGGTGGCCAAGAGAAACAGCCCTGCGCCGGATGTGCTCCAGGCGCTGGCGCGGGACCCCGATACCGAAACGTCGAACAACGCACTGCGGGCTATTGTTGGGTCATCGCCCGACGCCACGGCCGAGGATCTGCTCGACCCCGAAGCCCTGGACGCCGCACACCGTGAGCTTGCCCGGCATGTCGCACAGAACAGCCGCCAGTCCGGCTACGAAGAGGCGTTCAGCCCCCTGCAGAAGCAAGACTTCGCCCGAGCACTGTTCGTGGCCGAACACACCCGCAACCCGCTGATCCAGCTGATGCTGGTCAAGGACCTGGAGGCGATTCCGCCCGTGCACACCGTGCGGTGGGACCTGCTCAAAGCCCTGTCCGGCAACCGCCACCTGAGCGAGGCCGTGTGCCGCAAGATCGTGGTGGGGCTGGGGTTTGGCGGGTTCGATCCCATCCAGCGCTGCAACAGCGCAGCCTTGCTGCGGGAGTGGCTGGCGCCGGGGACGGTGCCGGCGCATTACCGGTCGACGGTGGAGACGCGGCTGGCGGAGTTGGAGGTGAAGTCCCTGTCTGCATAGTGCGCTGAACAACATGTTTGGACTCTGTCACCAACGCAACTTGGCAGCCGTTCTTTACATGCGATAGCTACCCCTCCCTCTCCATACTCTGGATGACTTGCATCATCAATAACTATGGAGGCAAAATGTCGGCATCCCGTTATCGTCAGCAGCGTTCACTCTTTTTCGGAGCAATCCTCACAGCCGTTGCAGTAGCCAGCCCTGTCGCTCGCGGAGGCAGCGATGAAGACGCTGCGCTTTCTCCAGGAAATGAACCTGGTTCGAGCAAACAGGAGGTATTGATTTCAAGGGATAAAATGGGCGTGCCGTTTGTTCAGGGCGCAACGGCCGAAGCTGTCCTGTATGGAGCGGGGTATGCGTCGGCTCAGGATCGGCTTTTTCAGATCGAGTTCCTTCGCCGTACAGCCAATGGATCACTCGCCGAGCTGTTGGGTCCATCCGTCTTGGAAATGGACAAGGAAGCCCGGATTGACGGCTTCACAGACTCTGAAATTAGAGCTCAGATTGATGCTCTGCCCGAAGAGCACAAAAAGCTTTTCAAAGCAATGGTGAAGGGTGCCAACGCTTATATCGCGAAGGCCATCGAAGAGCCCAAGGTGTACATGCCGCTCGAATTCGAGAAATACGGCATTTCCCTCAAGCCAATTACCGAGGAGGATGCGGCTCGCATAACTCAGCTGACGGTTCGCACCTATGGCGGCAACGGGGGGAATGAGTTGAACAATCTGGCGTTTCTCGCGGAAATGCAGAAGCGCCACGGTTCTGCCAAGGCGCAGAAAATCTTTGATGACATTGTGGTGCTGGACGATCCCGATGCAGACACCGTGGTGCGGCGCAATGCATCCACTGCGGTAGCCATGGCGCGCAAGGCAGTGGTGATTCCCAGGAAAATCCCGGCTTCCACAATCGAGGTTGCTCAAAAGCTGCGCGAAACGCGGGTGGCGAGGGCTGAATTGATGGAACGAATAGGCTTCAAACGTGGTGCAAGCCGTTCACTGATAGTTGGCCCTCAGCGCAGCGCGGATGGCAAGGTCATGATGATGCAATCCACAGCGGATGGCTATGACATGTCGATCTCAGGCGGCGGTTTGAACGCATCGGGGCTGACCATCGGCCTCGGGGTTCCGGTGATGGGTCGCGGTTTCCAGCACGGATGGCTCATCACCACTGGCGAAAGCGACACCATCGACGTGATGGAGCATGACATCAACCCCAGCAATCCTGGCCAGTACCGGTACAACGGCGCTTGGAAGAACTTTGAATCGCGCGAAGAGACGATCAATGTTCGCGGCAGCAGCCCCGTCAAAATCAAGGTCCTGCGCTCCGTCCAGGGCCCTATCTTCCAGATGGACGAACAAGCGGGCAAGGCTTATGCCCGTCGCAACGCCGTGTGGGGCAGGGAACTGCAGGGGTTCGTGTCCAGCATCGAATTTGGCCGGGCGAAGTCCCTTGCTGAATTTCGCCAAGCTGCCAGTGCGGTGGTGCAGAACTTCAACCTGAGCTATGGGGGCGAAGACGGTCACATCGAAATCTGGCACAGCGGCCTGCAACCTGTTCGACCGGCAGGCGTCGATCCACGCCTGCCGGCCAAGGGTGATGGTAGCCAGGATTGGCAAGGGTTCGTTCCGTTTGATCGGTGGGTGAACGAGGCCAACCCGAAGGACGGCTACTTCTTTGCGTGGAACAACAAGGCATCCAAGGAAAGCACCTATGGCGATACCTCGCGCTATGGTGAAACCTTTCGTACCTGGATGGCGCACGACCTGATGGCTGCAAAGCCCAAGGTTACGATGGCCGACATGAAGAATTTCAACTATTCGCTGGCCCATGGTTTCGGGGGCGTTGATCTATCTTCCACGTCGCCGAAATTCTTCCAGCCCTATCTGGAAAAGGCCGTTCGCGAAGACGCAGACCCACGGCGCAGGCGCGCTGTCGAACTGATGGTCGGCTGGAATGCGCTGCGCGAAGACAAGAATGGCGACGACAAGTACGACAGCGCAGGGCAGACAATCTTTGAAAACTGGCGCGCACTGGCTCTCAAAGAAGTGTTCAATGACGTGATCGGTGATTGGGCCGAAAAGCTTGACGCTCCGCTTTACGTAAAGTACCGCACCAGCTTGCTGCTGCGAGCTCTGAAGGGTAAAGCTGCCGGCAAGCCATTTTCGGTGGACTATCTCAACGGGCGCGATATCGACGCGGTGGTTCGTAAGACGCTCGACACGACCCTGGCCGAGATGGAGAAGAAATTCGGCACTGCCGACATGAATGCCTGGCTGACTCCGGTGGCCTACAAAACTTTCAGCAGTTCGAGCTTGATGGGGAGTCTTGCCGTTGACCTGGGCAAGATTCCAGCCAAGATCAAGGACAACGGCAACGAGAACTGGAACGCGATCATGAAAATTGACGCATCCCGTTTGCCCATCGAGACCTTGATTCCGACAGGCGGTCAGAGTTGGTTTATCAATACCAGTGGCACTGCCAGCCCGCATATTTCCGACCAGGTTGAACGCCATCGGGATCTGGACTTCAAGTCGGTCGCTACGTCCGACAAAGACGCTGCAGTTGCGGCTGTGGGCACTCCAATCAAATTGACATTCGCGCCTTGAATGCTTAGATGATGGGTGACGAAACGGGGTGCTTGTATGTGGCACGCGACTGGCTTCTGTATGTGTCGGAGTGTCAGTCGTATTCAGGGCTCAAGAACAATGCCCCCGCGTTGTCGATCAGCCCGCGCGGCACGTGGACGGTGACGCACGGGAGTAGCGAGACAACGGGACGGGTCTTTCTGCACCCCCCCAATGTCGAACGCTCTGGTCACGGGTTTGGGGTCATTGCGCTGTGGCCCCTGCCTTGCACACCTTTATCGATGGCGCTTTATGCGGCAACGAAGAATAGCGTTGCTTCAATTTCCAGCCCAGAGCTTCTGGACTGCAAAGCGGTCCAGAAGCTCATTGCGCTGTTTCCTGACCTGTTGAAAGGACATCAGCAAGATTGGCTCGCTGAGGCGATTGGAAGCATCGAAGTGCATGTCACGGCAATCACAAAAGACTTGCGCCCGCCTGATACCCGTGCCATGGGGCTGGCCACTTTGTTGCGCAGGAACTTCCCCTCTCAGGGAAACCTCGGTGACCATGCGCAGAAGTTGGGCTTGTCGAAAGAAAGGCTTCGCCACGTATTTGTCCACAGCTTCAATTTGCGCATCTCGCAGTACATCGCATGGCTCAAGCTCCATGCGACACTGACATACGCCTGTTCCTCACTATCCAAGCTCACGGTGACGGAGGCGGCGCTGGCGGGAGAGTTTTTCGATGCGGCTCATCTCGCAAACGCTTCCTCACGCATGTTCGCGACACGCCCCTCCGAGACGCTGGCGGAAACCTTCCACTTCGTCGCTGTTCCCGACGTGGGTTGATTCGTCCCGTCTTTGCCAGGCACAGAGGCTTCAAGCAGCATCCGCAATGGTCACATACGCAGGCGCGGACAAAGAAAGCGGCCAATTCAGTTGGGCCAGGAGTGCAGTACTGACCACGACGGTACTGGTGTCGCAATCCGAGCCGGCTGCGTCACTCTGTTGATTGGATTGAGCCCGCCTTCCTCCTCGGCGGCCCATGGCAGGTCAATCAGTGCCCTGCCGGCCCGTGCGCCGTCCACCCCTTGGCCACGCACTCCGCATCGAACTGCCGGGCCAGATCCGCCAGCGCAATCGACCCCAGCCGCGCGATCAGCAGCGCCTCCGCCTGGCGCAGCGCATCGTCCAGCGCCGCATTGACCACGCGCTCCACCGCGCACTCGGGGTTGTCGCTGCCGTTGCCTATGGCAAACAGGTGCGGCCCGCCCACGGCGTGGTGGATGTCGAGCAGCGTGACCTGCGCCAGATCGCACGCAATCGTCCAGCCGCCGCCGTGGCCTTTTTCCGAACGCACATAGCCCGCATCGCGCAGGCCTGCCATCGTGCGGCGCACCACCACGGGGTTGGTGCCCAGCATGGTGGCGATCTGCTCGGAGGTGAAGGGCGCATCGTGCCGCGCCATGTGCAGCAGCACGTGGAGCATGCGAGACAAACGGCTGTCGCTTCTCATGAAACTCTGATTCTGGTGCGAAATTGCACTCGTTTGACCATCCCGTTGCGCTCAACTTGATCAGTCAATTGCACGAGCACTGCACACCCAATTGCATGCGTGCTGACCATGACACATGGCGCTACCACACGATCTGCCCTGCAGGCACTCAACGAAATCCTTAGCAACCACCAACCTTGGACAGGCACTGTGCAGCTTGTGAGCATTTTTCCGGCTGCTGACAAAAATGGTCGGTAGCGTCATGCCCGCCTACGAGCCGAAGTTGACTACCAGCCCCCTTAAGGATGTGAACGGTCATTCATCACACTTTAATCTGGATGGGATTGCAGTTCAGGCAGTTCTGACTAAAATTTCGCCGCTTTGATATTGAAGTGCCAGCTTTTCTTGCCAGGGATTGGTCGCGATGCGTCAGCAGCAGTTCGCCACGCTTTTTGCATTTATTTGCCTTTTTTCTGCCTCTGCGGTCGCCCAGCAGCCTCTGCCTGCTGATCGTGATCTGATTCGTGATCGCCAGGAGCGCCTGCTCGAAGAGCAGCGCAAGCGCATCGAGGAGCTCCAGCAACTTCCGGGGCGAGAGGCTTCTGCCGAACATGCGCAGCCAGCTCAGGACGAGCGCTGCTTCGAGATCAAATCCATCAAGCTGCAGGGCGTGAGCCTGCTGTCCGAATCCACGCAGCAGGAACTGCTCAAGCCATTCCTCAATCGCTGCCTGGGCGCCAACCAGCTCAATGAGCTACTCAAGGCCATTACCCAGCACTACATTGACCAGGGCTACGTCACTTCGCGCGCCTACCTGCCGCAGCAGGATCTGAGCGATGGCGAGCTGGAAGTGTTGGTGGTGGAAGGGCGAGTAGAGGGGCTGGACAGCTCCGCTATCGCCACCGAGCGCGAACTCGCCATGGGCTTTCCCGGTGAACCAGGGGAGCCGCTGAATCTGCGGGAGATGGAGCAGCTGGTCGATCAGCTCAATCGTTTGCCCTCACGCCCTGCGCAGCTAGAGCTACTTCCGGGCAAGGAGGTTGGTGGCAGTCGTGTGCAGCTAAAGGGCGAGCCAACCAAGCCTTGGCGGGTTGGCCTCAACCGACACAACGATGGCGACGCCAGTACCGGTGAGCAACAGTGGGGTGCCAGCTTGGACTGGGACAGCCCGCTCGGCTTGGCCGACCAGCTCAGTTTACGTGGCGGTGGCGATGCGGTGAGTGATCAGTGGCGTCACTCTGCCAACCAGAGCTTGTACTACAGCTTGCCCTATGGCTGGTGGACGTTCAGCTACAGCTACAGCCAGAGCTACTACCGCACCCGCAACGAAGGGGCCGGGTTCGCTTTCGAGACCGACGGAGAGAGCAAGAACCAGCAACTGCGCGGCGAGCGCGTACTGCATCGCGACAGTGTGAGCAAGACCGCCGCGAGCCTCGGCATCAGCCAGGTGCACACCCGCAACTACATCGAAGACAACCTGATCGATGTGTCCAGCCAGCGGCTCACCGAAAGCCAACTTGGCTTCAACCATGGTCGACGTATCGGCAACGCTTTCGTCAACCTGGATCTCGGCTGGCAGCGTGGCACCGGCGCCCTGGATGCCCAGCGCGACGACCATCCCCAAGGCGGTCAACCGGTCGCTCGATACAACAAATACAGCCTCACGGCCAGCTACCTGCAGCCACTCCAGTTGTGGGGTGAATCCCTCAGCTTCGACAGCCTACTCAATGCCCAACGCAGCGAGGACGTGCTCTACGGCCCTCAGCGCATCAGCATCGGTGGACTCAGCTCGGTGCGTGGTTTCAAGGAGCAATCACTGTCCGGCGATAGTGGCGGCTACTGGCGCAACCAGCTGCGCTGGCGTCGCCCCGTCACCTGGGAGGCATTGCGCCCCTTCGTGCACGAGTACGGCATGGCCTTCGCCTACGACATGGGCTTGATTCATGGCGGGCGCTACAACCCCGAGTTGCGTGGACGCCTGAGCGGCAATGCCATCGAGCTCAACGCCCGCGGTCAGTATCTGGCGGCCTCGGTCACCTTCGCCCGCTCGCTGGAGCGACCGGACGCCATCGAGCGGCAGGAACATCCGGTCTATTTCCGCTTCGATCTTTTCTTCTGATTTTCCGGCTCTGAGCAGGAGTACTGTACATGGACGTTCGTAGCACCTTCTTCCAGAACATTGCCTGCATCCTGATGGGCGTGATGTTCCTCAATCCTATCGTCAGCGCTGCGGCGGAAGTGACCGTCGATGCCGCTGCAGGCGGAAACACTCAACTGGGCAGCGCCAACAACGGCGTACCGGTGATCAACATCGCCACGCCCAACGGCAACGGCCTGTCGCACAACAAGTTCACTGACTACAACGTCGGTCAGCAGGGGCTGATCCTCAACAACTCCACCAATAGCCTGCAGAGCACCCAGCTGGGTGGCTATATCCTCGGCAACTCCAACCTCAATGGCCGTGCCGCCAGTGTCATCCTCAACGAGGTGAACGGCGGCAGCCCCAGCCAGCTCAAGGGCTACACCGAGGTGGCCGGGCAATCTGCCCACGTCATCGTGGCCAACCCCAACGGCATCACCTGTAATGGCTGCGGCTTCATCAACACCCCGCGCGCCACCCTGACCACTGGCAAGCCGGTGGTGGAGAACGGCCAGCTGCAACGTTACGACGTCGATGGTGGCCAGATCGCCATCGAGGGTGTCGGCCTCAATGCCGGCAACGTTGGCCAGTTCGAGCTGATCACCCGCGCCGCCGCGATCAATGCCGAGATACAGGCGCAGCAGCTGGCCATCGTCGCCGGTCGTAACGAGGTGGATGCACAGACCCTGACTGCCACGGCCAAGGCCGATGATGGCAGTGCCAAACCGAGCGTGGCCATCGACAGCTCGGCGTTGGGCGGGATGTATGCGGGAGCCATCCGCCTGGTCGGCACCGAGGCCGGCGTGGGCGTGAAACTGGCCGGCGACATGGCCGCCAGCGGTGGTGATATTCAGATCGATGCCAACGGCCAATTGAGCCTGGCGCGTACGGCAGCAGCGGGCAATATAGCCATCAAGGCTCAGGATGTGGCGCTGACTGAAAGTGCCTACGCCAGCGGCAACGCAACAGTCACCGCCACCGGTGCGGCAGGCCAGGTGCAGCTGGTCCAAGGCAAAAGCCTGGCCGCTGGTGGTGATTTGAAGGTAGAGGCGGCCCGCATTGACAACCAGGGCAGCCTGGAAGCCGGCGTGCGTAGCGATGGCAGCGGCAATGCTTCCGCCACACTGGCGCTGGAAGGTGGCGAGCTGGTCAATCGAGGCCAGATCCAGTCCCAGGGGGCGTTGTCCGCCGATCTGAGCAGGCTGGACAACCGGGATGGCCAGATAGTCGCCGTCGGCTCTGCCACTGTCGCAGCACAAACCATCGACAACCAGCGCGGCACGCTGCTCGCCCAGCAGGATATGACCGTCCAGGGGCACGACCTGGACAACCGCGCTGGCACCCTGGCCAGCAACAAGGCCCTGAGCATCGAAGCCAGCGGCACGCTGCGCAACGGCGATGACGGCCTGATCCTGAGTAAGGAGCAAGGACTCACCGTCGAGGCCGGCGTCCTGGATAACCAGAACGGCACGCTCCAGGCCAACAGCGGCGACCTTAAGGCAACGGCCACCACGACCCTCGACAACAGCAACGGGAAGATTCTGGCCGGCAACGGCAAGGTAACGCTAGAGGCCAAGGATCTGCTCAACCATGCAGGCGTACTGCAGACCGACAACGGCGCTATCGAAACCAGCAGCGAGACCTTCGACAACAGCCAGGGACGCACCCAGGCCAATAGCCTCCTGATCACCACCCGCCAGCGCCTGGATAACAGCAACGGCCACCTGGTAGCCACGCACGGAGATGTGCGAGTTGAGTCGGATGTCGCCGGCAGAAGTGAAGTGATCAACGATGGCGGCCGCATTGTTGCTACCCAGAACGTATCGATAGATGCCGCCAGCCTGTCCAACAAGGGCGGTAGCGTCGGTGCAGAACAGATCGAGCTGAACCTCGACAGTCACCTGGACAATGACAGCGGCCTGATTGAGGCTGGTGAAACGCTGAGCCTGACGGCCGACTCAGCCAGCAATGCTGGCGGCAAGTTGCGCGCCCTGGGCTCCACCGGGGAAAGCGTATTCGGCCTCGGCGGCCTGTTCAGCAACGACAGCGGCCTGGTCGAAATTGGCAATGCGCGCTTCAGCCTTACCAGCGGCTCCCTGAGCAACCAGCAGGGCACCCTGCGCCATGTCGGCGACCAGGGCTTCAGAGTAAGCCTGGCCCGCGCCGGGCAGGCTGGCGGCAACTTCATCACCAACGGCGTCTTTGCGCTGGATGTGGGTAGCTGGGTCAACACCAGCGTGCTGCAGGCTCAGCGCATCGACCTCAAGGTCGGCGCTTTCACCCAGACCGCCACCGGCAAACTGCTGTCGGTGGAGGACATCGTGGCCACCGGCGACACCTGGGTGAATGACGGCAGCATCGAGACTGATGGTGAGCTGAGCTTAATCCTGACCGGCAAGTACAGTGGCAGTGGTGCGCTGAAGAGCCAGGGGGACATGACTCTGAGGGCGGCTAGCGCCGAACTGCTACAGGGTGCCCAACTGCGTGCAGGTGGCCAGGGCGACATTCAGGTGAGTGGCGATCTGACAAACATTGGCCAGCTCAGTGCGGCAGGCGATCTCCGCCTGAAGTCCGCCAGTTTGGCCAATCTGGGCACCTTGGGAGCGGCCCAGGCACTGCGCGTCGAGGCACCTGGCATAGTCAACTGGGGTGGCCTGATCTTCAGCGGCGCGGAGATGGAGCTGCGTGGTGACAGCCTGACCAACCTCAATGGCGACATCTTCAGCCTAGATAGTCTCAGCATCGCTAAGGATGACACGCTGGCTCAGATGAGTCTGTTGGAGAACCGCTCCGGCAGCATCGAGTCTGGCAGCGACATGACCCTGCGCGCGGCCAGCCTGATCAATCGCAAGGAAGCCTTCACGTTAGGCCGAACACAAACCTCGGGGCATATCAGCGTAGTCTGCTATGACTGTGGCGGTGACCATCACAATGTCGATTACGTAGCAACGGAGAGCTTCGAGACCCAGGTCAGCGAAGACTCCGCTGCATCACGCATCCACAGCGGCGGCAACCTCAACATCCGCGGCGGGGCGATTGCCAACCGTTACAGCAGCCTGAGCGCGACGGGTAACATCGATATCGTAGGTGCCTCCCTGGAAAATACCGGGGCGGCCAGTGGCATCATCGAGCGAGTGCGTCGTTTCAACACCGGGCGCATCACAGACGGCACCGATGAGCGCTTCCGTGATGCGCACATCTACCCTTATAACGCGCAACCGCTTCCCAAGGAGATGCCCAGTGCGCTCTATCGTTGGAATCTAACCAGCGACATTGAGACCCTGACGCCGACGGGCGTGGGTGCGGCTGCCGTCATCCAGGCCGGCGGCAATGTCTCCATCAATGCCACCCAATCGATCACCAACGCCTCCGTGCTGATGTACCAGGCGCCGCAGGCGGGCAACGCACAGACGCTGGACACCGATGTGGGGCTGACCAGCCAGCCGCTGGTCGTGCGACTCAATGCCCAGCTGCCTCCTGATACACAGCAACAGGCCGTCAACCCGTTGGCCCTACCAGGCTTCAGTCTGCCCCAGGGGCAGAATGGTCTGTTCCGGGTCAGTACCGATCCCAGCCATCCCTACCTGATCGAGACGAACCCACTGTTCGCCAGCCTCAAGGGCTTTCTCAACTCGGACTACCTGCTTAGTCGGATTGGTTTCAGCAGCGAGCAAACCCAGCGTCGCCTGGGTGACGGACTCTACGAACAACGCCTCATCGAGCAGGCTGTCGTCGCCCGTACCGGCAAGCGCTTCCTCGATGGTTTGACCTCCAACGAGGCGCAGTTCCGCTACCTGATGGACAACGCCATCGCCAGCAAAGAGGCACTTAACCTGGCACCCGGTGTAGCCCTGACGGCAGAGCAGGTAGCCGCCCTGACCCATGACATCGTGTGGATGCAGGAGCAGGAGGTGAATGGGCAGAAGGTACTGGTGCCGGTGCTGTATCTGGCTCAGGCCAATGATCGTCTTGCACCGTCTGGCGCCCTGATTCAAGGGCACGATGTGGCCTTGTTCAGTGGTGGCAACCTGAACAATAGCGGCACCCTGCGTGCCAGCCATAACCTGAGTCTTACCGCCAGCAATATTGGCAACAGCGGGTTGATGCAGGCGAGCGAGCGCGTCTCGCTGCTGGCCACCGGCAGTATCCGCAATACGCAGGGTGGTCTTATCAATGGCAAGGATGTCAGCGCCATTGCCCTGACGGGCGATATCATCAACGAGCGCAGCATCACCCAAGAGGCACGCAGCGGACGTGGATTCAGTCAGCTCACCAGCGTGGTCGACAAGTCCGCGGGAATCGAAGCCAGCAACAATCTGACCCTCTCTGCTGGCCGCGACATCCAGAATATCGGCGGCAGCCTCAAGGCGGGTGGCGACGCCACGCTGAGTGCAGAGCGCGATCTGGTTATCGCCTCAGCTGCCGCAGAGAACGGCAGCATGCGCAAGGACAAACGCCACTTCTGGGAAAAGACCAGCACCGCTCAATACGGCAGTGATGTGCAGGTGGGTGGCGACCTCGATGTTAAAGCGAGCAACGACATTACGGTTGTCGCCAGCACGATAAAAGCCGGAGGCGACATAGATTTTGAGGCGGGTAACGACGTCACCATTGCCTCTGCCGCGAACGGATCCAGCAGCGAGTATCGGTACAAAGGCAACGGCAAAAAAATCAACAAGGAAGACAGCACTGTCCGTCAGCAGGCCAGCATTATCGAGGCCCGCGGTGATCTCGATATAACCGCAGACAACAACCTGATCGTCAGTGCCAGCCAGCTGAAAGCCGGCGACGAAGCCTATCTCTATGCCGGCGATCAACTCGCCCTGCTGTCCGCCGAGAACAGCGACTACAGCCTCTATGACAAGAAGAAAAAAGGCTCGTGGGGCAGCAAGGAAGCCAAGCGCGATGAAGTCACCGATGTGCGCAATCTCGGCAGCACCATCACTACTGGCGGCGATCTGACCCTGGAAAGTGGCGGTGACCAGCTGTACCGCAAAGCAGGCCTGGACAGCGGTGGTGATCTGACCCTCGATAGCGGCGGAGCCATTACCTTCGAAGCCGTTAAGGACATGCACCAAGAGAGTCACGACGAGAGCAGCAGTAGCTGGGTCTGGACCAGCATGGACAGCAAAGGCAAGGTCGACGAAACCTTGCGGCAGAGCCAGCTCACGGCCAAAGGCGAAATCCTGATCAGTGCCGTTGACGGCCTGCACATCGATGTCAAACAGGTCAACCAACAAACTGTTAGCCAATCGATCGATGCCATGGTGCAAGCCGACCCGAGCATGGCCTGGTTGAAGGAAGTTGAAGCACGCGGTGATGTGGACTGGCGCCAGGTTAAAGAAGTGCACGACAAGTGGAGCGACAGCCACTCCGGATTGGGCGGCCCAGCGATGATTATCATCGCGATCATCGTCACTTACTTCACGGCAGGGGCAGCCTCCGGCTTGGTTGGTTCTGCAGCCGGCGCAACTGCTGGTTCGGGCACTGCATTCGCAGCAGGCACTGCGGCTACTGCTGCCACCACGACGACAGCCGCTACGGCGGCCACTGCAGCTGGCTGGGCGAACGTTGCCGCAACAGCCGTACTGACCTCTGCCGCCAGCACCGCCACTATCAGCACCATCAACAACAAGGGTGATGTCGGCGCCGCGCTGAAGGAAACCTTCAACAGCGACAACCTGAAGAACTACGTCGTAGCGGGTACAACTGCTGGCTTAACCGCTGGGCTGTACAACGAATGGACGGGCACCCAGACCGGCGGCAGTACTGCGCTGACCGACTCCACCAGTGGCGCATTGGCCAACGGCGGAAAAGTTGCAGTGTCGAACCCCAGCGGTTTGAGTAGCTGGCAGGGCGTTGGCCAGTTCGCTGCGAACCAGGCACTGCAGAACACCACCTCGGCGGTGCTCAACAAAGCGCTGGGACGTGATGGCAGCCTGGGGGATGCCCTGCAAACCAGCTTGGCCAATACCTTTGCAGCCTTTGGCTTCAATCTCGTTGGTGACATAGGGCAGGCAAATAACCTGCAAGAAGGCGGCCTCACCAAAATTGGTCTGCACGCCGTAATGGGCGGCGATTTTCAAGGTAGTTGTCGCGTGAGCGTGTCACGCTGCCTTTGATGTTTGCTGCAGTACCGCTTCCCGCTCCGGGTTCAGGCACACGATTGGTGCCAGCACCCAGTTCCTGATGTTGCCGCTCCAGCGCTCCGGGTGCCGTGCACGCGCCGCCTCGTACAGCTCGATACGCTTGCGCAGCAACTCTTCCGCCTGGCCAGTATGTCGCTGCGCCGGGGTCACGAACTTCAGGGCGCTGTGGCGATGTTCATGGTTGTACCAAGCCACGAAGCTGTTCACCCAGTTCCTGGCCTGCTCCAGCGTGTCGAAGGGCCGCTCCGGCCACAGCGGGCAGTACTTCGCCGTGCGGAACAAGGCCTCGGCATAGGCGTTGTCATTGCTCACCCGCGGGCGGCTGAACGAGGGCATCACACCCAGGTTCTGCATGGCCGCCAGCATGGTCGAGCCCTTCATCGCGCTGCCATTGTCCGAGTGCAGTACCAGCGGCTGGCCTGCTCGCTGTTCACGTAAGCAGGCCTGGCGTAGCAGCTGGGCGGCCTGATCGGCGCTTTCACTTTCATGCACCTCGTTGGCCACCAGCTTCCGGCTGTAGACGTCCTTGATCATGTACCAGTAGAAGTAACGGCCCTTGACCGTGGTCGGCAGCCAGGTGATGTCCCAGCACCACAGCTGGTTCGGGCCGTCGGCCACATGGGTCGTCAGCGCTCGTTTCACCGGTGGGCGGCTACGGCCGCGCGGATGCTGCTGTTCGGCGTCCTTCAGCAACCGGTAAAAGGTCGACTCCGAGGCCAGCCAGGTGCCCTGATCGGCCAGCCGCGCCACGATCTGCTGCGGCGGTAGGCTGGCAAACTCGGGCTGGTTGGCGACCTCCAGCACGCGGCGGCGCTCTTGCGGGGTCAGCTTGTTGGCCGGCTCAGCTCGCTGTGCCGAAGGACGCCGATCCTCCGGGCAGTGCTGCCAGCGCTGCAGGCTGCGCAGCGACAGGCCCAGTTCGGCGCAGGCCTGCGCCCGCCGCGCTCCCGCCGCCACGGCGTCCTCGATCAACTGCAGCGTTTCACGGCGATCCGGGGCGCTGATCATTCGTCCTCGTCCTTCCCCCAGAGCGCCTCGGCTTTTTTTCGCAACACCAGCAGAGCCGCGGTTTCTGCCAGCGCCGCATCCTTGCGCCGCAGTTCACGCTCCAGCTGCTTGATGCGCTTCTTCGCGGCCTTTTCCTCTTCGCGTTCGCGCCGGGTCTTGCTCGGCTGAGCCAGGCTGTTGGCCTGCTCGCAGGCTTCGCGCCAGGCGTTGATCTGCTCGACATACAGGCCTTTGCGCCGGCAGTACTCCGCCAGCTCAGCCGCATTGAGGCTGGCGCTTTCCAGCACCACCCGAAACTTGTCCTGGCTCGACCACTGGTCGGCCTGCTGTCCATCTCCCGGCACCACTGCTCCCGCTGCTCTGGCCTGTTTGCGCCAAGCATACAGGGTGGCATCAGTAATGCCTGTCGCTTCCACCAGCTCCGGCACCGTCCGGTTCAAGGGCGGCATCATCTGCCGCACCACCCACTCCCGATGCTCTATCGAATAACGCGCCACACGGCTCTCACTTCCGCCCACCGACCAAGACTCATCGAATCAACTCACACGACAACTATCCTGACGCGGCGGGCCCGCTCGGCCCCGACGCCCGCAGGACAAGTCCTTGGCCGAGATTGGTGTGCAGATCGTGCAGCGCTGGGTATTGGCGCGGTTGCGCCACCACACCTTCTTTTCGTTGGCGGAACTGAATGAGCGCCTCGACTACTGGATGGGCCGCCTGAATGAGCGCACCACCCGAACCTATCCGAAGAGCCGACTGGTTCGCTTTCAGGAGCTGGATGCTCCAGAGCTCCAGGATCTTCCGGCGGAGCCGTATGCCTACAGCCAGTGGCGCTACCAAATCCGGGTGGCCAGCGACTATCACCTGGAGCACAACGGTCACCACTACTCGGTACCGTTCCAATACATCCACCTGCTGGTGGATATCCGGGTCAACAGCGATCGCTTGATGGTGTTTCATCAGCGGCGCCAGATTGCCAGTCATGCCCTGGCTCAAGGAGTTGGCGTCACCACGGTACCGGAGCACCTGCCACCCCAGCATCGGCATCAGCGGGATACCCAGCCAGAAGCCTTGCTGGCTTGGGCCGAGTCCATCGGTCCCGCCACGCATGCCTATGCCCGGCGCAACCTGGAAGAACGTCCGGACTTCGCCAATGGATTGAAGGCGGTGATTGCCCTGCAGCGTGATACCCGCAAGGAACAGCTGCATGACCGCCTGGAGTCTGCCTGCGCTTACGCACTGGAACTGAACTGCCTGGGCTACGGCCGCTTGAGGTCAATTCTGCGCAGCGGCGCAGATCGCACCCGGCCAGCAGCAGCGGATAGCCCTGTGATTGAGCACGCCAACCTGCGCGGTGCGACCTATTACATTACCCAATCTGGAGAAACTGCATGACTGCCGCAAATACCACTCAACGGCTGGTCGAATTGGGGTTGCGTGGCATGGCCATGGCCTACGAGCGTCAGCGCGATCAGCCGGCTATCCAGACCCAAGCTTTCGACGTGCGATTGGGCAACCTGCTGGATGTCGAAGCCGCGGAGCGCGACAGCCGCAAGATCGAGCGTTACCTCAAAGCGGCCAAGTTGCGCTTCAGCCAGGCAGCCCTTGAGGATATTGAATACAGGAGCGACAGAGGACTGGATCGTAGCCAGGTCATGGCCTTGGCGGAAGGTGAGTGGATTCGGCGCAAGCAGAATCTGATCCTTACGGGGGCCACCGGCACTGGCAAGAGCTGGCTCGCTTGTGCTTTTGGCAACCAGGCTTGCCGCCAAGGCCTCACCACCTACTACTGCACCTCGACGCGGCTGTTTGAAGATATCAGCCGGTCGCATGCCGACGGCTCTCTGCCCAAGTTGCGCCGACAACTCATCAGGACGCAGTTGCTAATCATCGATGATCTGGGCATCGGCGGAATCGAGAAGCACCTCGGGCCTGTGCTACTGGAAATCATCGATCAGCAATCGATGAATGGGGCATTGCTGTTGACCAGTCAGTTCCCGACGGAGAAATGGTACGACCTGTTTGGCGACCCAACCATCGCAGATGCCATTCTGGATCGCATCGTTCATCGGGCACATATGCTGCCGCTGAGTGGAGAGTCGATGCGTAAGCGTAAAGGCAAGAAGCTCTGACGCCTCCTACCGCTTGCAACCCCAAAGCCGGTCACCAGTGACCGGCTTTTTCATTTAGACCAGAAATGGCCACGGCATGCGTGCAAGTCATGCAATCGCTGTTCAGGTTAAATGCAACTGCCGTTCAGCTGCTATGCAATTGGGTGCTCGGAGGGAATGCAATTCGCTGTGCAGATCAATGCTTTTCCCCACCACCCGGTGCGCCCGGACGCGTACATGGAAATCTCCAACTTCTACACCTTGACCATCTACGAGAAGGGTTCGGAAGTGCTGCGCATGATCCACACCCTGCTCGGCCCGGAGCTATTCCGCAAGGGCTCGGACCTGTACTTCGAGCGTCACGACGGCCAGGCCGTGACCTGCGACGATTTCGTCAAGGCCATGGAAGATGCCAGTGGCATCGACCTGACTCAGTTCAAGCGCTGGTACACCCAGGCCGGCACGCCGCGTCTGGAAGTCAGCGAAGCCTATGACGAGGCGGCGCAGACCTATAGCCTGACCTTCCGCCAGAGCTGCCCGGCGACGCCGGGGCAGAGCGAAAAGCTGCCGTTCGTGATTCCCGTGGCGCTCGGCCTGCTCGATACCCAAGGCATTGAGCTGCCGCTGCGCCTGCAGGGCGAAAGCGTGGCGCAGGGAACCAGTCGCGTTTTGTCGGTGACTGAAGCCGAGCAGACCTTCACCTTTGAAGCCGTCGCCGAGAAGCCGCTGCCCTCCTTGCTGCGCGGCTTCAGTGCGCCGGTCAAGCTGCACTTCCCCTACAGCCGTGACCAACTGATGTTCCTCATGCAGCACGACAGCGACGGCTTCAACCGCTGGGAAGCCGGCCAGCAGCTTTCTGTGCAGGTACTGCAGGAATTGATTGGCCAGCACCAGCGTGGCGAAGCCCTGGTGCTGGATCAGCGTCTGGTCACCGCGCTGCGCACCCTGCTTGAAGACGAGTCGCTGGATCAGGCCATGGTCGCCGAGATGCTCTCGCTGCCGGGCGAGGCCTATCTCACCGAGATCAGTGAGGTGGCGGATGTCGAGGCCATCCACGCCGCGCGCGAGTTCGCTCGCAAGGCGCTGGCCGACGCGCTGTTCGCTCCACTGTGGGCGCGCTACCAGGCCAACCGTGAAGTCTCCAAGGCCACGCCTTACGTGGCCGAGGCAGCGCACTTCGCTCGCCGCAGCCTGCAGAACATCGCGCTGTCCTATCTGATGCTCAGCGAGAAGCCCGAGGTGCTGGCGGCCTGCGTTGACCAGTTCGACAACGCCGACAACATGACCGAGCGCCTTGCGGCGCTGGCCGTGCTGGTCAACTCGCCGTTCCAGGAAGAGCAGGGCAAGGCCCTGGCGATGTTCGCCGACTTCTTCAAGGACAACCCGCTGGTCATGGATCAATGGTTCAGCGTGCAGGCCGGCTGCCCGCTGCCGGGAGGCCTGGAGCGTGTGCACGCGCTGATGCAGCACGAAGCCTTCACCCTGAAGAATCCGAACAAGGTGCGTGCGCTGATCGGAGCCTTCGCCAACCAGAACCTGATCAACTTTCACCGCGCCGACGGGGCGGGCTACCGTTTTCTCGCCGACCAGGTGATCACCCTCAATGAGCTCAACCCGCAGATCGCTTCGCGCCTGCTGGCGCCGCTGACCCGCTGGCGCAAATACGGTTCGGCGCGTCAGGCACTGATGAAGGCCGAGCTGGAGCGCATCCTCGCCTCCGGTGAGCTGTCCAGCGATGTCTATGAAGTGGTGAGCAAGAGCCTGGCCTAAGGCTGATGCCGCTTAGGCAAGGCTGCGGAAGCTGTGTTTCGTAGGAGCCCCGCCCCGGGGCGAAGCTTTTCAGGTTCGCGGCGAGGCGCCGCTCCTACACACTCGGTACGTCGACGCTTGACTGGTTGGCTTTAGGCCTGAAACGGGTTTTGCTCCACAAAAAAGTGTTACCGACCTCTGGTTGGTAACACTTTTTTGTTACCCAATGAAATATGCATGCGGTCCGTTATGCCTTTGCACACTTAAGTTCGGGCTTCGTCGCTTGACAGCGAGGTGATCTTCATCCCACTGCTGCGCCGCAAGGCGCGTGGTAAGTGGCTGATCAGTCACGAAAAGAAACTGGCCAACAGCTCTTCCAAGCCTGTTTGCGCTGATACAACTGTTTGAATTGGCACAATGGTTGCAGTACTGAGCAGGACTTGACCGCGTGCAAGCTCTCGCTGGTCGTTGGAACATGTCGCTAAAAAATAAAAACACAAGCCGTCGTCAGTACGGCAATTCGCGACCCGGCTACGGGATCGCCCAAAAGAATGATCTGTCCACGGAGTGAGTCTCGATGGAAATTAAGTCCCGCAAGCCCGTTCTACGTTTTGCCCCGGCCAAGGCCGGCTTTGCGTTCGCTGGCGTTCTGCCGTTGCTGGTCGCCGGCCAGGCTCAAGCGGTGGAGTTCAGCTTCGCCGATAACGAAATCACCGGTTCCATCGATACCACTGTCTCCTATGGCCAGCTGTGGCGCGTACAGGGCCAGGACAAGAGCAACAACGACATCAACACCAACGACGGTAATCGCAACTTCGATACCGGCCTGGTTTCCGAAGTGTTCAAAATTACCTCGGATCTCGAGGCGTCTTACCGTAACTACGGCGTCTTTATCCGTGGTACCGCGTTCTATGACACCCAGATTATGGATAAACGCAATGATTTTCTCGGTGCCGGTGCCTATGAGCTGAGCCAGAATTATCCGCGTGACAACAGCTTTACGCGCGAAACGCGACACAAGGCTGGGCGTGATGCGCAGATTCTCGATGCTTACGTCTATGGCAACTGGGATGTGGCCGAGATGCCGGTCACGGCTCGCTTCGGCAAGCAGGTATTCAACTGGGGCGAAGGGATTTTTTATCACGGCGGTATCAACACCACCAACCCGCTGAATGCTGCGCAGTTCCGCCTGCCAGGCTCTGAATTGAAAGAAGTGCTGGTGCCTGTCGAGGCGCTTAGCTTCAGCATCGGTCTGACCGATAACCTCTCGATGGAGACCTTCTATCAGTTCAACTGGAAAGAGACTGCGATTGATCCAGTTGGTACTTATTTCTCGGAGACCGACTTGTTCGCTGATGGCGGCCATACCGCTTATAGCGAAAGTGGTGCGCTAGCTGGGGCCCTGACACCTAACCCGCTGCTCGGTGGTCTTTCGCTTTATCAAGCCTCCGTATTGAACCCTGCTTATGGGCTGAATGGGAGTTCATTTGCCACGTCTGACGCTTACAAGGTCGCCTCTATCAAGAGCGACCTTAACGCCAAGAATGATGGGCAATTTGGTGTGGCGTTTCGTTATATAGCGGAAGAGCTGAATTCGACGGAATTTGGTTTTTATTTTGTCAACTACCATGCCAAAGAGCCTGCGATCTACGCTCAGCTTGATGGGGCTTATGCTGGGCTAACTCCTGCGCAGTTTGGTGATTTGGTCGCCAGTGCTCCGGTGCAGGGGGCGGCTGGCGGTGATCCTGCACTTGCGCAGCAGATTGCTGGCGGTTTGGTCTCGGTTGACGTAGCTAATCAGATCCAGGCAAGCCGTCAGTACGCTGAAGACATTCGAATGATGGGTCTGAGCTTCAACACCACCGTGGGCAATGCGTCGGTATTCGGCGAATTTTCCTATCGTCCCAACCTGCCAATCGGTATCGCGACGACCAATGATCTCTTGGAGCAAGTGCTTAAGCAGGCCCCTGAGATTGCTCAGGGGCAGCAGGTTCAGGTAGGTGGGCAGACATTCAGTTTGGCTAATCGCTCTATCAGTAACTATGAGCGTGTCGAGGCCTTTAATACGTCTTTGGGTACGATCTATAACTTCGGGCCCTCTTTGGGTTTCGATTCGCTGTTTGGGATCGCCGAGTTGGCTTCTGAGCATATTCGTGGCAGCAGCCTGAAATACACGGACTTCCAGGGTAATACGCGTTACTACTCTGGCCGTCGGGACGGGTCCTACGCCTCCGGTTACGACCGCGACGACCAGATCAACAAGAACGCTTACGGCTACACCCTGATGATGTCGGGCACCTGGAACGACGTTTACGCTGGCGTAAACCTGTCGCCCTTCGCCGTGTTCAAGCACGACTTCGAAGGCAACTCGCACCAGACCGGCAACTTCATCGAAGGTCGCAAGGCCTACACCGTCGGTATGCGCGCCAGCTACCTGAATAGCCTGGAAGCCGAGATTCAGTACACCGAGTTCTATGGCGCTGGCCAGAACAACGTTGCGCGTGATCGCGACAACATCGGTCTGAACGTCAAGTACTCCTTCTAATAACCAAAATCGGAAAGAACGCCGGGCGCTTGCGGGCGCCCGTCACGACTCTTCATGGAGAATTACCCATGCTGAACAAGCACAGGCTGATGGCCGTAGCCGTTGCGCTGGCATTTTCCGCCGGCTCCGCGCTGGCTGCCGTTTCCCCGCAGGAAGCCGCAAAACTTGGCGATACCCTGACCCCCTTCGGCGCCGAAAAAGCCGGCAACGCTGCCGGCACCATTCCGGCCTGGACCGGCGGCATCACCCAGGCGCCGGCTGGCTACACCCGTTCGGGCCAGCACCACGTCAATCCGTTCCCGGACGACAAGCCGCTGTTCACCATCACCGCGGCCAACCTGAGCCAGTACGAGGCCAATCTGACGCCGGGTCAGATCGCCATGTTCAAGGCTTATCCGGAAACCTATCAGATGCCGGTCTACCAGACCCGCCGCTCCGGCTCCGCGCCGCAGTGGGTCTATGACAACAGCATCAAGAACGCCACCAGCGCCAAGCTGGCCGATGGTGGTAACGGCTTTATCGACGCTTACGGCGGTATTCCGTTCCCGATTCCGCAGAGCGGTGTCGAGGCGCTGTGGAACCACATCGCCCGTTACCGTGGCACCTACATCGTGCGCCGTCCCTCGGAAGTGGCAGTACAGCGCAATGGCGCCTATTCGCTGGTGACCTCGCAGCAGGAAATGCTGTTCAAGTACTACCTGCAGAACGGCTCCTTCGCCGACCTGAACAACATCATGTTCTACTACCTGGCCTTCACCACCAGCCCGGCGCGTCTGGCCGGCGGTGCGGTACTGGTTCACGAGACCCTGGATCAGGTCAAGGAGCCCCGTCAGGCCTGGGATTACAACGCCGGCCAGCGCCGCGTGCGTCGTGCGCCGAACCTGGCCTACGATACCCCGATCGCCGAGGCCGATGGCCTGCGTACCGCCGACGACACCGACATGTTCAACGGTGCCCCGGATCGCTATGACTGGAAACTGGTAGGCAAGAAGGAAATCTACATCCCGTACAACAACTACCAGGTCACCAGCCCTGAGGTTAAGTACAAGGATCTGCTGCAGGTTGGTCACCTCAATCCGGCGCTGACCCGCAACGAGCTGCACCGCGTCTGGGTGGTGGAAGGTACGCTGAAATCCGGCGCCCGCCATATCTACTCCAAGCGTACCCTGTTCCTCGATGAGGACAGCTGGCAGGCTGCGGTAGTGGATCAGTACGACGGTCGTGGTGAGCTGTGGCGCGTGTCCATCGCCTATCTGAAGAACTACTACGACCTGCCGACCACCTGGTCTGCGCTCGACGTGTTCCACGATCTGCAGGCGCGTCGTTACCACGTGCAGAACCTGGATAACGAAGAGAGCAACACCATCGACTTCACCCAGGCGGTTCCGGACGACGGTTATTTCAAGCCGGCTGCCCTGCGTCGCCGCGGCACTCGATAATAGTCGTGTAGCCTCACGCGAAGGCCGCTACGGTAGTAGCGGCCTTTTCGTATCAGCTTGGCGAATAGGCTTCTATAACGCGGGTTCTGCCTTAACAAAACATAACGTCGCGCCAATTGTCAGGGCTTTCCGAAGCTCGCTAGGATGAGCGGCCTGCTAATCAGCAGTACCGCCTATAACAAGAAAGGGGGAAGGTATATGAGTGAGCCCGTCATGCGGCGCACCCAGTCCGGTTTGGCGCCCAACCTGGCGCGCAAATCGGCGCTCCGTGTCCATTCGCCGCTGGCTAAAGCGCTCTCGCTGTGCAGTGTGCTTTCCATTCTGGCTTTCGCTGCCGCACCCTTGCAGGCTGAGACCTCGGCTGCGGCTGACGCCGGTTACGCCATCGAGTCGCCCAAGGCCGTACACAGCCTGCTGCTTGATGTGGTCAACACTGGCGAGCGTCTGGTCGCCGTGGGCGACCGCGGCCACATTCTCTATTCCAACGATCAGGGGCAAAGCTGGCAGCAGGCCAAGGTGCCGACCCGGCAGATGCTGACCTCCCTGTTTTTCGTCGATGCCAAGCATGGCTGGGTCGTCGGTCACGATGCGCAGATTCTTGCCACCACCGACGGCGGCCTGACCTGGACCAAACAGTTCGAAGATCTGGAGCGCGAAGCGCCGCTGCTGGATATCTGGTTCAAGGATCTCGAGACCGGTTACGCCGTGGGTGCCTATGGTGCGCTGCTGGAAACCACCGACGGCGGTGAGAACTGGGAAGACGTCAGTGATCGTCTCGATAATGAAGATGCCTATCATCTCAATGCCATCACCGCGGTGAAGGATGCTGGTCTGTTCATTGTCGGCGAGCTGGGTGGCATGTTCCGTTCGCGCGACTGGGGTGAAACCTGGGAGACCGTCGAAAATAAACCCTACGAGGGTTCGTTGTTCGGCGCGCTGGGCACCGACGAAGCCGGCACGCTGCTGGTTTACGGCCTGCGGGGTCATCTATTCCGTTCCGCCGATTTCGGAGACAGCTGGCAGCAGATCACCCTCCACACGCCAAATAATGGCCCGCTGGAATTTGGCCTTGCCGATGGCACCTTGCTGCGCGACGGCAGCATCGCGGTCGTGGGGCATGGCGGTACCGTGCTGCGCAGCACTGATCACGGCCAGACGTTCAGTCTCATCAACCGCCCTGACCGTCTTTCGCTGGCCGGTGTAACTGCACTGGATAACGGCAACCTGATCCTGGTGGGGCAGGGCGGCGTTCACCTCGCCGCCTCGACTGGCGCCGATCTGGGCCAACAATAACAAGCCGGGAGCCTTTGCATGAGCAAGCACCAACAACAGCCTGCCTCCTTCCTTGAGCGGCTGATTTTCAACAACCGCCCGGCGGTAATCCTGATCTGCCTGCTGATCAGCATCTTCCTGTTCTATCAGGCTGCGCAGGTACGCCCGCAGACCAGCTTCGAGAAAATGATTCCGCTGGGCCACCCCTACATCCAGAAGATGCTCGAGCACCGTAACGACCTGGCCAACCTGGGTAATACCGTGCGGATCGCGGTGGAGGCCACCGATGGCGACATCTTCAGCAAGGAGTACATGGAGACCCTGCGTCAGATCCACGACGAGGTGTTCTACATTCCCGGCGTCGACCGTTCCGGTCTCAAGTCGCTATGGAGCCCCAGCGTACGCTGGACCGAAGTGACCGAAGAAGGTTTCGCCGGTGGCGAGGTGATCCCGCAGACCTACGACGGTTCTGCCGACAGCCTCGAAGACCTGCGCAGCAATATCCTCAAGTCGGGCCAGATCGGTCGCCTGGTGGCGAACAACTTCAAGTCCAGCATCGTCGATGTGCCATTGCTGGAGTCCTATCCGGATCCAAATGATCAGAGCAAGCTGATCAAGCTGGATTACCAGAGCTTCTCTCACGAACTGGAAGAGAAGATTCGCGAGAAGTACGAGGCGCAGAATCCCAACGTCAAGGTGCACATCATCGGCTTCGCCAAGAAGGTCGGCGACCTGATCGATGGCCTGGTTGGCGTGGCGCTGTTCTTCGCTGTCGCCATCGGCATCACCTTCGTTCTGCTGCTGTGGTTCACCCACTGCTTCAAGAGCACCCTGGTCGTGGTGATCACCACCCTGATCGCGGTGATCTGGCAGCTCGGCCTGCTGCATACCCTGGGTTTCGGTCTCGATCCCTACTCGATGCTGGTGCCGTTCCTGGTGTTCGCCATCGGTATCTCGCATGGGGTGCAGAAGATCAACGGCATCGCCATGGCCTCGGGTGAGGCGACCGACGCGCTCTCCGCTGCGCGCATGGCCTTCCGTCAGCTGTTCATTCCCGGCCTGGTGGCGCTGCTGTCCGACGCAGTGGGTTTCGTCACCCTGCTGCTGATCGATATCGGTGTGATCCGCGAACTGGCCATCGGTGCGTCCATGGGCGTGGCGGTGATCATCCTGACCAACCTGATCCTGCTGCCGGTACTGATTTCCTACATCGGCATCGGCAAGCGTGCGGTGAAGAAGAGCCGTGAGGAAGCCGCCAAGGATCACCCGATCTGGCGCGCAATTTCCAACTTCGCTCACCCGATGGTTGCGCCGATTTCCGTGGTCATCGCCGTGGTGGCACTGGCCGGCGGCGTCTGGTACGGGCAGAACCTGAAGATCGGCGACCTCGACCAGGGCGCGCCGGAACTGCATCCAGATTCGCGCTACAACCTGGACAACGACTTCGTCATCCGCAATTACTCGACCAGCTCCGATGTGCTGGTGGTGATGATCAAGACGCCTAGCGAGGGTTGCTCCACCTATGAAGCACTGTCCGCCATGGACGAGCTGATGTGGAAGATGGAGAACACTGAGGGTGTGCAGTCCGCCATCTCCATGGTCACCGTGTCCAAGCAGATGATCAAGGGCATGAACGAGGGCAACCTGAAATGGGAAACGCTGTCGCGTAACCAGGACGTGCTGAACAACTCCATCGCCCGTGCCGAAGGTCTGTACAACGCCAACTGTTCGGTAGCGCCGGTGCTGATCTTCCTCGAGGACCACAAGGCCGAGACCCTGTCGCGTGCCGTGGCTGCCGCCGAAGAGTTCGCCGCGCAGCACAACACCGACGAGCTGCAGGTGGTGCTGGCTGCCGGTAACGCGGGTATCGAAGCGGCCACCAACGAGGTGATCGCGGCGTCCGAGACCACCATGCTGATCGCGGTCTACGCGGCGGTGAGCATCATGTGCCTGCTGACCTTCCGTTCGCTGGCTGCGACCCTGTGCGTGATCCTGCCGCTGGTGCTGACCTCGGTGCTGGGTAACGCGCTGATGGCCTTCATGGGCATCGGCGTCAAGGTGGCCACCCTGCCGGTGATCGCCCTGGGTGTGGGTATCGGTGTCGACTATGGCATCTACATCTACAGCCGTCTGGAGACCTACCTGCGTCAGGGGCTGTCGCTGCAGGACGCCTACTACGAGACGCTCAAGTCCACCGGCAAGGCGGTGCTGTTCACCGGCGTCTGCCTGGCCATCGGCGTGGCGACCTGGATCTTCTCGGCGATCAAGTTCCAGGCCGATATGGGCTTGATGCTGACCTTCATGTTCCTGTGGAACATGATCGGTGCGATCTGGCTGCTGCCGGCCCTGGCCCGCTTCCTGATCAACCCGGAGAAGCTGCGCGCCAAGGGCTGATAGCCTTTGCGCAGAACGAAAAAACGCGGCCCTCGGGCTAATGCCAGTCAGTTAAGCTGACTGGCATTTTTATTTCTGGTCGGATACTTGGACGGCTTGGGTTTGACCGCTCGCGGATAACTGCGATCCTCACGGCGATGAGGTAGGACGTAGTGCATGGCCGAGGCCTGTAGTTCGGCCAGGTAGCGAGGGATGTTGCCTGGATGATTCAAAGAGACCCCGTTCAAGAAGCCCAGAATCGCCCAGGTGCAAGCGGTAAAACTCATTTCGCAGGGGTAGATGCCAGGGCAGTGGCGACTCATTTCCAACATTTGATAACGCAGCAGGTTGTACCCCAGTAGTACGCCCCACAGTTCTTGTTCAATCATCTCCGGCGTTTTACTACGCAGTGTGTAGTGCCCCGCGAGCATGCCTTGCTTCATTTCTCGATAGCCCAGCTCGATTTCCCAACGCTGGCTGTACAGATCCACGATTTCGTCTGGAGGGAAGCGCAGAGGATCGATCATTGAGGTCAGTACCTGCCGCACTTTGCCCTTGATGGTCTTGCTTAATAACCGAGCCTGTAGCGTGTCTGGCAGGTCGGGCCATTGTTTACGCGCCTGCGGCGAGGTCTTTAGCGAGACGATGGCATCGTGGCGCCCTAACTTACGCAGCACCTCGTATTGAGCATCCTTGCGCAGCGGCAGTAACCAATGGCGCTGAGTGCCTGTCTGTTGCCAGCGATAAAGTAACCCCAGTGAATAGAAGCCACGGTCGAACAAGGTCAGCGAGTGATCGGGTGTACTGTCGATCAGTTGTTCGGCCAGTTTCATCTCGTTGCTGTGGTAGCCGGCAAAAGCACTATTCACCAGCATGTGGCTGGTCAGCTCCATCTGGCAGACCATGCGAACCTGGGGATAGCCGGTATCGCCATGCTGATTACTGGCGCTGCCATAGTGCTTGCGGTTGTCGTCCGTATCCGGCGTGCGCCAGACCACGCCATCGACACTGAGCAGGCGCAAACCGGCCCAAGTGGGGTGATTGGCGCTGGCATGCCAGCGTTGTTGAGTCAGGGAAAAGACTTCTCGCACCGCAGCGCTGCCCAAACGCTGGCGACCTTGCACGATTGCACTGGGTGCTACCAATGGCTTCTGCCCAGGCAGCATGATGCCCATACGGCTCGCGGCATCCCAGGCCGACATCCGGCGAAACAACGCCATGGCGATCACGCACCAGATCATGGCTTCAAGAGGGAGACGTCGCTTACGCAGGGTCGCCACTCCCGCCGTTTCCAGTGCGGTGCTAACTAGGTCTGGATCAAGCAGCGCCCCCAGCTCGTCAAGGGAGTGGGTGGCAGAAGCCGCTTCGTGAGTCAGTGCCAAGGCGCGGGAAAGTCGCATAAAAAATCCGATGCTCAAAACAAGCATCGGATTTTCGTTTCAGCACGCAGAAGGTCAAGCTGTAGCGCTTAACTGACTGGCATTAGCCGCGAGGCCCCTTAGTGGTTGGTTGAAAGTCAGTAGTTGGCGACCGGATCAGACTCAGCGCCTGAGTCATCAACACCTACAAGCGTGATGACCGGCTCACCGTTCGGGTAGCGCCACATCGGCACGGATATCGAGCTGGACGTGATCGCCTGCTGAACACCGTCGATGAACCACAGGTGGCGAACCACTCGGCCGTCCTCATCGGAACAGCCCGAGCGTGCCAGCCAACTCGTGCGGCCCTCAGTGACCTCTATGGTGCAAACCGGCGCCGTGTTCTCCTCGACTTGGATTGCTACCTCACCATAGGCCGTGTGCCCCATCTGCGAAGCAATATCCAGGCGTACAGTGTGCTCGCCTTTGTCGAGTACGGCACGGCCGTAGTCACCGGAGTTGGCCAACGGCTCTCCGTTTAGGCTGTACGTCCGGGTTTCGATACGGTCCTTAGGATGCCCGCCTGTAATAGTCGGCCGGATCAGCACGCCCAGCGGAGCACGCAATGCAGGATTGTCGCCGCTCCAGGACAGGGTTACGTCATACGGGATCGGCTCCATGAAGGTCAGCTCAGTCTCTGCATAGCTGTAGTTGCCCCGCGCATCACTGACATGCACCCCGAATGTGTAAGTGCCCGCCTCGGTAATGCGCAGAATCCGGGAGTTTTGCGCCGTGTCCTTGACGATCTCCATCCCTGAATACGGCGGGATATCCCAATCCATGGTCAAGCCTTCAAACTCACGGAACAGCCCAAGCGAGCGGGTCTGCATGGTCAGGTCGGCCGGCGAATAAACCGCTGAGGTTTTCGCCTGGATCGACCATTCCGGCCAGTCATACGACCAGAACAGCAAGCGGTGCTGGGTCAGGCCCTTGCCGCCCTTGTCCTCATACCCGTTGATCCACGCCTCAAAACCGATGTAGCTCTTCTCCTCGGTGAAATCATCCATGGTCGGCGTGTAAGCCACTTCCCGCTCATGAATCTCTTCACCGTTTGGCAGGATGAAGTAGCCATCCATGGTCAGATCCATTTTCGGATAAGGCATCATCATGTTCGCCTTCCAGATAGCCTCCTTGCCGACCTCAGGACGACGCGGGCCAATCAGCTGCACACGCGGCGGGCGTACATCGCGGAATGCAACACCAGCACGCAGATTGCGATACACGCGCTTATCATCCGGCGAATCCGCAAACTTCACGCGAGCCATCAGGTACACACGCTCAGCAGCATCTCGGGTTACTTCATAAGTACCCGTGCCTTCCACCCAGGTTTTCCCCCGGTCTTCTGACCACTCAACGACCATACCTGTGGTATCGAGGTCGTTGCCTGCCATATCGGTCAGGACAAAACGCCCTGTGTCCGTAATGAAGACGTTGGCCGGGCCTTTCAGCCTGGCAGCAGGGACTTCGTATGCGATCACCTCGATGTTCGGGGTGAACGACTTCTCGCCGGAGTGGCGGTTGGTCATTTCGGCCCGCAGCAAGTAAGTGCCCTTGGCAAATACCATGGTCAGGCGCTGGGAGAGCTGACCTGTGTTTTCGACTGTCTCCCAGGTTCCACCACCGTCCTTGCTCATTTCCCAGCGCACATCGCCCAGATCACTGGTCTCGAAGCGGTTGACCGTCATGGCGTAGAAGGTGCTGCGCAGCGGGGCCGGACCAATTACGCGCAGCGCCTGAATCATGCCGTCCAACGGTTCACCGTTGAGCACTGTCAGGGACATCGGGAAGCTCGACTTGCGGATGGACTCGTAGCCCGGAACCGGAGACCGCACACGGGCCTCGGCTACCACACGCACCATCTTGTTGGTCAGCAACGCCAGATCCATTTCGAAGCTGGCAAGGCCATCTTCGCTGATCGGCTCCCAATCGCTGATCGGCTCGTAAGTAACACCCGCTGTACTCATCAGCAGGCGCACGTCCCAGTCACCCATTTTCGAGAGGTTGTAGCCGTCCTCAGGGAAACGAGTGTCCAGAATTTGAACGTTCACCGGCAGCGAAGTGGTATCAATCACGCGGCGCTCATCATTCATGATGACCGGCAGGATCTTCTCGTGCGGCACCGCCAGCAGCGTCATTTCCTTGGATGTCTCCAAAGCAGGAAGCTTGGCGTAACGCGCAGTGAAGCGATACGGCGTTTCACTCCAAAGCGGACGCTCATCACCTTCCACGTAACGGCTTATGCGCTGAGTGCGGCCGTAGCTTGGGATCGTGCGGTTTTCGATTTCGTTGTTGTCGCGACTCACCGACAGATCGATGTCAGCCGCCAGAGCATTCAACGTCACATTGCCAACGTAGCCGCCCAGCTGCGATACCGAGTAGATATCTTCGCCAACACGGTTAGTCGTAGGCAGCTCAATCTCGATTGCCGGTGGCTCGATCACCTCAAGCTCATGCGAACCAATCGACAAATCGACCTCATCACCTGCAGGCGTAAACACCGAGGCCTTCCACGAAATCGACTGAGAACCCAGAACAGTCGGCGCACCTACAGCCTGCGGAACATGCCAGGAACGGGATTGCTCCATACCTTCCGGCATGCTCGTCCAGCGGATGAAGCACATGGGCTTATTTGGCCACTGCTTGGCCGCGTTCTGAGCAATGGTCTGGGTGGTAGTCAGGTCGCAAGCAGTGCCGCCGCTCTGCCGCAAAACCAGCGCCAGATTCTGCACAGACTGATATGTCTGTGCGGGGGCCGGCTGGAGGCCGAAAGCGAAAGTATCTGCTGCAGATGTCACTGTCAGATTGTGATCGAAATCAGCAATCCAATGCTTGCCACCCTGAGGGTCAAACACAAAGGCGCTTGCCTTCACTGGATGAAGGCCAACAGTCTTGCCCATGGCTTCCATCGACAGCAACGTGCTATTGCCAGTGTTGCGCCACTCTTCAGGATGGGCAGACCACTCAATCAAGCAGGTAGGTTCTTGAAGCACGTTTTTGGGTTTGACCAGGCTTTCGGAAGTCAAAATCGAGCACGCATTACCGCCTGATTCGAACCGGATTGCAGCCTTGTCGACACCCTGACGGATCTCCCATGCAGTTGACTGAAGAGAGCCTTTAGGTGCCCAGGTTCTCACTGGCACTGAATAAACCGGCCCCTGCATATCTGCACGGGACAGATAGAGTTGGGCAACACCATCCACACCGACATTAAGACCGGCAAGACGAGCCTCAAGCGCTGCAGAAGTGAGCTTGGATGGCGTCAAACGCATACCAATCTCAGGCGAGAGCTCACGGTGTGTTGGCGCTGATGGAAAATTGACCCACCCTGCCGATTGAAATTTGACCCAGGGCGGATTGCTGATTTTGTTACCAGCAACTGTGGATAAGTCTACCAGCGCAGCTGCTTTTGAACCCACTCCTTCGTTAGCCCAGTTCAGCTGTTGAAGACCTGCCACATGCAGCCATGCAGCAGGCCATCGTCACCATGAAATCAGAACGGCTCATCGTCCTCCGGTTCCTGGCCGCCCTTACGCTTTCGCTCCCGTGATTTGATCTTGGCCTGGGCCGCCAAGCTGCTGTGTTGCAGGCGATAGGACTCGTTACCGGTTTCGACGATGTGGCAGTGGTGCGTAAGCCGATCCAGCAAGGCTGTGGTCATCTTGGCGTCGCCGAACACGCTCGACCATTCGGCAAAGCTCAGGTTGGTGGTGATCACCACGCTGGTGTGCTCGTACAGCTTGGACAGCAGGTGAAATAACAGCGCGCCACCGGCCTGACTGAAGGGCAGATACCCCAGCTCGTCGAGGATGACCAGATCCATGCGTAGCAGTGCCTGGGCGATCCGCCCGGCTTTGCCGTCGTGTTTTTCGCGCTCCAGAAGATTGACCAGATCGACCGTGGAGTAGAAGCGCACGCGCTTGCCATGCCGGGTGATGCCGGACACGGCCAGTGCGGTGGCCAGGTGGGTTTTGCCGGTGCCTGGGCCGCCGATCAGCACCACGTTCTGCGCGGTGTCGGTAAAGCTCAGATTGGCCAGCTCGCTGATCAAGCGAGCGTCGGCGCTGGAGGCGCTGAAGTCGAAGCCGGCCAGATCGCGGTGCATCGGCAGCTTGGCCATGTTCATCTGGTGGCTCACCGAGCGCATGGCGCGATCTGTGTGCTCTTGTTCCAGCAGGTGTTCGAGCAGCCACTTGGACGAGGCTGTGTTCGACTCACCCTGTGCAGTTAACTCCGCCCAGGCCGTGGCCATGCCGTGCAGGCGCAGCTCCTGAGTTCCGCCATCAAATCACGCATGACCGACCTCCTCGGCCTGGCCACGCAGGCGGTCGTAGCGCGCCGTGTTAGCGACGGGGGCTTCCTTGAGCGACAAGTGGGTTTCGACGCTGGGTGGTGGTTCGGATGCTGTCAGCCGTGCCACGACATTGAGGATGTGTTCGGCGCTCAGGCTGCCGCTCTCCAGTACCAGCTCAACGGCTACCAGCACGGCATCGAGTCCGGCGACCGGTACGGCAGCCAGGACTTGCGCCATGATCCGGTCACCGCCGGCATGACGCCCCAGACCGTGCTTAAGCTGACGCAGCGGTGCTGGCAGATCAGCAAAGGGCGCTCCGTTGCGCAGCGCACCGGGCTTGCGTTCGATCAGCGGGAGGTAGTGCTGCCAGTCATAGCTGACCTGGTCGCGATCCAGCAAGCGGACATGGCTGGCAATCAGCGCATCATCGGCCACCACCTCGATTCGCGTCGGATACAAACGGCTGCTGACCCACTTACCCGCGTACTCACATGGCACCGAGTAGCGGTTGCGCCCGACGCTGACCAGGCAGGTGCTGGAGACCCGCGCAGGCCGCTCGACGTAACCGTCGAATGGCGCTGGCACAGGCATCAGTTCAGCGCGCTCCAACTCCAGCACTTCGGCTACACTCAGCCCGCTGTATTGAGGGTGCGTCAGCTCGTTCCAAAGCGCGCGGCAGCGCTGGCCCAGCCAGGCATTGAGTTCCTCGAAGGAGTGAAAATGACAGTCCTGGGCGTCTAGCCAGATGCGCCTACGGCTGTCTTGCACGTTCTTTTCAACGATGCCCTTTTCCCAACCAGCGGCGACGTTGCAGAAGTCCGGATCGAACAGGTAATGCGCGCACATCACCGCAAAGCGCGCATTCACCGTCCGGCCTTTGCCCTTATTGACCTTGTCGACGGCCGTCTTCATGTTGTCGTAGATGCCCTGGCGCGGCACGCCGCCCAAGGAGCCGAACGAGCGTGTATGGGCGTCAAATAACATCTCATGGCCCTGGCTCGGATACGCCACAAGCCAGAACGCACGGCTGGCACACAGCTTCAGATGTGCCACCTGCATACGCCGGTAAATGCCGCCGACCAGCAAGCCTTCCTCGCTCCAGTCAAACTGAAACGCCTCGCCAAGAGCAAAGGTCAGCGGCACAAAGGCCTGCGACGCCTTGCCCTGTCCCCCTCGCCAGGCACGGATAAACGCGGTGAGCTGGCTGTAGCCACCGTCATAACCTTCGGCTTTGATTTGCGCCAACAGCGCCTTGGCACTGCGCCGCTGTTGCTTGGGCCGCAGCGAATCGGCTTTTAGCGCCTGCTCCAGCGTGGCGTGAAAAGGGCTGAGTTTGTTGAAGATCGCGCGGCGTTGGTAGACCGGCGGCTTGGCCTCAGGTGCTCTGACCCACTTGCGAATCGTGTTGCGCGCCAACCCGGTGCGCTTGGCTATCTCATGCAGCGACAGCTTGTCGCGGAAATACATCCGGCGGATTTTGCCCATCATTTCCATACTGATCACCCTGTGTTCTCCTGCTCAAAAATTGAGCAGAAGCAGTTGAACACCTGGGTCAGTTTTCAGTCGGCAGAACAGCCTCTACTGGGTCAGTTTTCGGTCAGCGGCAACAGCTAATGAAACAAACCTAGAAAAGTTCCGCATAAAATCCTTTACGGTAAATCACATAATCAATGACGTACGACTAGACTGACGACTGTGGGAAAGCTAATCAGCCGCATTGCCCTGCTATTAATCGAATCTTAATGCTGTAGTCCATATGGCGTTCAGTTTCATGTAGATCCTTTGGCTTAAAGTCTCGTCGAGAAAAATTAACAATCTCCGAATCAGTGAACCCATACTCCTGCATTCTTTCCAACGTGCACGAACAGAGCGCAGGTGAGGACCCACGAGCCTTGGAAGCAGCCTCGCATCTTTTAACAAGTTGCTGAACTCCAGTTTCGCCAGCGAAGGCTACTGATTGCAAAAAAAATGCAAATGACACATAAGCAGCTATGCCAATAATCCTCATATACTTTTAACATCCTTCTATTTAACTGCTTATTTATCGGAAATTAATCGTTTGCACTGAGTTACAGCCGATTACGAAGACGGCATGTAGGAAGGCAGCCCTGCAATTCGCTGGGGTGACGTCATGCCATGAGGTCACGTTTTACCAAATTCACAATATACTGTGAAGACCAGAGATGACGCCGCCCAGATAGTCCTCCCTTTTGGGGAGTCATCTGTGGAAGTCGGATTGGCGTTCGGAAAGGTCCTGCGCAGACGGCGTGTCGAAGCAGGATTCACCCAGGAGCAATTGGCCCATGAGGCGGAATTGCAGCGTAACTACGTCAGCCTGATGGAACGGGGCATCAACCAGCCAACGATCACCACCCTGATCAAGCTAGCTAACCCCCTGGGCTGCACCGCAGCTGAGATCGTCGACGAGGTGGAAAGACTCGTTGCAGACTAACGCTGAAAACCGGCCGCCTAAAGCGATCAACGTTGGAAATGTCAGAGAAGGCATATCTGAAGACTTTGGTTTAAGGGTAGGCGGTCTCAGGATTACAGGGCTATTGAGCCCACCGCCAGCCGCTCTATACAGGGATCTTTCGAGCCCACTGCTCGATAGCGCGCTCAACTTGTTCCTTTGGCAGGTACTCCTGCTCAAGTCGTCCTCGTTCTTGCACCAGCAGATACCGATAGAAGTCCGCTTCGTCAGCCAGCAAACCAGGTGGGGCCGACTCCTGAGCTTTGGTCGGCTCGACGACTGCGCTCACCGGTGAGTGCTGTTCAAACAGCTCTTGCTCCATCAATAGTGCTTCGACTGCTGGTTGATGGAGTCTCGCTCGCCCAAGCATCAGCAGGCCCCAGGTATCCATGTCGCCCCAGTATGCGATCTGTTTCCCGGTCAGTTGCGCAGACGCCAACCACTGCAGATCGAGCCCTGAGCCCAGTACAGCCAAGGTGTCCGGTAAGGTTTCAGGCAGCAAGTGAATGCATTGCTCATTTTCCACCACGAGCAATCGTGAACCGGGAAGTGCGGTCTCGGCCAGTTCCGCAGTAGTGAGCCTAAGCCGCTTGAAGGGCAACAGCTCAGGCTGAAGAGGAACGACCAGAACCCAGTGACTGGTTTCTTCAAAGGCGTCCAGAAAAGTTGTCAGGCCTTGCTCGGACGCCGCGCCTTCGAAGCGCTCATCGAGCAGTTTGGTCAGCAAGCTGGCGTTGCGCTCAAAAAACTTGGTGTCTACGCCGTGCTCTGCAAGCAGGCGCAGTGGACGGCCTCGGGCACAGCCTGACGACAACCGGGTGGCGAGTTGCGCCGTGGCTACGACTTCTTCAGACGGCTTCGCCAGCCACAGACTGCGTTGCGCTACCAGCAGCGCATGGAAGGTACTGTCGACCTGCTCGACCAGATACTCGAGTTGAGCGTATTCCTCGCAGATCCTCGGATCATTGGTCGCGGCAATCCATTCGGAGGGGGTGCGCAGATGCCAGCGCGTCGGCAGGGGAATGGGGTCCAGCCCAGCTCGGTAGCTGACAGGTTCCCAGTCGACCTTACCCACCTTCACGCTCCGCCAGTTCTCCACATGGCGGAGCACTGCCTGAATGTTGTCAGCGAACAGGCGTGCCGAAGGCTTGCCGATGTTGAGGCTTTGCGGCCAGCTATCGGGATTGAGCAAGCGCGCCAGGCGGACGCTGGAGCGCTGCCACTGCCTGGCCAGGTTGCGGCCGATTTCAGTGGGCGACTTCATACATGGCCTTGATGCGCTGTTGATGATGCTCATCCAACGCCTCCCAGCTCAGGGAAACCAGACTGGATTCCACGCCGCGCCGATGAACGACGACTGCCGAACGCGTATGATGGCGCAACAGGCGCATTTCCTTGTTGGGCGTGATGAAGACAGCGTGCAGGCCGAACTCCCTCAGCGCCGCTATGATCCGACCGGCAACCGCATGGGAGCTGCGCGAAAACGCCTCGTCGAGCACGATGGTGCCGAATAACGGCCGGCTGCTGCCGTCGGGACAGAGCGCATAGCTGAGGGACGCGGTCAGCACATAGGAGGCGATGATCTCCTTCTCGCCACCACTACCGCCCTGAGAACCTGTTCGGGTCTCGATGACATTCCTGCTTTCGCGATCAATCACCGATACCGCGAACTCCAGGCGGAAGCGCGGATCCAGAAGTGCCTTGGCTCCCTGATTTCTGCTGTGTTCGCAGGCGTCTTTAAGCAGCCCAACGAGCTCCTGCAATGCCTTGTAATGGCTCTCGCCTTCATCATCGATGAAACGCGCCGAGTTCAATTGGCGCTGAGCGTGTTGCAAGGTGCGAAGGCTTTCATGGATGACCTTTTTCGCGACCAAGCGCAGATAGCGTCCGGGCTGAAAGTCGACACGCTGCATCGTACTGTTCAGGTCATCCAGGCGCTCCTCAATCATCGAGACTTCATGGTCGATATAGCTGAGCAACTGGGTGACGCCGTCATCCGAGGAACGATTGAGGTATTCCAGGAAGCGCTTGAGTTTCTCGGGCAGGGCTTCCTCGGTCAGCACGCGAAGACGTTCCAGATACCTGGGTACGTCCACCAGTTCTCGCCCGACCTCCGCAAGCGCCCCGGTGTCCACCTTCAGAGCGTCGGACATACGTTTGGCTAGCTCTGTTTTCTGATCGCCGAGTTTATCGCCGAGCGCTTTGAGCTGCCCTTGCAGCTCACGCGTATGCTGGCGCTCCAGCTCGACAATATCGCCGAGGTCATCTGCCGTCAGGGTCGGGAAATGCGTTTGCGCCAGTTCACGCTGCGTATCGTTCAGCCCTTTTTCGGCACCACGATAGGCCTTACGGGTAGCGGATGCGGCCTGCTCGAACTGAGTTCTCAACTGCACGCACTGCTCGATCAGTCGTTGCAACTGTTGATCCTGAGAGTCCAGCAGCGCCTCGGCTTGATCCAGTTCGGCCTTGATCATGGCAAGGTCGGAGTCGGGGCGCGTCAGGGTGTCTAGCTGTGTACGCAGCGACTGCAGCTGACGCTCGGCGCCCGGCAGATCAATATCCTCGAATTGCAGCTCTTCGACGCGTTGCAGCAGCGAAGCTTGATTCTCCAACTGACGTACATCGCCTTGGGCAGAATCCAGGGCCAGCTTGGCAGGCGCGAGCTGTTCATTGACCTCGCGAATCTGCTCAGCCAAGAAGGCCAGACGGTCGCGGTTATCGAAGCCGGTAAGCCAGTCCTCATCCAGGCGCTTCTGGTCCTGCTTGTCGAAGAAGCGTTCTTTACCCGACATCAGCCCCTGGGCTGTCATGGCGTGAGGGGTATGACGCAATTGCTCCGTGCTTTCGACGCAGTGGCGGTCATTGTCCGCCAGTAGTGCCTTTACAGCTTCTCGGTACGGATGCTCCTTAAAGCTCAGCTTGCGGGTAAACCCATCGTCGAAGAACACAGGGCGCGACGACGTCTCCTTTACCTCCAACAAGCGCACATGCAAGCGGTTATGCCGTTGGTTCACCCAACGCAGTGCGTTCTGGGATGAGCCCTGCGGCACCAGGATACGGAGCCGGTGGCTACCGATTGCCCGCTCGATGGCACCCCGCCAGGTCAGTTCCTCGGGCTTGACCTGCACCAGCTCGGCAACGAAAGGCAAGGCCAACTCATCGACGCCAAGCTCCTGCGCCAGATCACCTCGAAAAGCATGAAAATGCCCGGGCAGGTTCGAGCCTGGCCGTCTCTCAACCTCAGCACGATCCTGCTGTAAGAGCTGCAGGCGGCCATTGAGTTCCTGCTGAACGAGACCTGCATCGAACGCCTTTTGACGCGTGTCAGTAATTTGCTGGGTCAGTATTTCCAGGCGTGCCGCGATCTGCTGCTGATTCTCCTTGAGAGCAGCGGCCGATAACTCATCCGCTAGTCCAAGCCCCTTGGCCAAGCGTTGGTATTGCTCGGCTTTCAGGCGTCGCTTATCGCATTCGCGGACCCAATCAGCAATGCGCCCGCGTAATTGATCTATCCCTGCGCCACCTACTCGCAGGTAGCTCTGGCGATGTTGATCGACCACACCCTTTTGGATCTCAAGCTGACTCCTGCATTGCTCCTGATCCAGTTCGGCCTGTTTGTACTCCGTCTCAAGCCTGTTGGTTTCAGCCAACCATAGGCGATACCCCTGCTCGGCGAACCAGACTGGAAGGATGCCTTCGAGGGCTTGTTTATCTTGCAGCTGTTCTTGCAAGGCCCTGTAACGCTCCCAGCCATCGGCGACCGGTTGCAATGAGCGCTGCTGCTTTCTAGCGGTTTCCAGCTCTCGGTGGATGTCAGTTAGATCATCGAAGCTACTGGCGACCTCGGCAGCCCGCTCGAAGGCGGAGCGGTCATCCAGCACCAACTCGCGAAAGATCTCATCAATACTGTTGAGCTGCTTCAGGCCGGCAGCGCGGTTGAGCAAAGTGAAGGCGTTTTCACCGACCTCGAAGTAATCCCTGAGCCTGGCCAAGAAAGCTTTCTTGCTCGGATAAGGCCAGATACCAGTCCCATCCTTCTCCATCTGACGCAGAGCCCGCATGCCGCCTGAGTGATGCTGGCTGAGCCAATACTCCAGAGTCTGCTCGGGGGACTCGCTTAACAGCCAAAGTTTTTTCAGATCGGACGCCGAGGAGCTTGTGCCCTCGAACCAGAGCACAGCGCCCAGCCGAACCTGCGTACCGTCACGCTCGAGCGTGGCTGCAATGGCGGTTACCGTCCTACCCTGGCGAGCGACATGAGATTGCTCTACACCTCCGTCCCCAGGGCCGGTGACGCCGCGCACATAGGACACCAGATCCCGGTCACTTTCATGTCCACCCGTGGAGGCCAGGTTGTAGCGCGGGTTGGCGCACAGCAAGGTCATCAGAGCATCCACCAGCGTCGTTTTACCGCTCCCCGTCGGGCCGATCACGGCGGTGCCGGAAGGATCGATCTCGGCACGGTGATAGCCCTGAAAGCCGCCCCAGTTATAGAGTTCGATGCTGCTGAGAATGAAGGTCTCGCTGTCACGCCAGAGTAGTGCTTGCTTCACGCCTCGTCCTCCTCAGCACCGGCAGCCGGCGTAGCCGCGCCCTCCACCTGCTCGCGCAGCCAAGCCACGAGTGCCTGCAGGTTCTCCGGGTTGGCCAAGTGGGTAATGATGGGGCGGATGATGACGCGATCATGAGCGTCCAGAGCCGACACCAGACCATGCCCCTTGAGCTGATCCAGCAGTGTGATGATGCGGTTGCGCTCCTTCGCCTCGCTGCCCAGTTCGCCCAGGTAAACCTGCAATTGGGGAATCAGCTCATCAACCGCTACCAGTGCCTGACTGGCGCCCGTACCGCTCTCCTGTTCGTACGCAATGAAATGCTGTCGCAGAATGGCTATCAGCAGGGACTGCTCCAGATTCAGCCTTTGCCGACGCACAAGGGGGTGCGACCAGTCATCCTGCTCGGCTACCTCGCCCTGGCGAACGGTAACAAACACCAGCCCCCGAACCTCGTCGACCCCCATGACAAGGTCGAGGGGTTCCAGAATTCTGTCGACCGCCTCGATATTGGAAAGCGCTGAGCGATACAGGTTGGGCTTGTGACTTTCTTCCAGCAGCCCGTACTTGAGCATTTCCTGTACGGCCTCACGTACCCGTTGCGGCGTCCGGCGCTCATCGACCTGAACAGCGGCGCTCATGAGAGGCTGTTCATCATCCATGCCGTCATCCAACGCCATGGGCTCCACCGTCAGCTCCGTTTCGTCGGTGCCAGAGGCGCCTGCAATTCGATCGAAGATCCCTGCCATGCTCACAACTCCCAATCGATGTCCTTGAGTGCCTCGTGGTCGAGTCCGACATAAGGCAGATTGAAGCGCCAGCGTTGCTCATCCTCGTCAACTAGCTCCACGAGCTGACGCTCCTCTGTCAGCACCTCGATACCTGCCTCGCGCGCCATCGCCAGCCAGAGCGCAAAGGTTTCCAGGTCGTGAACAGGTGGAAGCAAAGACGCAAGCTCCACGAGACTCACGGGGCGACCCTGCTCCACCAGCACAGCCAGGGTGTCATGAATCAGCGCTTCACGATCCAGCCCGTCGAAGGCATCCCAGAAGTCATCATCAATCTGCTCCAACCCCGCAGGCTTCAAACTCAGATCCAGCTCGCCCGTATCATCGTCATCCAGAGTCTTGAAGCGGAGACGCTCGATTGCTGGGACACCGGTAATGGCTACGCCAACTGGTGGTAAACATGCAGGCTTACGGCGTTCTGACTGGCGTTGCCAGTCGACGCTGAGCGCTAGATTGAAGAAGTCGTTGAGTAACTGTCCGACGCGATGATGCTCGGCGGCCAGCCCCGTCTTCATGAAGCCACGAACATCGCGCTCGCTTCGGGCGCGCGCTTGGAGCACAGCCTGCGACTCCCGAACCAGGCGTAACGCCAGCCAGCGCAGCTCACGTTGCTGGGGACGATTCAGCGCCTTTGGAACCGCTGGATGACGAAGGATGGTGCGCAAGCGCTCACGCATGGTTTCCAGCTCAGCGGACTGCCTCAGTTGCTGCTGGAAACTTTCGAAGACACGCCCCTCCGGAGTGTTGAGTAGAGCATCTTGCCCGTCCAACAACCGATCGACGATTTCTCCACGGTGAGACTGCTCGCTGATGATGGAGTGTCGAAGGGCGCGATCCGCCTCGCGCCAAGAGTCTTCAACTCGTCGAAAGTCTGCGCGCAGGCTGGTGGCCAGGTTATATACCTCGCGTATGCCCTCTATCGCCTGCGCTTCATCCAGCACGACGACGTGGCCAGCTTCTACCTGCGCTAGCTCGTGCTCCAAATCCTGGATTCGGCGGCGCAGGCTGGCAATACGGCCAGTTGGGCTGGGGTTCAGACCCGTTTCCAGGTTTTCGATCTCGCGCTGAACCACCGAAAGGCGAGATGCCGTGGAAGTCATGATCCGACTATCCAGCGAATCGACGAACTGGATGGCGGACTCCAACGCGTCGGTTGCATAGATACGACCCTCTCGTTCTACGACCAGACGCCGCTTGATCCATTCACGAAGTTCACGACCTGCTTGGAGATGCGTTGCATCCGGGTCGATTTCGTAAAGCTCCTGGCTGGCATAAGCAGCCAGCATTTCGGACAGCGCTTGCAGCGCATCCTCCATGGGGATCCCATCATGCGCCCGCTCGAACAGCGTGCGCAGGCAGCCCAATACGAGCGGAGCACGCCGCGAGGCAAGCAAAAGCCACGCGGGGTGCTGGCTGCGGGCGGATACATAGCGTTCTGAACGCTGTTGCGCGCTTTCTTCCATGACGGCCACATCGACAAAGGTTGTCTGAGAGCGAGCTTACCAAGCTAACCCGCTGCCTCATGATACGTATTTGTCCTGGCGGGTGGGCTCCGTTTAATGGTCCGCAGGGGCGGTGTCATTTGAATAGAGTGAGTGAAAGGCCAGGCCAGTCGAGGTTTAACGATTTATTCCGGGGGCGCATGTTGGATATTGGCGATTTGGTGGAGGGTTCTGTCGTCACGAGGGTGTATTTGGCTAGTTCGGCGAAGGTGTCCCAGTGAGCGCTTGTGGCGGCTCAGTGGTTTTTGCAGGACTGCCACCGACATTCTGCGGTAATCGAGTGCAGCCACGGTGGCTACAGAGCGAAGTCTCGATAACCTATCAGTGAGCTGCTGGTGGATTAGCTGAGTGTGGCATGGGGATAGTGAATTTCCCCGGTGGTATTGCGGGATTTTCAGCTCAACAACGGCGGTGGTAGCTGGCAGGCCTGGGGCGAGTTCAAATGTCAGAAGCTGCGGCTAGAGATGACAGGCGGCGTCGTTACAGCGCTTTGAGCCCAGGAGCTTTTTGCTATTCTGTCGGCCTGTGCCGCGGGACTTCGCTGGCAACGGCTCGCCGTTGCTTCCCCCTGCGGACACCCATTCAACCGTTTCCTGGGGTCACGATGCGGAATCATGTAGTGATTGAGGACTGGGAAGGCGACGGTGCTATTCGCCTACCCGACGACGTTCTGCAGGAGATGGGCGTCGACGTTGGGGACACGCTCTACCTCCTTGAGGAGTACGTGGGTACAACCCGCTGTCTGGTGCTCAGTAAGTCACCGCGCATTCCTGATCGCGTGGATGAGCTGGTTGGCCACTGGGAGTCGTTTGGCAAGGTCTCCGCCGAGATAAACGCCAAGGACGAGTGAGCTAGCTGCCGCACTAACCTCGACGCATCTTGCACGGCCTTGGCCCCTGCGAGGGTAGAGTCTTCCACCAGAAAAGCATCGCTAACGTTGGGGCCTGCGCACTCCTGGGTTGCTTATATGTAAAAGCAACAGCAGAGGGCAACAAAACGGGTTTGTGTGGACGCGGGGGAAGCCCAAAGCGGCAGGCCTTACTGATGGTGTTAATACCTATGACCATGCTGGGCTAAGTCGCTGCCCGTAGGCCGCCAGCCGCTTGTCGAAATTCAGGTTCGGTGAGAAGGCGGCAGGACGAGCTAGGGGCTGGCTAGGTGTCAAAATCGCTGGGGCCCATTTCGTTTTTTGTGCCCGAGATAACCACCCTTAGATACCGCTAAGAGCTATAAACTGCAGGCAGCGAGATAAGGCCAAAGCCTTGCAGGACGGTACTTAGAGGCATTTTTGAACCTTTGCCGCCAACCTAAATACCTGTACCGCATTGGCCTCCGAAGGCAGGGGTCGTGGGTTCGAATCCCGCCTGGTGCGCCATATTAAAAGGCTCGGTTGAATACCGGGCCTTTTTATTGCCTGCTCCTTATTGAGTCACGGTGCCATCTCCGGCTCAGTAGCAATAGACTATTGCTTGGTTCAACTGCGCCACCCTCCGAAGACCCTCAGTTCCCGCTCGGCTATGCTTGGTTTAGATGTCGAAATAACAATGGCAGCCGCAATTCCACACAAACAATTTAATCGTGCGCGGCGGCTCCTGCCTTTTCTTGTCCGGTGGTACCTATTTTGCGTTTATCCACATGCTGGTCTCTGCTATCCCTGAGTTGGCTTCTGGCAGGCTGCAGCAGCCCAACACCGCTTTCGTTGATGAGCACGCCGGTTATTTATCTGGACGGTGCCATAGATCCATTCGCGCATTTGCAGGACAGTGCCCGGCAGCCACCGATAGACGTTTTCTTTGCCACCAACCGCGCCCCCGAAGGAGAAGACCGTTACGGTAATGAGGTCGCAAACAGCCTCTACGTAGGCCAGGCTGTTGTGCGCCTGGGGTCGGACCAGGACTCATGGGACGAACTTTATCTGGCCTCGCGAACAGATAGGCGTGCCAGCGACATCCCGCTGCAACTCAAGGAGGTAGTAACGCAGGGGGAAATGGCGTTGGACGCGCCGCCGCCAGCGCCACTGCCTCCCGCATTGCAGGCCTACGCCGACGCGATCAATCTGGAATTGGAAAAAGCGCAGGACAAGGAAATCATCGTTTACGTGCACGGCACCAAAGTCGATTTTGCCAATGCCTGTGAGCTGATCGCAGAGGTGGATCACTTTGCCGGCAGGGATTTCGTCGGCCTTGCGTTTTCGTGGCCAAGCCATCAGAACATCGCCAGTTACTTGTTGGGCATTGATGTAGACCGGGCGAGGCAGTCGAGCACGGCCTTGGCACGGTTGATTCAGTTTTTGGGAATTCACACGGCCGCTGAACGCATCAATCTGATCGGCTACAGCGCTGGGGGCCGCGTGCTCTCAAAGGCGCTTTATGAGTTGCAGCAGGACTATCCGGGCCTGGACCACGCCCAACTGCAAACCCGTTTTCGCATCGGCGCCACTGTGTTTGCCGCTGCCGACGTGCCAGAAGAAACCTTCGAAGAGCGCCTGCCCAGCGTCAGCCTGATGGCCGAGCAGGTGCTGATCACCACCAGCGACAATGACGATGCACTGCGTTACGCCCACTGGCTGATGCCGGGTGGTGTGCGTGTGGGTACAGACAGCGCGAGCCAGCCACTCTACAACTTCACTCACAGCCACCATCTGAACAACGTCAACGTGCTGGACTTGTCCTACGACCACCAGCGCCGTGGCTTCGACATCAGCGGCCACCACTATTGGTACCGGCACGCCTGGGCGAGCAGTGACGTGATTTTGCTGATGCGCACCGATATGCCACCGGCGCGGCGCGGACTATCAGCCACCAGCCATCCCGCTGTCTGGTACATGAGCAGCGATTATCCAAGCAGCGTGCGCGATGCCACCCACCGCGAACTAGATGGCCAGTGGTGACCTCTTAATCACACATATGCGCCGTGCGTGCACAGCAACGGAGATCATCCTGCGCCTGTAGCAACGCGCACACCCAATACCCTGCAACGCAGGATCGAGTGAAACTGAGCATTCGACAGCATGACAGGGAGGCTTAACGTCCTTGTGCGACGATCCATAAAGCTCGGTCGTACGAAGTACGATCAACACCACTCGCACCTCTCACTTCACACCTAGTTGACGCCTGTATTTTGGCGTTTTCTTGAAATTTCCGCGCTTTTTGTGTAATGTGAACTGCTTCACATTTTTCTGCATGGAGGGTATTCACGCGTGAAAAGACTTACGCGGAATGGCTTCACCCTGCTTGAACTCGTTATCAGCATTGCAATCATCGGAATCTTGGCAGCTATCGCGCTTCCTGCGTATGACTCCTACATCACCAAGAGCAAGGCTAACGCCGCTCAATCCGATCTTGCCGCCCTGGCCTTGAATTTCGAAAACGCCTTTCAACGCCAATTGGCCTACCCGGTAGCTACAACAACCAGCACCGCACAAACCAAAGCGTTGTTCACAGGATGGGCGCCAGCTCAGAGTGATTTCACTTACACAAGCGAGTCGACAACCACGACCTATACGCTGACCGCCACAGGTAAGTCAGGCAATCTCAGTAGTTGTGTGATGTCACTCGACAATCAAAATGTTCGCACGGTCAGCGGCTGCCCCGGAGTGACATCATGGTAAAAGTACGCGGCTTTACCTTGGTAGAGCTGATGGTGACGGTTACTGTCATGTCGGTCATTCTGCTCGCCGCTGTGCCACTCACAATGGGTTGGAGCAGCAGCGCACGCCAGCTTGAAACCGCCAACCTACTCAAACAGGGCGTGTCACGGGCTAAGGCAACGGCCCTCAGAAATCCGGGTGGTGTCGGCCTTGAAAGCCCCGCCGCCGCACTGTGCCTGAGCAACGACACGCTCTCGCTGGTCCGCCAGGACAAGGCCGGCACATTCAGTTGCTCACCCAGCAACAGCTCGTACTCAATCTGGTCGGCGAAAGTCCCTGAAGGTGTTGCCGTGCAGGTTGGCGGGGCGGATTTCCAATGCCTGGCCATGGATAACCGCGGCCTTGCGGTCAATCAGTCTGGCTGCGCTACGGCGGCAGCCAATTCCATCACGGTCTCTACGGGAGGTCAGGATGCTATCGAGGTCCCGATCATTTAAGGCAGCTCGCCATATCCCACAATCACGCCAACGCGGTGATGTTTTACTTGAAGCCCTGATTGGCGCCTTGCTGATGGGCATCGTGGGATTAGGCTTGGTCTATTCCGCCAGCAAAGTCGAAGTCAGCCACAGCCAAGCGAATGCCGGCAATTTGGCAATCAGCCAAATGCGCAGCCTGCTTCAGCGTTACGGGCCTTCCCTGTGCGACGTTGAAGCCAGTAAGGCAGTTGTCCTGCTACCGCCAAATGAGACCAATGTGGCGCTGGACGTACAGTGCTCAAACACCACGGTCACCGTACAAGGTGTCGCCATCGCCAATCCGCCCAAAGCGGTAGTTTTGGCCACTCCACCGAGCGCCAACAACTACTTCGGTGGTGTGTTGAAGGTAGGCGAATAACATGCGTCGCTCAGCTGGTTTTACCCTGATAAGCATGATGGTCGGGCTGCTGATCTCATCCATCGCCATTTTAGGGATGATGTCGCTGTATAAAACTCTGGTCCACAACGCGGCGGACTCCATTGTGCGCTCCACGCTGGATGGCCAGGTTTCGTCGGCATTGCTGACAGCCGAGATGGAGCTGCAAGGTGCTGGCTTTGCGATTCCAGGCGCAACTGCCAATAACGACTTGGTGATTCTGACCAATGCTTCTCTTACTGCTGACGGCAATCTGAACGGCAACAAACTGACCATCACCAGCGCCAGCCCAGGCTCCGAGGGCAACGCCATTATCTGGGGCGCTGACATCTCCGGCGCGGGTTACCGATGCTCTGGTCTACTCGCCCAAAATGGCGGCCTGACCTTGCTCCAACCGACTCCATGCAGCGCTGCCAGCGCCTATTCAGGCGCCGCATGGAATGGCGTTCAGCTGATCGCTGAAAACACGCTCAATGACGAGCAAGCCGTTGCCATGAGTGCCGCGCTTGCCACCTGTTGGCCGTATGGAAAAAGCACCAGCGCCAGTGCGGTTCTGGTTTCTCTGAGCGCCGGAACCAGCACCTTTGCTGACTCCGCCGAAACCAAGCACGCACGCCAGATTGCCGATATTTGCTTACCCGGAATTTCACAGTCTCAGGTTGTTAAATGAACAGTTTTTCGCGTGATCACTCAAGCCTGAAACGTCAGCGCGGCGTGGCGACTATTTTGCTGATGCTGCTGACCGGGCTGGCGCTGACCGTGGTTGTGGCCAGCGTGATGTACAGCGTTCGCGGTGCACAGGACAAAACTCTCGCCGTGCATGCCTCGACGCAAGCTCAGCAGCGCGCGTGGGGCGGTGTTGAATATATTCGCAGTTATCTGGCAGGGCTGGATGGCGAAACACTGGCAACACTCGGCGGCGAGCTGGCCATTACTGGCGTCGACAATCTGCAGGCCGAGATTGCCGGCCCGGTAATCGAAAACGCCGGTGCATACCAGATCCCCGTTTCTATTACCGGTATCGCTGCCAGCGGCAGCGCGGCGCAAACCACATCGACATTAGTGGTCACCTTCGAAGTAGAACCTGGCAGCTCAGGCTCTCAAGCGCTGCTGGGTGACATCAATATCTACAGCGACCTGAATGTCAGCGGCAACATCACCGTCAAAGGTGGCGAAAACGTTGTCATGAATGTCGACGGCGAGGTGAACCTGAGCGGTTCGGTCAGCGGCGTACAGACTATTCAGGCCACCGGCGATATCAATATAAGCTCCGGCATCAGCGTTGAGCGTATCCATTCAAATGGCAATGTCACCTTGTCAGGCTCAGCCAATGTCGACGTGATTACCGCCATGGGCGATGTCACGCTGAGCGGCGGAACCAAGGCGGGAACCATTCGCGCCAATGGTGATGTTCTACTTTCCGGTGGCAGCAGTTCAGCGACGTCCATAGAGAGCCAAGGCAATGTCACACTCTCTGGCGGCAGCGCCCGCGCCGACACGGTATTGGCCGAAGGCTATGTGAGCTGGACCAGCTCGGCGAGTGCCAGTGAGATCAAGAGCAATGCCTGGGTGCAATACAACGGCGGCCCAAATGCGGCGATCTACGCGCTGAGCGATGTCACGATGACCGGCGCAGGCGCTGGCAGCGTCACCTCACAAGGTAATGTCTCAATCACCTACGGCACGCTCTCACGGGTGGATGCCAGCGGCAGCCTGACGTCGACTGGCGGCAATGTCAGCGCAGGCACCATCGGCGGTAGCAAAAGCTGCCCAAGCTGGAATAACTGCCCAGGTGTGAAAGTCGTCAGCGGCCATACCGCTGAAATATCACCAATCACAGTAACTGCGGTGACCGAGTACAGCTCTGAGCAGCCGACTGTGGATGCATACGCACTTAAATCACAGGCCAATCTGATTTTTGAAATCAACCAGGACGGCCTTCGCACAGTCACGGTAAAAAACTATAACGGTATCGCGCCCGGTACCTACTTTCTCGGCGATTATAAAAACGGCGGTTACAAGGATTACCTGTGCACTGAAGTCACCGCGGGCAAAAACAACACCGCAACCTGCACTGCGCCGGCAACGCCCTACAAGACTATCTGCAAGGGATACTCAACCTACAACGGCTGCATTTCCTACAGTTCAAAGGACAGCAAATGGACCTTGGCCGGCGTCGGCTTCGCGCCCGGTGTGCTGTGGTTTGAAGGCAGCCTGGCTGTAACCAACGGCACCTATTTCAATACCATGGTCGCTACCGGGAACATCAATACTTCAGGCTCCACCACGCTGTATGCCGTGAACTATGCCGGACAAAGCCCCATCTGCAACAACCAGTTCGAAGGCACGACTATTAGCAGTCTGTTTGCTGATTACTCTCCGCAAGCATTCTGCAGCAACGGGGTATTTACCAGTCAGCCGATTGGTAATGTGGCGCTCATGGCAGGCAGCTACAGCGGCAGTGATTACGTCGGCGGAGATATCAATCTGGGCGCATCCAACGATGTCTACGGCAGCGTTGTTGCCGGCAACCTGTTAACCACCGGGGGCAGCACCAAAGTGCATGGCAGCGTCACAGTCGCCGCCTTGCGCACACCCGGCAGTACAGTGTGGTCCGGCAGCACCCTTCTGGACTTCACCAACCTGCCCGAAGGTTACGACCCCGATCAGATGCCGTGCACAGATGACTGCGAAGCGAGCGAGAGCACGGTTAAATATCTCTGGGGGCGTTATGACTGACGCCTGATAGGCAAGCTCAACTAGAGCACACGGCGTTACCTGTATAAGATCAGTCGAATCAGCCTGATGCCTTCAAGGTATTACTCATGCGCATTGATCTACGCCACTTAAGGGCCTTTGAGGCCGTTGCCGAAGAGCTGCATTTTCGTCGCGCAGCTGAACGACTGAATCTTGCGCAACCTGCACTGAGCAGAACCATCCAGCAGCTTGAAGATACAGTGGGCGAGGTGTTGTTGTTGCGCAGCAATCGCCGGGTTGAGCTTACTGAAGCCGGACGAGTTTTCCTGGCGGGCAGCAGGACAATCTTCGAACAACTCGCGAACACGGTGGAGCAGGCACGCAAGGCCGGCGCCGGGCAAATCGGGCAACTGCGTATCGGTTATACCGACTTTGCCGTATCGGGAAAGCTCCCCTCAATCCTCGACGGCTTTCATCGCCGTCATCCCGAGATCAAGGCCGAGCTGATCTTCGGCTCAACTCAACACCAGCTCGAACACTTGAAAGAAGGCGCGATTGAGTTTGCCTTCATCACTGGCCCCTTGTCTGAGCCAAACATTGATAGTTTGGAGGTACAAAGCGATCGCTTTGTGGCCGCACTCTCTGAGCGTCATCCACTTGCCGGCCGATCGCAAATCGCCCTTTCCGAGCTGGCTAAAGAGCCTTTTATTTTAGGCGGCATGAGCCATTGGTCATTCTATCGGCGCCACCTCGATGCACTTTGCATCAAGGCTGGATTCTTGCCACAAGTCGCCCAGGAAGCATTCAACAGCGAGGGTATATTTGGCTTTGTGGCAGCCAATATTGGCGTCACCATCCACCTCGAAACCGCCAGTAACTACAACCGCAAAGGCGTCGTACTGATTCCGCTGCAGGATGTGGATACCCGAATAAGTACCCTCGCGGCGTGGATTAATACCGACATCACGCCGGTTCAGGAAAAATTCATTGAGTATCTCAGACAGTATTCTGCAGCCGCGCAGCTGGACGTGCCCCCCCCTGTTGGGAGCTAGCCAGATGAGACTGCTGCTCGCCAGAGATCAGGACTCCATCGAGTTGTGCCAAAGCCGAGGCCAGCGCCTCGAAACGCGTGCCCTTGATACCAATACAAACTAACTGATTCGCTGCGGGCGCACGCCGCGCAGGTAGCCAACAAGCAACGCCGCCGCTGAGCTGGAATACCTGCAACACAGGTCGGTCAGTCCTCTTCAGAATGCCCTTGGCACGCATTACGACATCAGCGTACTCAGACAGTAATTGCTCGAGCCGATCGCCATCAATTGCGTTGCTGTAACTGAGGCTCACAGAGTCCCATAGCCCCGCGGTCTGCTGAGTGTTTGCCACCGAAAAAAGTGGTCTGGCAGGCGCTGACGGTATCTCTCGGTCGTTGATATGCGATTCAGTGCCGTTAAACGTGGCGTGCGGATTAAGGCGTTTGAGCACACTGAAAACCTGCTCATATTCAGCCGACTGCGCTGGCGGCATACGATTAACCAGCAGCTGATCGGCCCCAACAACCTGCGCCTGCCACACATCCGCAGTGTAACGATTACTGGCATGGCGAGTGACCTGGCTGGCATCAACCAGACAGACCACTGAGGCCAAGCGCAGATGACAAGACACCCGGGCGATATCGGCAATACGTGCCGGCTCCGCAACTCCACTGGCCTCCACGTAGATAGCCGCGGGGCGCGGCTGAAAACGCACGGCCTGTGCCAGTTGCTCGGCAAGCGTTCCGCCCAGCGTGCAACAGATGCAGCCATTGCCTAACTGCAAAATGCGCTCATCACGATACTCGATCAACTCGGCATCAATGTTAATACTGCCGAAATCGTTCACCACAATAAGGCTGTCGCGGGGTAAACCCTCGCGGATCAGGTTATTCAGATACGTGGTTTTACCGGCCCCGAGGAAGCCGGTTATCACTGTAAAGGGAACAGGCTCAGGTGTCTGCATTAACCTTGCCTCCAAGCACTGTGGCGAGTACCCGAACGTTACGCAACTGCGCTGGGTCTATCGCCAGCGGATCTTGTTCAAGCACCACCATGTCGGCGAATTTACCAACCTCCAAACTGCCAACCTTATGATCGAGTCGTAAGGTATAGGCAGCGCCCAGCGTTATCATTTCAAGCGCCTCGGCAACGCTGACCCGCTCCTGCTCGCCGAGCACCGCGCCTGAAGCACTTTCGCGCATGACTGCGCACCACGCGGTGAATAACGGCCCTAGCGGGGTAACGGGGGCATCACTGTGTACGGCAGTAGGAATACCCAGGCGACGGGCTGAGGCTAGAGGTTCAAGCCTGCGGCTGCGCTCAAAGCCAAGCGTGCGTTGGCGGTGAATATCTCCCCAGTAATACAAGTGGTTGGCAAACATGTTCAGGCACAAACCGAGTTTGGCTGTGCGTCGCAACTGCGCGTGATCAATCACCTGACAGTGCTGCAGAGTGTGCCGGTGATCGGCACGCGGCCACATATCCACAGCCGCCTCGAGCGCATCCAGCATCAACTCAACGGCTTCATCGCCATTGGTATGAATATGTAGCTGCATGCCCGCCTGATGATAAACCTGCACCATTTTCTGCAGCGCTTCCGGGGGCGCGTTCCATATGCCATTGGGGTGACCATCGTGATAGTAGGGCCACTTCATGCGCGCGGTGTAACCCTGAATGGAGCCATCGGTCATCATTTTCACCAAGCCGAAATGTAGCTTGTCGTGATTCAACTCGATGCAGTTGCTGAGCCTTTCAACACCCTGTTCCGGAGTCCACGCCAGTGCACTCATCGCCGGCACCAAGCGCACCGGAAAATCATCAGCAGAGGTCACTTCCTGCAACGCCGCGATACCTTCATCGGTCAGCGGGTTATACAGATCCGTGATTGTTGTGACCCCGGCATTTCGTGCGACCTTGCCATAACGATGCAAGGTGCTGGGTGCAGACACGGCTTCGAACAAGTTGACGCCCAGGGTTTCAAACACGGCGTGCATTGCTGCCATTTCTTGCAGCTCGCCATTGGGTACACCCGCAGCGTCGAGCATGATGCCTTCGACACCCGCATGCTGATGCAGGCTGGACAACTCAAGCATCTGTGTATTCACCGACATCACATGCAAACTGGCATGCATGACCACTACCGGACGATCACTCACCGCCGCATCAAGCACCCGTCGATCGAGCCGCTCACCTTCGAAGTACACCGGGTCAAAACCCCACGCAATAAGAGGCTCGCCAGCAGGCAACTCAGCAGCGCCCTCACGTAACCGTTGCTGCATGGCTGCAATGCTATTGGCACCCGACCACTTCACGCCCTCAGGATCGACCCGGTCAAAATAGCCAAGATACAGATAACTCCAGATGGCCCCCTCAAGCGCATGGCTATGACCCTCAACAAAGCCCGGCAAAATTATGTTTTCGGCGAAGCGTTGATCCAGGGTGTACTCACCTAACTCACTCATTGACTCCAGCGGGCCAACGCTCAGAACCCGACCATCGCGCACTGCAATATGCGTGGCTTCAGGCTGGGACGGATTCATCGTCAAAATGCGTTTGGCAGCAAAGACCGTGATACTCATGACAGGGACTCCTTAACCCGTAGTGATGGTGTGATAGCTGCAGCCGAGCGGCGCATCATTAGCAGAGGAATGCCCGCAAGGAAGACCAGCGCCGTACCGCCGAAGACCAGCATGTACATCGAGCCACCTAAAGAGGGCACCAAAGGCGCAAAGAAAAACAGGATGTGGAAATTGGTAAAGACGATGGCCAGATTGAAAAACGCCAGTTCCTTGGGCACAGAAGTGCTGAAGTCAGCATCCATCATGCGTAGCAGCAGCAAACCGGTCCCGGTTGAACCACAGCAGCAGCCAAATGCGGTAAGTGCACGCTCTCGACCGAGAGCACCACTGAGCCGGCCCAGCAGCAAGCAACCAATAAGAGTGGCAATGGTCACCACCACCGTGACAAGCATGATTGGCGTCAACAGCTCATAAAGCACGGCGAACTGAATGCTCATCAGCGTTCCGACTACCATGAAGTCGACCGAGGAGCCGGTGATCCGCTTGAGCGTTTCATCATCCACCCGATGCGATAAACCCAGACGGTCGATAACCATGCGCATCAATACGCAGACCCCGAGGCCGTGCACAAAGAACATATTGAAGCTAAACAGCACCGAAAGATTGATGCCGCCGAACGCTATTCCCTCGACCTGAGTCTGGATAAAGCTCAGCCAAACGTAGGTGATCAGGTACGCAATCCCCAGCAGACCGATGTGGTAACCAAGCGAGTCGAGATTGGCAGGGTGCGAAACCATTGTCCCGCATGTCGGGGCCGGCTCGTCTTTATAGAAGCCCGACTTGAAATCTTCACCGATGTTTGAAGCCTTGTTGGCATTGAGGCCGCTGCGAATGAATTTTTTCGCCACCGGCACGCCGATCAGGAATGCCACCAAGAAGCCAAGAGATGCGTAGATCATGCCCACCTGGGCAGCATTCTCAATGCCATACTGCTGCTCCCAGATGCCGCCGTACGTCAGCGCCTGACCTGGCCCTTGGGTAAAGCCATGCGTAACAATCGCCCCTAGCCACGCGCTGACATCAGAGCCGGTCACAGCATCGTAGCCAACAATGACCAAGTAGCCGATCACGCCCTGCAGGCCAAGACTGATGGTCCAGATGAATGTAAGCCATAGCCCGCCACGCACCACACTGCCACCAGATAGCGAGGCATTCTTGCTCTTACCCGTGAGGCAAAGCGACATGAAACTGAGCGTGAAAAAGTGAAAGGTCAGCGCCTGAAAGTCATCGGCCGTAAAGCCTGGGATCAAGCCCAGCGATAACAAGATGAAACCAAGCAAACCACCAATGATGCTCGCTGGAGCAAGAGAGCTGCGGAACAAAGCAATACGATTGCGCAAGATACTGCCTAGCAGCAGCATGCTGGCGAGCAAGGCAAACGCCATTACTCCATGGAATGTACTTTCCATTTTTAGTCCTCTACATATGCTTATTTTTTGAATGGCAGATAGACGTTTTTTGCAAATTGTTGAACGCAAGTCTTGGAGCAATTGTTGTTATACAGACCACGTGTTTGAGCGAGCGCAATGGTGACCTTTAAGGCCTCCACGCACATCACTGCACACAGGACAATGCAACGTTAGAACGTTGAATATGATCTGTATAATATCAATTTGGCAATTAATGATGCCTTACAGGCATCGTAGGATATTGCTTGATCTGGGCAAAAATCACAGACAAAACACCTCTTGTCGCCGCCGGTCAACGGCAACGCAGATCTGGATGTTCGCGGGTATCGGGAGTGAAACTACAGCGCCGGCTTGCTCAGACTCCCAGCCAAAACTGCCAGCACAGTATTTTGTAGGGGCGGCTGCAAGCGCAGCAGAGTTTGCAAAGACTCAACCAGGTAATTTGTGTTCCCGATTGATGCTTTGCGTCCAGCCGGGAGATTATCGGCCCGCTAAATTCGGCTTCTGGCTCGTTAGCTGAGCGCGCACCAAAGCGGGGTCGTTGCCGTACATATCCGGCAAGTAGCGCAACACACCATCATCGCCGACTTCTGCTGTCCAATAGGCGATTACCAGCGGCAACGACTCAGGCAAGCGATACTGGCTGGTTCGGCCCTTGGCAATTCGCGCCTGAACAGTATCGTAGTGATCGCTATCGAGGATCTTGCTGAGCAAGGTCTGGATGGCCTCGACGCGTACGCATCCGGAACTGAACACCCGTGGAGATTTATTGAAGAGGCTCTGGCTGGGGGTGTCGTGTAGATACACAGCAAATGGATTGTCGAAACGCAGCACCACACGCCCTAATGGATTGTTGACCCCGGCTTCCTGGCGCAACATCACCCCGCCCGGCGAAGACCAGTCAATGCTGTAGGGATCAAGCCGATTACCCTGCCGATCGTAAACGTTCATCTGATGGCGGGCGAGGTAGCCGATGTCATTACGAATCGCTGGCAGCTTGTCCTCTCGCCAGATCGTCGGAGGCACCGTCCATGTGGGGTTGAGTGTCAGGCGGTTGATGCGCGAAACCAGCAGCGGTGTCTTGCGCGATTCGCGTCCAACCTGAGTACGGCTGCGCCACACTTCGCTGCCATCCTGCATGATCATCACTTCAGCACCGGCCACATTGATGGCGACGACCGCATGCTCGAGGTCATATGCCAGCCAACGCAGACGCTCCAGGTTGATGCGTAACTGGTCGCGCCGGGTCAGTGCCGAGACGTTCAGCTCATTGATACTCGCCGGGCCCAGTACACCATCATCCTGCAAGCCGTGGCGGCTCTGAAAAATCTGCAGCGCCGAAACAGTACCGGGATCAAACTGGTTTGCCGTCTCGGCAAGTTCGCCGGTGGTGTAACCCTCTGCATTCAACCGCTCGCGCAACGCCGGCACGCGCGGGTCAAAAGCTCCAGGACGCAGTAGCGGCCCGCCGGGAATAGGCTGCCATTGCGCCAATGGTTGAGTGCGCTGCGCCGCATAGGCAACTCGCAAGCGCTGATATTGTTCAAGCTGAGGCCGTGCGGCGCTGAACGCGTGTTCCGGCTGCTCGGTGTTAGCCAAAGCTATCGGCAGTATTGTGACCTCTGCCGCGGGCCTCATGTTGACCTCTGGCGCGCGCCATAGCGGCTCGAGTTGCCGGCTGTATAAGCGCCCGTAGCGTAAATCCTGCAAAGCACGAAGATAGGCATGACTGGTGAGTAAGTCCGCGCAGTCACGCAGGTTGACGCTCGCGTTCAGCGGAACGCTCGGCAACGGATAATCGGTAGGTTGCAGGCCGTCATCGGCAAGCTGGTTCATCTGCTGCTGTAATGCCTGCGTACTGGCCTCATTCGACCACGCGGGCTGCCCCTGGCGGCGCTCATAGAACATTGTGAGCAGATTTATTGCAGATTCGTCTAAGCTCTTAGGCAAAGGGGCGCAGCTAGAAGCTAGCGTCTGGATCATGGGCCGCAAATCAGCGCCGTCTATCGGCGGAAGCGTCACAGCATGACTGACCAATGGCAAGGGCATCAGCGCCACAATCAGGTAAAGTGTGCGTTTTTTGATCAACATGCGCTCCATCCTTAGCCGTACGAATCAATCTCGGCAGAGACCGAGTTAATAAGTATAAGCGAGTCATCAGAAGATGAAGGACAGGATGTCCGGGAGTAAATGCGTTTAGAGGTAAATGGTCTATGGCTGTATGGCTGAGTCGGCTCTGTTTGGCAGGGCTGCTGGTATTTTGCGGGCCGCTGTTAGCGGCAAATACTAATAAGAACCAGGCAACACTGGTTAATTCACTGGTCAAAGCTGCCCCCGGTATAAACCGTGAAGCAGTCAGACACGCCATTGCAGCCATGCAATGCGCAGTGAATAACGGTGCAGACCCGGCGCGGCGTCTGGCCGTAATCGATTTTTCCAAACCCTCGGCGGCGAAACGCCTGTGGATTTTCGATCTCAACAAAAACAGATTGCTGCTCAATGACTACGTGGCTCACGGCCGTTTGTCGGGTGAAGGCACGGCAAGCACCTTCTCCAATCGGGTGGGCAGCTATCAGAGCAGCCTCGGCCTGTTCCGCACAGCTGAGAGCTATAAAGGCAAACACGGGCTTTCGCTACGCATGGACGGCCTCGAACCCGGCCTTAATGACTCTGCGCGTGAGCGAGCCATCGTGATCCATGGTGCCAGCTATGTAGACCCAGCTTTGGTACGCAGCCAGGGCCGGATTGGCCGTAGCCTCGGTTGCCCGGCTGTACGCCCTGAGGTGGCGCGCATGGTCGTTGATCAACTCCAAGGCGGGCAGTTTCTCTTTGCCTGGCACCCGAGTGAGCGTTGGGCCAAAAACTCCGCCTATTTCAATTGCAAGCCACGCCAAGTGGCGAATATCCTCGCCCGTCAATTAGCTGCTCGCAGCTGATACCTCTATGCGTACATGGCCGTGTTGATTACGTTTCAAACCGGCCATGTCGCCCTGATTATTCGCCGCCGCTGATAGCTCTGCTACGCACCTGTGGATAACATCCGCTATCCCTTCTCGCGTCAGTACTTACTGCATTTCGAAGCCGCACTCCTGAGCAGCTGATACGCGATTTCACATAGACATTACTGTCTAGAGTCCGCCGGCTTCTTAAGAAAGCTGCAAGCTGCAGCCAGCGCTACACCTTCCACGAACCTCCGAGCAGCCCATCCGATATATTGAGCTATTTCGCCTGGTTTATCCGCCAGTCGCGGCGTCCTGTCAGTAGCCTATCCAGAGCACGCTTCTCGTATATCAGCTGTGGTGAGCGGATAGTGACGCCATGAATATCGACCAGTGCCTGACGTAAAGCATCGCTCATGTGCCGGGCTACTGCATGCGGTTTCTTGAAGGATTGAGATGGAGAACTCAAGCTCATCTAGGTGTTAAATGCTGAACACTGTGTGATGGCCCAGAGGCTTACACGCGATGTAAATGAAGGGGGCACCAACTGCTGAGCTCTTGGGACTGCCGAGTAGTTATCCACAAGGCACTAAATACGAGTATCGCCGATTTCGCTGTACCAGCGCCGAGGGCGCTTCTATGTCGGCCAGACAGAGCAACCTAGGAGTTCGAGGTTTATCTACAGGTCGTGCTTGCTACGCAATAAATCAACATCAAGCCCATTCTGGACTGCGCTGTTTAGCACCGCGCAACGGGGCTAAACAACCTGCGATAGTAGTGGCGCCGCGAAGCTGCCTGTTGCCCGCCGCTTCCGAACACCCGGGCATTTTCCAGCGCACAAAGTAAAACCCCAGACCGTTTACACGATCTGGGGTTTTGGTATAGGCGCTTGACGATGACCTACTCTCACATGGGGAAACCCCACACTACCATCGGCGATGAATCGTTTCACTTCTGAGTTCGGGATGGGATCAGGTGGTTCCAATTCTCTATGGTCGTCAAGCAATTTGTTGAAGCCTCGTCAGGGACGCTGCTTCGAATCGGGTATGTGATGTTTTGTAGTTTCGCAAACTTTCGGTGTTTCTACTTCCAGAGACACACAAACATCAAATTGTTTGGGTGTTATATGGTCAAGCCTCACGGGCAATTAGTATGGGTTAGCTCAACGCCTCACAGCGCTTACACACCCCACCTATCAACGTCGTAGTCTTCGACGGCCCTTTAGGGAACTCAAGGTTCCAGTGAGATCTCATCTTAAGGCAAGTTTCCCGCTTAGATGCTTTCAGCGGTTATCTTTTCCGAACATAGCTACCCGGCAATGCCACTGGCGTGACAACCGGAACACCAGAGGTTCGTCCACTCCGGTCCTCTCGTACTAGGAGCAGCCCTCTCAAATCTCAAACGTCCACGGCAGATAGGGACCGAACTGTCTCACGACGTTCTAAACCCAGCTCGCGTACCACTTTAAATGGCGAACAGCCATACCCTTGGGACCGGCTTCAGCCCCAGGATGTGATGAGCCGACATCGAGGTGCCAAACACCGCCGTCGATATGAACTCTTGGGCGGTATCAGCCTGTTATCCCCGGAGTACCTTTTATCCGTTGAGCGATGGCCCTTCCATACAGAACCACCGGATCACTAAGACCTACTTTCGTACCTGCTCGACGTGTCTGTCTCGCAGTCAAGCGCGCTTTTGCCTTTATACTCTACGACCGATTTCCGACCGGTCTGAGCGCACCTTCGTACTCCTCCGTTACTCTTTAGGAGGAGACCGCCCCAGTCAAACTACCCACCATACACTGTCCTCGATCCGGATGACGGACCAGAGTTAGAACCTCAAGGTTACCAGGGTGGTATTTCAAGGATGGCTCCACGCGAACTGGCGTCCACGCTTCAAAGCCTCCCACCTATCCTACACAAGTAAACTCAAAGTCCAGTGCAAAGCTATAGTAAAGGTTCACGGGGTCTTTCCGTCTAGCCGCGGATACACTGCATCTTCACAGCGATTTCAATTTCACTGAGTCTCGGGTGGAGACAGCGCCGCCATCGTTACGCCATTCGTGCAGGTCGGAACTTACCCGACAAGGAATTTCGCTACCTTAGGACCGTTATAGTTACGGCCGCCGTTTACCGGGGCTTCGATCAAGAGCTTCGCGTTAGCTAACCCCATCAATTAACCTTCCGGCACCGGGCAGGCGTCACACCCTATACGTCCACTTTCGTGTTTGCAGAGTGCTGTGTTTTTAATAAACAGTCGCAGCGGCCTGGTATCTTCGACCGGCATGTGCTTACGGGGTAAACCCTTCACACTCACCGGCGCACCTTCTCCCGAAGTTACGGTGCCATTTTGCCTAGTTCCTTCACCCGAGTTCTCTCAAGCGCCTTGGTATTCTCTACCTAACCACCTGTGTCGGTTTGGGGTACGGTTCCTAATTACCTGAAGCTTAGAAGCTTTTCCTGGAAGCATGGCATCAACCACTTCGTCGTCTAAAAGACAACTCGTCATCAGTTCTCGGCCTTAAGATCCCGGATTTACCTAAGATCTCAGCCTACTACCTTAAACACGGACAACCAACGCCGTGCTGGCCTAGCCTTCTCCGTCCCTCCATCGCAGTAATTAGAAGTACGGGAATATTAACCCGTTTCCCATCGATTACGCATTTCTGCCTCACCTTAGGGGCCGACTCACCCTGCGTCGATTAACGTTGCGCAGGAAACCTTGGTCTTTCGGCGTGCGAGTTTTTCACTCGCATTGTCGTTACTCATGTCAGCATTCGCACTTCTGATACCTCCAGCAAGCTTCTCAACTCACCTTCACAGGCTTACAGAACGCTCCTCTACCGCTCATCCAAAGGATGAACCCGTAGCTTCGGTGTATGGTTTGAGCCCCGTTACATCTTCCGCGCAGGCCGACTCGACTAGTGAGCTATTACGCTTTCTTTAAAGGGTGGCTGCTTCTAAGCCAACCTCCTAGCTGTCTAAGCCTTCCCACATCGTTTCCCACTTAACCATAACTTTGGGACCTTAGCTGACGGTCTGGGTTGTTTCCCTTTTCACGACGGACGTTAGCACCCGCCGTGTGTCTCCCGTGCTGACACTTGCTGGTATTCGGAGTTTGCATCGGTTTTGGTAAGTCGGGATGACCCCTAGCCGAAACAGTGCTCTACCCCAGCAGTGATACACGAGGCGCTACCTAAATAGCTTTCGAGGAGAACCAGCTATCTCCGAGCTTGATTAGCCTTTCACTCCGATCCACAGGTCATCCGCTAACTTTTCAACGGTAGTCGGTTCGGTCCTCCAGTCAGTGTTACCTAACCTTCAACCTGCCCATGGATAGATCGCCCGGTTTCGGGTCTATTCCCAGCGACTAAACGCCCTATTAAGACTCGCTTTCGCTACGCCTCCCCTATTCGGTTAAGCTTGCCACTGAAAATAAGTCGCTGACCCATTATACAAAAGGTACGCAGTCACAGAACAAAGTCTGCTCCCACTGCTTGTACGCATACGGTTTCAGGATCTATTTCACTCCCCTCTCCGGGGTTCTTTTCGCCTTTCCCTCACGGTACTAGTTCACTATCGGTCAGTCAGTAGTATTTAGCCTTGGAGGATGGTCCCCCCATATTCAGACAAAGTTTCTCGTGCTCCGTCCTACTCGATTTCACTTCTAAGATCCTTTCGCGTACAGGGCTATCACCCACTATGGCCGCACTTTCCAGAGCGTTCCGCTAAAATCAAAGAAGCTTAAGGGCTAGTCCCCGTTCGCTCGCCACTACTAAGGGAATCTCGGTTGATTTCTATTCCTCAGGGTACTTAGATGTTTCAGTTCCCCTGGTTCGCCTCTTACACCTATGTATTCAGTGCAAGATACCTAACTTATGCTAGGTGGGTTCCCCCATTCAGACATCTCCGGATCAAAGGTTATTTGCCACCTCCCCGAAGCTTTTCGCAGGCTATCACGTCTTTCATCGCCTCTGACTGCCAAGGCATCCACCGTATGCGCTTCTTCACTTGACCATATAACCCCAAGCAATCTGGTTATTGTCTCTAACGTGAAGTAGACATTCGCCGAAAATTTGCAATTGAGAACTACAAATTTTACCTTGACCAAATTAATTACCAGTGAAAGTAATCAATTAGTCACTTCTATCACATACCCAAATTTTTAAAGAACGATTTTTTCTAGTCAAAGACCAGAAATCAACATTCAGCTACTTAATGTAGGAATGCTCATTTCTGAACACTAACGAGACGCGGATCAAGCAATTACATAATGGTGGAGCCAAGCGGGATCGAACCGCTGACCTCCTGCGTGCAAGGCAGGCGCTCTCCCAGCTGAGCTATGGCCCCATGATACGGATTTTATTCAGAACAAGGCACTTGGTTGCGCCGTGTAGTACAACTACACAAGTAACCAAGTAACGCTGTGCTGGATAAAATTGGTGGGTCTGGGCAGATTCGAACTGCCGACCTCACCCTTATCAGGGGTGCGCTCTAACCAACTGAGCTACAGACCCAGAATCTGGGTTGCTGCAAGCCGACCTCACCCTGCTCTTTACCTACAAAGCATGGGGCGCGCTCTAACCAACTGAGCACTCATCGACATGAGGCTTTTCACCTAATCGTCTTCTTCAATGAATCAAGCAATTCGTGTGGGAGCTTATAAGGAAGCTGATGTCGTCGATTAAGGAGGTGATCCAGCCGCAGGTTCCCCTACGGCTACCTTGTTACGACTTCACCCCAGTCATGAATCACACCGTGGTAACCGTCCCCCTTGCGGTTAGACTAGCTACTTCTGGTGCAACCCACTCCCATGGTGTGACGGGCGGTGTGTACAAGGCCCGGGAACGTATTCACCGTGACATTCTGATTCACGATTACTAGCGATTCCGACTTCACGCAGTCGAGTTGCAGACTGCGATCCGGACTACGATCGGTTTTATGGGATTAGCTCCACCTCGCGGCTAGCAACCCTTTGTACCGACCATTGTAGCACGTGTGTAGCCCTGGCCGTAAGGGCCATGATGACTTGACGTCATCCCCACCTTCCTCCGGTTTGTCACCGGCAGTCTCCTTAGAGTTCCCACCATAACGTGCTGGTAACTAAGGACAAGGGTTGCGCTCGTTACGGGACTTAACCCAACATCTCACGACACGAGCTGACGACAGCCATGCAGCACCTGTGTCTGAGTTCCCGAAGGCACCAATCCATCTCTGGAAAGTTCTCAGCATGTCAAGGCCAGGTAAGGTTCTTCGCGTTGCTTCGAATTAAACCACATGCTCCACCGCTTGTGCGGGCCCCGTCAATTCATTTGAGTTTTAACCTTGCGGTCGTACTCCCCAGGCGGACAACTTAAAGCGTTAGCTGCGCCACTGAATTCTCAAGGAATCCAACGGCTAGTTGACATCGTTTACGGCGTGGACTACCAGGGTATCTAATCCTGTTTGCTCCCCACGCTTTCGCACCTCAGCGTCAGTATCAGTCCAGGTGGTCGCCTTCGCCACTGGTGTTCCTTCCTATATCTACGCATTTCACCGCTACACAGGAAATTCCACCACCCTCTACTGTACTCTAGCTTGCCAGTTTTGGATGCAGTTCCCAGGTTGAGCCCGGGGCTTTCACATCCAACTTAACAAACCGCCTACGCGCGCTTTACGCCCAGTAATTCCGAACAACGCTTGCACCCTCCGTATTACCGCGGCTGCTGGCACGAAGTTAGCCGGTGCTTATTCTGTTGGTAACGTCAAAACCGCAGGATATTAGCCTACAGCCCTTCCTCCCAACTTAAAGTGCTTTACAATCCGAAGACCTTCTTCACACACGCGGCATGGCTGGATCAGGCTTTCGCCCATTGTCCAATATTCCCCACTGCTGCCTCCCGTAGGAGTCTGGACCGTGTCTCAGTTCCAGTGTGACTGATCATCCTCTCAGACCAGTTACGGATCGTCGCCTTGGTGAGCCATTACCTCACCAACTAGCTAATCCGACCTAGGCTCATCTGATAGCGCAAGGCCCGAAGGTCCCCTGCTTTCTCCCGTAGGACGTACGCGGTATTAGCGTTCCTTTCGGAACGTTATCCCCCACTACCAGGCAGATTCCTAGGCATTACTCACCCGTCCGCCGCTGAATCCAGGAGCAAGCTCCCTTCATCCGCTCGACTTGCATGTGTTAGGCCTGCCGCCAGCGTTCAATCTGAGCCATGATCAAACTCTTCAGTTCAATACTGCTTGGGTTTTGAGAAAACCCTAAACTTGGCTCAGCAATCGCAAAACTTACAAATTAATGTAAGGTAACTCTCGAATTAACGAGTGTTGCTTTGTGATGCTGATAATCTGTTGACTATCAGTCTTACCTCACAAGCACCCACACGAATTGCTTGATTCAGTTGTTAAAGAGTGGTTGGTTAAGTCTTTCGTCTCAACCGAGGCGCGCATTCTACAGCAGCCTCATTTACTGTCAAGCTGTTTTTCGAAGAATTTCTTCAATCTACTCAACCACTTGCGCTTCCGATCAAACCAGCTTCTCGTCAGCGGGAGGCGCATTCTACAGCGTTCAAACTCGCTGTCAACACCTCGTTTTCTACCGCTTTCGATCACCGTGACGATCACTCTAAAAGGCTTTAAAGCCACCCTCCAGAGCTCGGCGCATTCTACACAGCTTTCGCTGCTTTGCAACCCCTCTTTTTAAGCTAACTTCTTGTTTTCTAAGAAGTTTTCCGAGAGGTCGACGCCGGAAGAGGTGCGCATTATAGGCACCTCAGTTTTGCCGTCAAGGGTTTATTGCGGATTTGTTTCAAATAGTGGTTACACCAGGTGCAACCCACCTAACGGCTAAGCATGAAGGTTTCATACTCAAGGTCGTCCAACGAGCTCGATAGCCGCCCCAGCGCCAGCAGTACGCATACCAGCAGCGACAAGGTAAAGCCGTAACCGAAGAAGCTTGGGCCCATATAGATGCTTAACAATGTCAGTGCTGCGTTCATCACCACGAACAGGATGCACAGCTCAAGCACGATCGCGCGCTTGTCCAGGTAGAAGAAGACGTTAAGCAGCGCCATGAACACCACCTGAATACTCACACCCACCACGTCGACGTAAAACAGCGGCAAATAGTGGCTGGACATGCCCAGCCACTCGAGCAGCTGTGGCGCCAACAGGAACAACAGCGTAATGGTCACGCCTTGTACCTTGCAGATTTCGAGCAGGCCCTGACGGATAGACAAGACCATCTGCTCTTTTAACTGAGCCACGTGTTGCAGGGTTTCACCCCCACGAATCGCCGAGTACAGGCGCTCGTTCCATTCGGCAAAATCGGTTTCGATACGCACCAGGAACACGGCCATGCCCGGAATGATGGCCAGGTAGGCCAGGAAGATTGGCAAGTCATATAAGAGAGAGGCACGCATAGGTCCAATGACCTGGCTGGACGTGCTGGGCGTGTACCAGAAGATGAACTTGTCGATCCACACACCGAGGTTGTAGCAGAAGCCGGTAATGAAGAGGCTATAGAACACCCGTCCGCGTTTAACGAAGTCGAAGGCAACCAGCTGCTTGGACGGATACTCGCGAAGAATGTCGAACAGGTACATGAACAACAAACTGGCGTGACCAATAAGGAACGCCAACAACAGGCCTTCAGTTTTCAGAAAGCGCAGCAGTACAGCGCACACCAGCATTAACGAATAACCCAGCACCATGACCATCAGGATGCGGTTATAAGCCTTCATGCCCGAGAGGAAGGTAATAACCAACCACAGATTGCACAGCACCACGAAAATCGAGACGACCAGCAAGCGATAGGTGAACGAAGCATCGAATAGCGTTGCCATCAGCACAAAGGCCAGCAGCCCTGCAATGACAGTAGTCACCAACAACATGCCCACCAGATTGGGCAAGATCGTGTCATTGGCTTTCTTGAACAACTGATCCGATATAAAGCGGGTAAACATCAACTGGATGCCGCCGGTAATAATCAGCGAGCTAGCCATCAAGTAGGTGACGGTGATCAGGAACTGGCGAATGAGCAGCTCCGGCACAACGATGCCAATACTCAACACGCCGATCATCATCACACTGAGAATCGACAACACCCAGGGGCCGGAGCCGATCAGCCCGGCGTATACATAGGCGCGTAAGGTCGAGGTGTAGGAGTCGCGCGAAAGAATCTTGCGCAGTTCAAAGCCAATGCCAGCCATCTTATTGTGCCTCCTTGGCAATAGCTTCAAGGTAAAGGTTGCGATAGCGCTGCAGCATCAAGGTCTCGGTGTAATAGGTGTTAACCCGCTTGAGGCCGACGGCTTGCGCTGCATGCCAACGTTGAGAGTCGCTCAACAGGCCGACAATGGCCTGCGATGTCGCTTGAGGATCGGCAATGGCGACCACTTCCCCCGCAAAACCAAGCGCCCGGTCTTCCCCCGCAGCACCTTCGATCAACTCGCGACACGAGCCCACATCGCTGCTCACCACCGGCGTGCCTGCCGCCCACGCCTCAAGAATCACCAGCGGCTGCGCTTCACTAATAGAGGTCAGCACCATCATGCCGAGATTGGGTAACAGCTCGCGGATGTTCTGGTAGCCGAGAAACTTGACCTTGTCTTGCAGCCCCAGACTCACCACGAGGCTGTGGCATTCGCTGGCGTAATCAGGATCTTCTTCCTCAGGGCCGACAATCCAGCCTTCGGCTTCAGGGATCGCACTGATAACACCGCGCATGGCGCGGATAAAGGTTTTTACGTCCTTGATGGGCACAACACGGCCAACCAAGCCCACCGTCAAGGGAATACCGGCAGGGCGTTGCTCGATCGAGCTGGCCCAAACGTCCATGGCAATCCCATTGGGGATTACCAGCGTGCGCGCAAAGTCCGCACCATCGGCAACCTGACGCTGACGGTTACCGTCATACAAGGCCGTTATTGGATTCGCCGAACGGTAGGCCAACAAACCAATGCGCTCAAAGAAGCGAATCCACAAGCGCCGGACATAGTTCACATCCGAATTGATGCCGGTTTTCAGCGCTTCATCAGGACTTTCGGAGATCCAGTTGGCCTGCGCCAGATCGATCTTGCGCTCCTTGGTGTAGATGCCGTGCTCACTCAGTAAATAGGCGCAGTTCCAGCGGGCCTGCAGAATGCTCCCCAGCAAACCGGCATATCCGGTTGAGATCGAGTGCAAGGCACGCGCACGCGGCATGCGCATGGCGGCCTCGCAGAGCATCATCAACGGCGCCTGCATGGTGCGCACGGTCCAGAAGTAATTGACGAAAGAGGGGTCGCTGCAGTGATGGGTATAACCATCGGTCACAGCGTCCCAACTGGCGCGGCTGTGCAGAACGTCATCGAGTGTCACGCTGCCTGCAGCGAGGATATCCAGCACGCGCGCACCGTCTTCAGGCAATGGCGTGCCGGGATGATGGAAGAACTCGTGCAGTGCATTGATCTCATCCCTGGGCCCTTCACGCTTGGCCGACATAACGGCTCGCCCAGCGGTCCATGAGCTCTCAAGGAAGTGTTCTTCGATGTGCACAACATTGGGCGGGATCGCATATTGTCGCTTGGGATAGGCACTTTTCTGCCCGCCAATGAAGAAAACCGAGAACGTCATCTCGGGAAGCCCGAGGATCAGTTGATTAACCCAGCTGGAAACACCGCCGCGAACATAAGGCCAGGTCCCTTCCAGCAACAGGCAAACATCAGCAATCGGCGCGGTGTCTTGCGCTTTGAACTTCATAACCAGTATCTCGCCAGCTCGGCAAACGGTGGACGCTTCAGGGTTTCGGCCGAAAGCTGGGAAAGGTACATCGGAATATCGGTGTAGCGACCTTGCTGAAACGCAATCTCTGCCTTGAACGGTGCAATCTTTTCCTGCGCCAGACCCGCTGCCTTGGCTGTCAGCAAATGACTGACCGCCTCATCCAGAAAACCCTGCTCCATGGCTATACGGGCCGCCAACAGATGCGCGTCATCACCCACTCCCTGAGCCAAGGCCAACTCCACATGCTCACGCGCTTGGCTCAGTACGTGCTCCAGTACACTGCCCTGCGCCAGTCCCATATAGGCGAGTTCCCAGTACCAGCGAGCCAGCGTCGAATGTAATGGACCATGTTGCTGCTCGGGCGCCGCTTGCAGTTGCGCAAGGGTCTTCTCGATTCGCTGGTTGATCTGGCTTTCCTGCTGATCAAGCATCGAATAGGCCAGCAAACGCACATCATCAGATGGATCGCGCAGGGCCAGTTTGAGAATCGGGATGGAGTCTTTGCCATTCATTCGCCGTGTCGCCATCAGCGCCATGGTGCGGCGCTCAGGGTTCGGCGCGTGACGCAGTACATCCTGCAAGCCGCCATCGTTGAACATCAACTCGCCGCTTGCCTCCTGAGCCCGGAATGGCAAATCCGGCACACCCATTGAGCGCCATACCGACTCTTTTTGCCGACGCGGCAGGTACAGAGCCGGGAACACCGCCAGCACTACGCCCAGCGTTCCGAGAATCGGCATAAAGAAAGACAAGCTGAAGAGCACCAGCGGGCTCCACGGCAATGGAAATTTGTAGCGGGTGGGCAACAACAACCAGACACCGGCGCTCAGCAGCGCGCTGGCCGCTCCATGCGCTGAGATATACAGCAGGGTGGCCTCAACTATTGATAACTTATCGAGGAAAGCGGCAAAGCTGCTGACCTCAAATAATACCGCCCCGCTAAATAGCCACTTGCTGATCATTGATCGCACACTCGTTGAACAGGAAACGCCGCAAACTCTCGCGACCACCTTGGCCGCTGATATCGAACTCGCGGATGTTTATACCTAGCGACTCGAAACTCTGATCCAGACCAAAACGCTCGTGAATGATGCCGTTGAGACGCGTCAGATAACCCTGCCCGCCATCAGCCGAAGTCAGCGGCAACAGCACCAAGACACAGGGATTGCCGCGCTCGTTATCCACCCGCAATTGCACATCGAGGCCACGGCGACTGTCTTCGACCAGACGTAGCAAAGCATCACGGTGCTCACCGGGGCTGGCCTCTATGGCGAACATGTGCGCTTCCAGATCATGCTCGACTGCATCATTGAGAGAACGCTTGAGCTGTTTGCTGAAATCCTGCGCATCCATGTCAGCCAGTTGCAGAGTCTGCTGATCGGTCTGCAGCAAGTCGGCAATGTGCCCGCACAGAATCATCAGCAGGCTCAATACCCGCTGCGTGAAGGCGAAGAACGGCATCTGCTCGACCGCCAACAGGGCGACAATCCGATCTTCGGTGTCTTTCAGCGGTACACACACCTGGTATTGGGAAAACTTGCGATTCTCGCCGCGCTCCATCAGCTCCTCGCGGACACTGACCAGCTGTCCTTGTTTCAGGCACTGGCGCACCAGCAAATCATCTGCCGGCATCGGGCGCACTTCGCCCATGCTGCTCAAAGGCTCAAGCACCACTGAGTGATCAGCGTTGACCTTATGCAGGCTGGCGACCCGGAATGAGCCATATTGCGCGAGTAGCGTAAGAATCGACTCGGAGAGCACCGAAATAGCGGCTTCACCACGAGGCAAATCGCGCATCTTGGCGCGCAAACCCAGCAAGGAACTGCGCAAACTCTGATCGTTGCCCGCAACGCGTTTTTCGAGACGGTCATGGGAAATGCGCAGGATATAGTGCGCCCGCGTGAACTCATCAAGGCGCAGCTGACGGTATTCGTTAGCCAGATCGAGACGCTCTACGCGCCGCTCCCAAATGTCACGAAACTCACCAATCAGCATCGTGCTGATCATCACGCCCACCACAAATGACGCCGGCAGCTCGGCATACAGGCCCAAGCCACTGGCCCGGTATGCAAACAGCGCAGCCACCAGAATCAGCGCACTAATCAACCCGCGCATGAAGCCGTAGCGCACCGCCAGCAGCAATGGGGCAAGAATCAGCCATGGGAACGTGCCGTAAACCAGCAGCGGATCGGCGGGTGACAACCAATAGCCCAGCGCGATAACGACCACGCTGAGCAAAATGGTTTCAATCCAGGAGACCTGACCACTGGCGCGTGGCGCCAGGACAAAGTCCTTGTGAGCAGACTCAGTTGCCATTATTCAACCTGCAATTCGCCGACCAATTCGCGGAGTACTTTCTGCGTGGTACCGGACAGACTTTCGCGTGACCAACCCGCGCGAGCGCCACTGTTGCTCCAGAGCACACGCCCTGTTGCCGGCTCCAACACCTGCAGGCTCAGCCCGACCGCTGGCTCGCCGTCCAGGCCGCTCTTGTACTGCCATTCTTCAACGCTGCCGCTGATGACATAATCCAGGCCTTCTTTACGTGCCCAGTTGAGGGCTTCGTCCAGTCGGGCGCGGTCATCCAACAGCGGCAGCTCGCTTTGCACACCTGCCGGATAAAGGCGCGGATGCAAGCCCTCTTCCGACAGCACGCTGAGCAAAATTTGCTCACTGCGCTGACCGGCTTGCGGAGTCTGCGAATAGTTGACCATTGGCAGCACGCCCCACTGAGCCGCGCGCGGGAACACCTGACCATCTGGGCTGGTGAAACTCGAACAGCCCGAGACAGCTACAACCACAGCCAACAAAGCCAGCTTACGAATACTCAACATTGTCAGTTCCTCCATTTAAATCGTTGTTCAGCGCCCAAAGCGGGAGCTGTAAGTAATTGCTGCCGTACCGCCCGGCTCGCCATTGCCGTTTTGCGGTGCCGACTGATAGCCCATGGAAAATGCCAGCTCATCATCGCCCAGCACTTCCACACCGACGCCGGTGCTAACGGCGTAGTTGATGTCTTGCTCGACCCACTGCCAACCGGCCTGCAGATCAACAAACCAGGTGAATTGCGGGTGGCTGCGGTTCAATGAACCGGGCAAGCCCCGCTGCCAGCTAGTCCCCAGATAGAGTTGGCCATAACGTTCTTCCAGTAAGGTCTCCGGCGTTGCGTCATCAACCGCCAAAGCGCCGCCAAGCGGAATGAAGAAGTCATCACCGTTGTCGTTGACCACCTCTTTGCGCACCAGCAGATCATCCGGCAGGCTGTCTTCCAGATTGTTGCGTTGATACGTCACGCCGCCACGAACAAACCAGGCTGGCCCCTCGAAGAACAACGCATGGTTCAATTCAAGGTTGTAGTTCTGGCCGCGGCCGATGTCATCGCCCTGACGGGTCTGATAATGCTGCTGGCCAATCGACCAGGAGAGCTGGTCACGCGGCGTAAGGCTGTGCTGGCCGCCAATGGTCAGACCATCACGCATGCCCAGCGCCCGGAGCAGCCCTGTTTCATCCGCTTCGCGGTGATAATCGAGATCGACGCGCAGCACATCACGCGATGTCAGCTGCAGGGTGCGAAATAGTCCAAAACCGAAGCGGTCTTCGTCATCACGCCAGCTGTTGTCGGAGGTGATACCCAGCAAACCATCACGCAGCGTGCGCTGTAGCGACAATTCAGCGTTGCGCTCAGTACCGATCACACTGGAATCGAGGCTTGAAGAGTCATAACGCCCCTCTGCCATATCCAGCCGCGCGTACCAGTCATCATTGAGATTGCGAGCAATGGCGCCGCGCGCGCCCTCAAATTTCAACCCACCGAAGTCCTCGCTTTTCCAGCCCAGTTGTGCGCCCTGCGGCGTGCGCTCCAGCATGCTGGTCGCTGTAGCCCTGAGCTGATGACTGATATCTTGCGGGTATACATCAGAGATATGGCTGAGCGCGAATGCATTAGCCCGGCCTTCTTCGCCTAGCGCTGCGAGGACTTCAACCTGCTGTAATGGGTCGAGCCCGCCCTTGTCCAGCTCGGTCTGCAACATTGGACGATTAACCGTACGCAGCGCTTGTGCCAATTGCTCATAACGCTCGATCTGCAAGCCCTGGCCCCGCGCCCAGCCGGCCCAGTTCGAAGCGATATCGGCCTGGCCGTTAGCACTCAGCTGTGCGGTGAAGTACTCGTACCAGATTTGCAGCATGGCTTTTGAGTCGCCGCGCCCTTGAGCCGCCTGCAGACTGGCAGCACCCGGAGACTGGGAACTGCTCAGCAGGCGAAGATAGGTGCGCAGGGTTTCCGGTTCAGCCGGCAGAGGCTGCTCCTGCAGTTGCTTGAGCAAGCGGGTGCGCAATCGCAGCGATGCGTCCTTATAACCCGCCGAATCAAGGGCATCGGCGTAGGTGGCATTTGCCAGAAGGTCGTTCGGATTACCTTGCAGGTACAGCTTCAACCAACCCAGCGCCCGCTCGTTACGGTTGAGCATCAGGTTGGCACTGGCGAATGGCAGCCACATGATGCCATCGGCGCGGGCAATCATTTGCCACTTGGCCAACGACTGCTGAATGTCTTCGCGCCGGCCCTGCTCGATGTAGAGCCACATCAGTTGCTCACGGTAAATGTTTTGTTCCGGGAAACGACTTAGCGCCTGCGCGTAGATACGCTCTGCAGCAGCAATATCGCCTGCACGCATAGCTAGCACCGCCCGTGCGTTCCAGAGAACCGGCAACTTCTCGGTGCCCGGAACTTTCTGTGCGCCTTCAACCAACGCCGCGTATTGTTCCCAGTCACCCAGCTTTTCAGCCAGATCCAGCGCACTGACCAGACGATCCGGTTTGTGCCGGGCATTCCAGAATTCAACCAGCAATGCCAAAGCCTTTTGCGGGTTCGAGGTCTGATAAATGGTCAGCAGTTGTTCGCGGTCAGAGCTGTAGAGTGGCGAACCCAATGCCAGCAGACGCTCGTAAGAATCCTGGGTGTCCTGATCGTTTTCGGTAATCCAGGCAAGCTCCGCCCGAACACGCCAGTACTCGGGATCAGTGATCTTCTCGGCATTCGCGTTTTTGGCAGCCATCACGCGCCAGGCGGCATCTTCGTCAAACAGCTTCCAGTGTGTTTGCGCCCAGCTAACACGGTCGGCCGGGGACAAACCAAAGCGCTTGTCGAGTTGCGCCCACGCCTCGGTTTCGGCCTTGAATTGCTGAGTACGCTCAAGCAATTGCTGCAAACGCACCCATGCCAACTGCTGATTCGGCTGCGCCTTGAGGTAGCTGCGCAGCCATTGTTCTTCTTCTTCGGGCTCACCCAGCGACTCGTAGCTATAGACGAGAGCGTCCAACTCTTCCGTCGTCAGTTGACGCATCTCGCTGAGCGTCACCAGCAAGGGGATGGCCCGTTCAAACTCGAACAACTGCGCCGCCAGACGCCAAGAGTGCTCGCGAATGGCCGGATCTTCTTCCAGAGCGAGCAAGCGCTCCCAATAGTCCAGCGCCTCGACTGATTGACCAACCCATTCACCCAGCATGCCCATGGTGCGCAGCAGCTCCGGATTTTCCGGGTCGTTATCCACCAGCATATTGCCTAACGGCCACGCCGCCACAATATCGCCCGAGGCCATGCGCAGATCGAACTCGGCCTTGATGGCTTGCATGTCTTGCGGTTGTTGCTCGCGCCAGAGCTGAACAAACTTCTCGGCCAGATCGTAACGATTGCTGCCCAGCGCGGCATGGAAGCCCTCATCCAGCAGGATCGAGTCATCGCCGCTGAGCTCAGACAAATGCTCAGCCAGAAACTCCGCTGCCTGACTTTCCCGACCCGCTCCGCGCAGGGCCATAACCGCTTGCTGAATCAAATCGAGACGCTTTTCGGCAACCTGCTCATCTGCCAGCAATTGTTGATAGATCAGCGCAGCACGCTCGGACTCAGACGCCGCCATGTGCCACTTCGCCGCCTCGGTCAGCCACTCGGTCTTTTTCTCGGGCTCACGCGCGGCCAAGACTTCATATATCGGCGCGGCAACAACCGGCGCGCCGAGCGCGAGGGCATATGTAGCTTCACGCCGGAGTTGCTCTGGGGTAAGGCTGTCGAGCGACAGCGCCTGCATGCGTGCAACCAGTTCGGCGCCGGTCTTGGCCGGAACACCGCCGCTCAAAGACAACGCTTGCAACGTGTCGAGCTCAAGCGCGAGGAAATCTTTAAGGCCATCACTGGACTGCGGCAACTCTTGAATATGCCGGCGTGCAGCGTCGTAATTACCAAGCTCGATCAGTTGGCCGATGAGCTTTTCGCGAAGCGCCTGATTGGTCGGATCAGCCTTTAGCAACAGTTCGGCGTAGTTCACCGAAACAGCGTCGGGCTTGCCGTCATCGGGCAAGAAGGCATCTTTACCGGAAAAACTGACGACCAATAACGCGCCGACTACGACGACAATCAGTAGCAGAATCCATGGGCTCAGCAACCGGGTCTTATTAGCGACAGGTGAGTTGCGCATCTTTCACCTGTTTTTGATCGAGATTGAACTGCCAAAGGCCATTAACTGACTTGGCTGCGTGCTTTTTGCCCGCGACATCCAGTGTACAAGCGCCCTTGGCGCGGACGCTGAACTGCAAGGGGAATTCGCCAGAAAAGGAAATGCGTACGCGCTGATCGTCCTGGTAAGTCCAGCCGGTCAACGGAATATTCGCCTCTTCAAGGGAGGGGCGCGGGTCACGCTTATCACGCAGCGCCAGCAGCGGAAATTCGCTGCTGAAATGCACATAACGCCCCTGCGGCAGATCCCGCACGCCCGCTACACCCTTGGAGCGCGTGAGATCTGGCCAGCCCATTGAGGGATCAATGCGCACGGTGCGCAATTTATCCAGCCCACGAAATTGCCAACTGCCATCGGCGCGCTGCGCCATGCTGGCTTCATACAGGCCATGCATGCGCGGAATGTAATCACTCATCCACAGCGAAATCGGATGTTCGTCCTGCATCGAGCGATAAATCTTATTCATCACTTTAATCGAGGCCTGCTTGGTGCCTGAATAGAAGTGGTAATACAGATGCAGGCCGCGCAAGCGACGTGGCTTATCAGTTAACGCATAAGTCTGTAGCACATCGCGGAAACCGTAATAAGGACCGTGCCAGAGATTGGTATAGATATTTTCGTTGATTACCGGCGCGTAGTACTGCACGCCGCCCGCACTTGGCTTGATCAGCGGCGACAAGTTGGTCAGCGAAGGGAAGGCATTGGTCAGCGCCGTGTTGCCGCCGTTCACGTTGGCCAGTCCTTTGTCGTAGGCCAGCTTGACGGTGGCGGCATCGGGGATTGCATCGCCCGACCAGAAAATCATTTTCACCGGTTTATCAGGCGTAGTCAGGCGCTCGTTGATGTAGTCGGTAGAGCCGATTACCTCGCGCTTGAAGTCAATTTTCTTGTAGCCGGGAATGGCCATCATGAAGCCGTATTCAGGATCGAATTTTTCGCTGTTGCGCGCATCATCCGGCCGCCAGAAAAACGGGTGACTAAAGGTGTGAGTGGCGACCTCGACTTTGTCTTCGGCAAAAATCTTGCGCGCAATCGGCTCTAATTGGGCAGACAAGAACGGGTACATGCCTTTCGGGCCGACTTCCCCTTCAATGACCGAAACCGAGGTCAAAAATGGATGAGGCTGAATAAACGACTTGAGCACTTCCTCACCGGAATACGGGCTGCCCGGCACCTCTGCACGCGAGACGAAACCATCGCCGTCGATATGCACGGTCGCCACGCGACGACCGTTCTCGGTGGTCACATCAGGGCGCGGCAGGGTTTGCAGCTTCAAGGTGCGCTGGACGAATTTGAAAGGATCAATAATCCAACGCTTCTGATCCGGAATCGCCTCGAATACAAAGGGGCTCAGTGCAATGCCGCCCCAATCGCCGAGAGCGACCGGGTTGTATTGATTGTCCTGGTCGTGAACGGTCAACGCTGGCTTGGGGCCATCCTCCAGAACACTGATTGAAGCCAATTCACGCGTGCGCATTTTCACCGGCGCTTCGAAGCTGCCAAGCAAGGTTTTGTCATAACTGCCAAGCGTCGCGCTCTTGCTGATAACCTCGTTGCTTAACTGCAAACCCAGACGACGCAAAAGCTGCGGGTCGCCAATGGGCAAACCCTGCATAAAAGCCAACGGCACATGTTCATCAAGGCGCTGATTGATCCACTTGTTGAATACGCTGGAGTTCACCGGTGGCCCGGTATTCATCCAGGTAATAACGCCGGCGTAGAGGCCGGCGGCAGGCACTTCAGGCAACTCATCGGCCGGGATGTAGTCAACCCGGTAGCCCATGTATTCAAGGAGGCCGCCGAGAATGTTGAACCCGGTCGACTGATAGAGCATGCCTTCGCGCAAGTCGTAAATCAGGGCGATACGCCTGGGTGTCACCTCAATCGAACTGATGCCCAGGTAATTCAGGTCCGGCATTGTCACGAACGGAATAAAGCCTTCACGCTGCAACTTGGCTGCCAGCTTGCGCGCCTCATCGCGGCGCTCGGCAGGTAGATAATCGATCGCTACAAGCGGGATGCCTTGCTCACGCAGCGGCTTGAGATGCCCCTCCAACCATTCACGGTCACTGGCCGGCACTTCACGGTAAGTGCGTTTGTCCGGGTTCCAGCCAGCATGGATCGATTCGACCGCTACAGCGGCTGCAACACCCGGCAACTCCGGCAAGACTTCGAAGCCGCGGTTGAAGAACAATTTGAGATCGGGCTCTTGCCTGGCCAACTGCTTGAGGAAGTCGCGCAAGGCAATACGCTCAGCTTCTTGTTGATCTTTGGGCAGCAACTGGAAGCTATCGAGGGTGTCGAGGAACAGACCGCTGTAACCCTGTGCTTTTAAGGCCTTGGCCCGGGCCAACAGGTGGCGCTGCCAAACATCAGAGCTGAGCCGCATAACCTGGCTTTGCCACGCCTCGTTGCGCGTCGGGCTGGCGCCATTTTGCAGCCCTTGATTTTCTGGCTCATCGAGGTCGCCATCGAATTCGCCAACAGAAAGGTAAGCAAAAGGCTGCGAGCCTTGGTCGCGCAAATATTTGACGTTGGCGCTGGTCAAGTGTGCCGGCTCGACTACGCTCCAATCGAACTGAGCGAGTTCGGCCAGTGGCGGCGAGTCGGCGTACCAGAACACCACGCTCTTCGGTGCCTGCGGCTGAGCCAGCGCACTACCGGTAAAAAGCACGCAGCAGCATGCCAAAAGGTGCCGTCTCTTACTGATTAAAGTAAGCGGGATTTGGACCAATGAGGAGAGAAATGAAGCGGTGAAGATCACGAAGGACCGAATACAGCAATACCTAAACATCCACAGCCCTGTAGGATTATTCTGACGACCAAGTAGTCAGAATAGTAAGTATTTGCGTAGGCGTGAAATTAAATTATTAATAATTATCTGGATATCTCGAATATTCATAGGCGCCATTAATTTGGCATCAGGTAATTTATCTGACACCTCCGAAAACGCGCGCCATAAAGCCGCTCGTATTTGAGTTAGAGCACCCGCGCCTCGCGTAACTCGGCAATTTCTTCAGCGCTCAGGCTTAACCAGTTTTGCAGCACTTCATCCGTATGCTCGCCCAATAAAGGCGGCGCATTGCGATACTGCACCGGGCTTGCAGACAGCCGAATCGGGCTGGCTACGGATGGCGCAGTGCCGCCCAAGGAGTGCGCAATATCCACGCGCAAGCCGCGGGCAACCACTTGCTCATCCGCAAACACCTGCTGCAAATCATTGATTGGCCCGCAAGGCACACCCGCCTGCTCCAACTCGGCAATCCATTGCGCCGTGGTTTTGAACACCGTGGCTTGGCGGATTAACGGAATCAGCACCGCACGGTTGGCAACGCGCGCCTGATTGCTGATAAAACGCGGATCGTCGGCCCACTCCCGAAAGCCGGCGACCTCGCAAAACTTGCGAAATTGACTGTCATTACCCACGGTCAGAATAAAGTCGCCATCTGCGGTCGGAAAATCCTGATACGGAACAATATTCGGGTGCGCATTACCGAGGCGACGAGGCGCATTGCCCGTGGTCAGATAGTTCATGGCCTGATTCGCCAGGCAGGCCACTTGAACATCAAGCAGCGCCATGTCGATGTATTGCCCTTCACCGCTCTGATCACGGTGCGCCAGCGCTGCAAGAATAGCGGATGAGCTATACAGACCGGTCATGATGTCAGTGAGCGCAACGCCCACTTTCACCGGGCCTGCGCCCTCTTCGCCTTCGGCTCGCCCGGTCAGGCTCATGAGCCCGCCCAAGCCTTGAATCATGAAGTCATAACCGGCGCGTTTAGCATACGGGCCGGTCTGGCCGAAGCCGGTAATCGAGCAATAGATCAACCGTGGGTTGAGCGCTCGCAGCGACTCGTAATCCAGCCCATAAGCGGCCAGACCACCAACCTTGAAATTCTCGATAAGAATGTCGGACTTGGCAGCCAACTCGCGCACCAGTTTCTGCCCGGCCGCCTGAGTGAAGTCGATGGTCACCGATTGCTTGTTACGGTTGGCACTCAAGAAATAGGCCGACTCGCGAGTGTTCTCGCCCTGCGCATCGCGGAGAAACGGCGGGCCCCAGTGACGCGTGTCATCACCCACCGAAGGGCGCTCCACCTTTATCACCTCTGCACCCAGATCCGCCAGGATCTGCCCGGCCCATGGACCGGCCAGCACACGAGAAAGATCAAGCACACGCAGATGAGACAGAGCGCCAGACATCGCAATGACTTCCTTATTAACGAGAGAGGGATTTTTTTACCGCGAAGCAACCTGAGCGGGTGACGAATCAATGATTCGCCACCCGCCACGAAGACTTAGAAGAACGCCTGAATACCGGTTTGTGCGCGGCCGAGGATCAGCGCATGGACGTCATGCGTACCTTCGTAGGTATTCACCACTTCCAGATTGACCAAGTGGCGGGCCACCCCGAACTCGTCCGAAATACCATTGCCGCCGAGCATGTCACGGGCGACGCGGGCAATGTCCAGCGCCTTACCGCAGCTGTTGCGCTTCATGATCGAGGTAATCTCAACGGCCGCAGTCCCTTCATCCTTCATACGACCCAGGCGCAGGCAACCCTGCAGAGCCATGGTGATTTCTGTCTGCATGTCTGCGAGCTTTTTCTGTACCAGCTGAGTTGCCGCCAGCGGGCGACCAAACTGCTGACGATCCAGCGTGTACTGGCGGGCGGTGTGCCAGCAGAATTCGGCTGCGCCCAGCGCACCCCAGCTGATGCCATAGCGCGCAGAGTTGAGGCAGGTGAAGGGGCCCTTGAGGCCACGCACGTCCGGGAAGGCGTTAATTTCCGGTACGAACACGTTGTCCATGACGATTTCGCCGGTGATCGAGGCGCGCAAGCCTACTTTGCCGTGAATCGCCGGCGTGCTCAGGCCTTCCCAACCTTTCTCAAGAACGAAACCGCGGATTTCGCCGGCATCATCTTTGGCCCAGACCACAAATACATCCGCAATCGGGCTGTTGGTGATCCACATTTTGCTGCCGGTCAGGCGGTAGCCACCGTCAACTGCACGCGCCCGGGTAACCATCGCGCCAGGGTCGGAGCCGTGGTTGGGTTCAGTGAGACCAAAGCAGCCGATGTATTCGCCACTGGCCAGTTTAGGCAGGTATTTCTGACGGGTTTCTTCGTTGCCGAACTCGTAGATCGGCACCATGACCAGCGACGACTGCACACTCATCATCGAGCGATAACCGGAGTCGATACGCTCAACTTCCCGCGCAATCAGGCCATAGCTCACGTAGTTCAGGCCACTGCCGCCGTAGGCTTCGGGAATAGTCGCGCCGAGCAGGCCGGTTTCACCCATCTCGCGGAAAATCGCCGGGTCAGTCTGCTCGTTACGGAAGGCTTCAAGAACACGTGGGGCCAACTTGTCATTGGCAAACTGCTGGGCGCTGTCACGCACCATGCGCTCTTCTTCAGTCAATTGCTGATCGAGCAGCAGGGGATCAATCCAGTTAAAGCTTGCCTTGGCCATTGCGAAATCCTCAGTTGAGCAAGGGAGCAACAGGCCAGCGCCCGTGCTCCACGTATTAATCTTGTGGAGTGATCCTAGGCGCGCAGACAGGTTGAAGCAAACGAGTATTTCGCACTAACTTGTGCGAAATACTCACTCCGAAAGATTAAGGCGGCTGATTCACGAGTTGGCTGGCAACGCCTCTGGTGTTGCTTCGCGCGAAGCCACGGGGACTTCATCGGCGCCCAACGGTGGCTGCTGCAAAGCCTCGCGACCATAGAACGCCAGCGCGGTCAGCAGCATAGAGAACCACACGACAACGCCCGACCAGAAAGTATGGGACATGTAATGCCAGCCCTGGAAAACCCGGGTTGTGCCAAAGATGAAGCCGAGCAGCATGATCGCACCGAGTAACTTGTACGCATGCTGCCAGCGATAGCGGCGCGCCACAAAGTACAGCGCGAGCATGGTGAAGCCGCCCGATGCATGGCCGCCCGGCCAGCAGCGACCGTCACCCGCCTTGTTCAGCAGCGTGAAGTTTTCATACCACTCCATTTTTGCCTGCAAGCCGCCATACAGCGTGGTCTCGACAGGGCAATAAATACTCGTGTGGCTTTTGAAGTAATGGATAAAACCTGTCGTGATGGCAAATGACACAACAATGAACAGCAGGTCGCGGCGGTGCTCGGCAAACCAGCGCAGAGGCCCGGCCAGCTTGAAACGCTGCAAGGTGCCAAGCATTTTGGGGTGCTGGCCCTTGCTCAACAGTGGCCAAACGAACGAAAGCAGGCTGCCGATAATCGCGAACTCACCGGTCCAGTTCGGGATAATCCGCGGCCATTTATGCGTGGCCTTTTCAAACAACACACTGTGCTGCAACACAAATGAGTGAGTTGCCGGGTCGTAAAACCAGTTGCTGATGGCCACGTCTATGTTGGTCATGTCGAAGATGACGAAAATGGCCACAGCGCAAAGCAGCGGCAGCCAGACATTGAACAGATAGAAGGTGCGCGATGACGAAGTGGGCATGAATAAACCTGTCGTGAGTCAATGCGGGCAGAGGGGCTCTGCCGGATTAATTAGCCAGTACTTTTGACCATTGCTGCTCGTTGACCGAGCCAAGAATATGGGCAGCACCATCCACTTCCCCGGACGCAATCATCAATGCCGTGCCGTAAGCCGGAGTTAGCGGGGAATGCACACCCAGTTCTTTTTCCATCTGGTCAAAACACTCACTGTGAGTCACCAGAACCAGATTGCGTTGGCGCACCTTATGCTTCAGCGCATTCTCGAGCATGCCGTTGCGGCACTCCGCCAGCCAGCTCTGGCTGGCCACGGCCTTGTTGAACATGAAGCCGGCTGTTTGCTCGGTGCGGGTTCGCGGGCTGGTGTAGATGTCCGAGTTAGTCACGCCGAGGCGCACAAAACTCTGGCCAATCGATTGGGCAACCTCTTTAGCTCGCGCGGTAATGCCGTCGGCACGATCGAGACAAGGCGCGCTCGAATGATCACAACGCTCAACATGACGAACTAACACAATCACGTGACCCTGCCTCCACTGCGCCAGCATATCGGCAGTCGTTTGCGCACCCGCACTGGCCAACTCAGGCACCTGCGGCACCTTGAGCATTGCGTAAACCGCGAAAAATGCGGCGATAAATAGCGCCACAATTGCCGCGAGCCGAAGCTGACGCGGTAGCTTCAGCTTCGCAGGTGTTGCATAGGCATCTACTTTCAACATCGGCCCACTCCAGAGCGCCTGAGCACTCATCAATCGCTGCCAAGTCACTCGGCCTAACCGGTTTGCTCACCGAAAAGACCAGGCGACTCGAAGCTGGTAACGCCTTATCAACTGCAAAAACCTGACTTAAGGCTGGCCTTACAGCGTTACTCGGATGAATTAATGCAGCGCATCTTGTCTGGGCCGACATGAATAACTTGTGAAAAATACGTCCAAAAATTGCGTCAAGCCCCGTGAACAGCTGTATCGGGCCTGTTTCCAGCAATGCCGTAGATGCGCACACAACAGCCTCAAACTGGATAATCGTGCATCCGTCACGCATAGCGGCAGGAATGTGCCAAGCACGCCGACACACGAGCGCTGCAACCTGTGCAAGAAAGGAATAACTGGCCAAAGCACCGCGACGCCTTGATCATAGTCAGCAGGTAGCCAACCAAGACACAGCCCACCATGCGCCGAAAAATACCCAGTACCACTGCCCTGATCGCCTTCGAATCGGCTGCGCGCCACCAAAGTTTCACCAAAGCGGCAGAAGAACTCGCACTGACCCAGAGCGCCATCTGCAGGCAGATCGCCGGGCTGGAAGAGTTTCTTAATGTCGAACTGTTCCGCCGCTCGCGCCGTGGCGTTGTGCTCACCGAAGCGGGAGTGTCCTACTCACGCCGGATTGCCAGCCAACTGGATGCCGTCGAGCGCGACACACTGGCGATTATCGGACAACAGGGCGCCATGACTATCGAGCTGGCGGTTGTCCCGACGTTCGGCACACAGTGGCTACTGCCACGCCTCAAGGATTTCCAGAACCTGCACCCGCAAGTCACGGTAAACCTGACCAACCGCACCCGGCCATTCCTGTTTGCCGACACCGACTTCGATGCAGCCGTCTACTTTGGCGATGGCGTGTGGTCTGGCACCAGTGCACATGCATTGATGCGCGAGAACCCGATGCCGGTGTGCAGCCCGGCCCTGCTCGCCGGCGCAGCGCAACTGACCCCGCAAGCCGTGGCCGAGTTGCCATTGCTCCAGCAAACCACGCGCCCCTACGGCTGGCGCCAGTGGTTTAACGCACAAGGCCTGAACATTGCGCGCGACATGAGCGGCCCACGCTACGAGCTATTTTCGATGCTCGCTCAAGCGGCCATGCACCAGATGGGCATCGCCCTGATTCCGCCTTTTTTAATTGAGCGCGAATTGAGCGAAGGTCGTCTGGTCATTGCATCACCGCACGGTTACCGGAGTGACAAGGCCTATCATCTGATGATCCCTGAGCGCCGGGTCGAATCATCAGCGCTGCTGGCCTTTCGCGACTGGTTAATCCGGGAAGCGGAGCTCTATGCCGACGCCAATGGGCTAAAATAAATGACACCCTGCAAACTAACTCGATCTGCCGGCGCTGAAAAGCAGCAGAGACGAATCGCCTGTTTCCATTATAAATAAAGGCTTAGCGCTTATTGCTGACCCCGTAGTCAGAATTATAAATCGCTACAAAGCGCTACCTTCCAGCCCAAAGAACTGTTTAATTTATTGAACACTCAAGTGCATCGGAAGGCCACAGGCCGCCATCTCCACGCCTACTCTGTTGTTTATGCGACATTATTTTTCCTAAACATTTTCACCCCCGGGAAAACACTCGACAAAAACCTCTAAACCCGTATAAACCCCAATTTTTTCAATAGCTTAACCAAAAGTTATAAGCTTATAGTCACACTGTGACTTGTAGTTATCGCAATGTTTTACTCCAGAAATTGTTGATGCCCTCGCGCTTCACCTGCAAAATGCCGCCCCCGCCTTAATAACAGCACTGCTGTTGCGGGAGTGTGCTGATCCCCCTCTGCCAACACGCCACCCGTAGTGTGTCGGTTCACAAAAAAAGATCACGCAGGAGATTTGAAGTGCACATCGGTGTTCCTCTCGAAACCCATGACGGCGAGACGCGCGTTGCGGCGACTCCCGAAACCATCAAGAAGCTGGTTGGCCAAGGCCATCAGGTGACAGTTGAAAGCGGTGCCGGCATTACAGCCAGCATTACCGACGAGGCGTTTGCAGCAGCAGGCGCGACTATTGGCAGCGCCAGCGCTGCATTTGGTGCCGAACTGGTGCTCAAGGTCGTCGCTCCGTCTGAAGCAGAATTAGCGCAGATGAATTCCGGCGCTGTACTGGTTGGCATGCTCAACCCGTTCAGCAACGAAACCATTGCCCTGATGAACGCTCGCGGCATTACCGCTTTCGCACTCGAAGCTGCCCCGCGCACCTCGCGCGCGCAGAGCCTCGACGTGCTCTCCTCGCAAGCCAACATTGCCGGCTATAAAGCTGTGCTGCTGGCTGCTCACCATTATCCACGCTTCATGCCGATGCTGATGACTGCTGCGGGGACCGTTAAGGCCGCGCGTATTCTGATTCTCGGTGCTGGTGTTGCTGGCCTGCAGGCCATTGCGACCGCCAAGCGTCTGGGTGCGGTGATTGAAGCTTCCGATGTGCGCCCTGCCGTTAAGGAGCAGATCGAGTCGCTGGGGGCCAAGTTCGTCGACGTGCCGTTCGAGACTGATGAAGAGCGCGACGCGGCTCAAGGCGTTGGCGGTTACGCCCGCCCGATGCCGGCATCGTGGATGGAACGTCAGGCCAAGGCTGTGCACGAAAAAGCCAAACTGGCAGACATCGTCATCACCACCGCACTGATTCCGGGCCGCAAGGCACCTACGCTGCTGCACGAAGCGACCGTGCAGGAAATGAAGCCGGGCTCCGTGGTCATCGACCTGGCAGCTGCTCAGGGCGGCAACTGCCCGCTGACTGAAGCCGAAAAGGTTGTGGTCAAGCATGGCGTGACCATCGTCGGCCACAGCAATCTGGCGGCACTGGTGCCAGCTGATGCTTCGGCCCTGTATGCGCGCAACCTGCTCGATTTCCTCAAGCTTGTCATCGACAAAGATGGCCAGTTCAACGTCAACCTCGAAGACGATATCGTCGCCGCGTGCCTGATGTGCCGCGACGGTGAAGTTGTCCGCAGCAACGGCTAAAGGAGTAGAGACATGGATATGATTTCCGACGGTATCTACAACCTGATCATCTTTGTACTGGCAATTTATGTCGGTTACCACGTGGTCTGGAACGTCACCCCGGCCCTGCACACGCCGCTGATGGCTGTAACCAACGCCATTTCGGCGATCGTGATTGTCGGCGCCATGCTCGCAGCAGCACTGACCGTCACCACGTTCGGCAAGATCATGGGCACACTGGCCGTTGCACTGGCAGCGGTTAACGTTTTCGGTGGCTTTTTGGTCACCCGACGCATGCTCGAAATGTTCAAGAAGAAGGCGCCTAAAGCAGCGCCGACGGAGAAGCACTGATCATGAGCATGAACCTCATCACTGTTCTCTACTTAGTGGCCTCGATCTGCTTCATTCAGGCCCTTAAAGGCCTGTCGCACCCAACCACTTCACGCCGTGGCAACCTGTTCGGCATGATCGGTATGGGTCTGGCCATCGTCACCACCATCGGCCTGATGTACAAACTCAGCGCCGAAGCCACATCGCCAGGCATTGGCTGGGTAATCCTTGGCTTGCTGGCTGGCGGTACTGCCGGCTCGATCATGGCCAAGCGCGTTGAAATGACCAAGATGCCTGAGCTGGTTGCCTTCATGCACAGCATGATCGGTCTGGCCGCGGTATTCATCGCTATCGCCGCTGTCGCCGAGCCGCAGTCACTGGGCATCGTGGCGGCACTGGGTGACGCGATTCCGGCGGGCAACCGTCTGGAGCTGTTCCTCGGCGCGGCGATTGGTGCTGTGACCTTCTCTGGTTCGGTCATCGCCTTCGGCAAGCTGTCGGGCAAGTACAAGTTCCGCCTGTTCCAGGGCGCGCCTGTATCGTTCGCCGGTCAGCACAAGATCAACCTCGCTGTGGGTATCGCGATTCTGGTGCTGGGCCTGTACTTCACCTTCACCGGTAGCATCACCGCGTTCACCCTGCTGCTGATCCTCGCATTCGTCATCGGCGTGCTGATCATCATCCCAATCGGCGGTGCAGACATGCCGGTTGTGGTGTCGATGCTTAACAGCTATTCCGGTTGGGCGGCTGCAGGTATCGGTTTCTCGCTGAACAACTCGATGCTGATCATCGCCGGTTCGCTGGTGGGTTCGAGCGGTGCGATTCTGTCTTACATCATGTGCAAGGCGATGAACCGTTCGTTCTTCAACGTGATCCTCGGTGGCTTCGGCGCCGAAGCAGATGCCGGCCCTGCCACGGGCAGCAAAGAACAGCGTCCGGTTAAATCAGGTTCCAGCGACGATGCCGCCTTCCTGCTGACCAACGCCGACACCGTGGTTATCGTGCCCGGTTACGGTCTGGCTGTAGCCCGTGCCCAGCACGCACTGATGGAACTGGCCGAGAAGCTGACGCATCGCGGTGTTACCGTTAAGTACGCGATTCACCCGGTTGCCGGTCGTATGCCTGGCCACATGAACGTATTGCTGGCTGAGGCCGAAGTGCCTTACGAGCAAGTGTTCGAGATGGAAGACATCAACTCCGAGTTCGGTCAGACCGACGTGGTGCTGGTACTGGGCGCGAACGACGTGGTTAACCCGGCCGCGAAGAACGATCCCAAGTCGCCAATCGCGGGCATGCCGATTCTTGAGGCTTACAAAGCCAAGACCGTCATCGTCAACAAGCGCTCGATGGCCAGCGGCTATGCCGGCCTCGACAATGAACTGTTCTACCTCGACAAGACCATGATGGTCTTCGGCGATGCCAAGAAAGTCATTGAAGACATGGTTAAAGCTGTCGAGTAATCGCAGCCAGGCCAAATAAAAATGCCCAGCCCGAGTGATCGGGCTGGGCATTTTTTTATCGCGTGCGTGGCGCGATTGATTACTTGGCGGTCAGCGTTGGATACGCTTCTGTGTAGACCCAGTCATTCTTCTTGGCGGGTACGTGGCAGCCAAGGCAATCCTTCTTGTAGTCGGTTGCAACGTTCTTGGCATTATCGCCTTTGAACAAAGCCCAACCCCAGCCTTCGCCCCACATCGGGTTCTTCTCAGCAAAGCGATTGGTGCTGTCCTTGACCATCACAAACGTCTGCTTGACGTCACCTGCGTACTTCACACCCTTACCGGTGGTGTAGTCGCCTTCTTTGCCATGGCGCAACTCTTTGATCATGACCGCGCCATCCGGGAACTTGCCGGTCTTGCGGAAAGCACCCACGGCATCCGGTTCCAGATAAACATCATGGAAGCCACTGGCGCCGCCTTCCGGCACATACCAAGAGCCGAGATGGACCATGGTTGCGCGGAAATCAGCCGGCAAACTGATATTGCCCTTGGCGTCGACGCTATTCGAGAAACCCGTTTCAGCTTGGGCCGCCAGAGGCAAAGCTGCACATGAGGCGATGATCAAAGCACTTGTCAGCGTATTTGTAATTTTCACGGTTATCACTCCTTAATAAATGACGCGTCCTGCTGGGATTGCACCCGCAACACGCCATGGCACGTGGCCTAGCTCCCTGATACCAGCCGCAACGCAGTGAACAATCCGCCGGGCGGACCCGAGCATCTGGCGCGGCCAAATACAGCGTTACCCATCCCGCCGTACGAGGCTTTTGGGCTCCCGCAGCCTATAGGAATTACTGACTCAGAGTGGCTATAGAGCCCGTCCATGGCAATTCATTACAGCAAGACCAACCTTTCGCTTGGCACAAAATTCTGCTGCCAAACCGGGCGTGGACAAGTGGCGAATCGAAGGCAAAAAGTTGAATTACCGGTCAAGTTACAATCTCGATCAATTTGCAACTGTACCTATATCAAGTCACTACCAACTTGCTAAGTAGCAGTGATAAATCTCGCTAATTTAGAAATAAACAGACCTTTAACTTACTGTCAGTACAGTTGAGTCAAAAATGGCAGATACAGTTACAAAGCAAGCTAGCTATCTAAATAGTAATTGAGCGCAGCTGTGACTACTGCGTACCACTGTATTTGGCGATAATAAATTCACCCTAATAGTCACTCCAACGCCGCCACAAGCGGAAGGATATCAACATGGAACGTACCCTTAGTTCCGATCTGGTTTTTGCTGAGTCTTCATCTAAAGCTACTGCATCGCTGCCGCTACGCCTGGCATCGACTCTGGTTCTCTGGCAGCGCCGTATGGCCAGCCGCCGTCAACTGGCTCACCTTGACTCCCGCCTGCTGGCAGACGCTGGTATCAGCGAAGCGCAGCGCATGAGCGAGCTGAGCAAGCCGTTCTGGCGTTAAGCTGAACGCCGAATCGACAGGCCCAATAGCCACTAGATTCGCATGACAAAAAAGCCCCGCCAGTGCCAAGCACAACGGGGCTTTTGCATTTCAGGGCCGGCGAACCCGTACAGTTTCAGCGCATCATCCCAATCCACCTGAGCGCGGTCTGCTGCCTGCACGCTCAGTGGCGACGCTTTAGCCAATCATCCGGCTCATCACTCAAGCGTCGCGACCGTAATCGTCGTCGTAGCGAACAATGTCGTCCTCTTCCAGATAATCACCGCTCTGCACCTCGATCAGCACCAGATCCGACTCCCCCGGATTAGCCAGACGATGGCGCTGGCCGGCGGCAATATAGGTCGACTGATTCCGCTCCAGCACGCATTCGGTATCCCCGCTGATTACCCGCGCCTGCCCTTGCACCACAACCCAATGCTCACTGCGTAACCGGTGCGACTGCAGCGAAAGAGCCGCGCCGGGGCGCACCACCACCCGCTTGATCTTGAAGCCCTGGTCCTGCTCAAGCACCGTGTAATTACCCCACGGCCGCTGCACCGTGCGGTGGATCAGGTGCGCTTCATGCGCCGTGGCCTTGAGCTGATCGACCAACACCCGCACATCCTGTGCTCGGTTTGCATGCGCGACCAGCACAGCATCGGCGGTGTCGACAATAAGCAGGTCCTCAACGCCCAGCGTGGCGATCAGCCTCGAATCACCATGCACCAGATTGCGCTGGCTATCGACCAGCAGCACATCACCGAGTACCCGATTATTGGCGCTATCGGGCGGCATCAATGCCGCCACCGCCGGCCAAGAGCCGATATCACTCCAGTCAAAACTGGCACGCACCACCGCGACTTTTGTGCTGTGTTCAAGCAAGGCGTAATCAATCGAGATATCTGCACACTGGCTAAAATGCGCGCCGTTCAGCTCTTGCTGCACCAGCGCAGGAGCGGCCAATGTGGGGCTCAGGTCTACACAACGCTTAACTTCAGCCAGCAGTTCTGGCGCATGCACTTGCAGCTCGCTTAGCAGGGTGCTGGCTGTGGCGCAGAAAATGCCGCAGTTCCACAGGTATTCCCCGCTGCTGACAAACGCCTGAGCGGTGTCACGGTCGGGTTTTTCAACAAACCGGCGAACCATCGCCCAACCCTGCCCAGCCAACCCGGCTGCGGCCTGAATGTAGCCAAAGCCGGTTTCGGCGGATTGCGGCTCAAGGCCAAAGGTCACCAGATACCCCTGTTCAGCCAGATTGCAGGCCTGGGTTACCGCCTGCTCAAACGCCGCCGCGTCCGCGATCAGGTGATCGGCGGGCATAATCAAAACAATGGACTGATCACCGTGGCGCGAAGCAATGGCCAACGCCGCCGCAGCAATCGCGGGAGCGGTGTTGCGTGAGCAGGGTTCAAGAATGAAATGCGCTGGTTGCCCGGTGCCCACGGCCGCATGCCAATGGTCGCGGCTCTGAAAATAGTAATCGCGATGCGTCACCGTCACGATCTCGCCGCTTCCCGCCAGCCCAGCTGCGCGGCGGTAAGTCTTTTGCAACAGCGACTCGCCATCCGGCAAGGTCATGAACGGCTTGGGCTGGCCCGCTCTGGACACTGGCCATAAACGCGTACCAGCGCCACCGGAAAGCACAACTGGGACCAACATCTAAACTCTCCTCGCAGCCAGTATTGGTTAATCAACACGCACAGTCAGCCCGTCTTGGCCAGCACTCAAACCGCATGATGAAGACGCGGCGCAACTTTTGTCACATTTTCCAGACTAATCCCAGTCGCCGGCTGAAATTTTATGTGTAGAGTTATCGCCGTGCGTCTCGGCGCAGCTGAGCTAATCTATTATTCGACAAGCATGCAAAATGGCGTGCTTTTATAAACCCTCTGGAGCTTTCAGGATGAATCCTATCCGCAGTCTTAGCTTTCTCGCCTTGTTTGCACTTGCAACCAGCGCTTCGGCTACCAGCTTTGTGGTAACCACCGACGCAACCGTAGGCGCACTTGGCGCCACAACCGATGCGACATCAGATGTCAGCTCCTCATTCAAAGACGACAAAGTTGTGCTCGCCGCCCGCGATGACGCCGCCAGCTTCGTTGCCAGCGAAGGTTCCATCCGTGGCGCCCATCTGGAAGCCGCTCTGGTCCACGTGCGTCAGGTCGCACCAAGCCTGCAAGCCAATGACATGCAACTGGCTCAGGCCATCCTCAGCCTGTAACAGCTTAAGCCAGCCCCAGCGCTATCACGCCATGGGGCTGGCTGATTATTTGATAGCCACGCGGGCTTTAATGCAGCCAATCGCGTCAAGGCTATTGCGCCCCAAGCAGCTCCCCGCTGTAATGCGCACGCTGTACCCAAACCAATTTCTGCTTATCGGATATCGTCCATGTATCGTCCGCTCCTCGCTGTTGTTGCCGCCACCGCATTGATTACCGGCACTGCCCAGGCTCAAACCATCATTGCCACCAGCAATGTGCTGATTCGGGCACTTGATCGCTCGTTGGACTTTACCTCGGACACGACCACGTCGATCCGCGACTCGAAAATTGTTCAGTTGGCGCATGAAGACGCCGCCAGCTTTGTCGCCAGCCAAGGCGAAATTCGCGGCGCCAACCTCGAAGCCGCGCTCACGACCATTCGCGCTCAGGTGCCTGAAGCGCAAAATGCTTCAGACCAGGAACTCGCAGAAGCCATTCTTTCTCTGTGAGCTTGCTGTGCAAAAGCCTGCTGCTGATCATGCTGCTGGCCAGCTCCGGCAGCTATGCAGCTCTCAAACTGGAACTGGCAGACAGCACGCTCGATGACGCGCAAAAACAAGCCAGCCAGCAACTGATCAAGCAGGCCTTTGCCGCACTCCCCCCGAAATTTATCCAACAACTCGATCGCAGCGTTGCTATTGAATGGCAGCCGCTGCCGAGCGAAATCTACGGTCAGGCTGGACGTTTCTCGGGGATCACCCTTAATCAGCGGTTACTGCCTGCACTGGTCGATGGCAGCGCAGCGACGCAAACCACCCAGCGCCCGCACGGCACCGTGCGCAAAGAGCTGCTGGCAACCCTGATTCACGAACTCACGCATCTTTACGACCGCGAACGCTTGTGGTCTGTCACGGAGCGCCAGCAGTTCCGCCACTGCCAGCAACGCGCACACAGCAGCGGCCTGGTCGGTTTGCCCGATGGCTGCCGCGGCCAGACCGAACGCCGCTTCACCCTCAGTGACGACCCACGCCTGCTGGATTTGGCCGGCTGGCAGCAATATGTCGGGCGCCGCGGTGAGCGTGAAGATGAAAACCATCAGAATGTCCGCAGCCCTGACGAATACGAGCTGACCAATCCGCTCGAGTTCGTGGCCGTGAACATGGAGTACTACCTACTCGACCCGACTTATGCCTGCCGCCGACCTTCACTCGCTGCGTACTTCAATCAGCATTTCAACTGGACGCCCAGCACGCAGACTGCTTGCGGCAACGAACTGGCTTATCTGAATGCCGGCAGTGACTTTGCCCGCGAACCGCTCGGCATGCTCGATCCGGAGCGAGTCTACGAAGTCGATTACCTGCTTGCCGAAGCCAACGACGCACTCGCCAGCCGCTGGGGCCACAGCATGCTGCGCTTGGTTATCTGTGCGCCGGGCCGCCCACGCGGGCCGGCCTGCCGGCTTGATCTGGACCAGCATCTGGTGCTGTCGTATCGCGCCTTTCTCGGCGATGTTCAGCTCTCCAGTTGGGGCGCACTGGTTGGCCAGTATCCGTCGCGGTTGTTTGTCTTGCCGCTGGCGCAGGTAATCGATGAATACACCAAGACCGAATTACGCAGCCTGGCCTCAGTGCCGCTGAAACTCGATCGTCAGGAGATCAACGACCTGGTAACCCGTTCGCTCGAACTGCACTGGAGTTATGACGGTGACTACTTCTTCCTGTCGAACAACTGTGCGGTCGAAACGCTCAAGCTGATTCGTACCGGCGGCAATCAGGCACCAATGCAATCGCTGGACAGCATCATGCCCAACGGCTTGCTCGAAGTACTCGATGCACACAATCTGGCCGACAACACAGTGCTCGATGACCGCCGTGAAGCCATGCGCCTCGGTTACTGGTTTGACTCTTACCGCGACCGTTACCAGAAAATGTTCGAGGTGCTTCACGAGCGCTTGAACATCCCGCAAAAAGCCGTTGAAGACTGGCTGACACTGCCGGCAACCGAGCGCCGGGCCTGGTTCGAGAAAGCCGACATGCGCGCCAGCGCGGCCATGTTATTGCTGGAGAAAGCAGCGCAGCGCAAACAACTGCTGCTGGCTCAGGACGAACTCAAACAACGCTATCTGAGCGGTAACGACAGCAACGACCCAAGCCTTGAGAAGGCGGGCAATGCGCTGGAACAGCTCTTGGCCAACTCAGGTTTTCTCAGCCGTCCGGCAGAGCTGCTCAGCAGCGGCTACGGCCTGCCGCAGCCGAGCGAACTCGACGACCTGCGCGACTCCAGCAGCAGCCGCCAACAGCTGATGTTGCGCTTCAGCGAAGAGCTCAATCAGGAGGTTCGCAACTTGCTGGACCCCGAGCGTTTGGCTGAAATGGAAGCCATCGGGGTTAACCTCAAGCAACTCGCCAATCACCTGCACGAGGTGCATAAAGCCAACGGCGGGCTGATGTTGCCCTGAGCGTTCTAGATCAGTGGATCAATGTCTTCTTCATGCTCTTCGGGCAGATGCGTATCGAGCTGCAACCACGGCAACCGGTTCTGCACCCAGATATGCCGGTCTGCCGGGGCCAGTTCAGGCGTATCCAGTGTCGCCACCGTTACATCCAGCGTGTTCGGGCTAAGCGTGGTGAACAACGCCAACTGGGCGCCGCAATCCGCGCAGAAACTGCGCACGCAACTGGACGATGAAGCAAAGGTTCTTGGCGTGCCCTGCAACCACTGAAAACGCTCCAGCGGCACCGTGATCCAGGTCGTGACAATACCGCCACTGCTGCGCCGGCAAGTGGCGCAATGACAATGTGCGATATCGTGCAACGGCGCGTCGAATTGATAACGCAACGCGCCGCACTGACAACCACCGGTGTGTAAATCGCTCATAAATTCTCCTCTATAAACGCTCTGATCAAGCCTCTTTACTTGCTTTGCACGCTGGCGCTGATCAAGATAGCTCCCTAACTACTTGGGAGGTGATCGTGCTTGATCTGCTGTTGGCGCTGTGGCCACTTTTTGCCCTGATCATCGCGGGTTTCTATCTGCGCCGCTGGAACTTCCCCAATGAAGAATTCTGGCCAGGCGCTGAACGCCTCAACTATTTCATACTCTTCCCGGCACTGCTGTTCAGCAGTTTAGCGCGTGCACCGCTGAATAATCCTGCGCTGCCACGTCTGGGTCTTGCGGTCATGCTCGCCCTCGCTATCGGCTGGGTCGCATTGCTTGTCATTCGTCGTATACGCGGTTGGCCAGCGGCACGTTTCGGCGTATTTACCCAAGGCGTTTTGCGTTTCAACACCTACTTGGGGCTTGCCGCCGTTGGCAGTCTGTTCGGCCAGCAGGGTTTGACCCTTGCCGCAATAATGCTGGCCTTGATGGTGCCGACGGTCAACGTCTTGTCAGTTTGGTCGCTAACCGCCGAGCGTGGCGTCAGTGCGCGGAGCCTGCTGTTGCCGATTGCCAAAAACCCGCTGATTCTGGCCTGTCTTGCCGGTGCTTTGATCAATTTTAGCGGGATTGGCCTGCCGTTTGGCAGTGACCGTCTGCTCAGCCTGCTTGCCGCTGCCAGCTTGCCGCTGGGTCTGCTCTGTGTGGGCGCAGCACTGCGGCCCGAGCAGCTGGGCGGCGAAATTCCGGCCCTCGGCTGGAACAGCCTCGCTCGCCTGTTGGCGATGCCCCTGATGGCTTGGCTGGTGGCTTATGCGCTGCACTTACCTGCAATGGAAAGCACCGTGCTGGTGTTGTTCTTCGCCTTGCCGACTGCACCGACCGCGTATGTGCTGACGCGGCACCTCGGTGGTGACAGCCAGTTGATGGCCGGCGTGATTACCCTGCAAACGCTGCTGGCAGCGGCCAGCCTGCCGATTATTCTAACCCTGCTGAGTTAGGCCACTGCGGGCCTGACTCAGCAGCGGCTCAGAACAGATCGAGTTGATTGCCGGCGGGCGTTGCAGCGGGGGTTTGCACCGGCGCAGCCGGCGCTTGCACGCCGTTCTGCAGGCGCTCGGCCAGCCCCGCCGCACGTTCGGCGCGAGTACTTACCGCCTCGGCCAGACGCACCGGCAGCCCCCAGATCTCCACCTTGTTCTTGGCCCGGGTAATGCCGGTATAGAACAGGCTGCGGGTGAGCAAAGGGCTCGGCTGTTCGGGCAGCGCCAGCAACACCTGATTAAACTCGGAGCCCTGGCTCTTGTGCACCGTCATGGCGAAGGCACTGTCATGGCTGGGCAATCGTGCCGGGGCAAACGGGCGGAAACCCTGCTCGGCCTCGAACACCACGCGCAGCCCGTGCTCGGTCATGAGGCAAATGCCGATATCGCCGTTGAACAATCCCAGCGCGTAGTCATTCTGGCGCACCATCACCGCCCGCCCGGCGTACCAGCGCTCACGGCTGGCAACCTGCAGACGCCGTTTAAAGCGCGCTTCCAGTGCCTCGTTGATCCCGGAGACGCCCCACGGGCCCTCGCGCTGCGCCGTCAGCGCCCGAAAGGTATTGAACGCCGCAAAGGCTGCCGCTGGATCAACGCTTTTAGCCGCCTGCAAAAAGCCCGCATAACCTTGCTCCAACCGCACCAGCAGATCATTAGGCGTCGGCGTCTCAATCCAGGCTAAATCCTCGCGTCCTTCCCTGAGCACTTTCAAAGTGCCGGGCACATCGCCGCCATTGATCCGCCGGGCCAGTTCGCCAATACCGCTGTCACCGGCAAAGCGATGGCTGTGAGTAAGCAGAACCACCGCATCCCCGAGCTTTGAGCGCGGCTGTTCAACTGCCACCTGCTGGCCGGTAATACGCTGCAAGTCGGCCGCTGCCTGGGCATTAAAACCGCGCCCCTCGCAAAGCTCGGCAAACACTGCACCCGCTTCCACAGCCGCCAACTGGTCCTTGTCACCCAGCAGAATCAACCGCGCACTGGGCGCCAGCGCATCCACCAGTTTGGCCATCAGCGCCAGATCGACCATCGACGCTTCGTCCACCACCAACACATCCAGCGGTAACGGATTGGCGGCGTTATGCCGAACCTGCGGACTGTCACCCCGGCTGCCGAGTAAACGGTGCAACGTACGCGCCTCTTCCGGCAGCGCCGCTTTAACCGCATCACTCACCGGCAATTGCGCCTTGGCGTTGCGAATGGCTTCGGCCATGCGTGCCGCCGCCTTGCCTGTCGGCGCTGCCAAACCGATAGCCAGATGCCCGGAATCAGGTTGCTCCAACAAAGCCGCGAGCAAGCGCACCACCGTGGTGGTTTTGCCCGTGCCGGGGCCGCCGGAAATAACCGCCAACTTGCGCCGCACCGCTTGCGCCGCCGCTAAACGCTGCCAGTCCGGCTGCTGGCTGTTAAACGCAAACAGGCGGGTCAGGCTAGCACTGAGAACGGCTTCATCCACCGGCGGAATATCACTGCAACGCGCCAGCAACTGCTCCGCCAACTGTTGCTCGTAGGCCTGATACCGCGCCAGATACAGCCGCTCGCCAACCATAATCAGCGGCGTGAACGAACCCGCCGGGCCCACCAGCTGCGATGCGTTCAGCGCGTCTAGTAATTCGTGCAGCCCCGGCAGGCTGAACGGCTGATCAGCCCAGGGTCGCAGTCCGGCGATACGCCGCAGCGGCAGGCACACATCGCCTTTTTCCAGCGCACTGCACAGCAATGCGGCGCAGGCCAGCAGGACTGGGCTGGCATCCGGATCAAGGCGCTGCAGGCTGTTGACCAGTGCGCGCTCCAGCGGGCCGAGATCGATCTTGTCGAGAGTCATACGCCTGCCTCACCCGCAAATAACTGATCCAATGCATCCAGCAACGCGTCACTGGGCCGCGCAAAATACACCCCTGCGCCCGGCATACCGCGCAGGAACAGGTAATACGCGCCGCCCAGTTGTTGATCCTCAAAATCACTCAGGCGCTGGCGCAGGAAGCGCCGCAAGGCGACCAGATAAATCAGGTACTGCAGATAGTAATGCTCTGCCGCGAGCGCCTGAATAAGGCGCTCGCCACCGTAGTAACTGGCATCTGGCCCAAGCCAGTTGGATTTGTAGTCGGCGATATACCAGCGCCCCTGATACTCGAAAGTCAGGTCGATAAAACCTTTGAGAAAGCCCTTGAGGCTGTCGAATTCCAAACGTGAAGCGGCGTCGCGCATCGGCTCGTCCAGACCATACGCCGGGTCACAGAGAATCTTGCGCAGGCGCTGCACATCCAGCCCGCCAACCGGGAAGGTAAAGCCCAACTCAGGCAAGCGGCGCGCGGCTTGCAGCGTTGCCAGCGTCAGGCCGTTGCCGTCCAGATCAGTGTCCACCACTAACTGCAAATGCGCCTGCGCCACGGCAGTCCAGTCAGTATCAATACCGTGGCCTGCCAGCGCTGGTTCGACCAAGTCAGCCAGCGGCGCCTTGTTCATGGCCCAGTCTTCGAGAATCGCGTGCAAGCAAGTACCGGCGCGCGCGCCTCGCGGGAAGGCGTAGAAACCGCTGCCGGGTTCGCTGGCATCGGGAATCACCAATCCATCGCGGTCCGGCGCTTCCATGTGCATGCCTGCCGCCAAACCGGAGAAGCTGCCAATTCGCCAGGCGCTGTGCAAGGAACGCGGCAAATGCGCCAGTTGCTCGGGGGCCGGAGCGCGTTGCTCACCGGCGCTGTGCGTTTCATCCTGCGCCAGCGCGAGCACGCTGAACTGGCCGTTACTGCTACTCACCAGTTGCTCCAGCTCTGCCAGCAAACCCTGGGCAGACAAGGTGCGCATGTGCTCGGCCAGCTCACTCAGCGCATCCTCGCCCGCCAAGTCACGACCGTGCAGTAGCCACGCCATCGCGCTGCTGTGCAGGCCCTCTTCACTCAGCGTGCCGTCCTTTTTCGGCTTGCTGTCAACCGGCCCCCAATGCAGCCACAAACGGTCGCGCGCGCGGGTAAGCGCCACATAAACCAGACGCAGCCGTTCAGCGAAACGCTCACGACGGGCACGTTCGCGGTGGTGATCGAGCTGTTCGCCGCCAAGGTCGAGCAGCGGCGTGCCGTCATCGGCGTGACAGGTGATGTCTTCCTGTTTACGCAGCAACGCGCCGTCCCATAAATACGGGCAAAACACCAACGGGTACTCAAGCCCTTTGGAGGTATGGATGGTGACGATCTGCACCCGCTCGGCATCGCTTTCCAGCCGCAACAAGGCATCTTCGCCGTGGTTATCCACTTCGCGCTGGGCATTGAACCAGCTGAGCAATTGCTCCTGACCGGGACGGCTCAGGCTCTCGGTTTGCAGCAGTTCGGCCAGATGCAGCAGATTGGTCAGCCGCCGTTCGCCGTCATCCATCGCCAGCAAGCGCTGGGCCACCTGTTGCTCATCCAGCCACGCGCGAAACGCGCGCATGAAACCCTGCTGCTGCCAGAGTTGGTGGTAGCGCTCGGCAGCCTCGCGTTCTTCATCCCACGCGCGGGCATCGTCCTGGGTTGCCGCAAGATCGCGGGCATTACGGCCGAGCAAGCGAGTGGCCAGGGCAAAGCGCAGCGCGCCTTCGCGGCCCGGTTCGATATAGGCCGCCAGAACGGCGGCCAATGCCGTGGCCTCTTCGCTGTGCCACACGCTTTCCTTGCCACGACGCACACTCGGCACACCGCGCGCGGTCAGCTCGCTGGCCACTTCACTGGCCTGACGATGGCTCGACACCAACACCGCAATATCGGCACCAGCCAAAGGCCTGCGCTGGCCTTCCTGCTCGAAGTAAGCCTCGCCACGCGCGCTCGCCGCCAGCAATCCGGCAATTCTCCGCGCGGTGTCGGTGGCGACCAAACCACCCGCCTCACCCTTGCCCAGCGGCTCATCACCCAGCCAGACCAGCCCGACGGCCGCCTCATCCTGCCCGGTCAGCACCAGTTGTTCACGCGAGCGGGTGCTGGCCGCGACCGGTGGATAACTCAGGTCGTGTTCGGCAAATGGCCGCGCGCGGGCAAACAGCAGGTTCAAGGCGTCGATCAATTGCGCCGTGGAGCGGTGATTGGTGCCCAGGTTGTATTCACGATCCGCTTCGCTGCGCGCCTGCATGTAGGTCGCCAGATCGGCCCCGCGAAAGGCATAGATCGCTTGTTTGGGGTCGCCGACAAAACACAGATCAGCGGACTCAGTGCTGCTCGACGCAGGCGCATCGGCGGCATAAATGGTGCTGAAAATCTGATACTGAATCGGGTCGGTGTCCTGAAATTCGTCGATCAGGGCCACCGGATATTGTTCGCGCAAGGTTCTGGCCAGATGCTCGCCGCCTTCGCCATAGAGCGCCTGCTGCAAACGATTGAGCAGGTCGTCAAATGCCAGCATGCGCTGCGCCGCCTTACGCGCCGGTAGTTGCTCATTGAGCTGGGCGATAAGCCGCACTTGCAGGTCAATCAGGCGCATCTCTGCTTCGGGCTGCGCGGCATCAAGTGCATCACATAAACCTTGCAGCGCATCGGCCACGGCCTCAAGCGGCGGTTCAAAACCCTTGTTGGTGCCTTTGATCAGTGCTTCGCGGGATAAGCGCTTGAGCCCGTCGACCTTACTGAACAGCGCCGCCGGATCACAGAAGTAGCCGTCCAGCTCGACCTGCCACAGGGCAAACTTGGCAGCATCGTAGCTGCGCTTATTGAAGCCGCTGAATGCGCTTAGCTCGGCGATCCAGCCGGCGCTCTGACGCTGCCAGAAATCCCGTGCATGCTGCCAGGCACATTGCAGATCGGCCATATCGCCCGGCTCGCCCGGCTGCGGCTCAACGCGTATGTAAGGCTTGCCCAAATGATTGCGCAAACGCTGGCGTAAACTCTGCGGGGTGATCTTTTTCTGTACCAGAAACGCCGCCCACTCGGGCTCGGCAGCAGCCAGTTCATGGCGCCACAAGTCCGCCAGCAGTGCATCAAGAATCTCGCGGTCATCCTGCGTCAGCTCGTTATCAAAATCGCCGCCCGCCTCGAAGGCTGCATCTTGCAACGCGCGCTGACAGAAACCGTGAATGGTGAAGATCGCCGCTTCATCAAAACCGTGCACCGCCAGCAACAAGCGCCGGTGGCTGGCCGGGTCCGGGTATTGCGCATACAACTCGTTGAGCAACGCATCGTTGCCGGGGCCGCTGTTATATACCTCAAGCAATTCAGCGAGGCGTTTGCGGATGCGCTCGCGCAATTCAGCCGTGGCGGCGGTGGTGTAAGTCACCACCAGAATCTGCGAAACGGTCAGTTGCTTTTCCAGCAGCAAGCGGGCGAACAGCGCTGTGAGAGTCCAGGTTTTGCCGGTGCCGGCACTGGCTTCGATGAGTGAGCGACCGCTGAAGGAGTCGTGCAATAAGTTCAGTGGCTGGCTGCTCATTGGTCATCCTCCGCGCCGAGTGCATCCATGGCCGGGCCGTATAATTCGTTGGCCAGCGCTTCAAATGTTTCATCCAGCGGATCACGCCCGCGAAAGGCCAACTCGTTCCACGGGTCTTCGCCTTCACCGGTCATGAAATCGTTGCCTTGCCACATGGTTCGCGCCTCGCTGCGCGCCGCATCAATCGGCTCCTTGCGGCCCGGATTGCGCATTTTATGAGCAAAGCCGTAACTACATTTGGCGAACACCGGTAGCGGCTCGCAGATAGCCTGCCGGTAGGCACGCAACCACGGCTCCAGCAATTGCAAAGGATTGCTCAGCGGCCCCAGCTGCCAGTCCTTTTTCGGCGACAGCAGGCGGCTCTGGCGAGTGATACCGGGAGTGGCCGCGCTGTTGAGCATCAAGTGGCGTAACCACAGTGGCGCCAGCTCCCACGCGCCGAGATCACGCAGGCGGTAATCAAACAAACCATCCGCTGTGACACCATCGAGCCAGCCGTGAATGCGCACGCCAGCCAGCTGGATGTCCACCAGCAGCGGCTGCGCGGGATCTTGCGGGCGCTGCTCAAACAGCGTCGGCGCAAAGGCGCGGATCGGCCCGCGAATCTGCCCCCAGTACGCCTGCCCCAGTTCACCGACCGGCAACCAGCCAGACGCGGCGGCAACACTGCGTTCCTGCTGCTCACTCCAGCCCTGTTCGACCGCTTGCAGCGCCAGCTTGCGCAGCCCGTGCAAGGCCGTCCACTCCACGCTGAAGGGCTCGTCTCCGGCCAACGCCTCTTCACTTTGCGCCAGCCGCAAACCCAGCCGCTGTTCGAGCAGGAACCGCGCCGGGTGCTTGAAGCAGCTGATCAACTGGCTCGGCTCGAGGGTTAGCCAGTCTTCGTTCGGTTCGCCCAGTGCTTCTGCAAATACCGGTGCCTGCGCCAGCACAGGCTCGGCAAGGCGCTGGGCCGCGCGGAACCAGGGCGCAGCAAAGCCGACATGGCGGGCGCTGCTGAAATTACCCGGAGCGAATGGCTGCAGCGGATGATCAAGGCAAATGTATTCGCTGGCTGGCGCACCATCGCTGCACACGGCCGTGAGATCGACCACGTCGAGCAATTCGCTGATCAGCACCGAAGGCGGCAACACCGCGTTGCTGCGCGGGTCGCGGCCGACATAACTGAGGTACAGACCGCTGCGCGCCGAGAGCAGGGTTTCGAGCAGCAGATAACGGTCATCCAGCCGGCGGGCACGATCACCACGACGAGGCTTTTGGCTGATCAGGTCGAAACCGGCGGCGGGGGTGCGCCGCGGCAACGCGCCATCATCAAGACCAAGCAGGCAGACCTGACGGAATGGCAGGCTGCGCATCGGCACCATCGTGCAAAAGGTCACGGCGCCAGTGAGAAAGCCCGACGCGCTGTTACCCTGATCCAGCGCAGCGCTCAACTGCTGACGAATCAAAGCCATCTCGATGGGTCGCTCGATACCGGCCGCTTCTGCTTGCTCGTTCAGCGCCGCGCACGCTTTGGAAAGCAGCAATAAGGTGTCGCCCGCTTCGCGTTCATCAAACAACTCATCAATCATTTTTTGCAGGGTTTCAGCCCAGGTCGCTAATGGCCTTGGGCGCTGCATGTCTTCGGCAATACGCGCCAGCCGCTCGACAAAGCCCGCCAAGCGCCCGAGCAGTTGCGCACGCGCGCCTTCCAGTGCGTCCAACGGCCAGCTATCGCCCAGCAACGGTGCGGCCAGACCGGCCAATTGCGGCGGCGCGGCAAAGCCCAGCAACAGCCGGTCGAGCCCCTGACGCCAGGTAAACGCCGAGTCCGCCGGCAGGCCCAGCTCCGCACGGTGTTGCGCATCGCGGCCCCAACGGATTCCGGCATCACGCAGCCAGTCGCGCAGCAGCGGCAAGTCTTCCGCTTCAATCCCGGCGCGGCGGGCGATGGCGGGCTGTTCAAGCCAACTGAGAATGTCTTCGCCGGTAAAACGGCTGTCCGCCAGCCCCAAGAGACTGATAAACGCTTCAATCAGCGGAATTTCCGCGCGCATGCTGCGATCCGCGAGGCTGAACGGAATCCGCGGCACGCCTTCACGCGGCGCGAATACGGCTTCGATATAGGGTGCATAACGCTCGATATCCGGAGTCAGCACGACCACCTGATCCGGCGTCAGCTCGGCGTCGCTGGCAAAGCGCGCAAGCAATTGATCATGCAGAATTTCCACTTCGCGCAGCGGCGAGTGCGCAACGTGAATCTCCAGCGAACGGTCGCCGCTGTCGAGCACCAGACGCTCCTCAGGCGCACGGGTGTGCAGGCGCAAAATGTCGTTTTGCAGGGCGTGCAGCAGGCTGTTGTCAGCCAGGTCACTGTCTTCCGAATAAATTCCGATTTCCTGACTGCCCTCACTCGACGCCAGCGACAGCAAGCTGTCGAAGAAATCACGGCCCTGCTTGCCGAGGCTCGCCAACAGCGGATGGCCGACATCCAGATACCACTCATCCGGGCTCAGCTCGGGCTGACGCGCCAGTTCGCGAATGTCACGAATCTCGCCCCAGGCTTCACGGCACGGGTTGAGGGCAAAAATGACCACCTCGGTGTGCCGCGCCAAACCGTCGAGCACGCGCATATGGTGCGGCGGCAAGCTGCTGATGCCAAACACCAGCAAGCGCTCGGGCAAGCCGGCAATCGGTTCATCGGCATACAGATGGCGCAGCAGGTCATCCAGCAACCGTGCACGGTGCGGGTGGCCGTCTTTGGTCAACTCACGCCAGAGCAAGGCTTGCCAGCCTTCATCCGGGCCCAGATCGAGCAGCTCACCGCGCTCCCACGCAGCCAGCCAATCGTCGCGATAAAGCAGGTATTGGTCAAAAACGTCGGATATTTTCGCCGAAAGCGATAAACGCCGACGCTCGTCGCCGCCATCCAGATAATGCGCAAGACGCGGGGTTTGCGCCAAATGCCCGGGCTCGCACAGCCAGTCGTAAATCCGCCAGCTCAGGGTGGTCGGAGAGAATGCCGAGTTTTCCGGCAGATCGCCCAGCACGGTGCGCGACAGCGCCCAGATAAAGCTCGCCGGCAGCTGCACGTCGAGTTGCATCGCAATGCCCTGCTTGCGCGCCAGCTGCAACGTCAGCCAGCGGCCCATGCCCTGGCTGGGAACCACGACGTGCGCGGGCGCAAACGGGTCGCTTAAGGGTTGCGCGAGCAGCGTGGTGGCCAACTCGCCAAGCGTTTCCAGATCGGGGGCATGATAAAGACTGAGCATCGACGATTCGCATCCTTTGAATATCGCTAGGTTACCAGCCTCCCACACCCAAGCGACATTTGCTGTCGCAACAGATTACCTACGGAGTGTCGCCTCACTGCCAACTGCCGGGCCGCTTAACGCCATGTAATTGGCCAACAGCCAACTATGCTTGCTGTAACAGTGTTACGACAACCGCAAGGAATGGTCATGACGGAAGAACAGGGAAGCCCGGCGCTGGATATTGCTGCATTTCTGCACTTCATGCAGCGCCACAAAGGTTCGGACTTCTTTTTCAGTGTCGGCGCGCCACCGCACCTGAAAATCGAGGGCCACAGCCAGCCCGTGGGCCAGCGCAAGCTGCAGGCGGGCGATGTGCAGAAGCTGGCGTACCAGCTGATGAACCCCAAGCAGATCGCCGAATTCGAGCGCAATCTGGAACTGAACATAGCCGTCAGCCAGAAACAGGCCGGCCGCTTTCGGGTGAATGTTTACTATCAGCGCGGCGAGGTGGCGATGGTTATCCGCCTGATTCAAAGCCACATCACCCACCTTGAAGACCTTGGCCTGCCGCCTTCTGTTGCCGCGTTGGCGCTGGAGGATCGCGGCCTGATTCTGGTCACAGGCCCGGCCGGCTCCGGTAAATCGACCACGCTGGCCTCGATGCTCGACCATCGCAGCCGCAACAAGAGCGGGCATATTGTCTGCATTGAAGACCCGATCGAGTTTCTTCACACCCATCAGAAGTCGATTATCGATCAGCGCGAAGTCGGTCTCGACACGCACAGTTTTGAAGACGCCCTGCGCAATGTTCTGCGCGAAGCGCCCGACGTGATCATGCTCGGCGAGATCCGCGACGAGAGCACCATGCGCCAGGCTTTGCACTATGCTGAATCTGGGCACTTGTGTTTAGCCACGCTGCACGCGACCTCCAGCAGCCACGCGGTTGAGCGGCTGGTGCGGTTCTTTGATGACAGTGCACGCTCGCAAGCACTGGCCGATGCCGCGAACAACCTGCTTGCAGTGGTCTGCCAGCGTTTGGTGCCGGGCCTGCAAAACAAGCGCGTGCTGGCGGCCGAGGTGATGATATCCACACCCTATATTCGCGACCTGATCCAGCGCGATGAACTGCACACCCTGCGGGCGGCCATTGGCGAGGCAATGGAGCAAGGCCTGCAAACCTTCGACCAGCATTTACTGACGTTGGTCGAGCAGGGTCTGATCAGCGAGCAAGAGGCTTTGCAACACGCCGACTCGCGCACCGACCTGTCGCTGAAAATGAAATTCGGCGGTAACTATGAAGACAACTTCGACAGCAGCGGGGGATAACAACCAGTAATCCCTGCCTGCGCCCATACGGACAGACGGCGCCGCGATAAAACAACAGCGTGGTCACCACGCGTTTGACGATTCAACACACGCCGGGTCCAGTCATAATTTACCGGCTTGGTTTGGGGTACGTATTTATGTTGACCCTACTCAACTTGCTTTCCGCCATCGCCCTGCTGGTGTGGGGCACGCACATTGTAAGAACCGGCATTCTGCGCGTATTCGGCTCGCAGTTGCGCAACGTCCTCAGTAACAACATGGGCCGCATACCCGTGGCTTTCGTGGCCGGTATTGGCGTGACCGCAATGGTCCAGAGCAGCAACGCGACGGCCTTGCTGGTCACCTCGTTTGTCAGCCAGGGCTTGATGAGCCTCGCTCCGGCGCTGGCGATCATGCTCGGCGCCGATGTGGGCACCGCGGTAATGGCGCGCGTGCTGACCTTCGATCTGAGCTGGTTGTCGCCGTTGTTGATTTTTCTCGGCGTGATCTTCTTTCTCTCGCGCCGACAGACCCGCGCCGGCCAGCTTGGCCGTGTCGGCATCGGCTTGGGCCTGATTCTGCTGGCGCTGGACTTGATTGTTCACGCGGCCGCGCCCATCACGCAGGCACATGGCATCAAGGTGCTGTTCTCATCGCTGACCGGCGACATTTTGCTCGACGCCCTGCTCGGCGCCCTGTTCGCCCTGATCACCTATTCCAGCCTGGCCGCCGTATTGCTGACGGCAACACTGGCCGGTGCCGGGCTGATCAGCCTGCCCGTGGCCATTGGCCTGGTGATTGGCGCCAATATCGGCAGCGGCTTGCTCGCGTTCCTCACCTCCAGCCTGCAAACCCCGGCCGGCCGGCGAGTCGCGCTGGGCAGCCTGCTGTACAAGATTATCGGGTTGTTGCTGGTGATTCCGATACTCAACCATGTAGCCAGCTGGCTCGACAGCCTCGATTTGAGTCCGCAGGGAGTGGTGATCAGTTTTCACCTGCTTTACAACACCCTGCGTTGCCTGATCATGCTGCCAACCGTGCGCTGGATGGCGAACCTGTGCAACTGGCTGATGCCCGACAAAATGGAGCAGGAAGGTATTGCCCGGCCGCGCCACCTCGACCGCACAGCCCTGACCACACCCAGCCTGGCACTGGCCAATGCGGTGCGCGAAACCCTGCGCATCGGCGATTTGGTCGAGACCATGCTTAATCATCTGCTGGAGGTGCTGCACAGCAACGGCGCGGGGCTGAGCAAGGAGTTGCGCCGGTTGGAAGATGATGTCGATACGCTCTACAGCGCGGTGAAGCTGTATCTGGCGCAGGTTCCGCGAGATGCACTGGGGCCGAAAGACAGCCAGCGCTGGGCAGAGATTTTCGAATTGGCGGTCAATCTTCAGCAGGCGGCAAGCATCATCGAGCGCATGCTCGGCAAGGTCCAGAATCAGAAGACCGCGCAGCGCCACGACTTCTCCGAAAGCGGCTTGCAGGAGCTAAGCGACCTGCACGCCCAACTCACCCGCAACTTGCGTCTGGGCCTTTCAGTGTTTGTCTCGGGGGATCGCGAAAGTGCCCAGCAATTGCTCCGCGAGAAACGCCGTTTCCGCGCGCAGGAGCGGCGTCTGGCGCACTCGCACGTGGCGCGTCTGCATAAACAGGTGGTGCAGAGTATTGAAACCAGCTCGTTGCACCTGACCCTGATCAGCGACATGAAACGCCTCAACTCGCTGTTTTGCAGCAGCGCCTATGCGGTGCTGGAAGAACATGAAAGCGGCGCCTTACGCGTCGAAATCATGGGCGGCGAGTAGCTCAAAGAACCCTGGCAGCGCACTCGGCAGGCAATAAAAAGGGCCTCAAATATGAGGCCCTTTCTGGCTAGTTGCTGAGCATCAGGGCGTGGCCCCAATGCGTTGCATCAAGCGGAGGTTGCGCGAGGAAACTCGCTGCCCGACTGCGCAGGCCTGCGTCGGCGCTGCATCCAGATAACCAGCAGGAACAGCAGAATGCCCGGTATCCACATCAGCTCCTTCGGCCAGCCCTGAGTGGGCGCACGCACCAGCATGATCTGCTGATCGAACTCGATACCGGCCTCGGCAGCCGGGCTGCCAAAGGTCACGCTATCAACCAGCACCTTGTCACCGTCGACATAGGTCATCAGGCCGAGTTTCTCCATGCGCTCGTCACCGCTGGCCCCTTCCGGCACCGGCAACAGGATGGAGAATTCGCGGGCATCACCCACCGCATCTTCACCCTTGATGCGCATGCGCAGCTTGCTGCCTGGCTCAACATCACCGAGGGTTTGCGCCAGCTCAGCCGGGGCAATGTTGCGATACGGATCGTGGACGATATCCATCCAGAAACCCGGACGGAACAGCGTGAACGCAATCAGCAACAGCAGCACGCTTTCGTACCAGCGGCTCTTCACCAGGAAGTAGCCCTGAGTGCCGGCGGCAAAGATCAGCATCGCCCCCGTAGCGACAATGAATATCAGCACCCCGTGCCAGAAGTCGACATTGATCAGCAGCAGATCGGTGTTGAAGATGAACAGGAACGGCAATGCTGCCGTGCGCAGGCTGTAGTAGAACGCGGTGATCCCGGTCTTGATCGGGTCACCTTTGGACACCGCCGCCGCCGCGAACGAGGCCAGACCCACAGGTGGCGTTACGTCAGCCATGATGCCGAAGTAGAACACGAACATGTGCACGGCAATCAGCGGCACGATCAGGCCATTCTGTTGGCCCAGCGTGACCACAACCGGCGCCAGCAAGCTCGATACCACGATGTAGTTGGCGGTAGTCGGCAGGCCCATGCCCAGAATCAGGCTGAACACCGCTGTAAGCACCAGCATCAGCAGCAGATTGCCCATCGACAGCAGTTCAACCAGATCGGCCAGCACCAGCCCGACGCCCGTTTGCGACACCGCGCCGACAATGATGCCCGCAGCGGCCGTGGCAATACCGATGCCGATCATGTTGCGCGCACCGGCAATCATGCCTTCGCGCAGGTCAATGCAACCGTCGAGGAAGGTGCCGTGATCATGCGAACCATCGGTGCGCATCCAGCTCAGCAGCGGGCGCTGGGTGAGCAGAATGATCACCAGCATCATGCTGCCCCAGAATGCCGACAAACCGGGCGACAGCCGCTCGATCATCAGGCACCAGACCAACACCACAACCGGCAGCAGGAAGTGCAGACCGCTGAGCAGCACTGCGCGGGTTTGCGGCAATGTTTCCAGTGGCGCATCCGGGTCTTCCGGCGGCAGCGGTGCAACGCTGGCCGCCACCTTGAGCAGCGCCAGATAGATCACCGCCAACAGCACGGCAATCACCGGCAGAGCATTTTCACCCAGCGCCGGCTTGAGCCAGCCAAGGCCGTAATACACCGCCAGCGACAAGCCGCTGATCAGCGCGGCGCCAAAGGCAAAGCCGGTCAGACGACGCAGCCAGGGCTTGGGCTTGTGCCCGGCAATCGGCTGCAGGCCCAGCTTGAGGGACTCAAGGTGAACGATGTAAAGCAGGGCGATATACGAAATGGCCGCCGGCAAAAAGGCGTGCTTGATGATTTCGACATAGGACATGCCGATGTATTCGACCATCAGGAACGCCGCAGCGCCCATGACGGGCGGCATGATTTGACCATTCACCGAAGAGGCCACTTCCACCGCGCCGGCCTTTTCAGCCGAGAAGCCGGTGCGCTTCATCATCGGGATGGTGAACGTACCGGTGGTGACCACGTTGGCAATCGACGAACCGGAAATCATGCCGGTCAGACCGGAGGCGACAACGGCCGCTTTTGCCGGGCCGCCGCGCAGGTGACCGAGCATGCTGAACGCCAGCTGGATGAAGTAATGCCCGGCACCAGCACGTTCCAGCAGCGCACCGAACAGCACGAAGAGGAACACGAAGCTGGTCGATACACCCAACGCGATACCAAACACACCTTCAGTGGTGATCCACTGGTGGTTGGCCATCGCCGTGAAGCTTACCCCGCGGTGTGCCAGCAGACCTGGCATGTAGGGACCGGCAAGGCTGTAGATCAAAAATATCAGGGCAATAATCGCCAGCGGCGGGCCAAGCGCACGGCGCGTGGCTTCCAGCAACAGCGGAATACCAATACAGGCGGTCACCAGATCAGCCGTTGTCAGGCTGCCGGGACGCATCGCCAGGTCTTGGTAAAAAATAAACAGGTAAGCAGCACTCGCTGCGGCGACGAGCCCGAGGGCAATGTCGATCAGCGGCACACGATCTCGCGGCGAGCTTTTGAACGCGGGATACGCCAGAAACGCCAGCAACAAGGCAAACGCCAAGTGAATAGCGCGGGTTTCGGTGTTGTTAAGCACACCGAAATGAAAAATAAACGGCAGTGGAGAAGCAATCCACAGCTGGAACAACGACCACAACAGGGCCAGTCCGGCAATCGCTTGCGCCATCAATCCAGTGGGCAGGCGCGCGCCAACATCCTGGGCAATCAATTCTTCAGTGGTAAGTTGTTTGTCTACCATCGGCTGGAACCTGATTTCGAGTAATCAAAGACGACAACGCCCGTAATTTGTTTTACGAGCAGGCTTAACCGTTAAGGCTAGTCGAGCGCATTGCGCTTGGAGGGTTTTAGCCAAAGAAAAGGCCCAGCCAACCATTAGCTGGCTGGGCCGCACGGAGAATTACATCCAGCCGCGTTCTTTGTAGTAACGCACCGCACCTTCGTGCAGTGGAGCGGTCAGGCCGACCTTGATCATGTCTTCAGCCTTGAGGTCTTTAAACGCCGGGTGCAGGCGCTTGAAGCGATCAAGGTTTTCAAACACGGATTTAACCAGCTGGTAGACCACTTCCGGATCTGCCTTGGCGGTTGTCGAGAGCACCGCTTTACCACCGATAGACGGGGTAGCTGCGTCGTTGCCCTTGTACATGCCACCTGGGATTTCAGCCTTGGTGTAGTAAGTCTTGTCAGCCAGCAGCTTGTCGATGTCAGCGCCAGTTACCGGTACCAATACTGCGTCGGTAGTGGTGGTAGCTTCCTGGATCGCGCCATTTGGATGGCCGACAAAGTAGGTCATCGCGTCGATGTTGTTGTCGCCCAGAGCAGAGGCTTGCTCAGCTGGCTTCAACTCTGCAGACAGGGCGAATACCGACTTGTCCCAGCCTTTGACGCGCATGATTTCTTCCAGCGTGTCACGCTGACCGGAACCCGGGTTACCGACGTTTACGCGCTTGCCTTTGAGGTCATCAAAGCTGGTGATGTTGGCATCGCGGCGAGCAAGAATGGTGAACACTTCGCTCTGCAAGGAGAACACTGCACGCAGGTCATCCATTGCGCCTTCGGCTTCGAATGGTGCCAAGCCCTTGAGCGCTTTGAACTGGTGGTCGGACTGCATGATGCCGAAGGTGAACTCACCGGTACGCAGACCATTTACGTTGGCAACACCGCCGCCACTGGCAGGCGCGTTACATTTGATGTTGGTCTCGTTGCTGGTGCGATTGGCAAAACGGCAGATCGACTGACCCGCTACGTAATACACACCCGTCTGGCCACCAGTGCCAATGGTGATGAAGTTTTCTGCGGCCTGTGCCGTGCCACCCAGAGTAATGCCTGAGAGAGCTGCGGACAGAACCCATGCCAAGGATTTGCCTTTCATGGGAGTGCTCCTTTTGTGGTTGTTTGAAACATCGGTACCTTTTGAGCCCGATGAGGCAGGAAAGTGTAACCGCTCAGGCGCAAGTTGCACGGATATTCAGCGGCCTGAAACACTTGAAAATGCGTCATCAAGACGTTTAGAGCATAACTTACTGGTGCGTCGGGCTATCCTCGGCCTTAAGCTTTGGGCAAAATCAGGCCATGCAAAATTCAACTTCCAGCACGTCACAAGCCACGGTTAGTGCCAGCCTCACTCAAGCCATCCTGCACGCGGCGACGCGTCTTGGGCTCGACCGCGCCAGCCTGCTCAAGCACAGTGATCTTAGCGAAGAACAGCTGCTGGACCCCGATGCACGCGTGCCGTTTTCGAGCCAGCTGCAGCTGTGGCAAACCCTCTCCCGCCTGCCGCTGCCAGAGCCCGGCCTTGAAATTGGCAGCAATCTGGCACCTGGACCGTTTAGCGTACTGGGCTACCTGCTGCAAAGCAGCACAACGTTAGGCGAGGCCCTGCAAGCTGCTTTGCGTTATCAGCGCCTGGTCGGCGAAGGCGGCGAAGTTCTGCTGCGTGAACGCAAAGACGCCATCGAACTGTTCTACCGGCCGCTGCATCCGCAATTGCCAGTCACCCGCATCCGCGTGCTGTCACTTATGGCGTGCTGGGTGCAGATGGTTGATCCGTTGCTGGAAAATTTCCGCCTGAGCAAAGCCCGGTTTGTGCATCAGCAGCCTGACGATATCAGCCCGTATGAACGCATTTTTGCCTGCCCGCTCGAGTTTGGCACCAGCGAATACGCCATTCTTATCCCGCGGGAGCTTCTCGACGCGCCCCTGATTCAAGCCAATCGACCGTTGCAACAGGTGCTCCGCCAGCACGCCGAAGCACTGCTCGCGCGCCTGCCCAGTGAAAGTTTGAGCGTGCGCGTGGTGGCGATTCTGGGCGAGCAGCTGGCGCATGGTGAACCCGACCGCAGTGAATTGGCGCGGGCACTGAACATCAGTGAGCGGACCTTGCAGCGTCGCCTTGCCGATGAGGGTTGCAGCTACCAGTCGCTGCTCAATGACACACGTCGACAACTGGCCGAGCGTCATCTCAGCAGTGGCAATCTGCCTGCGGCTGAAATCGCGCTGCTGCTGGGCTACTCGGAACCCAGCGTGTTTTTTCGCGCATTTCGCCAATGGACAGGGCTCACGCCCGGCGAATATCGCAGTCAGCACAAAGCCGAAGCCTGATTCCCGCGCCGTTTAGCGATTAGCTGTTGCCCTGCGCACGAAGGAATTCCTCAAACGCTTGCAGGCTGGTATAGCGTGGCGTGTAGCCGAATTCCTGCTTGAGGCGCTGATTACTCAACACCGGCCGGTAACGCAGAAAGTCCAGCTGTTCCGGCCCGTATTGGCTCAAACCCAACGGCTGCATGATGCGCAGGCCAAGCTTGATCAGGCTCGACGGGATCGGCCGATAAGGTTTGTGCAACAAGCCGGCGATTTCCTTCAGCGACAACGCGCCGTCCCCGGCCAAGTTGAAAATCCCCTCAACCTGTCGCGCCACACCCTGACAGATGACGTTGACCACATCCTTGTCCCAGATGAACACAAAACGGCTGTCGTAACCCCAAACACCGAGCACTGAGCGTTTTTTGAACAGCTCGGTAATCTGATTGTTGACCTGCTTGCCGAGAACCGTGCCGGGTCGTAGTACAAGTTGCTTGAGCTGCGGATGCTCCACCCGCGCGTTGGCCAGCAATTGCTCAACCTCGCGCTTATGCTTGGCATAGGCAAAGGTGTCGTGACCCCGCAGCGGCTGGTCTTCGCTGATCCACTCGGCGTTGTCCGGGTGATAGCCGTAGGCCGCGCCAGAGCTGGTGAACACCAATTGCTCGACGCCTTCGGCAGCTGCGGCCGCGATCACCGAACGGGTGCCGCCAACGTCGATGGCGTGCAGGCGTTTTTCAGTCATGTCACGCGGTGGTGTGACAACTGACGCCATATGAATAATCACCTGCGGTTTCCAGCTGGCGATGCACACCTTCACTTCCCGGGACTTGCTGATGTCGAGCTGAATAGGCTCAACATTGGCCCGTAAGCCGTGCGTACTGATCGGCTGAATATCGGCGGCGATCAGGCTCCACTGCGGATACTGCACAGCCAATTGTTCAAGCACCTGGCGCCCGATAAAACCGGCAGCCCCAGTAATCAAAACACGCATAACACTCTCCGAGCCCGCATTAGCGAGGTATTACAGCTGATGTAACAAAAACAGACTGACCCACAGTAACCTAGCAACTCAATCGGCTTTGCGCTGTGATATGCGCGGACAATACACATGATCAATCGCGACAACCCACACCAACAGGTATGCTTCGTTGAGGACTGTCAGGAAGACCTTCATGCGCCAATTGCTTCTGCCACTCGTGTTGGTGGCCCTTAGTTGCCTGAGCACCACGCCCAAGGCAGAAAGCCTGTACCGAGTGGAAGGCTATCAGCTGGAAAATGGCTTACAGGTGCTGCTTAAAGCAGTACCGGGCACTGGCCATGTGGCCATTCGACTGGTGGTTGGCGTCGGCTTTGACCAGTACAACTGCGCCGAGAAGGAACTGCCGCACCTGTTCGAACACCTGCTTTTCAGCGGCACAGACGACTCTGGCGAGGCGGGTGTAGAGGCGCGCATGCAGGCCCTTGGCGGCGTCTGGAATGCCTATACCCGCGACACCGACACCACGGTCACTGTCGAGGCGCCCGCACGCAATCAGCGCGCAGTGCTTGATCTGATGCTGGCGAACCTGACCCAAAGCGAGCCAGACTCACGCAAACTGGCCGCAGCCAAGCTAGCAGTCGAGCATGAAAGCGGGGTCAACGACTCGCCGCTGCAACACGTGCTGCTGGAACACAACATTGGCCGCGAAGCCCATCAGCAAATCGCCCAGGAACTGGGTTTGGCCTGCGCCCAGCCTGCCACAGCCGCTGATCTCACACTGGAGCAGGTAAATGGTTTGCGGACCGACTGGTACGTGGCCAATAACATGACCTTGATCGTAGTCGGCGATCTCGACTCGCGCCTGCCGGCCTACATTGATCGCCAATACGGCTCGCTACCCGCTGCTGAACTCCCCGCCCCACGCCAACAACCCGAGCCCAACAGCAATGCCCAGCAACGGCGCCAGCTAATCAGCCGCCTTTACGGCGAGGATGGCAGCATAGCCTGGATGTTTTCTGAGCCGTGGCTCGACCACCATGACTTTGAAACATGGGAGTTGCTGCGTGACTACATCGACTGGCAGCTCTACCAGCAACTGCGCATCAAGCACAGCCTGACCTATGCCCCGTTCACCGAGCGAGAAGTGTTCAGCAGTTCGAGTTTTTTCAGCCTGAACGCCAAGGTGCAGAGCAAAGACTTGCCGAAGGCCGAGAAGGTCATGCGTGAATTGCTCGCCGATCTGCGCAAGAACGGCGTCGATGCCGAGGTATTCAAGCGCTTGCAGAGCGCCGCAGTCGCAGAGCAATCGTGGGCGGTACAAGGCGCCAGCGACATGGCCGATTACTACTGGGGCGCGCTCGCCGACTATGATGGCAGCCACTTCGCAGACAGCCGCAAAAGCTTGCAGTCGGTTACCGTCGAGGACGCCAACAAGGCGTTGTCCAAGCTGCTGGATCAGCCAGGGTATTTGCGCATCAGCAAACCTCTGCTCAACACCTACGGCGTTTACTGGCTGTCTACCGCACTCCTGCTGCTTATTCTGATTCTGCTTGGACTGGCCATCTGGCGCCGCCGCTGAGAATGCTTACACGGTCACGTGAATAGCCCGATGCTCCCGCGTTTTCCCGCTAAACTTAAGGCCTGCGCAGGACAGGCCAAGTGGCGCAGCCTCCAAACTTTTCTGCGTGACCCTAAATGACCACCCTGAAAGACCGCATCACCCCGTTCATCGCATTCGCTCAGCGTCATCCGTGGTTGATCGCCACGTTTGGCTTTTGCTCCGGCTTAGCGAGCTTCTTGCTGGTCAAACGCCAAGCCGAACTGGCGCAAGTGCTGGCATTGGTGATGCTTCTCAGCTGGCTGTGGCTGGCGCTTGAGAACCTGTTGCGCGAGCAAATCTCGAAGCGCTTTGGTTTCGAGTTGCCCAAGCCCTTGCTACGTTATGCGACCCAGATGATCCACCAGGAAAGTCTGTTCTTCGTGCTGCCGTTCTTTCTCATCACCACTACCTGGAACAGTGGTCAGGCGCTATTCAGCGGCGTGCTTATCGCCGCAGCACTGGTGTCGATCATCGACCCGCTCTACTACAAGCATCTGGCAGCGCGGCGCTGGGTGTACCTGATGTACCACTCGCTGACCCTGTTCGCCCTGACGCTGACGGCATTGCCGATCATCTTCAAACTCACCACGACCCAGAGTTACCAGTTGGCGCTGGCGATTGCTGCACTGCTGTCTTTCCCCAGCCTGCTCGGGATTATCACGGTGCAACGCTGGTGGCGCAGCTTGTTACTCATCGCTGCGACGCTGGTATTGGCAGGTGCCGGCTGGATGGCACGGATCTGGGTACCGCCCGCCACTTTATGGATGACAGAAGTCGCGGTCAGCACAGAACTTAACAGCAAGGAGCGTGAGCCCGGCAAGCGCATCAAGCAGCTGTCGGTCGCCGAGCTTGGCGCTCAGGGTTTGTATGCCTACACCGCAATAAACGCCCCGCGCGGCCTGAACGAGCGGATTTATCACGTGTGGCGCCTCAACGGCAAAGAGGTTGAGCGTATCGCGCTGGACATCAAGGGCGGGCGCAAACAGGGTTATCGGGCCTGGAGCCATAAGCGCAACTACCCCAAAGACTCGGTCGGTCGCTGGCAGATTCAGGTACTCACCGAAGGCGGCCAGATGATCGGGGTTCTGCGCTTCAAGGTGACACCTTAACCAGCAGGCCTTGGTGCACACACGAGCATCAAAGGACTGACGACTGAATGGCTCAATTTACCCGAATCAATGAGCCGCTCAGTCGCGCCTTAATCCTGAAACTTCGGCTTAACCGAAGAACCAGTAACACACACTAATGGCCGCGACCACGCCGGCAAACTCGGCCAGCAGCGCGCAACCAACAGCGTGGCGGACACGCTGAATACCCACCGCGCCAAAATACACCGCGAGCACGTAAAAAGTGGTTTCAGTACTGCCCTGCACTGTGGCTGCAACCAACGCCGGGAAGCTATCCACACCCTGACTTTGCATGGTCTCGATCAACATGGCGCGCGCGGCACTGCCGGAGAAAGGCTTGACCATCGCGGTGGGCAACGCCTCAACAAAACGCGTGTCCCAGCCCAGCAGATCGAGCAGCCAGCGAATGCCGTCGAGGCCGAAATCCAGGGCGCCCGAGGCGCGCAGCACACCAATCGCACAGAGCATCGCCACCAGATACGGCAGCAGACTCTTGGCCACGTCAAAGCCCTCTTTGGCGCCTTCGATAAACTCTTCATAGATCGGCACCTTTTTCAGCGCACCGAGCAGCAGAAACAGCACGATGATGCCGAACAAGGTCAGATTGCCCGTCAGCGAAGACAAAGCGCCCAGCGCGGTAGCCGACATGGTGCCCAGCACCGCCATGAACAACCCGAGCAGCGCCGCACCGGGCAGCAGGTACGCCAGCACCACCGGGTCCCAGAGACGCAGACGCTGCATGAAGGCGACCGATAACAGGCCGACCAGACTCGACGCACTGGTGGCCAGCAGAATCGGCAAAAATACCAGCGTCGGGTCTTCCGCCCCTTGTTGCGCGCGGTACATGAAAATGGTCACGGGCAGCAGTGTCAGGGACGAGGCGTTGAGCACCAGAAACAGGATTTGCGCGTTGCTCGCGGTGGTGCTGCTCGGGTTGAGCTCTTGCAGCGCGCGCATGGCCTTGAGGCCGATCGGCGTGGCGGCGTTGTCGAGCCCGAGGCCATTGGCCGCGAAGTTCATGGTAATCAGGCCCAGTGCCGGATGCCCCCGCGGCACTTCCGGCATCAGCCGCGCAAACAGCGGGCCGAGCAGACGTGCCAGCGCTTCGACCAGACCGGCCTTTTCCGCAATGCGCAGCAGGCCCAGCCAGAGGGTGAGCGTGCCGAACAGCAGGATCATCACATCGACTGACAACTTGGCCATCGCGAACAGGCTTTCAACCATGGCCGCGAATACCGCCGGATCATCGCCAATCAGCCAGCGCGACAAACCTGCCACCGCCGCTACCATAAAAAAGCTCAGCCACAAGCCGTTGAGCATGTTCCATCCCCCCAATCAATGGCGCAGATGATAACGCGCCAGGGCTTGCGCGGGGGCAGCTTATCGAGTCGTGAGGGAAGTGTGCGGGCTGAAAAGGCTTCAGCTCCTGGCCACTGGCGCCTGGAACGGCGCCATGACCTGATCGTCGCGGGGAGCGACAAAGTGCAACTTAGTACCAGTTAGGGTCTTTCTTGAGTTGCTCGTGCAACAGCTTCTGCATGCCCTCGTCGGGCTCGCCCAGCCATTTCTCGGTCGCGTAATTGCTGGGTGCCTTGCCTTTAGGCAGTGCATCCGGCACTTGCACATAAAGCGCGTAAGCTTCTTCCTTGTCCCAGCTGAAAGCCACATAAATGCGCTGATTGAAACAGTTACTGGCCTGACATAATTCGCCAACCAGATACTTGTCATCATCCTCCAGCATGGCCTCCATCGGCGGCGCAACACCGTCGAGGTTGATCAACCATTCAGGCATCCGTTCCTGCTCTTCGAGCACATCATTCCAGGCTTCCTGATACTGGGGATCGCTCTTGAGTACATCGTTAAGGCGAACATCAGTCACTGTGTCAGCGGCCAAGGCCGCTCCACTGCCGCTAATCATCAGGGCGGCAGTGAGCGTCTTGAGAACGTTCATAGGGGCTCCTTAGTTAATGTGAATGGTTGCTCAATGTGACCCATCAGGGTCAACCTCGTGGGCGACGGCCCATGATGAGCGACACGACAAACAGCACCAAGAACACGAGGAACAGGATCTTGGCGATACCGGTTGCGGTGCCTGCGATACCACCGAAGCCCAGTACTGCAGCGACAATGGCGATAATCAGAAAAGTAATTGCCCAGCTCAACATGGCGTATCTCCTTGGTTTTTAGAAAGTCCTGCGGTGTATCAGCTTGAATTCGTTTGTGTGCCTGCCCGAAAAGGCGCAACCACGGTCAATCTCAGATGTTCTGGCCCGGCGCCCGACGTGGCGACTGCCCGGTGAACGTGTTTGGCACCGCGCCGCGCTGGGCAAACAAACCCTGCGCCTGTGGCTTTGCGGCTTGTACCGCCAACGCAGCAGCATTGGCCGTAGCCTTGTGCACAGGTTGCGCCGTATTAATCAGGCTGCCTTCGCCAATCATCACCAGCAGCAGGGCTGCACTGCTAAGCAGATACTTGATGCATGAACTGGGGCTGGGAATCTGACGGCTCATCTGTTTGCTCCTGCAAAGCAACCTTCAGGGTTGCTCGTTTATGTTCGTTAACCTTGTAATTGCAGTGGTTGTGCCAGTTTTGCTAAAAATAAAAAATCAATAAAAACAGTTACTTAGAAATAAAATAAAACGATTGAAGCTTGCATCCTGCACGGTCTGGCGGTTTCATCAGGCGTTTTGCACGACTCCCTGAGAGTCCGCAGTGAAAGCGGGGCATCCTTGCCCCGCATACAGGCTTACTGCATGGACTGCTTGAGGTTGCGCATGCGGTCATGGCAAGCGCGCACCTTCGGCATTTCCACACCCAGCAGGGCCTTCACATCCGGATCAGCACTTTCCAGCGCATCTTCAAATGCGTGCAGGATGCGGTCTTCGGCTTCTTCGAGCTGGGCGACGTAAGTCGCTTCCTCGTCGCTGGACAGAGTTGCCCGCGCATCGGCATAGACTTCGCGCATTTTGCCGACCATGGTGCCGCCAGATGCTGGCGAGTCCTGGTTGGCGGCGACCTTCACGGCCAGCGCTTCGATGATTTGAGTTTTCACGGTTGAGAGATCACGGAACATGGTCTGCAAACGGACATCTTTCACTTCAGTGATCGCGTGGTCGTAGAAACGCTTACCGTCACGGGTAATTTCGATCAGTTCGTTCAGTTGCTCTGTTTTATTGCTCATGATGTTTCTCCTTCAGATTGGACGCGGCCAACTGGCAACGCCTGAAGCTGGGTGACACTCGGGTTCTAAACAATCAGTCACTTTTTGCCTTCCCTGGCACATAAGATCCTTAACTCTCTACGCGCAGGGCATCACCATCGACGCCCCGGACACCGCGGATATCGCGGGCGGTTTCGACCGCCAGATTCTTCGCTGCACTGCTCAATACCGTGCCGCTCAACTTGACTACACCGTCGTGCGTTTCAACGCTGATGGCGAACGCATCCAGGTTGCGGGTGTAGACGAAACTCGATTTCACCTTGCTGGTGATCCAGGCATCGCTGATCGCGGCACTGGCATCATCGGCGGCGGCTTGCGCCTCGGCAGCAGTGCTGTCGGCCTTGCTGATGCTCAGGTGGTTGAATACTTCACGCACACCCTCGGTGTTGGAAGCCAGGCTACCGGCCAACTCCTTGGCCGCCGGGGTACGTGCATTACCGGTGAGCGTCACGGCGCCCTCTTCGGTTTTAACGCTGATGTCGAGGCCTTCGGTGTTGCTGTTCCAGAGCAACTTGGACTTCACCGTGGCGGTGATGCTGGCATCATCCAGACGATTGGCCAGAGACTTCGAATCGTTAGTCTTGCGCTCAACCTTGCTGTCGACCTTGAGCTGGTTATCAACCTTGTTGATACCTTCGATGCTCAACGCTACCTGCTCGGCAAGGTCACGCTCGACACTGCTCTCGACTGTACCGGTGAGGACGGCGGTACCGTTGTCGACTTCACTGTCGATGCTGAAAGGATTGAGATGACGGTTGAGCGCAATTGCAGTCCAGATCGAGCCTTCCTGGCGCGCTTCACTCAACTGCTGGCTCATGTCACCTTCTGCTGCGTTGGCCGCCAAAGGGGTCAGAGCAAACATGCCGACCGACGCTGTGGCCAATACCAGAGTTTTCAACTTATGCATGTTGTCCTCCTGTCTCTGTGCATAAACAATCCGCGTTTAGCGGGATATGCAGTAGATATCGCAAGCGTTGTGCCAGCTTTTTGATAAATATTTTTACCAATAAAATCAGATACTTACGACATAAAAAGACAGGGTGCCAGCATGCAGCCTGCAAGATAAGGTCATACTCGCCGTGCAACTTGCACGATTTCTTGTGGACTAATCTCTGCACACATCAATTGGAGCCTGAAATGGATGCGGTAGAACCTAAAAGCGGACGTATTTTGCTGGTCGATGACGAGTCGGCGATCCTGCGTACCTTCCGCTACTGCCTCGAAGACGAGGGCTACACCGTGGCGACCGCCAACAGCGCGGCGCAGGCCGAAAGCCTGATGCAACGCCAGGTATTTGATGTGTGCTTTCTTGACCTGCGCCTCGGCGATGACAACGGCCTCGACGTGCTCGCCGAGATGCGCGTACAAGCGCCTTGGATGCGCGTGGTGATAGTGACCGCACACTCAGCCATCGATACCGCCGTGGACGCCATGCAGGCTGGCGCGGCCGATTATCTGGTGAAACCCTGCAGCCCCGAACAACTGCGTCTGGCCGCCAGCAAACAGCTCGAAGCACGGCAACTGGAAGCGCGCCTGGAAACTCTGGAAGGTCAGGTGCGCCAGCGCAAGAACGACCTCGACTCCAGCAGCCCGTCGATGATGGCGGTGCTGGAAACCGCCCGCCAGGTGGCGGTAACCGACGCCAACATCCTTATTCTCGGCGAATCCGGCACCGGTAAAGGCGAACTGGCCCGCGCCATTCACCACTGGAGCCGCCGCGCGAAGAAGAATTCAGTCACCATCAACTGCCCGTCACTGACCGCAGAGCTGATGGAAAGCGAATTGTTCGGTCACACCAAAGGCGCGTTTACCGGCGCCAGCGAAAGCACCCTCGGTCGGGTCAGTCAAGCCGACGGCGGTACGCTGTTTCTCGACGAAATCGGCGATTTCCCGCTCAGCCTGCAACCGAAACTGCTGCGCTTTATTCAGGATAAGGAATACGAGCGCGTCGGTGATCCGGTGACCCGTCAGGCCGATGTGCGCATCGTCGCCGCGACCAACCTCAATCTTGACGAGATGGTTCGTCAGGGGCGTTTCCGCGAGGACCTCTTGTATCGCCTCAATGTGATCACTCTGAAACTGCCGGCGCTGCGCGAACGCACTGAAGACGTGCTGACACTGGCCGAGCGCTTCCTGGCCCGCTTCGTCAAGGATTACGCCCGCCCCGCGCGCGGCTTCAGCGATGAGGCATTGAGCGTTCTGGCGAATTACTCCTGGCCGGGCAATATCCGCGAACTGCGCAACGTGATCGAACGGGCGAGCATCATCTGCCAGGAAGAAATGGTTCAGGTGATTCATCTGGGCCTGACCGAATCAACCAGTAATCAGGCGCCACGCGTGGGCGGCGCACTGAGTCTTGAAGAGCTGGAAAAAAGTCATATCGCCGCCGTCATGGCCAGCAGCGAAACCCTCGATCAAGCTGCCAAGGCACTGGGTATCGACGCTTCGACCCTGTATCGCAAACGCAAACAGTACGACCTATGAAGTTAAGAACCCGGCTGTTCGTCAGCGGCAGTGCGCTGCTAACCGTGGCGCTGATCGGCCTGATACTGGGCATGGTCAGCGTGTGGCAGATCACCCGCGTACAAAACCAGGCCATGAGTCGCAACCTCGACATCATTGATGCGACCATCGGCTTTCGTCAGGAAATGGGCACGCAGGTGATCCTGCTGCTGGAGGATAGCTTCGACCCACTGGCGTTGAAGGAATCCGATGTGCGCTTTCGCACGTGGCTGACTCAAGCACTTGAAAGCAGCACCGAAGAGGCCGATCGCCAGGCTATTAGCGAAATCGCCCGCTCTTATGAACTGTTCGGCAAACTGCTCGACTCACCGGTGCAAATACGCCGCGATCTGCTGCATAACGACGCGTTCACGCGCGCCTTGCAAGCGCTGCGCGACCGCATCAATGCCGTGCAAATGCGCTACGTCGAAGCCGTGCAGAATGCCCAGCAAAACTCCCGCGAACGCGCGACCATCGTCAGCACCCTGCTGGGTTTGATCGGTCTGGCGCTGCTGCTGATCGGCTTTCTTACCGCGCACAACATCGCCAAACGCGTCGCCCGCCCAATCGAGGCACTGGCCAGTGCCGCCGACCAGATTGGCAAGGGTAACTTGCAGATATCCCTGCCCACCTCGCCAGTGGCTGAACTATCGGCGCTGAGCCGGCGCTTTGGCCTCATGGCGCAATCGCTGCAACAATTCAAGGACAGCAATATCGAAGCCCTGATGGCCGAACAGCAACGCCTGCAAGCGGTACTCGACAGCATTGATGACGGCCTGCTGATGTTCGACCGCAACGGCTTGCTGCAACACTTCAATCCGGTTGCCGGACGTCAGCTTGGTTGGGGCCTGGAACACATTGGTGAACGCCTTGATCAGGCATTACACAAAGAAGGCCTCGATGAACAGATCAGCCGCGTTTTGCAGGGCAAAACCCTGGAATCGGCGATTGCCGACCTTGAGATAGACGCCCATGGCGAACATCGCCTGCTGAGCTACAGTCTGACGCCCGTAAGCCAAGGTGGCGGGAATATTCAAGGTGCGGTGATGGTGCTGCGCGATGTGACCAAACAGCGGGCTTTCGAGCGAGTGCGCAGCGAGTTCGTGCTGCGTGCCTCGCATGAGCTGCGCACGCCAGTCACCGGCATGCACATGGCCTTTGCCCTGCTTCAGGAACGGCTCAAGTTTGCACCGGATTCACGCGAGGCAGATCTGACCCAGACGGTTGACGAGCAAATGCAGCGACTGGTTGATCTGATCACCGACCTGCTGAATTTCTCGCGTTATCAAAGCGGCTTGCAGAAGCTTGATCTGGCGCCATGCGACCTTGCGGACCTGATCAATCAGACCGGCCAACGCTTCGCCAATGAGGCCGCCGAGAAAGGCATTACCCTGCGCTGTGAACCGGATGATGACCTGCCATTGTTGCCCATCGACCGCGCTCAGATTGAACGCGTGCTCGACAACCTGCTGGTCAACGCTTTACGCCACACGCCGGCAGGCGGCGATATTCTGCTGAATGCGCAGTACCAAAACAACGAGATCATCATCTGCGTCAAGGATAACGGCGACGGGGTGGTGTTCAGCCAACAGTCACGGATATTTGAACCGTTCGTACAAGTCGGCAAACGTAAAGGCGGGGTTGGGTTGGGCTTGGCGCTCTGCCAGGAGATCATTCAGTTGCACGGTGGCCACATCACCCTTGAATCACGCCCGGGTGAAGGCGCGCTGTTCTGCATCAACTTGCCGATGCGCAGCTTGAGCTAACGCTCAGAGAGGTTTGGACGGGTGCTGCCTTAACGCAGCACCGGGTCAAACTTGATCCGCCGGCCCAAAGCCAGCGCAACAATTGATGCACCCAATGTCAGGCCAAACAGACCCTTGATGACCGCTGAACTGGACACGCCGGTGATCGCGTCCGTTGCCAGTACAGCCCCGAGCACAACGCTCAGTAACAATAATCCCAGCCCTGCTTTCGACATATTCTCCTCCAGTGTGCACGCAGATAAATCGGTTGGCGCACGGTAAAATCCGCGCTGAACCTAAAGCCCTTGAACGATCAGAAAACCCAACGCTGATTAGCCTCGCGATCCAGCTCAAACTGCAGCGGCTGGCTGTCGACCAGACTGTCAGCAGAAGAATTAGCTGAAGAATCACTGACCGAAGGTATGAAGGACGCTGTGCGCGCCGCCGAATTAGCCGGCAACTGGGTCGGCAAAGTAGGCTGGGTATGAATAATCACCTGAGCGCTTTGTGGCGCGGTGCTTTCGATGGTCGGCGCTGTGGATGCAACCGTTCCGGTGACCACAACTGCTGCAGCACTTAGCAAGTTCAGTACAGTATTCATCGGCGCGACACCCTTCTTAAATTTTGATAATGCAGGGTGTTTTGCAGGCAGCGTGCCAATCAATATTGAAAAATAAATCCTTATAAATCAATAACTTAAAAAATTAAAATCGTGCAGACAGTTGCATCCTGCACGATAGCATTTTGCATGCATTGCAAAATGCACGACCGAATACCCGCTAGCTTATTGCGCAGCCGCTACCGGCTCAGAGCTCTCAGCCTGCTTGAGCGGCAAGATCACCTCGAAGGTTGAGCCCGCGCCCAATTCACTGTGCAACTTGATCGTGCCGTTATGCGCGGTGACGATTTGCTCGGTGATAAACAAGCCAAGCCCCAACCCTTGCGCCGAATGGTTGGCATTGACCCGCTCAAACTGCTCGAAAATCCGCGCCTGATCCTCAACCGAAATGCCCACACCGTTATCACGCACCTGCACATGCGCCTGATCATTATCGGCAAACACCCGCACCGCCACCGGCTGCTTGGCGCCATAACGCATGGCGTTGGTGAGTAGGTTAATCACCACCTGTTCGATCCGGAAAGCGTCCCAGTAACCCACAACGCCTTCGCTGATATCGCGCTCCAGCGTGCAACCCGCCTCTGCGAGTTGGGCGCTGTAACTATCGAGCACATGCTCGACCAGCACACCGAGATCCACCTCGGCGGGGCGAATCGACAGTTTGCCGGTGCGAATCCGCGAAACATCGAGAATATCTTCGATAAGGCGAATAAGACTGTTGATCTGGCGCTCATCGCGCGTGGTCATGATTTCCAGTCGCTCTGGGGTAAAGGCCTGCAGATTGCCGTTTTGCAGGTGCAGTTTGCGCAACTGGGTTTCCAGAATCAGACCGTTAAGCGGGGTGCGCAGCTCGTGCGAGACTATCGACATGAAGTCATCGCGCATGCGCACCGCCAACTTGAGTTCTTCCTGCGCGCAGCGCAGTTCGCTCAACAGCGCTTCCTGTTCCCGGCGGCTCTGCTCAAGTGCCTGCACCTGGATTTTAATGGCCTGACGCTGGCGATAGAGATCGACAAATACCGCAACCTTGCTCATCACCGCCTGCACATCCAGCGGCTTCTGCAGAAAGTCCACGGCGCCGGTTTCGTAGCCCTTGAAGGCGTAGTTCAGCTCGCGGCCGGCGGCACTGACAAAGACAATCGGAATATTCTTGGTTTTCTCGGTGCCGCGCATCAGCTCGGCCAACTCAAAGCCGTTCATGCCCGGCATCTGCACATCGAGAATCGCCAGCGCGAACTCATGCTGAAGCAATAGCCCGAGTGCCTCTTCACCGCTGCTGGCGTGATAGATGATGCGATCCTTACCCCGAATCAGTGCATCCAGTGCAACCAGATTTTCGGGGGTGTCATCGACGATCAACAGTTTTGTTTCGATCTTGCTCAGCATGTTCGAGTAGCTTCCAGTTCGGCGAGCAATGCTCGGATTTCGACCAGCCCGGCGATAACATCCGGCTGCTGCAAAGCCAGTGCGGCCATAGGCATGGTCGGTACATGTGCCTCGTTCGGGTCTTGCACGACGGTAAAACCGCCCTGTTGCTTGATGGCGGCCAGCCCGGCAGCGCCATCCTGATTCGCTCCGGTCAGGAGAAAACCCGCCAGCGCGGGGCCATAAACGTCCGCTGCTGATTCAAAAAGAAAATCAATCGCAGGCCGCGAGTAATACACCGGCTCTTCCCGGCTGAACGACAAACTGCGATCAGCCTCCACCGACAGGTGATAGCCAGGCGCTGCAAAATAGATCATGCCCGGCTGCAACTGCTCGCCGCTGTCCGCCTCTTTGGCCGGCAGCCCGAGCCGCCGCCCAAGCACCTCGGCCAGGCTGCTGCGGTGATTGTCCGGCAGGTGCAACACCACCACGATGGGCACGCCAAAGCCCGGCTGCAGGCCGGCAAAAATCGCCAGCAACGCATTCACGCCGCCCGCCGAGGCGCCCACCACCAGCGCTTCGATTGCTGCCGGATGCGCCGCCAGTGCGGCCCGCCATGCCTGCTGGCTCATAACTTGCGGAAAATCCGCTCGGGTCGGCAGAGCGTCTCAAAACTGCGTGCGTAGCTGGAAAAGTCGATGCTTTCCTTACCGCCCAGACCGAGAAAACCTCGGTGGCAAAGCGACTCGTGAAACAGGCCGAACGCACGATCCTGCAGCGGCTTGTTGAAATAGATAAGCACGTTGCGACACGACACCAGATGGGTCTCGGCGAACACCGTATCCGTGGCCAGGCTGTGGTCGGCAAAGGTCACGTTGGCGCGCAGGCTTTTGTCGAAGATAACCCCGTCGTAGGCTGCGGTGTAATAGTCGGACAATGCCTGACGGCCACCCGCTGCCTGGTAGTTCTCGGTGTAGGCTCGCATATTGTCCTGAGCAAAAATCCCGCGTTCGGCGCGCTCCAGCGACACCGGATTGATGTCCGTGGCATAGATGATCGAACGTTCCAGCAGGCCTTCTTCCTTGAGCAGGATGGCCATCGAATAGACCTCTTCGCCGGTGCTGCAACCGGCAATCCAGATCCTCAGCGATGGATAGGTGTGCAGCACCGGCATGACCTGTTGGCGTAACGCGAGAAAGTAATCGGGGTCGCGAAACATCTCGCTCACCGGAATGGTCAGGTATTGCAGCAGCTGCATGAACGCGCCCGCATCGTAGAGAATTTTCTCTTGCAGGGCTGAAATGCTCTGGCATTCAAGCTGCACCAGCGCATGGCGCACACGGCGCTTGAGCGAAGCCCCGGAGTAGTCGCGAAAGTCATAGTTGTACTTGAGGTAGATCGCCTCGATCAGCAGGCGCAACTCAATATCGCGAGTTCTCTCGGGTGCCATCAGATCCGTTCCAGTTTGGGCATCCATACCCGTATCAATGAAAACAGCCGGTCGAGATCGATTGGCTTGGCCAGATAATCATTGGCGCCGGCCTTGAGGCAGCGGTCCTGATCGTCCTTCATCGCCTTGGCGGTCACCGCAATGATCGGCAGCTTGCGCCAGCGCGGGTCTTTGCGAATGATCTGAGTGGCTTCGTAGCCATCCATTTCGGGCATCATGATGTCCATCAACACCAGGTCAATATCGTCGATCTGATTCAGCTTTTCGATCGCCTCACGGCCATTACACCCAACCTCGACCACCGCGCCCTTCTGTTCCAGCGCGCTGGTGAGGGCGAAGATGTTTCGTACATCGTCATCAACCAGCAGAATGCGCCGGCCTTCAAATACCTTGTCGCGACTACGGGCAGACTTGAGCATGGTCTGGCGTTCAGTAGACAACTGCGACTCAACTTTGTGCAGGAACAGCGTGACCTCGTCGAGCAGGCGCTCCGGGGAACGCGCGCCCTTGATGATGATCGACTTGGAGTACTTCATCAGGTCGGCTTCTTCATCACGCGTGAGGTTACGACCGGTATAGACGATCACCGGCGGGAACGCGCAAATATCTTCACCGGCCATGCGCTTGAGCAGCTGATTGCCCTGCATATCCGGCAGTTTGAGGTCGATGATCATGCAATCGAAAATGGTCGTGCGCAGCAACTCCAGCGCCTCTTCACCGAACTCGACGGCGGTGATTTCGATGTCGTCATCACCAATCAGGCGGGCAATGCTGTCACGCTGCAAGGCGTCGTCTTCAACCAGCAGGACGCGTTTAACTTGCTGCGACAGCTTGGCTTCGAGCTTGGCAAATACCGCTTTCAGATGTTCGCGCGTGGTCGGTTTGACCGCGTATCCGATGGCCCCCAACTGCAACGCGGCTTCCATGCGGTCTTCAACCGAGATCACGTGCACCGGAATGTGCCGGGTCAGCGGATTGTTCTTCAGGCGCTGCAAGACAGTCAGGCCGGAAGCATCCGGCAGGCGCATGTCGAGCAGAATGCCTTGTGGCAGCAACCGTCCGGCCAGCTCGACGCCTTCATCGGCGCCATGCGCAACCAGACAGCTGTATTCCAGCTCGTGGGCCAGATCAAAGAGGATTTGCGCAAATTTCGGTTCATCCTCGATCACCAGCACGCAGCGACCGGCTGCTGGCAAGCGCTCGCGATCATCCGCAAAGGTCGGCAACGCAGCCGACAGCGCCGGGACCGGCTCATGCGCGGCGACAGTCTGCAACTTGGGCGACTCGATTGCGCGAACCGGCTCACTGGCGGGCTCCGCAGACGGCGACTCTTCGAAGGTTTCCGGCAATACCAGAGTGAAGGTACTGCCCTCGCCCGGCGTGCTCTGCAAGCTGATAGAGCCGCCGAGCAATGCCGCCAGATCACGTGAAATCGACAGCCCCAGGCCGGTGCCGCCGTAGCGACGGTTAATCGCGCCATCCGCCTGACGGAAAGCCTCGAACACCGTCTCGTGTTGTTCATCGCTGATGCCAATACCCGAGTCCTGCACGGCAAAGGCAACGCCTGCGCCCGGCTGACGGCCAACAGTGAGCGTGACCTGGCCTTTCTCGGTAAATTTGATCGCGTTCGACAGCAGATTCTTGAGGATCTGCTCGACCCGCTGCTGGTCACTGAACAGGGCGTCCGGCACACCGGCAAGCAGTTCGATGGAGAAACTCAGTTGCTTGTCGTTGGCCAGCGGTTCGAAGACGTTACGCAGCCCTTCGACCAGGCGCTCGACTCTGAATTCGTGCGGGCGGACTTCAAGCTTGCCGGCCTCTACTTTGGAGATGTCCAGAATGTCGTTGATCAGTGTCAACAGGTCATTACCGGCGGCGTAAATCGACTCGGCAAACTTGATCTGCTCGGCACTCAGATTGCCCTGCGGGTTATCCGCCAGCAACTTGGCCAGAATCAGCGAGCTGTTGAGCGGCGTGCGTAGCTCGTGCGACATGTTGGCGAGGAATTCAGACTTGTACAGGCTGGCGCGTTGCAACTCTTGCGCGCGCTCCTCCAGCAATACCTGCACACGGCTCAGCGAGGCATTGCGTTCATCCAGCGCATCACGCTGGTCGGCCAATACCTGCGCCTGATCCGCTAACTGCTCGTTGGTTTGCTCAAGCTCGGCCTGCTGGGTTTCGAGGTACGCCTGCGACTCCTTGAGCACCCGCGACTGTTCTTCAAGCTCTTCATTGGCGGTGCGCAATTCTTCTTGCTGCACCTGCAACTCTTCGTTGAGCTGCTGGGTTTCAGAGAGCATCTCCTGCAGACGTTGACGATTACGCACTGCATCGATCGAAGTTCCCAGCGCATCGCTGATCAGTTCGAGAAACTCGCTGACTTGCGCTGGAATCGGCTGCAAAAATGCCAATTCGACTACGCCGTTAACCGAATAGCCATTGCTGATAGGCAACAGCACAATGCTCACCGGGTTGGTGCTGCCCAGACCGGAATTTACTTTCAGGTAGCTGTTGGGCAAGTTATCGAGTTGCAGCAGTTTGCGCTCACTCGCCGCCTGCCCGACCAACGATTCCGTGCTGCCAAAATTCTGCTCGGCCTCTTCCATCTCCTTCGAGAAACCGTAACTGGCCACCCGGCTGATATCGCCCTGCTCCGAACGCACATAGAACGCGCCCACAGAAACCTGCAAATAGCCCGCCAGGCAATTCAGTACACTGCGCCCGAGCGCCGGCAAACTGGGTTGTCCAAGCACCTGCTCGGCCAACAGGCTCTGACCGCTACGCAGCCAGGCCTTTTGCTCGATAAGCGCTGTGCTCTGCTGCTGACTGTCGAAAATTTCACGGTACTCGGCCGCCAGTGTCATCAAGTCGCGGCGGCCAAAATAGGCCAGCAGACAACTCAGCGTCAGGCTGCCCAAAACATAAAGGGCGACATACAGGGTCACCGAATCGTTGGTTTTCTGGTTACGCGCCTGGCGCTGCTGCTGCTCAATCTGAATAAAGTTGTCGTACTCTTCCCGCGCATTGTCGGTGATTCGTTTGCCGCGTCCGGCGCGCACCGCACTCTGAAAATCGGCGTTGTCACGACGCAGCGCGATCATCGTTTTGGCGTAGTCGTCCCATTCCTCGTGCAGCGCCTGAATCCGACGCAAGCGAGCACTCTGGTCCGGGTTTTCTTCAACCAACTTGGCAAGATCGGCCAGCTCGACCTTGATCAGGGGCTTGGCCTCTTCATACGGTTCCAGAAAACTGTCATCACCGGTAATCAGAAAACCGCGCAGCGAGGTTTCCAGATCAACCGTCAGCTTGATCGAGTGATTGGCGCTGCTGATGATCTCATCAGTTCGCTCCACCCACTTCTGCACACTCATCAGATAGAAGATCAGGCCAATGAAAAAAACGGCGCTGACCAGCCCGATAGCAAGCGGCAAAGTGATGTTGCGGCGAACAAGCTGGCGAAAGCTTTGCTCACTCTTGGTGGCTGCGATGGTCATGGTCTGCCCCGAGCTAAAAGTTTGGATTTTGCAGGAAAAAGTTCAAATAATCATACTTAAGCGCTGCGACAGATGAGAAAATGCAAAATAAACATCTGTTTCGTCGAGTCAACGATACTCATGTCACACGCCAGCCGCAGAACAATCTATAACCTTATTGAGCCGCATTTGGTGGCTGTAATGGGCAGATTGCGAGACGCAAGTGCTCAACTCTGTCACCATTAACAGCTATTTTTTTGAAGGCCTGCCCATGCATAACCCGTCTGACAACACACAAAGGACAAGTGCTCAAACCATCTTGCTGGTTGAGGACGATGCCGTGGTCAGAACGCTCACCCTGGAAGTACTTGAAGCCTTTGGCTACAACGTTTTTGGCGCAGAAGATGCCGACTCTGCTCTGACAATCCTGCGCAGCGAGCAAGCCCTCAGCCTGCTCATGACCGACATCGGCCTGCCGGACATCAGTGGCCTGGAGCTGGCCGAACAGGCGCAGGCATTACGCCCGGACATTCCCATACTGCTCGCCAGTGGTTACGACGCACAGCCACACCAAAGCCTGCAAAATGGCGGCAGTAATGGCCTGATCGCGACCATCACCAAACCATTCCAGCTCGACCAGTTGCGCAACACGCTGCAAAGCTTGCTCGCCATCTGAGTCAAACGCCGCTGCGCTGTACCCCAGTCGAATTATCAGGCAAATCAATGAGCCTTGACCCGCACTGGGAGTCAGGCACTCTCGGGCAGATGATCACTCAATGGAATACTGCCATGCCGAGCCTCAATCCCAGCCGCGAACAGCTTGCCGAGTTTGCCGAACGGATGCCCGCCAACACACCGATCCTGATGCTCAATCTGCTGCGCTTCAATTCGCAGGCGGCCTACCCGGCAGATAGTCCGCACAGCCCCTGCAGCGGCCAACAGGCTTACGCGCGCTATAGCCGCGTTGCGCTGAAAAAGGTGCAAGGTGTGGGTGGGTCGGTCGAAGTGCTGGCCAATGCGCATGTGGCGCTGATTGCCCCGGCGGATGAGCAATGGGATCAAGTGTTGCTGGTGCGTTATCCGTCCAAGCAGGCATTTCTGAGCATGATCAGCGACCCTGAATATCAGGCGGAAACCGGACACCGCACAGCGGCGCTGGCCGATTCCAGACTGATCGGCACAACGCCAGCGGCAAACTGAAACGCTCAGCGCATGCTGTTAAGCACCAGCAAAATTGCCGCGGTTTCGGTGTCTGGCTCGCCATCATAGCGGGCCTGACGGTATTTTATCTGGAAGGCGGCAATCACGTTGCGTGTGGCCTTATCCAGCTCGCCAGTCTGCTCCACGGTGTAACCCTGGCGCTTCAACTGCTGCTGAAACCAGCTGGCGCTGGGTACTTGTCCGGCCATTTGGCGTTGAGTCAGCAGCACCCGATTGGCGTCTGGCCAAGGCACCAACCCGGCATCGGCTAAACGCTTCCAGGGGAACAGCGGGCCTGGATCAACCTTGCGCTGCGGCGCGGCATCGCTGTGGCCGATAATGCTGCCAGGCTTGAGATTGTGACGCTGCATGATGTCTTTGAGCAGCACGATCAGGGTGTCGATCTGCTCCTCGTTAAACGGCACCCACTGGCGGCCATTCGGCGTGTCGCGGTAACCCTGATTGACCAATTCGATGCCAATCGTGGTGCTATTCAGCCAGGTGCGGCCCTGCCACTCACTGACCCCGACATGCCAGGCGCGGCGATTTTCATCGACCAGCCGGTAGATGGTCGCCGGGCTGTCGCCAATCAGGTAATTGGCGCTTACATCGGTCTGGGTCAGCAGTTGCAATGAGCGCGGCAGATCCGCAGCGGTGTAATGCAGCACGATGTATTGCACGCGGCTGCCCTGCCCGGTTGCCGTGTAGCTGGTGTCGATACTCGGCCCGCTGCTGCAACCGGCCAGCACTGCGAAAAATAAAGCAAAAACAAAAAATCTCATGGCGTTATGTGCAACACACTTTGCAGGTTATCGAGCAACATATCGACGCTGAGCATGATCAACAACATGCCCATCAGCCGTTCAACCGCTGTTAACCCGCGAGGACCCAAGAAACGCTGCAGGAGCGATGCCTGCAACAATATGAAAGCAGTCGCTGCCCACGCCAGAATCAGCGCCAGGTAAAGCTCCCACAACTCGCCCTGATGAGTATTGCGCAGGGTCATCAACACTGCCAACGCAGAGGGACCAGCCACCGCCGGAGTCGCCAGCGGCACCAGCATCGGCTCGCCATCCGGAACATCGCCAAGCACACCTTGCGGGCTCGGAAAAATCAGGCGCATGGCAATCACGAACAAGATGATACCGCCGGCAATCGCTGTTGCTTCACGCGACAGGCCCAGGCCACTGAGAACTTTGTCACCAAAGGTAAGAAACAACAGCAACAAGGCCAACGCGAACAGCAACTCACGAGCGGCAACTTTAAGCCGGCGCTTGGGTTCGACGTTTTTCAGGGCAGCAATAAAGATGGCGATATTGCCAAAGGGGTCGGTAACCAAAAAAATCAGCACCGCGATACTCAGTATTTCCATGCACCACTCTCCAGACTATGCGCATAGTCTAGAGGGGTTCGCGCCTCACGTCTGTTGGCGAAGCGCTGCAAGTTCCTGATTGGCAGGTGGAAACGTACGAATCAGGCGCGCGAATCAGCCTTGACCACGCGGTTGCGCCCTGCTCTTTTCGCCCGGTACAACGCCTGATCGGCCCGCTCGAAAACCTGATCGGCCTGATCGCCCGGACTGAACGCACTGATACCGGCTGACAGCGTGATGGTCACACGCTCGCCTTTAAAGTGGAACGGACAGGCTTCGACCGAGGTGCGCAGCAGATTGACCAGACGAATGCCGCTGTCGAGCGATGTAGCAGGCATCAGCACCACGAATTCTTCGCCGCCGTAACGGGCCATGAAATCGGTCTGGCGCAGCCGCTTGTTGAGTATCTTGGCGATGATCTTCAGCACCCGATCACCGGCCAGGTGGCCGTAGTCATCGTTGATGCGCTTGAACAGGTCGATATCAATCACCGCCAACAGCAATTCGCCGCCGTAGCGCTGCCAGCGGGCAACCTCAAGCTCAAGGCGCTCGTTCCAGGCGGCACGGTTGGGAATTCCGGTGAGCGTATCGAGCAACGAACGCTGGCGCTGCTTCTCGATATGTTCCTGAAAGCCGAGGGCCTCCTGCTCCATCTTGGCGACGCGCTCGACCAGTGTGCGCAAGTGCTCGGCAATTCCACGGTCACGGTCTTCACGTTTCTGCTGATGTTCGCTCAGGGTGCCCAGCAAGCCATTGAGGCGTGAGTCGACCACTTCCTTGAGTGAGCGCAGATCGGTCGCCTCTTGCACGCTGGTATTAAGCCCGCTGACTTGCTCGCGCAGCTCGGTATCCAGATCGCGCGCGGCGCTGGAGGCGTCATCATGGCCTTCCTGCGCCTCTTGCAGGCTGCCCTGAAAACTTTCGAGACGCTCGTTGAGCTGCTTGAGATAGCCTTCGAATTCGTGCTGACTAACATCAGCAATGGCCAGCATGAGCACGGCCAGATCCTCAAGGATCGGCACCAGTTCATACATGTTGAGCCCGACCAGAATGCGCTCACGCATCATTTCGGCCTGCTGCTGATGCTGCTCCGGCAGGGGCAGATCAGTCAGCAATTTGAGCAGCGTGTGCTCAACATGATTGGCGATCAGACTGTAGACCTGCTCGGGCTCCGGTTCAGGTGTCGCCGGTTGGGCATCGGCGGTTTCGGCTTGTTCCGGGCTTGCTTCGTCGTCTGACGACTCGACCGCCGGCAGCGCAGTGGGCGCAACCATCAGGCTGTCGGCAGGCATGGGCAAACTGTCGAGCGCGCCGTTTGCTGGCACGGCGGCAATCTCGGCCTGGACACTCTCTGCGCTGCCGGCGACAGGCTCTGCAGTGGCGTCGGCTTGAACCAGCGGCGCACTGTCTTGCGGGCTGACCAGCGGCGCACTCTGACGGCCACCAAACAAACGAGCCAGCAGTGGCTGCCGCGCTGGCTCACTGGCGCTGCTGGTCTGCGCTGCCAGCGTCTGGTTCTGCAAATGACTCAGCTCGGCAAGCAGCCCGGGCAATTCACTCGAATGACCCTGGCGCTTTTCCAGCCGCCGGGAAAAGTCCTTGAGAGATTTTCGCAAATCGCGCGGCAATTCAAGTTCGAGCAATTGACTGGCCAGGCGCAGCAACGCCGAGTCGATTTTCTCGATATTCAGATGGCGATTTTTTTCCGAGTCCAGCACGGCTTTCTCAAGCCGTGGGATCAGGCCTGAAAGGCCTTTATCGATGTCGTCCTGACGCAGCACTTCGCGCAGCGAGTGCATGCACTGATCCACAGCCGCATCGGCGCCTTCAGCAGCCAGGCTGCTGCGCACCAGACCTCTGCGCATGAGATCGAGTCTTGCTTGCCAACGGGCGTCAATTGCTTCTTGTTGTTCTAGACCGGCCAGATATTTTTCTTTCCAGCGATCGGCGTTGTCGCTCATTCAATACTTCCGGTTGATGGCGTATCGAACGCCATTAACTGGCCGCTACTCAACGCTTGGGGCAAACGAATTTCCATGGCCACTGGCAGGTGATCCGAAATCGGCAGGGCCAACACGTCAACCCGCTCCAACGCCAGTTCCGAGCTCAATAATATATGATCGAGACAGCGTTGCGGACGCCAGCTGGGGAACGTTGCCGCGACCTGTGGGGCCAGCAATTGCAAGTCTCGCAGCGGTGAGTTCTGCAGCAGATCTGTGGCGTGGGTATTCATGTCACCCATCAGAATCTGGTGCTTGTAGCCGCCAATCAGCTCGCGAATATACGCCAACTGGCGGTTACGGGCGCGTGATCCAAGCGACAAATGCATCATCACGACTGCAATTGCGTCAGCGCCCTCGCCCAAACGCAGCAATAACGCGCCACGGCCGGGCGGGCCGGGCAACGGATGGTCTTCCAGCAGGGCCGGACGCACACGACTGAGCACACCATTACTATGCTGGGCAAAGCGTCCGAGATTACGGTTGAGTTGCTGATACCAGAAGGGAAATGCGCCCAGGCGAGCCAGGTGCTCGACCTGATTGATATTGCCGCTGCGGACACTGCCGCCATCGACTTCCTGCAAGGCCACCAGATCGTAATCGGACAGCATCTCGCCAATGCGCTGCAGATTGCCTGCGCGCCCGGCATGCGGCAGCAAATGCTGCCAACTGCGAGTCAGGTAATGGTGATAACGCTCGGTGCTGATACCCACCTGAACGTTGAAACTGAGCAGGCGCAACCGGCCATTTTCCGGCAAGTGGCTACTCGCTGGACACTCAGAGTTGACCTGTGGAGTACACAGGCCAACCTTACGGCTTGTTGTCCAGCGACGCAGCATGCGCGAGCTCCGCGCCTCGGATCGCGGCTTATTTGGCGGCGCGTTCCTTGGCGATCAGTTGATCAGCAACATCCAGTGCCTGGGTCGGGCCACCAGCGCTGGTGATATCAAAGCGATACTTGCCATTGACGATCAATGTCGGTACGCCGCTGATCTGGTAAGCCATCGCCAGCTTCTTGTCTTTCTCGATCTGGCTCTTCACGCCAAACGAGTTGTAAGTTTTCAGGAAGGTGTCTTTGTCGACGCCCAGAGTGGCGAGAAACTCAGCCATTTCTTCTGGTGTCGCCAGCTTCTTGCCTTCTTTGTGGATGGCTGCGAACACGGCGCTGTGCACCTGATCTTCAACCTTCATGCTCTCCAGCGTGACGAACAGCTGGCCATGCACGTTCCACAAACCGCCAAACATAGCTGGAATACGGATGAAGTTAACGTCATCCGGCAGCTGCTTGATCCACGGGTTGATGGTCGACTCGAACTGATAGCAATGCGGGCAGCCGTACCAGAACAACTCGACGACTTCGATTTTGCCCGGTTTAGAAACCGGCACCGGATTGGCCAGTTCAACATATTGCTTGCCTGCCTCAATCGGCTCGGCCTGAACAGCCATGCCAAATACGCTGGCGGCAACCAGTGCGGCACCCAGAATCAATTTACGCATGCAGTACTCCTTAGCAAATAAGCATCGCCCAGCGGCAGAATATTTTCGACCCGTTAGCTGGGCTCAGGTTCAAGCTATTGTAGCGACGAACTCAACAAAAAAGGGTGGCCACTGCCACCCTTTCTCGATCACATCATTACCAGCGGTTACGCGATCAGTGCAGACCCTGCACGTAGCTCGAAACGGCGGCGATGTCTTTGTTGCTCAGCTTGGCAGCAATCATACGCATGATTTTAGCGTCGCCGTCGTTGGTGCGGTTGCCTTCGCGGAAGTCAGTCAGCTGCTTGGCAATGTAAGTCGCGTGCTGGCCGCCCAGGTGCGGGAAGCCTGCAGCCGCAATACCTGCGCCATTCGGCGAGTGGCAACCGGTGCATGCAGGCATGCCGTCTTCGAGCTTACCGCCACGGAACAGTTCTTCACCGCGCTTGACCAGTGCCGGGTCAGCTGCGCCAACGCTCATTTTCTGGCTGGCGAAATACGCCGCGATGTCGGCAATATCCTGCTCAGACATGTTGTCGAGAATACCGGTCATTTCCAGAACGGTACGGCGACCTTCCTTGATGTCGTGGATCTGCTTTTGCAGATAACGCTCACCCTGACCGGCCAGTTTAGGGAAGTTCGGTGCAGCACTGTTGCCATCAGGACCATGACAGGCGCCACACACAGCAGCTTTGCTCTGACCAGCAGTGGCGTCGCCAGCGGCATGGGCCAGGCCGGTGATCCCCAGGGTCAACAGCAGACTCACGAGTATTTTGTTCATCAGCTAATCCAACTACGGCTAAGAGAAAATAAGTTATGGACCGGGCTTACTCGCTCATCAACTTGATGACAGCTTGGTAATCCTCGGCCGTGCAGTCCATGCACAAGCCGCCGGGCGGCATGGCATTAAGACCATTGGTAACGCTCTGCACCAGTACATCAGTACCCTTGGCCAGACGCGGTTCCCAGGCAGCCTTGTCGCCTCGTTTTGGCGCGGTAGGTAAGTTACCACTATGACATGCAGAACAAGCCTTGGCATAAACCGCCTCAGGATCTTGCGCAGCCTGCAGGTTCAAAGATAACAACAGCGCACCAGCACCTAACAGCAACTTCTTCACATGATCTACCTCATCTGGGGGGAACGGTCTGCGTTCTACGCGCAGAAGATGTTAGTCGTTCCCGTGGACACTTACCTGAATCAGGACAAAGCGCACACAAAATCGCCGGCATTATATACTGACGACACTGAAACTTAAACGACGCCGCTTGCCGTGCTAACCAGCAGAGGGCAGGATGCGCGCAATTGTCGCAAGTGCCGCACCGCAGTCAGTATAAGCTGAGCTGTAGTTAAGCCCGCCCTCACCGGATGTCCTATGCAAGCTAAAAACCCCATCATCGGCCTGTGCCAGCAATCGAGCTTCTTGATCAGTGCCGCCAAGGTTGATCAATGCCCTGACGATACTGGCCATGAAGTGGCCTTTGCCGGGCGCTCCAATGCCGGCAAGTCCAGCGCACTCAACACGCTGACTCACGCCAACCTCGCGCGTACCTCGAAAACCCCCGGCCGCACTCAGCTGCTCAACTTTTTCCGCCTGGACGAAGAACGACGCCTGGTCGACTTGCCGGGCTATGGCTATGCCAAGGTACCGATTCCGCTGAAACTGCACTGGCAGAAACACCTTGAAGCGTATTTGGGCAGCCGCGAGAGCCTGCGCGGATTGGTATTGATGATGGATATTCGTCATCCACTGACCGAGTTCGACCAGTTGATGCTGGATTGGACCCAGGCCAGCGACATGCCGATGCATATTTTGCTGACCAAAGCGGACAAACTGACCTTTGGTGCGGCCAAGAACACATTGCTCAAAGTGCAGCAGGAAATCCGCCAGCGCTGGGGTGATCACGTGAGCATCCAGTTGTTCTCGGCGCCAAAGCGCATGGGCATCGAAGAAGCGCACGCGGTATTGGCCGACTGGCTGCAACTGACCCCGTCTGACGAGGCGCAATAAGCCGCAAGGTGGATATCCCCAGCAAGAGGGCAATCCGCCAGACCGCCATGACGGTTTACCCTACGGGTTAACCATCCTCCAGTCGTGACCGGGCAGTTCGATGGAGGATGGAATCCGCAACGCGGCTTCCATCATGGCGGCCTTCCGACAGGCGAGATTTTGCGTCGAATGTTCAATCGTTATGACGGTTTACCCTGCGGGTTAACCATCCTCCGTGCGTAACCGGGCTGTTGGTGGAGGATGGAATCCGCAACGCGGCTTCCGTCATGACGGCCTCCCGACAGGCGCGGCTTTTGCGTCGAATGTTCAATTGTCATGACGGTTTACCCTTCGGGTTAACCATCCTCCGTGCCTGACCGGGCTGTTGATGGAGGATGGAATCCGCAACGCGGCTTCCGTCATGACGGCCTCCCGACATGCGCGGCTTTTGCCGTTGAATGTTCGATCGCAATGACGGTTTACCCTGCGGGTTAACCATCCTCCGTGCGTGACCGGACTGTTGGTGGAGGATGGAATCCGCAACGCGGCTTCCGTCATGACGGCCTCGCGACAGGCGCGGCTTTTGCGTTGAATGTTCAATCGTTATGACGGTTTACCCTGCGGGTTAACCATCCTCCGTGCGGGACCGGACTGTTGATGGAGGATGGAATCCGCACCGCGGCTTCCGTCATGGCGGCCTTCCGACAGGCGCGGCCATTGCGTCGAATGTTTAATCGTTATGACGGTTTACCCCGCGGGTTAACCATCCTCCGTGCGTGATCGAACTGTTGGTGGAGGATGGAATCCGCATCGCGGCTTCCGTCATGGCGGCCTTTCGACTGGCGCTGCTTTTGCGTCGAATGTTCAATCGTTATGACGGTTTACCCTGCGGGTTAACCATCCTCCGCCAGCCCGTTCCGGTCGATGGCGACGGGATCATTATTTGGCCTGCCTGAACTTTTCTTCAGGCAAAAAAAACCCCGAGTCTCGTATGGGGAGGGAGAGGCCCGGGGTTTAAGGTCTGAACCGCTAGGGCGGGGTCCAGATGTCTGCCAACACTTAACACAACAAAGGAGCAATGAAGGGCTTTATAGGCCGTTCACAATCTCTGACTGTGCGTGTTCAGACAAAGTTCAGGGTTTTTTCAAAACGTTTTGCGATTAAATAAATAACCTTAATAATTCAATGGCTTATGTTGCACAAGCGGTCGAATAAAATCTTCCGACCGCTCTATCTAGGGCGTATCAGTGCGCCTCGTCCCAGTTGTTGCCCACGCCAACCTCGACCAATAAAGGCACATCCAGCTCGGCGGCAGCCGCCATTTTCTGCTTGATCTGCTCGGTGACCTGTTCGACCAGATCTTCGCGTACCTCAAGCACCAATTCATCGTGAACCTGCAGAATAACCCGCGCATCAAGCCCGGACTCGACGAGCCAGTTATCCACAGCAATCATTGCCCGCTTGATGATGTCTGCCGCCGTGCCCTGCATCGGCGCATTGATAGCGGTGCGCTCCGCGCCTTTGCGCAAAGCGCCGTTCTTGGCGTTGATTTCCGGCAGGTACAGGCGACGGCCAAACAGGGTTTCGACATAACCTTGCTCACCCGCCTGCTCACGCGTGCGCTCCATGTAGGCCAACACACCCGGATAACGCGCGAAATAACGGTCGATATAGGCTTGCGACTGTTTACGGTCCACGCCGATCTGTTTCGCCAGGCCAAACGCACTCATGCCGTAAATCAGGCCGAAGTTGATCGCCTTGGCGCTGCGGCGCTGATCCGTGCTGACCTGATCAAGCTCAACCCCGAATACCTCGGCCGCCGTTGCGCGGTGCACGTCGAGGTCGTGGCGGAAGGCGTCGAGCAGGCCCGCGTCCTGCGCGAGATGGGCCATGATTCGCAGTTCGATTTGCGAATAGTCGGCTGCCAATAGCTTGTAGCCCTTGGGCGCGACGAAAGCCTGACGAATACGCCGGCCTTCGGCGCTGCGAATCGGAATGTTCTGCAGGTTCGGGTCAGATGACGACAAGCGCCCGGTCGCCGCCACAGCCTGATGGTAGCTGGTGTGGATGCGCCCTGTACGCGGGTTGATCTGCTCCGGCAAACGGTCGGTGTAGGTGCTTTTCAGCTTGCTCAGGCTACGGTATTGCATCAGCACTTTCGGCAGTTCGTAATCCTGCTCAGCCAGCTCGGCAAGTACCGCTTCGGCCGTGGAAGCCTGGCCCTTGGCGGTCTTGCTGATAATGGGATAACCCAGCTTTTCGTACAAAATCACCCCCAATTGCTTGGGCGAGGCCAGATTGAACTCCTCGCCGGCAATCGCAAACGCTTCACGCTCAAGCGCCACCAGCTTCTCGCCCAACTCCTGACTCTGTTCGCCGAGCAGCTTGGCATCGACATACGCGCCCTGACGCTCAATACGAGCGAGCACCGGCACCAGCGGAATCTCGATTTCCTGCAGCACCTTGGCCACACTCGGCACAGCCTCAAGCTTTTGCCACAGCGTGTTGTGCAGGCGCAGGGTTACGTCGGCATCTTCCGCGGCATACGGGCCGGCTTGCTCGAGGGAGATCTGATCAAATGTCAGCTGTTTCGCGCCTTTGCCGGCGATGTCTTCGAAACGGATATTGCTGTGGCCGAGGTATTTCAGCGCCAGGCTGTCCATGTCGTGACGGGTCGCGGTGGAGTCGAGCACGTAGGATTCGAGCATGGTGTCGAATGCCACGCCTTGCACGCTGATCGGCGTTGAGGCGTTGGCCAGAATGTTGATGTCATATTTGGCGTTCTGGCCGACCTTGGCTTTTTTCGGGTCTTCAAGAATCGGCTTGAGGGCCTTGAGCACTTTGTCGCGGTCGAGTTGAGTCGGCACGCCCATGTACGAGTGCGCCACCGGAATGTAAGCGGCTTCACCGGCTTTAACCGCAAACGACAGGCCCACCAGTTGCGCCTGCTGAGCATCGACGCTGGTGGTTTCGGTGTCAAAGGCGATGAGGTCGGCTTTATTAAGCTTTTCCAGCCAACGGTCGAAGTCGGCCTGCTCAAGAATAATCTGATAGTCGCCCGCAGGTGCTTCATCAGCGGTTACATCGGCGTCTGCAGCAACGGTCTCAGCCGGCGCAGACTGCTCATAAGCAACACCTGTCAGCGGTGCAGTGGCGGGCGCATCGGAGAACAGGTCCACGACCGAGTCTGCAGGTGCTGCCTTGGCTGCCGGTGCTTTGTTCTTGCGCTGCACGGCATCCAGCCAGCTCTTGAACTCCAGCATGGCGTAAAGCTCGGCCAGTGCCGGCAAGTCTTCTTCACCGGGATGCAGATCGTCTATTTCGACACTCAGCTCAACATCGAGCTTGATCGTCGCCAGCTTGTAAGACAAATACGCCATGTCACGGTGCTCTTCGAGCTTGGCGGGCAGGGTCTTGGCCCCGCGAATTGGCAAACTCGGAACCTTGTCGAGATTGGCGTAGATCACATCGAGGCCGCCGCCAACACCCACCAACAAACCCAGTGCGGTTTTTTCACCGACGCCGGGCACACCCGGAATGTTGTCGACCTTGTCGCCCATCAGCGCCAGATAATCGATGATCAATTCCGGGCCGACGCCAAACTTCTCGATAACCCCGGCAATGTCATACACGCTGCCGGTCATGGTGTTGACCAGCGTTACGTGCTCGCACACCAGCTGCGCCATGTCCTTGTCGCCGGTAGAGATCACCACATCACGGCCTTCGGCAGCGGCTTTGCGGGCGAGGGTACCGATAACGTCATCGGCCTCGACGCCTTCAACGCACAACAGCGGAAAGCCCAGCGCCTTGACGCTGGCATGCAACGGCTCGACCTGCACGCGCAGATCATCCGGCATGGACGGGCGATTGGCTTTGTATTCGGCGAACATCTCATCACGGAAGGTGCCGCCCTTGGCGTCGAAAATCACCGCAAAGGGGCTGTCCGGGTATTGCTTGCGCAAACTTTTGAGCATGTTCAACACGCCCTTGACCGCGCCCGTAGGCACACCTTTCGAGGTGGTCATCGGGGGCAGGGCATGGAAGGCGCGGTACAGGTACGAGGAACCGTCGACCAGTACGAGAGGGGTTTGGCTCATGAGCAGATTCAACCTTTGCGACGGAGGCAGATTCACCAACAGGACGCGGCAGACAACTGAAGCGGACAATCACCCGCTAAATTGCTACAGGTCATGAATTTGCCCTCATGTACCTGCGCATTAAGCGCGTCTGGCCCTCAGTAGTTTGCCAATAGCCTGTTAGAATAGCCTTATCGTTGACGACAAAAGAGCAAGGTTACCATGCGCACAATAAATCGCCTTTTGCTTGCTGGTTTACTCGCCACTGCCGCACTCACAGCTCACGCCGAAGAACCGGTGTCGGGCGAGCCGGATGTCACCATTCGCCAGGAAGGTGACCGTACCGTTTCCGAATACCGGGTTAACGGTTTTCTCTATGCGATCAAAATCACCCCGAAGAACGGCCCGCCCTATTTCCTCGTGCGTTCTGACGGCAGCGACGGCAATTTCGTCCGTTCAGATGACCCGGACATGCTGATCCCGGCATGGAAAATTTTCGAATGGTAAGGCACGCCTGACATGTCGGTTTTTACCCCTGTGCAACGCCCCGAGCTTGAGACGTTCCTTGAACCTTATCGGCTGGGGCAGCTGCGCGACTTCCAGGGCATTGCCGCTGGCAGTGAGAACAGCAACTTCTTTGTCAGCATGGAGCAGGGCGAGTTTGTCCTGACCCTGATTGAGCGCGGCCCAAGTGATGACTTGCCGTTCTTTATCGAGCTGCTCGATGTGCTGCATAACGCAGGCCTGCCGGTGCCATATGCACTGCGCACTGAAAGTGGCGATGCCTTGCGGCGCCTCTGCGAAAAACCTGCGCTGCTGCAGCCGCGCTTGAGCGGCAAGCATGTGCGCGACGCCAATGCGCATCACTGTCAGGAAGTGGGTGCGCTGCTCGCACGCATTCACCTGGCAACCCGTGACGCGATTATTGAGCGCAAGAGTGACCGCGGTCTCGACTGGATGCTGCTCGAAGGGCCGGGGCTGGCGTTGAACCTGCCCGACAGCCAACAGCCGATGGTTCAGGCCGCACTGGCTGAAATCGCCGAGCTGAAACCGAGCATTCTTGATCTGCCGCGCGCCAACTTGCACGCCGATCTGTTCCGCGACAATGTGCTGTTCGACGGCAATCACCTGACCGGCGTTATCGACTTCTACAACGCCTGCTCGGGGCCGATGCTGTATGACTTGGCGATCACCCTGAACGACTGGTGCTCCGACGCCGACGGCCAGCTCAATGCGCCGCGTGCCCGGGCATTGCTGGCAGCCTATGCAGCGCAGCGCTCGTTCACCCCCCGTGAAGCTGAGTTGTGGCCAGCGATGCTGCGCGTGGCCTGCCTGCGTTTCTGGCTGTCACGCTTTATCGCTGCCGAGTCGCATGCCGGACAGGAAGTGCTGATTCACGACCCAGCTGAGTTCTTGCACCGCTTGGAGCAACGTCAGCAAGTGCACTTGCCGCTGCCGATGGCGCTTTAAACCGCACGCCTGAAGCTGCTCGATCAGTGCTGCGCAAGCCGTGGCAGCACTGATCGGGCGCTGCACTTACAAGCCGCCAAGGCAACCGCTGAGATTCCTGCCCAGATTGGCGAGCAAGGTCGTATAGCCCTGCGCATTAACTGCCAAACCGTTACCCATCGGGTCCAGTTCCATTACCTTGACCGGCAAGCCTTCAGTCAGGGTGTCGGCAAGGCGAGGGCGCAACGGCGGCTCGGTAAACACGCACGTCGGTCCCGCCTGTTCAAGTTGCTTGCGCATGGCGGCGACATGTCGTGCGCCCGGCTGAACTTCGCTCAACGCGCTGAACACGCCGGCATGCTTAATCCCGTATGCGGCCTCGAAATAGTCGTAGCCTTCATGGAACACGAAGTAGGGCGCGTGCTTGATCGGCTCGATCTGGCCGCGCAGGGTCACATCCAACGCCTCGACCGAAACCTTGAAGGCCTGCAGATTAGCGGCATATTTATCGCCATTGGCCGGGTCCAGCGCCGTCAGATCAGCCGCCATGCGCGCGGCAATCACCTCAGCGTTGGCTGGTAATAACCACAAATGAGCATCCAGGCTGCCGGGACGATGATCATGGTCGTGATGCTCGTGCTCATGCTCATGCTCGTGCTCATCCTCATGCGCGTGGGCATGTTCGTCTTCGTGCGCATGCGCTGCCTCTTCACCTTCGCCAAAGTAGCGCAACTGCATACCCGGCAAGTCTTTCACCGCAACGCTGGGTAATTTGCGATCGGCCAGTACGCGCGGCAAGAAGGTCTCAAGCTCAGGGCCGACCCAATAAAACAGATCGGCATTGCCGACTCGGCGAATATCCGAGGGCCGCAGCGCGTACTGATGCGGCGTAGCGCCGGGCGGGAGCAAAACGTCAGGCGTGCCGACGCCGTCCTGCACCGCGGCAGCAATTAACTGGAGAGGTTTGATACTGGTCAGCAACTGCACATCGGCGCGTGCCAGCGCACTGCCCAGTAAAGTCGCCAGAGATAACGCGCCAGCGGCAAAAATACGCAGCACAGGAAATACCCAATTGAATAGAAGATGTAATATCATAACGTCTCTTTTGCAAAACGTCGCCGCTCATGACTCAGACACCGCTCGCCTCAAGGCCTCACGACCACTCGCACTGCGTCAGCCACGCGCTGGCAGAAGCAGAAAGCATTTGTGCGCGTCAGGGTTTGCGCCTGACCACGCTGCGCAAGCGCGTGCTTGAACTGGTCTGGCAGAGCCACAAGCCGTTGGGCGCTTACGACATTCTCGCGGTGCTGAGCGAAGAAGACGGCCGCCGCGCCGCGCCGCCGACGGTTTACCGGGCGCTGGATTTTCTCCTCGAAAACGGCCTCGTGCACCGCATTGCCTCGCTCAACGCCTTTGTCGGCTGCAACCAGCCGGAGCTTGCGCATCAGGGCCAGTTCCTGATCTGCCGGACGTGCCACGCCGCCATCGAACTTGAGCAGGCCGCCATCAGCGACGCGATTATCCAGTGCGCCCAGACCGTCGGCTTCACCGTCGAAAGCCAGACCGTCGAAGTGGTTGGCCTGTGTGCTGGCTGCCGGGAGTCGGCATGAGCGAGGCACTGATTCGCCTGGACGGCATTACCGTCAACTTTGCCGACCAACCGGTGCTGCAAAATGTTCAGCTGAGCGTTAAGCGCGGCGAAATCGTCACACTTATCGGCCCCAATGGCGCCGGTAAAACCACCTTGGTACGCGCGGTATTGGGCCTGCTCAAAGCCGACAGTGGCGAGGTGTGGCGCAAGCCCAAATTGCGCGTGGGCTACATGCCGCAAAAGCTGCATGTAGACGCCACACTGCCGCTCAATGTGCTGCGGTTCCTGCGCTTGGTGCCAGGAGTCGATCGCGCCAGCGCACTGGCCGCACTCAGTGAAGTGGGCGCCGAACACGTGCTGGAGAGCCCGCTGCAGACTGTTTCGGGCGGCGAGTTGCAGCGCGTGCTGCTGGCCCGCGCCCTGCTGCGCAAACCCGAATTGCTGGTGCTCGACGAGCCGGTACAAGGCGTTGATGTTGCCGGTCAGGCCGAGCTTTACCGGCTGATTACCAAACTGCGCGACCGTCACAATTGCGGCGTGCTGATGGTGTCCCACGATCTGCATCTGGTCATGAGTACCACCGATCAGGTGGTCTGCCTCAATCGACACGTTTGCTGCTCCGGCCACCCGGCGCAGGTCAGCGGCGATCCGGCGTTCGTCGAACTGTTTGGTCAGGATGCCCGCAGCCTGGCGATTTATCACCACCATCACGACCACGCGCATGATCTGCACGGCGCTGTAGTCACCAACCCACCTCATGTACACGGGCCGGATTGCAAGCATGGCTGATTTTCTTGTTAACGCCTTGCTCGCAGGTCTCGCGCTTGCAGTAGTTGCCGGCCCACTGGGCTCGTTCGTGGTGTGGCGGCGCATGGCCTATTTCGGCGACACGCTCTCACACGCCGCGTTGCTCGGCGTGGCGCTGGGCCTGATGCTGGATGTGAGCCCGACCTTCGCCGTTACCGTTGGCTGCCTGTTGCTGGCCGCCTTGCTGGTCACCCTGCAAAGCCGGCAGCCGCTGGCCTCCGACACGCTGCTGGGAATTCTCGCGCACAGTACCTTGTCGCTGGGTCTGGTGGTGCTGAGCTTCATGCGCGATGTGCGCATAGACTTGATGGCCTACCTGTTTGGCGACCTGCTCGCCGTCGGCCCCACCGACCTCGCCTGGATACTTGGCGGCAGCACGATTGTGCTGATCCTGCTGGCAATCTTGTGGCGGCCATTGCTGGCCATCACCGTGCACGAGGAACTGGCCAAGGTTGAAGGCCTGCCCGTCGCGGCTATTCGCCTGAGCCTGATGCTGCTGATTGCCGTGGTGATTGCCGTGGCGATGAAAATTGTCGGCGTATTGCTGATCACCTCGCTGCTGATCATCCCGGCTGCCGCGGCCCAGCGCCACGCCAGAACGCCCGAGCAAATGGCCTTTGGCGCCAGCCTGCTGGGGATTGTCGCGGTATGCGGCGGGCTCAGCCTGTCGTGGTTCAAAGACACACCGGCCGGGCCATCCATTGTGGTGTGCGCCGCCGGGCTGTTCTTGCTCAGCTTCGCGTTGCCCCGGCGCAATGGCCGTTAAACCAACACGGCAAAAGGCCACACGCCGGGGCAATCTGCTGCAGGCAGCGTGATCTGAGGTCTATGCTGATCATCGCAGGCAGTAATCTGCGCCAGTCAGCCACATTTTTAATGCAATCCAGCTATAACCATAGGTCTACAAAGATTTTTGCGACCTAACCAGCGCCGGTTAAACTAAGCGGCTTTTGTGCCTATCCGGCAGCTCGACAAACCCAAAAGGTTTTAAGCGTGATCAATTTTCAACAGGTTCATAAGGCCTATCGCGTCAATGGCGAAGAGATTCCGGCGTTACAGCCAACGGATCTGCACATTGATCGCGGCCAGGTGTTCGGCATCATCGGCCATTCAGGCGCGGGGAAAAGTACCCTCATGCGCCTGATTAATCGCCTTGAAGAGCCGTCTGGCGGACGTATCGATATCGACGGTGAAGATGTCACCGCACTCGACGCCAACGGTCTGCGGCGTTTTCGCCAGCAAGTCGGCATGATCTTCCAGCACTTCAACCTGCTGTCGTCGAAAACCGTCGCCAATAACGTCGCCATGCCCCTGCAACTGGCCGGCGACATGTCGGGCAGCCAGATTGCCCAGCGCGTCAGCGAACTGCTGGATCGCGTTGGCCTTACCGAACACGCCGATAAGTATCCGGCGCAGCTCTCCGGCGGCCAAAAGCAGCGTGTCGGCATCGCTCGTGCGCTGGCTACCCGCCCGAAAATCCTGCTCTGCGACGAAGCGACCAGCGCCCTTGATCCGCAGACCACGGCGTCGGTCTTGCAGTTGCTGGCCGAGATCAACCGCGAACTGAACCTGACTATCGTGCTGATTACCCACGAGATGGATGTTATCCGCCGTGTGTGTGACCGCGTGGCGGTGATGGACGCCGGTATTGTGGTCGAGCAGGGCGCGGTTGCCGATGTGTTCCTGCACCCGCAGCACCCGACCACCAAGCGCTTTGTGCAGGAGTCGGAGCAGATTGACGAAAACGAGCAGCGCGATGATTTTGCCCATGTTCAGGGCTGCATTCTGCGTCTGACATTCCAGGGCGAGGCCACGTATGCGCCGCTGCTGGGCACCGTTGCCCGCGAAACCGGCGTGGACTACAGCATTCTCGCGGGGCGCATTGATCGCATCAAAGACACCCCGTACGGCCAACTGACGCTGGCCCTCACCGGCGGTGATCTGGCGGCCGCGCTGGAACGCTTCAAAGCGGCAGATGTTCACCTGGAGGTACTGCGCTAATGACCAGTCTGTTCCCTAACGTCGACTGGCTGGAAATCTGGCAGGCCACCCTCGACACGCTGAGCATGCTCGGCGGTTCGCTGCTGTTTACCATCGTGCTCGGCTTGCCACTGGGCGTGCTGCTGTTCCTCACCAGCCCACGGCAGATGTTCGAACAGAAAGCCTTTTACGGCTTCCTTTCGCTGCTGGTTAACGTGTTGCGCTCGGTGCCATTCGTGATCCTGCTGATCTTGATGATCCCGCTCACCGTGATGGTCACCGGCACCTCGCTGGGCGTTGCCGGTGCGATTCCACCGCTGGTAGTGGGCGCCACGCCATTCTTCGCACGCTTGGTTGAAACCGCGCTGCGCGAAGTTGATCGCGGCATCATCGAAGCCACGCAGGCGATGGGCGCAACCACTCGCCAGATCGTAATCAATGCCTTGCTGCCGGAAGCGCTGCCGGGGATTTTTGCCGCCATCACCGTTACCGCCATCACCCTGGTTTCGTACACCGCAATGTCCGGCCTGATTGGCGGCGGCGGTTTGGGCGACCTGGCTGTGCGCTACGGTTATCAGCGCTATCAGCCGGACGTAATGATCGTCACCGTGGTGCTGCTGCTGATTCTGGTGCAAGTGCTGCAAACCGTCGGCGACAAGCTGGTGATCCACTTCTCGCGTAAATGAAATTCTAACAAGCGGCCAACAGCCGCAGTGGTGGCGCTGACCCAGGCTAAACAGCTGGCCAGCGCCACCCGCCAACCCATCCCACAAGGAGTTGAACATGAAAAAACTGCTGACCGCTTTTGCTGCCGCTGCAGCCTTCACCGCTGTTGCCGCACAAGCCGAAACCCTGACCGTTGCAGCCACTGCTGTGCCGCACGCCGAAATCCTCGAATTCGTTAAGCCGACGCTGGCCAAAGAAGGCGTCGACCTGCAAGTGAAGGTTTTCACCGACTACGTACAACCGAACATCCAGGTTGCCGAGAAGCGCATCGACGCCAACTTCTTCCAGCACCAGCCGTACCTCGACGAGTTCAACAAGAGCCGTGGCGCTGATCTGGTCAGCGTTGTTGGCGTTCACGTAGAACCGTTCGGCGCTTACTCCAGCACCATCAAAGACCTCGCTGACCTGCCGCAAGGCGCCAACGTGGTGATTCCGAACGATGCAACCAACGGTGGCCGCGCGCTGCTGCTGCTGCAAAAAGCCGGCGTGATCAAGCTTAAAGACAGCAGCAACATCACTGCGACCCCGAAAGACATCGTCGAGAACCCGAAGAAGATCAAAGTGCGTGAGCTCGAAGCCGCCACTCTGGCGCGCGTTCTGACTCAAGTCGATCTGGCCCTGATCAACACCAACTACGCACTCGAAGCCAAGCTGAACCCGACCAAGGATGCACTGGTCATCGAAGGCAGCGAGTCGCCATACGTCAACGTGCTGGTTGCCCGCCCGGACAACAAAGACAGCGCCGCCATGCAGAAGCTGGCCAAAGCATTGACCAGCCCTGAAACCAAGGCATTCATCCTTGAGAAGTACCAGGGCGCAGTGGTTCCGGCGTTCTGATCATTCAGCGCTAATTGCTTTACCCGACAAGCCCGCTTCATGCGGGCTTTGTTTTGCCCGTTAAGCAGCCAAGCAAGCACTCCACGGCAGGCTGACGCTGGGCGCGACGCATGACGGCGACCAGTTCGCGCTGAAAACCCAAAGCGCCCAACTCGATAACCCGCAGTTGCGTGGGGCGTTGCAGCCAGAGCCCGGCATAGGGAATAAGCGAAACGCCAAGCCCGCATTCAACCATACGCACAATTGCTTCCAGCTCATCCAGCTCCAGCGCCTCCTGTACTTCAATTCGCTGCTCGCACAAGAAATCGCTCACTAACCGGCCACCAAACGAGCGCCGGTCGTAACGCACAAAAGGCTCGCGGGCGAGTAACTGCAATGGATCATTGCCTGCGACATCCTGCGGAGCGATCAACACAAAGCGCTCATGCGCCAGGCTGATGACCTCAAGCTCCTTGGGCAGCGCGAAGGGCGGCTTGATCATCAGTGCCAGGTCCAGCTCACCGGCATCTATCTGGCTCAGCAACTGCAGTGAGACTCCGGGCACCAGTTGCAGCTCAACCTTGGGCGCCAACGCCTTAAAGCGCGGCAGCGCCTCGGGCAGCCAACTGGTTTGCACGGTCGCGATAGCGCCGATCTTGAGTTCACCTTGCCATTCAGCCAGCGAGCCGGGGAGGGCCATTTGCGCCGCCAGCGCGAGCATTTGCTCGGCCAAAGGCAGTGCGTGCCGACCCGCAGCATTGAGCTGCGCGGTACGCCCGCTGCGATCGAACAAGCGCACACCGAGGGTTTGCTCCAGCGTGCGCATTTGCGCACTGACAGCCGACTGAGTAAGCCCGACATGGCGTCCGGCGGCCGCAAATGTGCCATGACGGACGACCATCACAAAGGTTTTCAGCTCGCGCAGCATGGCACTCTCATTGATCAATTTTATTTGTGCTTGGCAGCAAGGATATTCGCTTTTAATCAATTTTATAGCTAATAAAATCAGTTAACCGCTGATCAACCGAGGATTCAATCAATGGCACTCGCGCCCTTTCATTTGGCTATTCCCGTCCACGACCTCGCCGCCGCACGGCACTTTTACGGCCAGGTATTTGGTTGCGACGAAGGCCGCAGCAGTGATCATTGGGTCGACTTCGATTTCTTTGGCCACCAATTGGTAATTCACCAGGCGCCACAAATGCCTCATCAAGCCGAAGCCCACAGCAACGCCGTAGACGGCCACGATGTGCCGGTGCCGCACTTCGGCGTGGTGCTGGCGTGGGAAGATTGGGAAGCGTTGGCCGAGCGCCTGCAGTCATTGAAAACCCGATTCGTGATCGAACCGTATGTACGGTTCAAAGGGCAGGTGGGCGAGCAGGCCACAATGTTCTTGTTTGATCCGTGCGGAAACGCCCTCGAATTCAAGGCGTTCAAAGACATCTCGCAGATGTTTGCCAAATAAGGAAGGTTTAGGTTTGACCGGACGATGCGGAGGATGGATAGCCACCAAAGGTGGCAATCCGTCGAGCGATTTACGCCCCGCAACACACCCCGCGCCGGGCCATCAATCGTCCGACCACAGACCGCAATGCGGCAGCCGATGGCCGCCATGAATTTTGTGGCGACACGGCCGCAAGCCGTACACATGACGGAGGATGGATAGCCACCAAAGGTGGCAATCCGTCGAGCGATTCACGCCCCGCAACACACGCCACGCCGGGCCATCAACCATCCGACCACAAACCGCAACGCGACAGCCGATGGCCGCCATGAATTTTGTGGTGATACGGTCGCAAGCCATGCACATGACGGAGGATGGATAGCCACCGAAGGTGGCAATCCGTCGAGCGATTCACGCCCCGCAACACAACCCCCGCCGGGCCGTCAATCATCCGACCACAGACTGCAACGCGGCAGCCGACGTACGACGTAAGTTTTGTAGCGACACGGCCACAAGCCATAAACATGACGGAGGATGGATAGCCACCAAAGGTGGCAATCCGTCGAGCGATTTACGCCCCGCAACACACCCCGCGCCGGGCCATCAACCATCCGACCACAGACCGCAACGCGGCGGCCGATGGCCGCCATGACGGATTAACCTGCGGTTTATCCATCCTCCGTACGACACAAGTTTTGGGGCGATGCGGCCGTGCCTGGGCTAGCTGGCTTAGCTGTCGCTTAAGCGAAAGCCGACTTTGAGGGTCACCTGAAAATGCGCAACCTTGCCGCCTTCAATGTGTCCGCGGGTGTTCACCACCTCAAACCAATCGAGATGGCGAATTGATTTCGCGCACTCGGCAATTGCATTGTTAATAGCGTCATCGGTGCCAACTTTCGATGTTCCAACCACTTCCACGACTTTATAGGTGTGATGATCTGACATGAGTTTCTCCCTGACTGTTGTTTAAAAACGCAACTCGTTGCTGTCTTCACAACAGTCGACAGGGTCAGCCGGCCTAAAGTTCTATCAGGACGGCTGCAACTCATTGCGCAACCACTGCGCCAACAACTGCGCACGCTTGTCGAGCAATCGCGAAGGCACCCACAGCGCCAGCCGCGCCGGGGTTTCGACAAAACCCCAAGGCGCGACCAAACGCCCCGCGGCCAAATCATCAGCCACCAGTTGTTGCGGTGCGATAGCCACACCCAACCCGGCCGCCGCCGCTTCCAGCAAGTAATACAGATGCTCAAAGCCTTGGCCCAATTGCAGATCGGCAGGATTCAGCGCATTGCTTTGCGCCCAACTTGGCCATGCCTGCGGACGCGAGATGGTATGCAACAACGGCTCACCCAGCAGGCTTGCCGCTGGCGCGCCATGCAATTGTGGGTAGCGCGAATAACGCGGGCTCATCACCGGGCCGATGCATTCGGTCGCCAGTTCAAACACCTGCATATCGGCTGGCCACGGCGGCTCGGCGAACCATAAGGTGGCATCCACGCCACTGCGTCGTGGATCAAGCTCGCCTTCGCTGGCAGATAATTGCAGGCGCAGCTCCGGCAACTCCCGATTCAGCCGGTCGAGGCGCGGGATAAACCAGCGGGCCAACAAACTGCCGGGACAGGCCAATACGAAAGGGGCGTTGGCCTGACCTTGTTGCAGCTCCGCACAGACGCTACGCAAACGAGCGAAAACCTCACTGCTGGTATCGCGCAAACGCACGCCTGCATCTGTGAGTTTAAGGCCGCGACCATCCTTGACGAACAAGGCCAACCCCAAATGCTCTTCAAGTGCACGAACCTGCCGGCTCACTGCACCGTGAGTGACATGCAGCTCGTCAGCGGCCAAGCTCAGGTTGCCCAGCCGGGCGGCAGCTTCAAACGCACGAAGGGCATTAAGGGGGGGAAGCTCGCGACTCATATGTGAGTTTTCCTGACAGGTCGAGTCAATCTTATCGCTTTTGTCCGATCCGCCACAGCATTATCCTGTGTTCATTGTCCCAAATCGCCCCGGTGCGCCTTGGCAGACCCACAGTTCCAGCTTCAGGAGAACACCATGACTTCATTTCGCAGCGGCCCAGACGCCACAGGCCTGTTCGGCTCGTTTGGCGGCCAGTATGTCGCCGAAACCCTGATGCCATTGATCCACGATCTGGCAGACGAATACGAGAAGGCCAAGCAGGACCCCGAGTTCGCCAAAGAACTGGCCTACTTCCAGCGCGATTATGTGGGTCGCCCGAGCCCGCTGTACTTCGCCGAGCGCCTGACCGAACACTGCGGCGGGGCGAAGATTTACCTCAAGCGCGAAGAGCTCAACCACACCGGCGCGCACAAGATTAACAACTGCATCGGCCAGATTTTGCTGGCCCGGCGCATGGGTAAAAAACGCATCATCGCCGAGACTGGCGCGGGCATGCACGGCGTTGCAACCGCCACCGTAGCCGCACGTTTTGGCCTGGATTGCGTGATTTATATGGGCACCACTGACATCGACCGTCAGCAGGCCAACGTATTCCGTATGAAGCTGCTGGGCGCTACCGTGATTCCGGTTACCGCCGGCACCGGCACCCTGAAAGATGCCATGAACGAGGCGCTGCGTGATTGGGTGACCAACGTCGACAGCACCTTCTACCTGATTGGCACCGTGGCTGGCCCACACCCGTATCCGGCAATGGTGCGTGATTTCCAGGCCGTTATCGGCAAGGAAACCCGTGACCAGTTGCAGGATCAGGAAGGCCGTCTGCCCGACAGCCTGGTTGCCTGCATCGGTGGCGGCTCCAACGCCATGGGCTTGTTCCACCCCTTCCTCGACGACAAATCTGTCGAGATTATCGGCGTCGAAGCAGCCGGTTACGGCATTGAAACCGGCAAGCACGCGGCCAGCCTGAACGGCGGTGTTCCCGGCGTATTGCACGGCAATCGCACCTTTTTGCTCCAGGATGACGATGGTCAGATCATCGACGCCCACTCGATTTCGGCTGGCCTCGACTATCCCGGCATCGGCCCTGAGCACGCCTGGTTGCATGATATCGGCCGCGTTCAGTACACCTCGGTAACAGACGACGAAGCGTTGGAAGCCTTCCACAGCTGCTGCCGCCTCGAAGGCATTATCCCGGCACTGGAAAGCGCCCACGCACTGGCTGAAGTATTCAAGCGCGCGCCAAGCCTGCCCAAGGATCACCTGATGGTGGTCAACCTGTCCGGCCGTGGCGACAAAGACATGCAAACCGTCATGCACCACATGGCAGAGACCGTAAACCAGCAGGAGAAAACTGCATGAGCCGCCTGCAAACCCGCTTTGCCGAGCTGAAACAACAGAACCGCGCTGCACTGGTGACCTTCGTTACCGCAGGCGACCCCGGCTATGACGCCTCACTGGCGATCCTCAAGGGTCTGCCGAAAGCCGGTGCCGATGTGATCGAGCTGGGCATGCCTTTCACCGACCCAATGGCTGATGGCCCGGCGATTCAGCTGGCCAACATCCGCGCGCTGGCCGCCAAACAGGATCTGCGCAAAACCCTGCAAATGGTCCGCGAGTTCCGCCAAGACGACCAAAGCACGCCGCTGGTGCTGATGGGCTACTTCAACCCGATTCATAAATTCGGTGTGGATAACTTTATCGCCGAAGCCAAGGAAGCCGGTGTTGATGGCCTGATCGTGGTCGATCTGCCGCCAGAGCATAACGTCGACCTGTGTGATCCGGCGCAAGCGGCGGGCATCGACTTCATCCGCCTGACCACTCCGACCACCGACGACAAGCGTCTGCCCAAAGTGCTTAACGGCAGCTCCGGCTTCGTTTACTACGTCTCGGTTGCCGGTGTTACCGGTGCAGGCTCGGCCACGCTGGAACACGTAGAAGCCGCCGTAGCGCGCTTGCGTCGCCACACTGACCTGCCGATCAGCATCGGTTTCGGTATCCGCACGCCAGAGCACGCCGCAACGATTGCACGACTGGCTGACGGTGTTGTGGTGGGTTCGGCACTGATCGACCAGATCGAGAAAGCCGACAACAGCGAAGACGCTGTTAACGGTGTACTGCAACTGTGCAGTGAACTCGCTGAAGGCGTTCGCAGCGCCCGCCGCTAAGCAACAACTGCGCTAAGCAAAAGCCGCTGCCCGATCAGGCAGCGGCTTTTTCATATCTACTCCACTACAGCGCCCGGCTGCTGACCAGCCGCAGCACATCGAAGTAACTCGGTGGCGTCGGCACATGGCCGCGCTCAAGCAGCATCTGATGCATCTGCGGCAGACGGAAGTAGGGCACCGACGCCATCAGATGATGCTCGATGTGATAATTCACCCGAATCGGCGCCACAAACGCGCGCGCCACAAAGCCTGCGCGAGTCGTACGGGTGTTGCGCAAGGTGTTGCGGCTGCTGCCCAGACACGCGTGCTCGGCCATCGAGCGGATGCGGATAAACAGCGGGAACGGGGTGATGTACGCCACCACCCAAACACCATACAGCCAGGCATTGCCTGTGGCTGCCAACGCGGCAAACAAAATGCCATTGGTTATCAACATTCCAGCCGCGTTGCGCAAGAAGGCTTGTGGATAACTCCACCATTTGCGCCCGTCCTGCGGCAGCGGCTGAACATCGTTGGCCACCGTCCACTTGATAACTTCGGCGTCCATCAGCACCCGGCCGAGCACAAACTTGAAGCCGGTAATGCCAAAGGTGTCGCGGGCGAGCTTGCGCAGCAGCGAGCGCCGCGTGGTGGGAAAACCGGCGACCAGACTCAGATCGGGATCATCTTCGGTCGAGGTCTTGGCGTGGTGCACCAGATGGTACGGACGATACTTGTGCAGCTCATTCCACACTGGCCGCGCGCATAACCAATCGCTGAGAACATCATTGCCCCACTTGCTCTTGAACAAGGTGCCATGCGCGGCGTCGTGCTGAAGAATCGCCAGGCACAACTGGCGGCCAGCGATCACCGCCATGCCGACGACCAACGCTGCAATGAACGCCCACAACGGCACATGGCTCTGGGCATAAGCCAGCAGCGCAAACGTCAGCCCGATCACAGCCCAGGTCGAGCCTACCGCCCAAGCCCCATAGGCATCCGAGCGGGCAGTGAGTTGCTTTATTTCGTCGCGGCTGAATATCTCGGTTATTTTTATTCTTTCGTTCATCAGGTTTTTCCGGGAGTGTTATTCCATCAATGCAAGGGGTGTTGAGTGCTGCAAGCAGGCTCGACAGGGACAGGCGACAAGCCATTGGCAAACAGCTCCAGCCAGATGCGCCGGCCCTCAGCGACAAAGTGCTGGGCACATTCGACAAACGTGTGGCGCACCTGCGCGTCGACAAAAGGCTCGGGCAGCAGCGGGTCGAAGAGCACCTGACGAATTGCCGCGCTGCCCAACACAAAGACCTCGCGTGCACGAACCTCAGGCTCAAGATCAACGGCACTGGCAAGCCACTCATTGAGCTGGTGGGTCAGTTGCTGGTAACGCTGGGTCAGGGCTGCGCCGTCCCAAAGTGTGCGAATGCGCGCCAGTTCTTCGTCAGTAAAACCATTGCCGGTGAACACCAGCGCCTGTGGCTCCAGCCCCAGCGCCAGAAGCCGCTGACGGACCGCGGCAATGTCGTCTTCGATGTTATTCGGGCGGATATACAGGCCTTTCTGCAGCTCGCAAAAGCCGAGCATCTGCAAGGCACGCTCACGCTGGCGCAACGCCGTGCGGTCGGTGCGGCCCAAGGCAGCGGCGTATACCAGCAAGTAATCACCCGCCCACGGCCTCATGCGCTGTTCAGCCTGCTGCCAGGCCGCCCGCTCTGCCGACAACTGCAAGGCATTTGGCCCCAACTTGTAGCTGCCGCGACCGGCGCCCTTAATCAGCGACTCAGCGGAAAGACGCGCCAGAGTAACCCGCACGCTGTTTTCGCTGATCCCAAACAGGGCACACGCCGCCACCGCCTCACGCGCCAGCAAAGGCTTGTCGCCAGCGGCAACCAGTAGATCGAGAATCATGCTTTTGGCGGTGTTTTTCATCGCGACTGAGTGCGCCTTATTCTGGGCTTTAATTACATTATTTATCCTTATATTTAAGATTATGTAATATTGCAAGGCGCAGCTGAACGCGGGACGCCGCCAATTGCAAAACCCGCAGACACAAAAAAGCCGCTGCCTGATTGCTGTGGCAGCGGCTCTTCGGTTCGCGTTAGCGCGTTACTCGACTTGCGCCTGCAACTGACGCTGCGCTTGTTTCTGTTGGCGATAGCTGATTGCAGCCGCTGGCACTGGGGTAATCGCGCCCGTTTCCATCCACTTCTTCAGGCGGTTGGCGTCGGCCATGTGGGTGTATTTGCCAAAGGCATCAAGCACCACGAACGCCACCGGACGATTTTTCATCACGGTGCGCATAACCAGACAATGCCCGGCTTCATTGGTGAAGCCGGTTTTGGTCAACTGCACGCTCCAGTTGTCCTTGCGCACCAGGCCGTTGGTGTTACGAAAACCCAGGGTGTAATTGGGTTTGCGAAACGCCACGGTCTTGTCGTCGCTGGTGCTCAATTCGCTGAGCATCGGGTACTTCTCAGTGGCCTTGAGCAGCTTGACCAGATCCGTCGCCGTCGAGACGTTATGCGGCGACAAACCCGTAGGCTCAACATAGTGTGTATGGCTCATGCCGAGCGCACGCGCCTTGGCATTCATGGCCGCAATAAAGGCCACCTGACCGCCCGGATAATGGTGCGCCAGACTGGCCGCCGCACGGTTTTCAGACGACATCAGCGCCAGCAGCAGCATGGTACGGCGGCTGACTTCACTGCCCACCCGAACCCGCGAATAAACCCCACGCATTTCCTTGGTATCGGCGATGTTGATGTCGAGCATCTCATCCATCGGCAGCTTGGCATCCAAGGTGACCAGAGCAGTCATCAACTTGGTGACCGAGGCAATCGGCAGCACCATATTGGGATTGCTCGAATACAGTACTTCATTGGTTTTCAGGTCGACCAACAGGGCGCTGCCTGCCGCCAATTCCTGTCGCGCCGGCGCCTTGCTGGTGGCGTTGGCGTGCGTTGCAACTACAACACTGCTGCAAACCAGCAGCAAGCTGACTAACGTCTGACGAATTTTCACGTGGAGATTCACTAGGTTAAATGGGGTGGGTCTGAACCATCGATCCAGAGCGCGCAGTATACGGAATAAGCCCAGCAGCTTTGGAGCCCCCTGCCACAACTGTGTTCCTACCTTTCGTCTGGTGTTACGACTACTCTTAGAATACCTGCGCAACCAAACACACTGTTTAAGCGCCAGTGTGGCTGCATTAAAGTTATCCACAAACGCTGTACTGTGCAAATACGGCCCTTCACTCAGGCCCGCTAACGCGCCATCATGGCTCACACAACCAACCAGGCAGACAACCAACCCTGATGCGATTACCTACCCGTCAGTCTTTATTGCCGTTTCTGCGCTGGCTGCCCTCGGTTAACCGCAAGAAGCTGAGCAACGATGCATTGGTCGGGCTGACGGGTGCGATTCTGGCGCTGCCGCAATCGATCGCCTATGCGCTGATCGCCGGCCTGCCCGCCGAGTATGGGTTGTACGCGGCGATTGTGCCGGTGATTATCGCGGCGCTGTGGGGCTCATCCTGGCACCTGATTTGCGGGCCTACAGCGGCGCTTTCAATCGTCTTGTTTACCAGCGTAAGCCCCATGGCCACGCCGGGTAGCGATACCTATATCGGCCTGATTTTGCTGCTGAGTTTCATGGCCGGAATCTTTCAATGGCTGCTTGGTTTGCTGCGCTTCGGCGCACTGGTCAACTTCGTTTCGCACTCGGTGGTTCTGGGGTTTACCCTGGGTGCAGCGCTGGTGATTGCCTTGGGCCAACTGCCCAACCTGCTCGGAATTGAAATCGCCAGCCAGCCAACAGCGCTGGCGACGGTGCTTAACCTGGGCCAACACCTGAGCGAAATCGACTGGCCAACCTTTGCCGTGGCGGGCTTTACGCTGGTGATCAGCGTGTTGATAAAGCTGCTGTTGCCGCGCTGGCCAGCGCTTCTTATCGGTCTTTTGGCCGGCAGCCTGCTGGTGCTGTTTATGCCCAAGCAATTTGCTCATGTCGGGCTGGTAGCAGCCTTTGAGGGCAGCCTGCCGCCGCTGCATATTCTCGACTTCAACCTGAATGACATCACCCGCCTGCTGCCCGCAGCAATTGCCTGCGGCATGCTGGGGCTGGTTACAAGTTTGTCGATTGCCCGTTCGCTGGCAACCAAGTCGCGGCAGTTTCTCGATGCCAACCAGGAGGTTCGCGCGCAGGGTTTTTCCAACATGGTCGGGCCGTGGTTTTCGGCCTACGCCTCCGCCGGCTCGTTCACCCGCTCGGCGCTGAACCTGCAAGCCGGCGCGAAAACTCCATTGGCCGGGGTGTTTTCAGCAATTCTGGTCGCGCTGTTTGCGCTGTTCGGCACCCAACTGATCGAGCATATTCCGTTGCCCAGCATGGCCGCTGGCATCCTGATTATCTGCTGGGGTTTGCTCGACTTTGCCGGGGTCAAATCGCTCTACCGGGTGAGTCGCTCAGAGTTTCTGGTGATGCTGCTAACGCTCGGCGCAACCTTACTGATGGAGCTGCAAACGGCGATTTATGCCGGGGTTCTGGCATCGCTGTTCTTCTACCTCAAGCGCACCTCGCAGCCACGCGTGCGCTTCTGGCAGGAAGATGAAGAAGCGCTGCTGCGCATTGAGGGCTCAATCTTCTTTGGCGCCTGCCATTACGTGCAGCAGATTCTCCAGCGCAGCCAGGGTGAGCGGGTCATCATCGATGCCCATCACGTTAACTTTATTGATTACGCTGGCGTCGAAATGCTCCATCAGGAGGCCCGCCGCCTTGGCAGCCTGAAACGCCAGTTAGTGATGCGCCGCGCACGGCAACAGGTGATCGACGAGATCCAGAAGCTTGAAGGCGCCGAAGCGTGCCCGATTGTGTTTGAGGATTGATCTCTGGGCAGCGTCGGTGCCGCCACCCAGTCTAAGGCCGCTAACTAACGGCGGCGGTTTGCAAGGCCAGCTCTCAGCCCAACAACCGGCGCAATTCGGCTAACACCGGCGCAGTATCAGGGCGCACGCCGCGCCACAGATAAAAAGCCTCTGCCGCCTGCTCGGCCAACATGCCCAGGCCATCCAGCGTACGCGCTGCACCGTGCTCACCAGCCCAGCGATTGAACGCGGTGGGCTCCTTGCTGTACATCATGTCGTAGCACAGGGTGTGGCCCGGTTTGATCAGACCGGGCGCAATTGGCGGCAGCTCGCCGGCAAGGCTTGCCGAGGTACCGTTGATGATCAGATCGACCGGCGCGTCGATCCAGTCAAAGCCGCTGGCCACCACCGGGCCCAGGTCGGCGAACAACTGCGCCAGCAACTCGGCTTTGGCGACTGTGCGGTTGGCGATAACCAGCGAGGCGGGTTGCTGCTGCAAAATCGGCTCGAGCACACCGCGCACCGCGCCGCCTGCACCCAGCAGCAGGATGCGTTTATCGCGCAAAGAGAAACCGGCGTTTTCCTGCAGATCACGCACCAGCCCGGCGCCGTCGGTGTTGTCACCGAGCAGGCTGCCATCGTCTGTGCGCATCAAGGTATTTACTGCACCCGCACGTTCGGCGCGTGCAGTGAGGCTGTCGGCCAACTGATACGCCTGCTCCTTGAATGGCACCGTGACGTTGGCGCCTTTGCCTTCTGCAAAGAAGGTTTTGGCAAATTCGGCAAAGCCATCCAGCGGCGCCAATAGCGCCTCATAAGTGAGCTGTTGGCCGGTCTGTTCGGCGAACATTTTATGGATCAATGGCGACTTGCTGTGGCCAATGGGGTTGCCGAAGACGCCGTAACGGTCCATGAGCGAAATCCTTGATCAAGCTGAAAACGATGGCGCCATCATAGCCAAAGTACCACCGCATGGCCTGCGAAAAATCACCTCTGCGATCGACCAAACGCGGCTAGAACGGCCACCAGCTGCGGTTGTCTTCCAGCTCTTCGCGGCATTGCTTGAGTTGCCAGCCATAGTTTTTGGCCTGCGTTTCAACCTTGCGTGCAACCTGCAACAGCCAGGGCTTGGCGTTGTGCGAACCGCGGCTAAACCCACCTCGACCCTCGTGATACGCGAGGTATTGCTTGTAGGCATCCCACTTGGAAACCCCGAGCTGGCGCTGAGTGCCGTCGGTGTACCAGCCGATAAACATGATCGCGTCGTCGAAGTTGTCTCGCGAGCCACCGTTACCGGTCTGGTCTTTGTATTCGCCCCACACCGGATCTTGCGCCTGTGCATAACCGTAAGCCGAGCTGACCCGGCCCCACGGAATTATCCACAGCAGGTAATCGCGCGGCGGCAACGCGTCACTGACGTAGCTGCTCTCCTGCTTCATGATCGCCATCGCCACATTCATCGGCGTGCCGTAGGCTTTTTCCATGTCGAGCGAATCTTCATACCAGTCCGGATACTGGCGATAGATATTGCACAGGTTGGTTTGATCGCGGGGCGGCGCCGTTGAGCAGCCCGCAAGGACTGCCAACGCGCTGAGCAGAATCAGCAAACGAGCCATTGGCTGCAAACTCAATCTGCTGCCAGCCAGTCGCGGTCGGTCAGGAAGTACTCGGTGAGACGAGCCTCTTCACTGCCCGGCTCTGCTTTCCAGTCATAGCCCCAACGCACGTGCGGCGGCAGGGACATGAGGATCGATTCGGTGCGCCCGCCAGACTGCAAGCCAAAGAGGGTGCCGCGGTCATAAACCAGGTTGAACTCGACGTAACGCCCGCGCCGGTAAGCCTGAAACTCGCGCTGCTGCTCGGTGTACGGCAACGCTTTGCGGCGCTGCACAATCGGCAAGTAGGCTTCTAGATAAGCGTCACCGATGGCGCGCAGGAAGGCGAAGCTGGTGTCGAAGTCCCACTCGTTGAGGTCGTCGAAAAACAAACCGCCAATGCCACGCGGCTCGTTGCGATGCTTGATGTGGAAATAACGGTCGCACCACTCTTTGTAGCGCGGATACACATCGGCGCCGAAGGGATCGCACGCCGCTTTTGCTACGCGATGCCAGTGGGCGCAGTCTTCTTCGTTGGCATAATAGGGAGTCAGGTCGAAACCACCGCCGAACCACCACACAGCTTCTTCGCCTTCTTTTTCGGCAATGAAAAAGCGCACGTTGGCGTGCGAAGTCGGGATGTGCGGGTTGGTCGGGTGAATCACCAACGACACACCCATTGCCTCGAATCCGCGACCGGCCAGCTCTGGGCGATGGGCGCTGGCAGACGGCGGCAAGCCGGTACCGAATACGTGAGAGAAGTTGACCCCGCCTTTTTCAATCAGGCCGCCGTTTTCCATGACACGCGTACGACCGCCGCCACCTGCCGGGCGCTCCCAGGCGTCTTCGAAGAACTGCGCGGCGCCATCTTCGGCTTCCAGAGCAGCGCAAATTCGGTCTTGCAGGTCGAGCAGGTAAGCCTTCACGGCTTGGGAACGATCACTCATAGCGGCACCTTAAAACGGGTCGTGCCTGACAGCATACAAGCTGACAGGCGAAATCTGGCGCAAGCATAACATTCCCGCCAGTGCGCCCGCAGTTGACTGGTATCAAACCTAGGGTCAGTAATGCGCCTGAGCAACTTTGTGCCATTAACCGGCAAGACAGACGATAGGAGTAATGCCCGCCGCGCAAATTAGCGGCATTATGGGCGTCTACTGGCGTTAAATCGCAGCGTCCCTTTCACCATCAGCAAGGAGTCTGGCATGGCCAAGCGCATTCAATTCAGCAGTCACGGCGGCCCGGAAGTACTCGAATTCACCGACTATCAGCCCGCGGCTCCCGGCCCTAAAGAAGTCCGCGTGCAGAACCACGCTATCGGCCTGAACTTCATCGACACCTATTTCCGCAGCGGCCTGTATCAGCCGCCAGCACTGCCTTCGAGCCTGGGCACAGAAGGCGCTGGCGTGGTTGAAGCGGTCGGCAGCGAAGTTTCATCGTTCAAGGTGGGTGATCGCGTCGCCTACGCCACCGGCCCGCTGGGCGCGTATAGCGAACTGCATGTGCTGCCGGCCGAGCGACTGGTAAAACTGCCCGATGAGATCAGCTTTGAGCAGGCCGCTGCGGTAATGCTCAAGGGTTTAACCGTGCAGTACCTGTTCCGCCAGACTTACCAATTGCAGGGCGGCGAGACGATTTTGTTCCACGCCGCAGCGGGTGGTGTTGGCTCGTTTGCGTGCCAGTGGGCCAAGGCGCTCGGGGTTAACCTGATCGGCACCGTCAGCTCCGCGGCCAAGGCCGAGCGCGCGATGCAGCAGGGCGCATGGGCAACTATCGACTACAGCCACGAAGACGTTGCCAAGCGCGTGTTTGAGCTCACCGACGGCAAGAAGTGCCCGGTGGTTTATGACGGTGTGGGTAAAGACACGTGGGAAACCTCGCTCGACTGCACCGCGCCGCGCGGCCTTGTCGTCAGCTTTGGTAATGCATCTGGCGCAGTAAGCGGGGTCAACCTCGGCATTCTGGCGCAGAAAGGCGCGTTGTTCGTGACCCGGCCAACCCTGATGGGCTACGCCGATACGCCGCAGCGCCTGCAAAGCATGGCTGATGAGCTGTTCGCCATGATCAGCAGCGGCAAGCTCAACGTCGAAATCAGCCAGCGTTACGCTTTGGCCGATGCCGCAAAAGCACAGATCGCACTGAGCGGCCGCCAGACCACCGGCTCAACAATCCTGCTGCCGTAAGGTTGCGCAGCGCAATGACGGAACACCCGTCATTGCGCCAACCCGGCTTCAATCCGATCACGCCCGCCACATCGCCAAAATCAAACGCGAAACCGCGTACCCACCACAGATGGCTATGACGGATTAACCTGCGGTTTATCCATCCTCCATTGGGGATGTTGTTGTGAGGCTCGGTTGCACGCCGTACCACGATCCGGAGGATGGATAGCCCCGAAGGCGGCAATCCGTCATGGCGATTGGTGCGGCGCGGCATTACGCATGACATGCCCGCCATACCGCCAAAATCAAAGGCGAAACCGCGTACACACCACAGATGGCCATGACGGATTAACCTGCGGTTTATCCATCCTCCATTGGGGAGTGTTGTTGTGAGGCCAATCGTGCGGCTCGGTTTTGCTCCGCCTCATGAAGGTCGAACAACATCCCCGCTGATCAGGTCGCGGATCAGGCTGGGGTTTTTGCGTCCGCCCAATTTACCGTTGAGAACCTTGTCCAACTGGCGTGGGAAGTATTGTTCTACGCGCAACCGCGTGCGTGCGGACGGGCGGCCTGCCGGGTTTGCCGAGGTTGAAACAATCGGGCCGGTGAGGGCGCACAGTTCGCGCACCAGCGGATGATCGCTGACGCGGATCGCCACGCTGTTGTGCTCGCCCGTAATCCACTTGGGCAAACGGTCCTGATGCGGCACCAGCCACGTGGTTGGGCCCGGCCATGTGCTGGCGACGCGGTCCTGCCAAATCTCGGGCAGGTCTTCGAGCAGGAAGTCGAACTGATGAATGCTGTCGGCGACCAGAATCAGGCCTTTGTGCATCGGCCGACTTTTCAGCGCGAGCAAGCGCTCAACGGCCAGCTCATCAAACGGATCACAGCCCAGCCCCCATACGGCTTCGGTCGGATAGGCGATCACGCCGCCCTGAAGTACAACACTTGCTGCCTGCCGAACTTGCCAACTGCTGACCATTAACTGCGCTCCATGAATGCATGCCGGGCAAGTGTATCCAAACGACGTGGACGAGGGGAAACCCAGTGCGCAGCGATGCGCAGGCGTCAATCGTTGAGCCGCTGCTTGCGTTCCGAATTTCGCAAGACCTTTCCCAGGCTACGAATTCTGTATGGCCCGGGCGTGCCACAGACCGTTTTCGCTGGCGACGCGACCGTCTATTTCAAGTTCGGTCATTGTCGATAACACCTTGGGTAATGGCCAGCCGCTGGCGAACGCCAACGCTTCACTTGTTTGTGGGGCGGCGAACAGCAGCGCGAGCAACGGGTGCGATTCTTTGCGCGCCGGTTCCGCAGGCGGCGCGGGTTGATTCTGCCAGCCGCGCAGCGCTTGCAAAACATCATCAATGCATTCAACCAGCGCGGCGCCATCGCGAATCAGCTGATGACAGCCACGCGCACCCGGATGATGGATTGAACCGGGAATCGCATACACCTCGCGGCCTTGTTCGGCTGCCAGTTTGGCGGTGATTAGCGAGCCACTGGACGGACTGGCTTCGACCACTAATACGCCGACCGACAGACCACTGATAAGCCGGTTACGCCGTGGGAAATTACCGGCCAGAGGGGCGCAATCCAGAGGCAACTCACTGACCAGTGCCCCGCCTTGCGCGACGATATCCACAGCCAACTGGCGATGCCTTGGCGGATATACACATTGCAAGCCAGTGCCCAACACGGCGATGGTTTTGCCGGTTGCAGCCAGCGCGCCACGGTGCGCGGCGCCATCAATGCCCAGCGCCAGCCCACTGGTGATAACGAACCCTGCCGCCGCCAGACTCCGGGCGAAAGCATGGGCGGTATCGAGCCCCGGCTTGGAGGCGCGGCGACTGCCGACTATCGCCAGTTGCGGCTGCTCGAGCAAAGCCCGGTCACCCGCCACAAACAGCAACGGCGGCGCATCGTTGAGTTCGGCGAGCAGTGCAGGGTAGTCCGCGTCATCCCACATCAACAGGTGATGCTGCTCTGCCTCAAGCCATTGCAGTGCGGCTCGGGCTCGCTCGCGCACCTCGCTGCAGCGACGTGACGCTGCACAAGTCGCGGGCAAACCCAGAGAACGCCAGACACTGGCGGGCGCACTGATGGCGGACGAGGCATCGGCGAAGGCACGGAACAGGGTATGCAAGCGGCGCGGGCCGAGTTGCGGTAAACAATGCAGACGGAGGCGGGCTTCGATTTCAGCCGGAGAATGGCTGGGCAGGCGTTGCGACATATTGATCATCCTTGATCTGTCGCGCCGCGCAGGCGGCTAAAGCAGCAAACCCCGCGCCCGAATCCGGGCGGCGGGGTTTTCGGGTGTTACGGGTTACGCACTTTGTCCATGACTGCGAGTTGGCGCGTGGCACCCAAAATCAAACCATAGCTGAGTTTGTCGTAGGTGCGGAACACCATCAGCAAACCTGCACGTTCGTCAGGGATTTTTACCTGTTCGCCGGTCACACGATCACGCACGGTCTCGCCGGTCTTGTAGACCGCCAGCACGTTGCCTTCAGCCAAGCCATCGCGCAAGCCCTTGTTCAGGGTCACAACATCGAACTGGCCGATCTGCGAAACACCACGCGGCACATCGAGGATCAAACCATCAATTGGACCGGCTGGCTCGCTCGGCATGAATGTCGAGTTGATCGCACGCTCCTCGGTCGGGAACAGGCGGTCGCCGTTGCGCACTTCCTGATTGGCGTGGCTGAGCATCATGGTGCCGATATCGCCTTCTTCGGCAACAATCTCGCCGCCGCCGATCGAGTCGGCGTTAATGCCGAGAAACTCTTTGGTGATCGGGTCGTTGTAGGTTTTACCCTGACGGAAGATGCCGTAAACCGGTGCAGACGGATCAAAGCTGCCGCGTGCGTACACACGGTCACCCGCGCCACTGACAACACGCTCGGCATTACCGGCAACAATATACGGCGCAGCGTTGAAGTCTTTGTCGGACTCAACGATGCGGTTTCTCAGCAAAAAGCTGTTGATGGCTTCGAGCGGAATTGTCGGAATGGCTTCTGCCATTGGCGTGGTGCGAACTTTAGGCGACAGCTTGATGGTGCCGCGTGAAGCACCGCGGTTGAGCATCAGCCGAGGCTGGCCGTCGATATAGACCAGCGACAATTGGTCGCCCGGATAGATCAAGTGCGGGTTTTTCACCTGAGGATTTGCATGCCAAATTTCTGGCCATTTCCAGGGCTCGCTCAGGAAACGCCCGGAAATATCCCAGAGCGTATCGCCGCGGACCACTGTATAAGTGTCCGGGTGCCCCTCTTTAAGCTGAACTGCAGCCTGGGCCAAGCCACCCGCGGCGAGCAGTAGCAGGGCGAGTAGTGATTTCCTCATTCGGTGAATCCCTTTATTATGTGTCTTCTGTGAAGCGCCCTAGCGCCGCGTCGTGACATCAATCGCGCCACGATGTGAAGCCTTTTTCATGCTGTTCATCATCTTAGCAGCGCTTTTTGACTTTATTCCATAAGTGCATCACAAACATATATGGCTATCTTAAACATCCTAGAATTTCCAGATCCTCGACTACGTACCATTGCTAAGCCTGTGGACGTCGTTGATGACGAATTACGCCAGTTGATAGACGACATGTTTGAAACCATGTACGAAGCCCCTGGCATTGGTCTGGCTGCAACACAGGTCAATGTGCATAAGCGCATTGTGGTCATGGACATCTCCGAAGACCGCTCCGAACCTCTGGTTTTCATTAACCCGGAGTTCGAGTCGCTGACTGACGAGGTTGATCAGTATCAGGAAGGCTGCCTTTCGGTGCCGGGCTTCTATGAAAACGTCGACCGCCCGCAGAAGGTCAAGGTCAAGGCTTTGGACCGTGATGGCAAGCCTTACGAGCTAATCGCCGAAGGCCTGCTGGCCGTGTGCGTTCAGCACGAGTGCGATCACCTCAATGGCAAGCTGTTCGTTGATTACCTGTCTACGCTGAAGCGTGACCGGATCAAGAAAAAGCTGGAAAAACAGCACCGCCTGCGCGATTAAGCGCTGACTTATCCACAGGCTTGGCGCCTCTCAACTCCGCGCGCAAGCCCGGCCAGTGCGTGCAAGCCTTGTCCATCTAGCGAGCCCACATGACTGAAGCACTGCGTATTGTCTTTGCCGGTACTCCGGAATTCGCCGCCGAGCATCTGAAAGCCCTGCTTGGCACATCTCATCGGATTGTTGCGGTTTACACCCAGCCAGATCGCCCGGCTGGCCGCGGGCAGAAGCTTATGCCGAGCCCGGTCAAACAGCTGGCGCTTGAACACGACATTCCGGTCTATCAGCCACAAACCCTGCGCGATGCGGATGCTCAGGCCGAGCTGGCCAGCTTGCAGGCCGACTTGATGGTGGTGGTCGCTTACGGGCTGATCCTGCCGCAAGTAGTGCTCGATACGCCGCGTTTGGGCTGTATCAACAGTCATGCCTCGTTGCTGCCACGCTGGCGTGGGGCTGCGCCGATCCAGCGCGCGATTGAGGCCGGTGACAGCGAGTCCGGGGTTACTGTGATGCAGATGGAAGCGGGCCTCGATACTGGCCCGATGCTGCTCAAGACACATACCCCGATCAGCGCCGAAGACACCGGCGGCAGCCTGCATGACCGGCTTGCCAGCCTTGGCCCGGCTGCCGTGATCGAAGCGATTGCAGGCCTCGCGGCAGGCACGCTGAAAGGCGAAGTGCAAAATGATGCGCTGGCCACCTATGCGCACAAGCTTAATAAGGAACAGGCACAGCTCGACTGGTCGCGTCCGGCCGTTGAGCTGGAACTGTTGATCCGTGCATTCAACCCTTGGCCGATCTGCCAGAGCAGCCTCAATGGCGCAGCGCTCAAAGTGCATGCCGCCAAACTAGGCGAGGGCAGTGGCAAGCCAGGTGAAATTCTCGCCGCCAGTAAAGAAGGCCTGACGGTCGCTTGCGGCAGCGGCGCGCTGTTGCTGACCCGACTGCAATTGCCCGGCGGCAAGGCGCTGAACTTCGCCGACTTGTACAACAGCCGTCGTGACCAATTCGCCATCGGCACGGTGCTCGCATGAATCCGCGTCTGGCTGCAGCCCGCGCCCTGAGTGCGGTTCTATCCGGCAAAGCTTCGCTGGGCAGCAGCCTGCCGCCACAACTCGACAAGGTTGAACCACGCGATCGCGGCCTGACTCAAGAGCTGGCATTCGGCACGGCGCGCTGGGAGCCAAGGCTTTCGGCGCTGGCCGAGAAGCTTTTGCAGAAACCGTTCAAGGCCGCCGACAAGGACGTCGAGGCCTTGTTGCTGGTCGGCCTGTATCAGTTGCTCTACACACGCATTCCCGCGCACGCCGCCTTGGGTGAAACCGTGGGTTGCGCCGACAAACTGAAAAAGCCCTGGGCCAAGGGTTTGCTCAACGCCGTGTTGCGCCGTGCCCAACGTGAAGCCGAGCCACTGCTGGCGGAAATGGAACGCGACCCGATGGTGCGCACCGCGCATCCGCGCTGGCTGCAAAAGGCCCTCAAAGCCCATTGGCCCGAGCACTGGGAAGCGATTTGCGCGGCCAACAATGCGCATCCTCCGCTGATGCTGCGGGTTAATCGCCGCCACGGCAGCCGCGATGACTATCTGCAACAACTGCAAGCAGCCGGTATCGAAGCAACCGCCTGCACTTTCAGCCGCGATGGCATTCGTCTGATTCAAGCCTGCGATGTCACCACCCTGCCCGGGTTTGCCGAAGGCCACGTCAGCGTGCAGGACGAAGCCGCGCAACTGGCGGCAGACTTGCTCGATCTGGCGCCGGGGCAACGCGTACTCGACGCCTGCTGCGCTCCGGGCGGAAAAACCTGCCATATCCTCGAAGCCGAGCCCGAGCTGGCTGGCGTGGTGGCGATAGACCTCGAAGCCAAGCGGCTGGTGCGCGTTCGCGAAAACCTCGCGCGCCTCAAGCTCGACGCCGAATTGATCGCCGCCGACGGCCGTGATGTCAGCAAATGGTGGGACGGCAAGCCGTTCCAGCGGATTCTGCTCGACGCGCCCTGTTCGGCCACCGGCGTGATTCGTCGCCATCCGGACATCAAACTGGCGCGCAAAGCCGAAGACATTGCCCCGCTGGCGCATCTTCAGGGCGAGTTGCTTGACGCACTGTGGCCAACGCTGGCGGTTGGCGGCATCATGCTCTACGCCACATGCTCGACCCTGCCGACCGAGAACAGCGAAACCATCGCGGCCTTCCTTGAACGCACGCCGGGTGCACGCGAACTGGATATTGCCGGGCCATTTGGCCTGCAGCAGCCACACGGTCGACAATTGTTGGCGCAAATGGACGGCCACGACGGCTTCTACTATGCCAAGCTGATCAAAATCGCCGCGACTCCTCGCGGCTGAGGAAAGGAAACGGATGAAAATCATCATTCTCGGCGCCGGTCAGGTTGGCGGCACACTGGCAGAGCATCTGGCCAGTGAAGCCAATGACATTACCGTTGTGGACACCGATGGCGACCGCTTGCGCGACCTCGGTGATCGTCTGGATATTCGTACCGTACAAGGCCGTGGCTCATTCCCGACCGTGCTGCGTCAGGCTGGCGCGGATGATGCCGACATGTTGGTGGCCGTGACCAACAGTGACGAGATCAACATGATCGCCTGTCAGGTGGCCTACACCCTTTTCCACACCCCGACCAAGATTGCCCGTGTCCGCGAAGCGGCTTATCTGAGCCGCAGCGGGCTGTTCGATAACGAGGCGATCCCGGTCGATGTACTGATCAGCCCCGAGCAAGTGGTGACCAACTACATCAAGCGCCTGATTGAACATCCGGGCGCGTTGCAGGTGATCGACTTCGCCGAAGGCAAGGCGCAGTTGGTGGCAGTCAAAGCGTATTACGGTGGCCCGCTGGTGGGTCAGCAACTGCGTCAGCTGCGCGAGCACATGCCCAATGTCGACACCCGCGTTGCCGCTATTTTCCGCCGCAACCGGCCGATCATTCCGAAGGGCGACACGGTCATCGAGGCTGACGACGAGGTGTTCTTCATCGCCGCCCGTGCCCACATTCGTGCGGTCATGAGCGAAATGCGTCGTCTTGAAGACAGCTACAAGAAGATTGTGATCGCCGGTGGTGGCCACATTGGCGAACGTCTGGCCGAGGCCATCGAAAGCCGCTATCAGGTCAAAATCATCGAGATGAATCCGGCGCGTTGCCGCTATTTGTCAGAGACGCTGGATAACACCATTGTCCTGCAGGGCAGTGCCTCCGACCGCGACCTGCTGGTTGAAGAGAACATCAACGACGCGGATATCTTCCTGGCGCTGACCAACGACGACGAAGCCAACATCATGTCGTCCTTGCTGGCCAAGCGCATGGGCGCGCGCAAGGTGATGACACTTATCAACAACCCGGCCTATGTGGATCTGGTGCAAGGCGGCGATATCGACATCGCCATCAGCCCGCAGCTGGCAACCATCGGCACCTTGCTGACCCACGTGCGCCGTGGCGACATCGAAAGCGTGCACTCGCTGCGCCGGGGTGCGGCCGAGGCCATCGAGGCAATTGCTCACGGCGACGCCAAATCGAGCAAGGTTATTGGCCGGGCCATTCGCGACATTACCCTGCCGCCCGGCACCACCATCGGCGCGATTATCCGTGAAGATGAAGTGTTGATCGCCCACGACATTACCGTGATCGAAAGCGGCGACCACATCATCCTGTTCCTCGTCGACAAGAAGTACATCCGTGATGTTGAAAGCCTGTTCCAGGTGGGTTTGACGTTCTTCTAAGGCGATGCCGGTTGTGGTGTGTGAGGTGTGACGCCTCGATCGCCATGACGGATTGCCTCCTGCGGGGCTATCCATCCTCCAATTTGTGGGTCGCGTCTGTTGGGGGGGTGGATAAATCGCGGGTTGCTCCGTCGTGTTGTGGATAATCTCTTCGACGATGGCATCTGCACTTTTCGAATTGTTGGATTAATCGCCATGACGGATTGCCGCCTTTGGGGGCTATCCATCCTCCGGTTTGTGGGTTGCGCCTGATCGGGGATGGATAAATCGCGGGTTAATTCGGCGTGTTGTGGATAAATCTCATCGGCGATGGCATCGGCATTTTCGTATCGTTGGGATAATCGCCATGGCGGATTGCCGCCTTCGGCGGCTATCCATCCTCCGGTTTGTGGGCCGCGCCGTCTGGAGGATGGATAAACCGCAGGTTAATCCGTCGTGTTGTGGATAACTTTCTCCGACGATGGCATGTGCATTTTTGAATCGTTGGATTAATCGTCATGACGGATTGCCGCCTTCGGCAGCTATCCATCCTCCAATTTTGGGGTCGTGTCGGTCCGGAGGATGGATAAACCGCAGGTTAATCCGTCATGCTGTGGATAACGCTCACGACTGTTGGAGTTTGCATGCTCGAATCTCTTGAAAAGATGCTCGATAAAGGCGTCGATAATGCGTTGCTGCGCTTTGGGCTGGGCAAGGGTTATCTGGATGCCGGCGATTGCGCACGGGCGATTGAACACCTGCAACGCTGCGTAGCATTTGATCCCAACTACTCCGCCGCCTGGAAGCTACTGGGCAAGGCGCTGCAAGCCGACGGCCAGACCGACGCGGCGCGAAAGGCGTGGGAGCAGGGTGTGGCGGCCGCTCAGGCACATGGCGACAAGCAGGCTGAGAAGGAAATGAGTGTGTTTATGCGCAAGCTGGATAAAGCCAACAACCTGTCTTGAAGCGCAGCCCGCATCGTCCATAAAGCAAAAAGCCCGGCCGAGGTAACTCAGGCCGGGCTTTTTCTTGGCTGATCGACTCAGGTCGCCGGGACGGTTCTTCCGGCCAGCAACTTGGCAATCGCGCCGAGCAAAATGCCGTATAGCGGCAAGAACAGCACCAGGCTCACGGTGAGCTTGATGGCGTAATCGACACTGGCGATCTCCACCCAATGCTCGGCCATAAACGGATCGCTGCTCTGCCAGAAGGCGATAGAGAAGAATATGAAGGTGTCGAGCAGGTTACCCAGAATGGTCGAGGCGGTTGGCGCAACCCACCACTGACGCAGGCGACGCATGCGGTCGAACACCTGAATATCGAGCAACTGGCCGAACACATAGGCGCAGAAACTGGCCAACGCGATGCGACCGACAAATACGTTGAACTCCTGCAGCGCTGCAAAGCCTGCGAATGCAGCGTTCTGGAACAGCACGGAAACCACGTATGAGGCCACCAACGCCGGCAGCATAACGCGGGCAATCACCTTGCGCGCCGGGCCTTTGCCGAGCAGGCGAACGGTGAGGTCGGTTGCCAGAAAGATAAACGGAAAGCTGAACGCGCCCCACGTGGTGTGCCAGCCGAAAATGGTAATCGGCAACTGCACCAGGTAGTTACTGGCGATGATGATAAGAATATGAAACGCGATTAACGCGACCAACGCGGGGCGTCGGATCGTACTCAACGAAGTCTGCATGTCAGGCCTTTTTGGATGTTATGGGGTGAGGGAACCCATTGCGCTCGGGCTGGTTAGCCAAACGAGCGCGGCATTCTAGCCAATTCCTGACCTTGAGGATAGCTTTCGTACAATAAACGGATAATTGGTCACGTCAGGATGAAACGTAACCCGGCGCCTTCTGCATCGATGCGGATGACTTCCATCTCCAGGATCGGCGCTTCGACAGGCATATCCTGCACCTGCCCAGTGACCCGGTCACCTTTGTTGAGCCCCGCCATCTCCGGATGCTTGATGTAAACACCGGCATCTGAAAGGTCACGCGTCTGGGCGATCAGCTCGCCAAAACTCGGATGGCAGATTTTGATACGGCAGTTCATCGCCGTGCGAGGGTGCTGGCGTTGGTTAGACATAGCGGGTCCGTGCTCAAGGTGAACCTATTTAATAACCGAAAGCGTCATTTATGCACAGTATTAGCTATAAAAAAGGCGCCTGATTCGGCGCCTTTTGACTAACAGCTCAAATTTTTCCGCTCAATACCAGCGCGCCTCACCTTCGGGGCGTTTCTTGAAGCGCTTCATGGTCCACATGTACTGGCTTGGATAAGCCCGAACATAGCGGCCAATCACCTCGCTCATGGCCGCCACGCTAACGGCGATGTCGTCGCTGTACATGCCTTCTGGCGCGGCTTCGAGAATCACTTTATAGCCGCTGCCATCTTCAAGGCGCAGTGCATGCAGGAACACGCCAACGGCTTTGCCGCCGGTCAGCATGCTCGGTACAAATTTGCTGGTAAGTGCAACGGTGCCCAGAAACGGCACGAACACACCGCTGGACAAGCTCGGCTCGGGATCGGCAGGAATGCCCACAGAGCCACCTTTGCGCACCTCTTTAATCACACTGAGGATGCCTTCCTTGGTTGAGGCGGCTACACGGTTGCCCATCTGCACGCGCTGCTTTTGCAGCAACTCGTCCACCGCCTTGAGCTTTGGCGGACGGTAAAAAATGATCGGTTTGCACTGCGCGCAGTAGAAGTGATTGAGCACTTCCCAGTTGCCCAGATGGCTGGTGATGCCGACCACGCCTTTACCGGATGCCAGCGCTTGCTCCAACACCTCAAGGCCTTCGACTTCGCGGATCAGACCAAGCGACTTCTTCGCCGGCCAGATCCATGCGCAAGCGCTCTCGGTCAGGGTTTTGCTGATGCCAACAAGCGTCTCGCCGAGCAGTTTTTCCTGCGCAGCGGCGTCCAGTTCGGGGAAGCACTTTTGCAGGTTGACGCGGGCAACCTCGCGCGAGCCGTTAGGTATTTTCAGCATCAGCCAGCCGATTGCAGCGCCGGTCGCTTGCACTGCGCGCCAGGGCAACAATGCAAACAGGCGCAGAAAGCCCACCACGAGCGCACCTTTGAACTTCTCCACAGATCACTCCAACAGGGTCAAAAGGTCTATTGTAACGCCCCGCGCCCCAAGCCGCTCAGGTGCGACTCACGCTTTGGCCAACTGTGGATAACGAAAGCAGTCGGTGGTGTGATCCATCACCATGCCGCTGGCCTGCATGAAGGCGTAGCAGATGGTTGGCCCGACAAAGTTGAACCCGGCCTTCTTCAACGCTTTGCTCATGGCCTCGGCAGGCGGTGTGATCGCCGGAACATCACCGCGCCCGGCAAAGTGATTGATCACCGGCTTGCCGCCGACAAACGACCACAGGTAACTCACCGGGTCTTCCAGCCTGAGCCAGGCCTGAGCGTTTTGCCGAACGGCCTTGAGCTTGAGGCGATTTCGCACAATGCCGGGGTCTTGCATCAGCACCTCGATTTCATCGTCGGTGAGTTGCGCCAGACGCTGAACATCAAAGCCATGCAGCACTTCGCGATAGCGCTCACGCTTTTTCAAAACAGTTATCCACGAAAGCCCCGCCTGAAACCCCTCAAGCAGAAGCAACTCGAAGAGCTTATCGGGGTCTGTTAAGGGCACACCCCATTCTTCATCGTGGTAAGCCATGTACAGCGGATCATCCGAACACCAAAAACAACGAGTCATAAGGCCTTCCCGGGCAAGTCCTGGCTACGTAGATTGCGCTATACTGCCGCCCTTTCTGTCGCAGCCAAAACAGGTGAATTTTTCGTGAGCCAGACTACGCCTGCCGTGCGCACCTTCCAAGATTTGATTCTCGCCCTGCAAAAATATTGGGCAGAGCAGGGCTGTGTTGTCTTGCAGCCCTACGATATGGAAGTCGGTGCTGGCACTTTCCACACCGCTACATTCTTGCGCGCTATTGGTCCTGAGACCTGGAACGCCGCCTATGTTCAGCCTAGCCGTCGCCCTGGCGATGGTCGTTATGGCGAAAACCCGAACCGTTTGCAGCACTACTACCAGTTTCAGGTGGTATTGAAGCCTAATCCGGAAAACTTCCAGGAACTTTATCTGGGCTCGTTGCAGGCCATTGGTATTGATCCGCTGGTGCACGACATTCGCTTCGTTGAAGACAACTGGGAATCGCCAACACTGGGCGCCTGGGGTCTGGGCTGGGAAATCTGGCTGAACGGCATGGAAGTCACCCAGTTCACCTACTTCCAGCAAGTCGGTGGCATCGAGTGCTATCCGGTGACCGGCGAGATCACTTACGGTCTTGAGCGTCTGGCCATGTACATTCAGGGCGTCGACTCGGTATATGACCTGGTGTGGGCGGACGGCCCGTTCGGCAAAGTGACTTACGGCGATGTGTTTCACCAGAACGAGGTAGAGCAGTCGACCTATAACTTCGAGCACGCCAACGTCGAAAAACTCTTCGAGCTGTTCGACTTCTATGAGTCCGAAGCCAACCGCCTGATCGAACTCGAGCTGCCGCTGCCGACCTATGAAATGGTGCTCAAGGCCTCGCACACGTTCAACCTGCTGGATGCACGCCGGGCGATCTCGGTTACCGCGCGTCAGCAGTACATTCTGCGCGTCCGGGCACTGGCTCGCGCCGTCGCCCAGAGTTATCTGCAAGCCCGCGCCAAACTTGGCTTCCCGCTGGCAACCGATGAGCTGCGTGACGAAGTACTGGCCAAGATGATGGAAGCAGGTCTCCTGCAAGATGAAGCACAGAGCAACACCGCGGAGGCTGCAGAATGAGTGCACAAGATTTTCTGGTTGAACTGGGCACCGAAGAGCTGCCACCCAAAGCCCTGAAAACCCTGGGTCAGGCGTTTCTGGCCGGCGTTGAAAAAGGCCTCAAGGCTGCCGGCCTGAACTACACCGCCTCTCGCTACTACGCCGCACCACGCCGCCTGGCCGTTCTGGTAAGCCAGCTCGATACCCATCAGCCAGACCGCGTGATGAATCTCGACGGCCCGCCAATGCAGGCTGCGTTCGATGCCAATGGCAACCCGACTGCCGCTGCGCTGGGCTTCGCCAAGAAGTGCTGCGTGGACCTGTCTGAAATCGACACCAGCGGCCCCAAGCTGCGCTATAGCCAGTCGATTGCCGGTAAAACCGCCGCCAGTTTGCTGCCGGAAATCGTTGAGACTTCGCTCAATGAATTGCCGATCCCCAAGCGCATGCGCTGGGGTGCACGCCGCACAGAATTCGTCCGCCCGACTCAGTGGCTGGTAATGCTGTTTGGTGATGACGTGCTCGACTGCGAAATCCTCACGCAGACAGCCGGACGCGTTTCGCGCGGCCATCGCTTCCACCACAATCAAGACGTGACCATCAACGCGCCGGCCAGCTACGCCGAAGACCTGCGCAATGCACGGGTTATCGCCGACTTTGACGAGCGTCGCGAGCAAATCAGCAAGCGCATCGAACAACTCGCCAGCGAGCAGAATGGCACTGCCATCGTGCCGCCGGCCTTGCTCGACGAAGTCAGTGCGCTGGTCGAGTGGCCGGTGCCGCTGGTGTGCTCGTTCGAGGAACGCTTCCTGGAAGTGCCACAAGAAGCCCTGATTACCACCATGCAGGACAACCAGAAGTATTTCTGCCTGCTGGATGCTGAAGGCAAGTTGCTGCCTCGCTTTATCACCGTGGCCAACGTCGAAAGCACAGACCCTGCGCAAATCATCTCGGGTAACGAGAAAGTTGTGCGTCCGCGCCTCACCGACGCCGAGTTCTTCTTCAAGCAAGACAAGAAGCAGAAGCTCGAAACCTTCAACCAGCGCCTCGCCAACGTGGTATTCCAGGCCCAGCTCGGCTCGGTCTACGACAAAGCTCAGCGCGTCTCGGTTCTGGCTGGTTACATTGCCGAGCGTATCGGCAGTAACGCGGCGTGGGCGGCACGTGCCGGCCTGCTCTCGAAGTGCGATTTGGCCAGCGAGATGGTCGGCGAATTCCCTGAAATGCAAGGCATCGCCGGTTACTACTACGCCAAGCACGACGGCGAGCCGGGTGATGTGGCTGTCGCGCTGAACGAGCAATACATGCCTCGCGGTGCGGGCGCAGAGCTGCCGGCCACCCTCACCGGTGCAGCCGTTGCGCTGGCAGACAAGCTCGACACACTGGTCGGTATTTTCGGTATCGGCATGCTGCCAACCGGCAGCAAAGATCCGTACGCACTGCGTCGTGCGGCGCTTGGCGTGCTGCGTATCCTGATCGAGAAGGACCTGGAGCTGAATCTGGTCGAGGCGATTGCGTTCTCCATCAAGCAGTTCGGCGGCAAGATCAAGGCAGACGGTCTGGCTGCTCAGGTTCAGGACTTCATCTTCGACCGCCTGCGTGCGCGCTACGAAGACGAAGGCGTGGAAGTGGCGGTGTATCAAGCGGTACGTGCGGTCAATCCGGTGTCTCCGCTGGACTTCGACCAACGCGTACAAGCGGTGCAGTCGTTCCGCAAGTTGCCGGAGGCCGAAGCACTGGCTGCCGCCAACAAGCGGGTATCGAACATTTTGAGCAAAGCCGACGGCCAAATTGCCCCAAGCATTGCCGCTCATTACTTCGACACCCCGAGCGAGTTCACCCTCAACGCGGCTATCCAGCAAGCCGAACAGGCGGTGCTGCCACTGGCGAAAAACCGTCAGTACAGCGAAGCACTGGCCAAGTTGGCAAGCCTGCGCGGGCCTGTGGATAACTTCTTCGAGACTGTTCTGGTCAACGCCGAAGATGCAAGCGTACGTGCCAACCGCTACGCATTGCTGGCCAAGTTGCGCGGCTTGTTCCTCGGTGTCGCGGATATCTCCGTCCTGGGCTAAGCCTTAATTGCGTCCGTCATCGCTGTTCCCGGCGAGGGCGGACACAATGCTGTGTGAGCACGTGCATGAAACTACTGATTCTCGATCGTGACGGCGTCATCAACCATGACTCCGACGACTATATAAAATGCCTTGAAGAGTGGATCCCAATCGAAAGCTCGATTGAGGCCATTGCTCGCCTGTCCAAAGCTGGCTGGACCGTGGCTGTCGCTACCAACCAGTCAGGTATTGCCCGTGGCTATTATGGCCTCGATGCGCTCGAAGCCATGCATGGCCGGCTGAATGAGCTGGTGGCAGAGCAGGGCGGCGAAGTCGGGCTTATTGTTTACTGCCCGCATGGCCCGAACGACGGTTGCGATTGCCGCAAACCCAAACCGGGCATGCTCCAGCAGATTGCAGAGCACTACGACACCCGCCTCGAAGGCATCTGGTTTGTAGGGGATAGCAGTGGTGACCTGGAAGCGGCAAAGGCCGTCGACTGTCAGCCAGTGTTGGTAAAAACCGGCAAAGGTCTACGCACGCTGGCAAAAGGATTGCCAGCAGGAACCTTGATCTTCGATGACCTGGCAGCAGTTGCTGCCCAGCTCCTCAACTCATAAAGCAGGCTCTGCCTGCGACGGTAAAAGCTCTTATGTCGATACTGCGGGCCATACAAATATTTCTGTTCTACTTCCTTCTGGCTACCACCTCGTTCATATGGTGCACCATCAGCGTTTTCGTCGCGCCGTTCCTGCCGTTCCGTCAACGCTATCGTTTCGTTAACCAAGCCTGGTGCACAGTGGCTGTGTGGCTCGCCAAAGTCGTAGTTGGCATCAACTATGAAGTCAAAGGCATGGAAAATATCCCGGACAAGCCCTGCGTAATCCTTTCCCGCCACCAGAGCACATGGGAAACCTTCTTCCTCTCGGCCCTGTTCGAACCCCTCAGCCAGGTACTAAAACGCGAACTGTTGTACGTACCGTTTTTCGGCTGGGCCATGGCCATGCTCAAGCCTATCGCCATCGACCGCAGCAACCCCAAAGCCGCACTCAAGCAGCTCGCCAAACAAGGCCACGAACGCTTGGAGCAGGGCTGCTGGGTTCTGGTTTTCCCTGAAGGCACACGGATTCCATCCGGGCAGATCGGCAAATTCTCACGCGGCGGCGCCTCATTGGCGGTGAACGCCAACCTGCCGGTTCTGCCAATCGCGCATGACGCCGGCAAGTACTGGCCAAAACAAGGCTGGGATAAAAATCCTGGCACCGTACAAGTGGTGATTGGCCCGCTGATGCACGCCGAAGGCACCGGCCCTCGCGCCATCGCCGAGCTCAACGACCGGGCATTCGCCTGGGTGTGTCAGGCGCAAAAAGACATCGGTTGCCTGCCAGCAGACGCCACGGCCACAACAGCAGCCCCAGAAAAAGGCTAAACGCCGTTCCAATCCTCAGCGCAGAGCAACTCTGTGCTGAGCGCAAAACCCCCTCACACTCAAAACGCCAAAGCCTGGGCAGAGCATCTCCAAACCCAGATCAGCAAACACTGCCTGCACGCTTCTTATCTGGCTATCAGCGTGCGCCGATACGTCGCGCTTGGGCGTGGAGTCATGTGGCGCGGCTGTTACCTCGCCATACACCACTATTGTGACCGATCTGTTACCTCGGCCAATTCAGGCGTAACCGATTCGGGTGGGAAGGGAACACTATTGCTAAATATTCGTTCAACCAAATCAGGCATGATTACGTAAACCCTTGTTTTTAAAGGTATTACAAAAACTGGCACGGCAAATGCTTTGTTAGTGGTACAACAACAATAAGATCAGCAACAAAAAACCTAACGAATCTGACATAAAAACAACAACAGGCCAGATGAGTAGCAAACAGATTTTTTTGGAAAGGGTTAGCTTTTTCCGGGTAACACGGCAATCAGATCGAAAATAATAAAACTACCTGAAGGTAGCTGGACTGATTGGATCAACCCAGATTCTGGAGCGACAAGAGTAATACCAGCATCCAAAAAAATACGTTTTCCTTGGATCCAGATGGATCAACGAACAGTTAGGCAACAGCGATCAAAATAAAAACAATAGATCGAAATAATAAAAACAGCGCTAAAGCATTATTTGAAGGGAGCCTCGGCTCCCTTCATTGCTTTCAGAACCCCGTAAAACTCCCCCCCGCCTCAGATCCTCTCTAGCTGCAATTTAATGCTGCCTAACAATATCTGACGCCCGCAGATACGCATCTCAGATAGCTTGTAATGCGCGTTACATAAAAAAGCGAACCTCTGCTCGGTCAAGGCGTTATCGCCTCATACGCCCCAGCCTGAAGGTCGTGTGATGTGCCGCTGACAATTAGGTTTTAGAGCGGCTCACATATGGGGTGATTGAATCGCGGGAATAACAAACACCCTCTGATTCTTGATTGCTAAATTCTAGAGCAATAACGCCTGACGCATATCTCCTTGGCAGTTCTATACACCTTCAAATGGGCAAAGAAAACCTGCCGACGAATGGTTATGGTGGCCTTTTGATATATCCCGTTGTAAATTCCCCACCTCAATAAGCGTCAAATAGCCAACGCCAATATTTAGATCGGCAAGGAGCCGTCATGCAAAAAACGTTTCGCCTTACAGCGCTGAGTTGCGCTTTCCTCACTGCAGCAGGTTGCTCCAGCCAGCAGGTTCAAAGCCTTAAAGACTCTGCAAATACATTAGGCAAGGATTACGGAATGGCCGTACTTTGCGGAGTTGGCATTGTGGGTGGGGCCGCTGCGGGTTTCGCGATCAATGGGGAAAAAGGTGCAATAGCTGGCGGCGCCGTTGGTGCTGCTCTAGGTTGTGCCCTTGGTTATGTCTGGCAGTCACGCCTGAAAGAACTTGACCGCATTGCCAAGGAAGAAAACTTGAAAATCACTACAGAGCAACTGACTGTTGCTTCAAGTGCAGTAGTGACTTCGGTGCCTAAAGACGCAGGTTTGGTAACTCAGATCGAAGACAATGGCATGTTTTCCTCAGGTTCTGATCAACTCACTACAGATGGCCAGCGAGCGGTTACTAAGCTGGCAAATATGTATTCCAAAGCTAAATCTTCCAACCAGCAATCCGCCGCAAAAGAACTTCAAGAGAGGCGCTTGCTGGTGGTTGGTCATAGCGATGCAACCGGCAGCAGCGAATTTAACCAAAAGCTATCTGAGCGACGCGCCAAAACCGTTGGAAGGTTGCTTATGCAGGCCGGCATTCCTGCAAGCTCTATTTACTACCAGGGTGCGGGATCTTCACGCCCGATTGCAGATAACAGCGACCCTTTCACGCGAGGCCAGAACCGCCGGGTTGAGATTGTCGAGCTAGCCAATGAGCAGGCTCTGGTGATGCGAGCACAGTCTGAAGCTGGAAATACAAAGTACCTGCAATACGGAACATCTACAGCCAAACCTAAACTGGCAACTGCGCATCAAGCTACAAAGCCTAAAGCTGAGAATTCACCGAAAATTGTTCAGAAATCCAGTACTGAACCCGCGACTACCGCACCTTCCACTTCTGCTCTTCCAATAAATAAGCCGAAACCCGCAGTCGACTTCGCAGGCCAACCTGCCGATGCGTACAGCTGGTCCATGGCGCAGAACATCAAGCCTAAGCAGAGTGGCTTTGAATTGATCGGTACCGCGCACGCAAGCGATATGCCTATGGCCAGCTGTGAGGCCGATATGCCACGTAATGCCGGTGAAGTACTGAGTTTGGCAGACGGCACACCGCTAAAGCGTCACGCAACCAAAGATTACTTACCGGGATACAACAACCGTGTTTGGGCCAACACAGTTAACGGACATCTGGTAACAGTGTCACCGGTCTCTATCCTGCGCGAAAACGCACAAGTTGATCGCCAGCCAATCCTGCAAGTAGTTGAAAACTACGACAAAAATACTAAAAACAAAGCTCAAACGATTAAAGCGCTGGCAAACACCTACGAAGGTGAAAGCCAAGTGCTCTATCGAGTGTTCGCCACTGACACAAAAGCATCAGTTTCCTGCATGGACCTCGTGTTCAGTAAAGGCAACGCCACAGTGACCGAGGGCGCGCTGTTCTATGCAGCAGGCTCCGAAGCTTATGTCACGTCCTACATGCCAATTCCTGCCACCAAATAAACAAAGTCACGGAAGTCCGAAATGGAAGACTTATCCTTAGCTGCACTTAAATCACTGATTCTCGCTCATCAAATGCTCACAACAGGCATCCTAACGTTGCTTGCGAGCGCCGTTCTGGTCTGGAAATACTGGGAGCAAGTGTCCTATTTCCTGCTTCGCATTTGGCACAGTTTCCCCCTGATTGGCACCGTCGCCCGCCTTTCACGCAAGCCTTCATCCGTTGATAGCGATGGATGGATTAACCATGAAGTTAAGCTTGCCGGTGATTACTACCAAGAATTTAAGAAGTACATGAAAGGCCCTAATGCCTATAACGCCTCACTCGACTATCTTGCCAAGGCCGGTGAAGCTGGCCGTTCGCCTCGACCAGCCTGGGTTCTGTTTCTGGTTGTGGGTCTGGTGCTGATCGAGGCGATGGGTTTCGCCTATGTGCTTGCCGGCTGGATGAACATGGATGCGTCTACCAATGATCGTCATTTGCTGACGGCTGGTACGGCCATTTTGCTGGCTGTTGCCTCTGCAATTTTCGCCGAAGCGGCAGGCCATACCGTGCACCACAACACCTTGATTTCTCGAGCACGCCACTGGTGGCAGGGAGAAGAGACAAGCAAACGCTCGCGCAGCCTAAAAGCAAGCCGAGCAATCAATCTGGAAGACTCGCTATCTGATAGCAACAGTCCTGACTATGAACAGCTGCTGACACGTGTAAAAGATGTTAACTCCAACGTTTCACGCAAGTTTCTCTGGCTCATTGTCTGTGGTGTTTTCGTCGCATGTATGGCCATTGGCGCCTTTGTCGTGCGCTCCGCCACACTCGACAGCATCGAGACAGAGATGGTCAACAGCATGCGTGTAGAAGCTTCTGCACAAAATGACAGCAGCTTCGGCTCGCCATTCGATCTTCCAGAAGAATCGCAGGCCATCAACGACGAAGCTCAGGAAGCGACTATCGAAGACAAAATGGCAGCCATTCGCCAGGCCAGTTTGACGACATACATTATGTTGTCGTTGATTTATATCGCTATTCAAGGGATCAGTATCTGGCTGGCCAGTCGGTATTACTTTGCCGGCACACACTCGTACACGGCATGGCGCCTGACACATAAGTACGCAACGGCAGAAGAAATGATGGACGCCATGGAGCAAAAGCGTATTGCCATCGCCAGCCATGCGGACGACAAGCTGCGTCGGTTACAGACTCTGCTATCTAGCCGCGACCAAACCAGCTCAAGTGTGCTCAGCGCGTTGGATGGCACGGAGACGTCACACCGTAATTTCCTTGCCTATGTGAAGTACAAAGCGGACAAGGTTACGCAAAAAACTGTAAGTTCTGAGGCTCTAACTCCGACTAAAGCGCCTGTCGAAACAGTCACCGTGATCGAGGCTGAGGCGCCTGTAGTGGCCAAGACTGAACCCGCTGTCGCGATGAACTCTGCTGAGCTGCCTGATGTAACGAGTCTCTCAGAAGAAAGCCTGACAACCGGCAGTCCTATACAAGCTGAACCGATTGCCCTGGCGCCGGAACAAACTCAAATACCTGCCGGCACAGCCACTGTGGTCGATGTCCAAGCGCCTTTGGTCGCGAAAACTGAACCCAATGCAACGATTAAAGCCTCTGATTTCCCTGATGTAACAGGTGTCTCAGATGAGAGCCTGGCAGTCACCAGTCGTGCGCTGGATATCTCAGAGGAACAACTGCGTGAATATCGCGAGCAGCAGCTAGCTCTTAAAGCGCTGGGCCTTTTTCCTGCCAAGAAAGAGGAAGCAATGTCGTGAAAACTGCCAAGGCATTGATCCTTGCACTAGCGCTGCCTTGTGCAGCGTTAGCGGCTGAACGCAACGATCTGCAAAGCTGCTATACGCGCAGTGGTCTAACCGAATTAAAACCCGCGAGTAGCGGTCGCGAGCTGGTAGTCATCATCGACCAAACAATTCCGATGCCAGAGGACTTGCAGCGTAACAGCTGGGGACAAATTGATCGCTTCGTGAAGGCCGGTGATCGCGTCAAGCTCTACACTTTTTCGGCATTTCTACCAGGTGAATATTTACGCCTAGCCTATGCCGGTGAGCTTGATATGCCGCTTGAAGGAGAGGTACGTGATGACGTGAATATGCGTAAGTTACGCAGCCTCGATCTGTGTCTCAGCACTCAGAAAAAAGCCTTCCAGAGTGGCTTTGGCCAGCAGTTTGTCAAAGGTCTTCGTGACGCTCGGCAAGATATTCCTAAAAGCGAAATCATGAACTCACTGCACAAAGTGGGTGAGGACATGCAACGCGAGCAAGGCGTACATGAGCGTGTAGTCCTGCTGATCTCGGACATGCTTGAACACTCTGAATACACCAGCTTTTACGCAGCTAATCAGATCAAGCAGCTCAATGTCAGTAAAGAGCTCCAACTTGCTCAAAGCAAAGGGCTATTCGCTGACCTGCAAGGTTCTCGTGTTTACGTCTCTGGCGCGGGCCTGGTCACAGACTCGGTTAAGCACGCTTACAGGTCTGGTAAGACTATGGATGCGCTTAACAGTTTCTGGTCTCAGTATCTAAGTGCATCTAATGCAACTTTATCTGGATTCGGAACCCCCAGTTTGAGCACAGACCTTCGCTGAAGCCGGTATTGCGCTCATACCTCATTCGGACAGCATGACTCCAACGTTCGAGGTATGAGCATCCATCGCAGCTCATCACGGCGAGATGCCTGAAAGGTACCTGGCTGTTGATACAACAGCCGCAGCGCATGCTTTTTACAGGTGAAGTTGCAATCAGTGCACATGGCGAGTGTGGACCCATCGTTGAGCGTCAACATGAACACACTCTCCAACAGCACATTTTCTACCCTATCAAATTTGGCGGTACACGCTCTGAATCCTCCCAAAATGGGCGACAGGCGATTATCCCTGTACAGGCCAAATCATAAGATTCAACATCTAAGAGGTTTTCATGGAAGTAATACGTAATTCATTTCAAGCAGGCCTTATCACAGTAGCGGCTCTACTTGCGGGGTGCGGCGGCGGGGCCCCTAGCGTTGAAGACGCTCAAGCGGCTCTGATGGCTGATATCAATGATTCTATGGCTGCAGCAAAGAGTATGGGGCTTAAGATCAATCTCACCGACATGATCAAAGTTAAAGATGTAAAGAACTGCGAAGAGTCACGCGATGACGTTTTCCAGTGCAGCGTTGAAGCCACAGCCAAAATGTTTGGAGTAGAAAAGACGTCGGTATCAACCATCAGCTTTACAAAGAACAGTGAGGGCGAGTGGCGAGCTGTCCAATAACCCTTCAGCAAGATTCTGTTATGTACAGCTCGCCCACGGTCATAGCACTTCGAATTGCTTTGGGTGAGCGGTGTTACTGGTTAATCCCAAGTTAACTAGCTATAGCTGCCATCCTACGCTGCATAAAAAACCCAGACGCCTCTCGGCAATCTGGGTTTTTTATTTATAGGGGGAGGCAATTAACTCTGCCCACCTACATACATCATCAAACGTCCAGGTTAGAAACCGCCAGAGCGTTGGTCTCGATGAAGTCACGGCGTGGTTCTACTTCGTCGCCCATCAGGGTGTTGAAGATCTGATCCGCGGCAATGGCGTCTTCGATGCGCACTTTGAGCATGCGGCGTACGTCTGGGTCCATTGTGGTTTCCCAGAGTTGGTCCGGGTTCATTTCGCCGAGACCTTTGTAGCGCTGGATGCTATGGCGTTTGGTGCTTTCAGTCATCAACCAGTTCAGGGCTTCCTTGAAGGTGGTTACCGGCTTCTTGCGCTCGCCACGCTGCACGTAGGCACCTTCTTCGAGCAGGCTGTTGATCTGATCGCCAAGGCTGGTGACAGTCTTGTAATCGTTGCTGGCGAAGAAGTCGCGGTTGAACACGATGTAGCTGGAGTTACCGTGCGAGATCAGCTCGATCTCCGGCAGCCACAGGTGACGCTCAGTGTCCTCATGCAGGCGTGTCTTATAAACCAGGCCCGACTTCTCCATGGTTTTGAGACGAGCTTCAAACTGGCTGAGCCAGATTTCCATCATGCCTTTATCTGCCAGTTGCTCAACGCTAACGCCAGACAGATAGACGAAGTGCTCGGTCAGCTCCATAGGGTACAGGCGCGACAAACGCTTGAGGGTCTTCATCACCAGGCGGTAATCGTTAACCAGACGCTCCAGCGCTTCACCAGCAAGGCCAGGGGCGCCTTCGTTCACGTGCAGGCTGGCGTCTTCAAGAGCCGACTGAGTCATGTATTCTTCCATGGCCTCGTCGTCTTTGATGTACTGCTCCTGCTTACCGCGCTTCACTTTATACAACGGTGGTTGAGCAATGTAGATGTAGCCGCGCTCAACCAGCTCCGGCAACTGACGGAAGAAGAATGTCAGGAGCAGGGTACGAATGTGCGAACCGTCGACGTCAGCATCGGTCATGATGATGATGTTGTGATAACGCAGTTTGTCGATGTTGTATTCCTCACGGCCGATACCACAGCCGAGAGCGGTGATCAGCGTGCCGACTTCTTGCGATGAGATCATCTTGTCGAAGCGCGCTTTCTCGACGTTGAGGATCTTACCCTTCAACGGCAGGATCGCTTGAGTCTTGCGGTTACGGCCCTGCTTAGCAGAACCGCCCGCGGAGTCCCCTTCCACTATGTAGAGTTCAGAGAGGGCAGGGTCCTTCTCTTGGCAGTCGGCCAGTTTGCCCGGCAAACCTGCGATATCCAGCGCACCTTTACGGCGGGTCATTTCGCGGGCTTTACGCGCCGCTTCACGGGCACGCGCAGCGTCGATCATCTTGCCGACGACGGCTTTGGCTTCGTTGGGGTTTTCCAACAGGAAGTCAGAGAAGTACTTGCCCATCTCTTGTTCAACTGCAGTCTTAACCTCGGACGATACCAGCTTGTCTTTGGTCTGCGAGCTGAACTTGGGGTCCGGTACTTTTACCGAAATGATTGCGGTCAGGCCTTCACGGGCGTCATCGCCAGTGGTTGCGATTTTGTGTTTCTTGGCCAGGCCTTCCTGCTCAATGTAAGCATTGAGGTTACGGGTGAGGGCAGAACGGAAACCCGCGAGGTGCGTACCACCGTCGCGCTGTGGAATGTTGTTGGTGAAGCACAACAGGTTCTCATTGAAGCTGTCGTTCCACTGCAGGGCGACTTCTACGCCCACGCCATCGTCACGCTGAACGGTGAAGTGGAATACTTGGTTGACTGCGGTCTTGTTCTGGTTTAGGTACTCAACGAACGCGCGCAGACCACCTTCATACTTGAACAGCTCTTCCTTACCGCTGCGTTCGTCTTTGAGGACGATACCCACACCCGAGTTAAGGAACGACAGTTCGCGCAGACGTTTAGCCAGAATGTCCCAGCTGAAGTGGATGTTGGCGAAGGTATCTTCAGATGGCTTGAAGTGGATCTGCGTGCCGCTGGTATCGGTATCGCCTACTGCTGCAATGGGCGCCTGTGGCACGCCATGGAAATAGGTCTGCTCCCAGATCTTGCCGGCACGGCGAATGGTCATCACCAGCTCTTTGGAGAGTGCGTTTACTACCGAAACACCCACACCGTGCAAGCCACCCGACACCTTGTAGCTGTTGTCGTCGAACTTACCGCCGGCGTGCAACACGGTCATGATGACCTCAGCTGCAGAGACGCCTTCTTCCTTATGGATGTCCACCGGAATGCCGCGACCGTTGTCGCGAACAGTGATCGACTCGTCCGGATGGATGGTGATAGTGATCTCGCTGCAATGGCCAGCCAACGCTTCGTCGATCGAGTTATCCACCACCTCGAACACCATGTGGTGCAGACCGCTGCCATCGTCGGTGTCACCGATGTACATACCAGGTCGCTTGCGTACGGCATCCAGGCCTTTTAGGACCTTGATGTTATTGGAGTCGTACGTTTGGTTTTCGCTCATGCCTTCACTCCTGGTGGTCGTGGGTCTGGGTGATGCTGCCGTGTTCCACGTGGAACATGGCAACTGGCGTTTCCGTGCGCCAGCCTTCCCGCAACAATTCATGGTCTACACAGGTGATAAACACCTGGCAGTTCAAGTCTTCTAACAAACGGCACAAAGCGCGGCGATGGTGCTCATCCAGTTCTGACGGTAAGTCATCCACCAGATAGATACATTGGCCACGCTTGGCCTTTTCAACTAAGTGGCCTTGCGCAATACGCAACGCACAAACAACTAATTTTTGCTGGCCTCGTGAGAGGATGTCAGCGGCGTTATGTGCGCCTAAACGCAATCTCAAATCGGCGCGCTGTGGACCAGATTGAGTATGTCCCATCTGCTGGTCACGAGGCAGTGAAGTAGCCAGTACTTCCTGTAGCTCGCGATCCTTGTCCCAACCCCGGTAATAACTCAGCGTCAAACCTTCCAGCTCGACCAACTCACTCAGGGTCTTTTCAAACACCGGTTTCAGCGCTTGAATATAGGCGCGCCTATACGTGTCTATCTCGTCGCTGGCGAGGCACAGTTCCCTGTCCCAGGCCGCTTGTGACGCGGCGTCAAGTGTACCATGCCGGAGCCATGAGTTCCGCTGTCTGAGGGCCTTCTGCAAGCGTTGCCATGCAGACATGAATCGAGGTTCCACGTGGAACACTCCCCAATCGAGAAACTGCCGACGAATCTTTGGCGCGCCTTCGAGCAAGCGGAAACTATCCGGATTAATCAATTGCAGCGGCAACGTCTCAGCAAGCTGGGCGGCGCTGCGTGCATTCTGACCGTCGATACGAATTTGAAACTCGCCCTGGCGCTCGCGTGAAACTCCCAGACTGCTTAAACGACCATCGGCCAACTGCACTTGGCCGAACACTGTGCACACAGGCTGTTCGTATTGGATAACCGGGAGCAGGCGTGCGCTGCGAAATGACCGCGCTAAACCGAGAAGATGAATGGCTTCAAGCAGGCTGGTTTTACCGCTGCCGTTGGCGCCATGAAGGATGTTGATTCGCGGGGAGGGGGAGATTGTCACCGGGTGCAGATTACGCACCGCGGTGACAGTGACGCGGCTTAAGGACATTGAGTGGTTACAGGCGCATCGGCATAACGACGTAAGCAGAGTCGTCGTTGTCTGCCTCTTGCACCAATGCGCTGCTGTTCGAGTCGGACAGAATCAAACGCACCTGATCGGTTGTCATCACGCCCAGCACATCAAGCAAGTAGCTGACATTGAAACCGATCTCCAACGAGCTGCCGTTGTAATCAACTGCAATCTCTTCTTCAGCTTCTTCTTGCTCAGGGTTGTTGGCCTGAATTTTTAGCTGGCCTTCTGCAAGCTGCAGGCGGATACCGCGATACTTTTCATTCGACAAAATAGCGGTACGGCTGAACGCTTCACGCAGACCCTGACGATCTGCAACCACCAGCTTATCGCCACCGCGTGGTAATACGCGCTCGTAATCCGGGAATTTGCCGTCAACCAGCTTGGAAGTGAAGGTGAACTCACCGGTGGTTGCACGGATGTGATGCTGACCCAGAACGATGCTGACCATGCCATCTTGCTCGGTGAGCAAACGCGCGAGTTCGAGGATACCTTTGCGCGGCACAATCACTTGGTGGCGATCCGCCTGACCAATCTCAGCCTGCATCGAGCACATCGCCAGACGGTGGCCGTCGGTTGCTACAGCGCGCAGCACACCGCTTTGTACTTCTAGCAGCATGCCGTTGAGGTAGTAGCGAACATCTTGCTGAGCCATTGCGAAGCTGGTGCGTTCAATCAGGCGGCGCAATTTGCTCTGCACCAGATTGAACGTCAGTGAGCCTGGGCCTTCCTCGACAGTCGGGAAGTCGTTGGCAGGCAAGGTCGACAGACTGAAACGACTGCGCCCGGCTTTAACCAGCAGCTTCTGATCTTCCACGCGGATATCGATCAGGGCATCGCTCGGCAAGCTCTTGCAGATATCCATCAGCTTGCGCGCAGGCACGGTGATTTCACCTGGCTCTGCAGCGTCTTCGAGCGCTACGCGGCCCACCAGTTCGACCTCAAGGTCAGTACCGGTCAGCGACAGCTGCTGGTCTTCAACGACCAACAGTACGTTAGAGAGAACCGGCAAGGTCTGACGGCGTTCAACTACGCCGGCGACTAGTTGCAGGGGTTTCAACAGGGCTTCGCGTTGAATTGTAAAATGCATGGTCTAGTCCCTTGCCTCGTGAAATTGCGATACGAATTCTAAGAGTCTGTTGTAGGCCTACTGCGTTACTTGCGCCAGTAACGGGCCAGGCAACAGCCTTGGTTAAGTAGTCAGTGTTCGCAGTAGATTCTTGTAGTCTTCGCGGATGTCCGCGTCGGATTCCCTAAGTTCAGCAATCTTGCGGCAAGCATGCAACACCGTTGTGTGGTCACGACCGCCAAACGCATCACCAATCTCCGGCAAACTGTGGTTCGTGAGTTCTTTCGACAACGCCATCGCCACCTGACGAGGCCGTGCAATCGAACGTGAACGACGCTTGGACAGCAAGTCGGAGATCTTAATCTTGTAATACTCAGCAGCCGTACGCTGAATATTATCAATGCTAACCAGCTTATCTTGAAGTGCCAGAAGGTCCTTTAGCGACTCACGAATCAACTCAATCGTAATATCACGGCCCATGAAGTGGGAGTGCGCAATAACACGTTTGAGTGCACCTTCAAGTTCACGCACGTTGGAGCGGATGCGTTGTGCAATAAAGAAGGCAGCATCGTGCGGCAGATCAACTTTTGCCTGATCAGCTTTCTTCATCAGAATCGCAACACGGGTTTCAAGCTCGGGCGGCTCGACCGCAACGGTCAGGCCCCAACCGAAACGCGATTTCAGACGCTCTTCAAGCCCTTCAATTTCTTTCGGATAACGGTCACTGGTAAGAATGACCTGCTGACCGCCTTCAAGCAGGGCGTTGAACGTGTGGAAAAACTCTTCCTGTGAACGCTCTTTCTTGGCAAAGAATTGAATATCGTCGATCAGCAACGCGTCCACCGAGCGGTAGAAGCGCTTGAATTCGTTGATAGCGTTGAGCTGCAACGCCTTGACCATGTCCGCAACAAAACGCTCCGAGTGCAGGTAAACAACCTTGGCGTTCGGATTCTTCTGCAGCAAATGGTTACCCACAGCGTGCATAAGGTGGGTTTTACCCAAGCCGACGCCGCCGTAAAGGAACAGCGGGTTGTAGCCGTGCTTTGGATTATCGGCAACCTGCCAGGCTGCAGCGCGGGCCAATTGGTTGGATTTACCCTCAACGAAGTTGTCGAAGGTAAAGGTGCGATTGAGGTAGCTGGTGTGCTTCAGCGCACCCTCAACCTGTACCGAGCGTTCATGGCGCTGCGGCTGCTGAGCCGGAGGCTGAGTCCCACCGCCCTGTGCCATGGTGTCGAACCGCGAACGTGACGGGTCCGACTCTTGTGGCTCGTTATACACAGGCTCCTGGCGTTCGGGCTGAACCGGCTCAGGTGCTTTTGGCTGCGGAGCAGGTGGTTGCTGCACGGGCGCCTGAGGAGCCAGACGCGGAGCAGGGCTGCGGCGGCTGCCTATTAATAAGGAAAGAGCAGGCGCATGGCCGTCCGAGCGCTCGTTCAACAACTCGAGTAAGCGGCCTACATACTTTTCATTGACCCAGTCGAGCACAAAACGGTTCGGTGCATAGACACGAAGCTCGTCGCCTTGGGCTTCAACTTGTAATGGACGTATCCAGGTGTTGAATTGCTGAGCAGGCAGTTCATCGCGCAGAAGCTCTACGCACTGCTGCCAAAGTTCCACAGACACTGATATCCCCTAAATCGTATG